>JBJMQT010000165.1:0-34065 GCA_045802525.1 Gemmataceae bacterium
ACACTCTTTCTACACGCGCTCTTCCGATCTATCAAGGATCATTCCCCGGTCTGCGGCGACTGTGGCCTTCCCCTTCAGGGGTGGAGGGTCGGCTCCTGCATTACCCCATTTTCGAGGCCTGCCCGGCGTTCACGTAAGTTACGGCCCGCACGCTCGCTGAATCGCTAAAACGATCCTTTGTCATTCAAGGCTTCGACCCGTTTGTTACCTCCCGAGTCTCTTGAACTGCTACCGGCTAGAATGATCAAGTTGCCGGGTGGGATTCGCACCCACTGGAAAACAACACCTTTGCACGGCGCACACCCCGGCAGGGGTCGCAGCGCCAGCGCCCTCCGCGTTCGATTCCTCGAAATAACGGGGATCGTATTCAATTCCGGCCTTGGCCAACATGTCAATCAGTTCATCGCGGGATGAGCGCGTACGATGATGTTCCTCTTGATTAGCGATGTACTGCTGAACCGCCGGCCGCGTCGGGGCGCTTACGGTGAATGCCGCATAGCCTTCTTGCCAGGCAAAGGTTCGAAAGCCGATCTCCTCATGCACCCATGCTGAGGAAGCCTTTTTCAACTCACGCAACACGTCCGCCAGACAATGAGTCGCCTTTAGGCCGGCCAGAAGGTGGACATGATCGCCCACGCCGCCGACGCCCTGCGAATGGCCGCCGAGGCCCGAAATGATTCCACCCAGATACTCGTGCAGGCGCGAACGCCATTCCGGTGCGATGACGGGTTCGCGATTTTTCGTCGGAAACACCAGGTGGTAATGCAGGCTCAAATAGGTGGATGCCATGAGGCGTTTCTCCCATTCATCGAGACGCTGCGACCCCTACCGGGGTCGTTACGTTGGTGCAATCGTTTTCCGGTGGTGTCGCTGCGCTCAACCACCGGCTAATCTAATCGCTGTAACGCCTCCGGCGTAAAGATATGGCCCTGCGATCCCTACCGGGGCCGTAGATTAATCGATTCGTCCACCGGTGGTGTCGCTGCGCTCGATCACCGGCTAACGACTGCGACCCTCTGACATACTAACGAAATTACGAAGCCGGGCGCCGGCTCAGCGTTTTCTTTCGCCCCGCCTAAAGAGCGCCTTCAAAAGCAAGTGCGTCGGCAGGTAAATGACAAGGGGGTAAATGAGCATCAGGACGACAACCCACAGTCGCGGATCCATTCAGCGCTGCAACTCATTATCCGCCGGTCCGCCGATCTTGTTGACATTGCCCGGACCGGTGTTGGAGTTGGTCGGGTCCTGTACGAAGATATAAGCCGACCACAAAACGGCCCAAGCGAGGAATGTCTGAGCAATCCAAGCCCGCCGATCATAGCCGAGCCGCCACAGCATCCAAAGGAGAAGAAAAGGCAGCCAACCATGAAAGGTCGATAAAGCGCGCAGAAACAGCGGCTTACTCGGGTCAAACATATACTCCGTAAGATCGATGATATGGACCCCCGCAGTCGCTCGGACGATGAAATCGAGGACCCACAAGAGTTGCGGAAGGGTGATGGCCACGGCTTGCATGCTGGCCAGAAAACTGCTTTCGAGCCACAGGGCGATTAATGTTACCAAGAGAGCAACGTCACAAAACCACAAGAAGTTGACCGGCGTATAATCGTGCCAATATATCGGCACAAGAATGGCGAGATAACCGGTATAGAGGACCTTGAGCCAGAGCGGAATTTTGCTCTGAGAATTAGGAATTGCGGCAAGCATAGAGCGGCCTCGGGACAAAGCTATTGCATGGATGACAGCAGGCCCTAAGGTCGGCTCATCCTAGCCGACGTCGGCTTCCAAAGCTTTCAAAATGTTGTCCTAGCGCAAGGCCGGCCTTGACGCATCTCAAAAGATCGGCGGGCAATCAATTACGTTTGTGGAGCACCCTCTGCGACAACAGCTCGAAGCGCCTCAAGGAAGGACTCGCCCCGACCGGCCAGTTTTTGCTCGAGGCGTAAGGTGCAATCACAGTCGCCGCACGCCCACGGTTCTTCCCCGTTGATGTCGCGGCACTTGGCGCGGCTATGAGCGTCTTGAACGCGAACGAGATCAAAGAACGATTCCCAATAAGGTCTTTCCTCGTCAAGCGGAATATCGCAAAAACATACTTCAACCCATTTGATCTTGCCCTGCTCGATGAGCCTGGCTTCCGTCATATTGCGCAAATACTCGCCTTCCGCCACGGAACCTTTCCCCAGCGTTTCATTCTCAATAGCGGAAAGCAAATCGGCTTCTTTGCCAGGTCGGACTCGCGCCGTCACTAAATAACGCATGATGTTCCTTTCAAAAAGACTATTACATTCTACCGCCGAAGCGCTGGAGGAGCGGATAGAATGGAACGAAACAAGCGCCTAGCATGAAGTGGAGGAGTCCCATGAGCTTGAAAGAATCCGTACGCCAAAAATTTGAGCAAGCCCGGCGGGCGGGGAACCGGGAAGAGAAGGACCTGCTGTCGGTCATCCTGGGCGACATCGCGACTGCGGAAGCGCGATCGGGCAAGGAACTGCCCGATCCGGACGTTGAAAAAGTGTTGCGCAAGATGGTGGAGAGCAACACCGAGACACTGAGCCAGTTAAGGTCCCATAACCGAGGCGACGCTCCTCAGGTCGCGGTGTTGGAGCGCGAGATCGCGGTGCTTAAGTCGCTCCTGCCGGCAACGCTCGACGCACAGGCCATCGTGCAGGCCCTGCTGCCCATAAAGGACGACATTGTAAGCGCCAAAAGCGATGGCCAAGCCACCGGCCTGGCAATGAAGCACTTGAAGGGCCTATCCTTGAGCGTTCAGGGACAGGATGTTTCTGCTGCGGTTAAAGAGATCCGAATGAACAAGTGAAAGGGCCAGGCCAGACCGTTGACGTTTCGCTGTTATTGGGTTCGAGTGGCTAAAGGGCTATCACCTTTAGTCGCCACTGGGTTGAGCTGCGGACGCCGTCATGCAGATCTTGTCAGATCTTTGACAGCCCTTTGCGCTCCTTCGTCGCCTTGGGTCGCAGCCTTCTTGTACCAGTTAAGTCCTTTTTGAATATCGATTCCAACGCCTTCGCCTAGTTCGTAAGCCCTGCCCAAGACATATTGTGCCTCGACGTCGCCGCGCCTTGCCGCTTTCTTGTACCACTCCACGGCTTTGGCAAAATCCCGTTTTGTCCCAATCCCGTAATAAAAGCAACGAGCGACTTCGGAGAGCGCGTCTCGGAAGCCGTTGTTGGCAGCCCGCAAATAGTACTGCCAGGCTTTTCTCTTCGATCTCGTTACGCCCTGCCCCAATTCGTAACAGACAGCTAGGTCGTACTCTGCTGGAGCCCATTTTTCTTTGGCTGCCTTCGTCAACAAGACAACGGCCTTTTTGAAATCCTTCCTGATCCCTTTGCCGTGCAAATGCCAATTTGCCAAGGCGTACATTGCGGGCGCATAGCCCGTGCCGGCGGCTTGTTTCAATAAATCCACAGGCAGAGGGCTTCCTTCTTCATCCGCCTTCCTTGCGAGCCGTGTTGCCTTTTTGTAAAGTTCCTGTCCGGTCATTTTGCCTGTTTCGCTCATCCGCAAGATTGATTGGCTCAATGAACTGATTCGCCTTCTCCTTCAGCGGGAACCTCCTACGTCGTCCAGGTCAACTTCCTCGCCGCCATTTGGCGCGCTTAGCGCTTGAAGCGCCTGGGGGCTCACGGGCCTTGGCCGCGTAGGTTTTAGCCCCGTTTACGGGGCTTCTCCGCGCAGCGGTAATAGGCCCGCCGTTGACGGCGGGTGAGCAGACAGCCGGCCTATCCGGAAGCCCCGTTCACGGGGGTTCTCGGTGTCGGGCTTGAGCCTTGGGCTCATCCCTCGTAATGCTCTCCAAGCGGCGATGGCTAAAGCCCCACACCGAGAAACTCCGTGAACGGGGTTTGAATCCGGGGAGGCCGATTGTCAACCCGGCGTCAACGCCGGGGCCTAGTACCGCTGCGCGGCCAAGCCCCGTGAACGGGGCTTAAACCAGCGCGGCGAAGCTCCGTGAACGGGCTGCGGCAAAGTTGGCTGAATTGAGACGGCGAAGTCGAAAAGCCTGCGCCGAGCTGGCAGGGAATTCCAGGCACTCATCGGCAGTTCGCCCACCGCCCCTCACTCAATCCTCATAGGTGTAGGTTTGTTGAATTCTCGCCGCGAGTTCGCCGGTTTTGACCTCGGAGAGGTCGCAGCCATTAGCCGGTGGTTGAGCGAAGCGACACCACCGGAAGAACGGCCATAATGTCTATTCGACCCCCCAGGGGTCGCAGAAGGCAAGGCACTTGGATTGCCATCTTCCAAATCCGATAGGTCGCCACGGTCTCGACTTTCCTCAGCGTCCATTAACATTGCCTACTATGCACAGCATCTGCATGAAGCGAGGAGTCTCTGCGACCCTTCCAGGGTCGTTTTGGATGGGAAATCGTCTACCGGTGGTGTCGCTTCGCTCAACCACCGGCTAATGGCTGCGACCCCTACCGGGGTCGTGGAAAAACCTACACCTGAAAGCTCACTCGATCTCATAAATCGCCCCACGAGGATCGCGGGGGACGACGCGCTGGCTTTTGCAGTCCACGAGAAGGTCGAGAGCTTCGAGCACAATCGCGCCGATGAGGGCGGTCTGGCGTTTGGGCTCGACCATGGCCGAAAAAGTATCATGACGACCAAGGAGATTGACATAGGCGCCTTCTGCCATGCGGCGTTGCGACCGCCGGCCATCGGCGTAACGAACAATGATCTTGCCACCCTGAAGCAGGCCCAATTGCTTGACCACGGTTTGGGGCAGCACCAGCATCGCCGCTCCGGAATCGACGACGCCTTCGATCACCATTCGACGAACCTTATCGGGTGGCAAAGCCCCGCGTCGGGCCAAGGCGAGATCGTCGTTATTGGCAACTTCGAACTCGACGCTTATTCTGCCCACGCCATTGGCTCCTTTGGTTCGCATGGATCTGCTCCTCCCGCTTTATGCGCTGGTTCTGCCATGGTGGATATTAAGAGGATCAAGAAGATGAAGCAAGGATGGGGATGGACCTAGCCTGGGGTTCAGGCGTCCGGCGCCGACGAGTCTAAGCTCCCAAATGCTTTCCATTTCTTTCCACGGGGGGTCAGGCGAAATGGTGAGAACCAAATCGAAGGGGCTTCCTAGGCGAGGCAACACTTTGGATTCCGTTTTTCACTAAGTGGGTTCCGTTTTTCACCAGGGGTGGCAGGGGGATGAAAAACGGAAAACGGTTGCTCATTGCGGTTGAGCAGCTACAGGGCTTTCTTCCACGGCCGGCTCCAGGCTTCCCGGCTGCCCATTCAGGGGGGCCGCGGGCGCCAGGGTCGGATACACGCTGGAAGCCATTTCGGGCAGTATGCCCATCTTGATGTAGATCGGCCGGACCAGCGATCGCAGACGCTGATATTGGAGGGCGAAGATCACCGTGGCGGTCAAGCACGCCAGCCCGCTCACGCGCAATGTCGGGTTGGGGCCGATCCAATCGGCCAGAGAGCCGGCGATCAGGCTGCCCAAGGGCGCCATGCCCATAAACGCCATCGTGTAAAGGCTGAGCACCCGACCGCGTTTATCTTCGTCGACAATGGTTTGCAGCATGGTATTGCTGGCGCCCATCTGGACCATCATTCCAAAGCCGATTACGGCCAGTAAAGCCATGGCTAACCAGACGCTGCCCGCGAAAGAAAATGCCAGCATGCCCAGGCCGCACAAGGAGCCGGCAATCATGACCCAGCGGCCCAGGCCCAATACGTTTTTACGAACGGCCAAGTAAATCGCTCCAGTCAACGCTCCGATCCCGGCCGCCGTGGTCAGGAAGCCGAATGTGCCCGCATCGCCGCCCAAAACCGGCCTGCTGAACAGCGTGGCATAAACCGGCAGCAGCGTGGAATACGCCATGCCGGCCATGCTGATCATGGCGACTTGGATTAGCAGGGATCGAATGGGTGGAAAACCGAATGCGTATCGAAATCCTTCACGAAGACCCTGGATCAAGGGCGGTCGGGTCGGGCGCCGCGGCCGCGGAGCGACACGCATGACCCAGAGAGCGATTAGCACCGCGACGAAGCTCACGGCGTTGAGCAAGAAGCAAAAGGCCGGACCTCTCTGGGCGAGAATGAGCCCGGCCAAGGCGGGACCAATGAGCCGAGCCCCGTTGAACATCGACGAATTGAGCGCAATGGCATTGGCCAGGTCGTCTCGGTTGCCAATCATTTCCGAAAGAAACGCTTGGCGGGCGGGCATATCGAAGGCGTTGATCAAGCCAATGAAGATGCTTAGAGCAAGAATGTGCCAAACTTCGATGATGCCGCTCAGCGTCAGGCCGGCCAAGATGAACGCCTGAACCATCGCCAGAGTTTGCGTGGTCAGGATAAGCCGGTGCCGATTCCAGTGATCGACGAGCACGCCGGCGACCGGCGCCAGAAAAAACGCCGGCACTTGGCTGGTGAACCCGACAACGCCCAGCCAGAGGGTGGACTGCCCTTCCCCTTCACCGCGCGTCTTGAGAAAGACCAGCCACGCCATGGCCACCTGCTGCATCCAGGTGCCGATCAAGGAGATCGTTTGGCCGGCGAAGAACAGTTGGAAATTGCGATGCGCCAGAGCGCGAAAGGCGAATTTCAAGTTCATGGGGCTCTTCGTCGATTCTCCCTCGGTTTACCGGATTTGATGCCCTGCTAGGGACCTTTCAGGGAGTATCGCATTTAGCATGCCGCCTGACAACGCAGCCAAAGGTGTAAAGGAAGCCGGGCGGAACGTAGATTTTTCGTTTTTGGGGGAATTTGGATTGCTTGGCCCAGCCCTCGCTTCTACAATCTTCATTGACAACTTGGTTCGTATCTTATCCAGAGTGGCTGAGGGATAGGGCCCTGCGACGCCACAGCAACCGGTTGCCTCCCAGGCAATGCTGGTGCTAACTCCCCCCGGTATGGCCGGGAGAGATAAGATCGTGTGCTCCGCACGCCTCTTCTTCTCTACAGACCGGAAGAGGTTTTTTTGTAGACCTCTTCGCCGGTCCCCTTCTGGACGATACTGACCAACTAGCAATTAGCGTCCAATAATGAGCGATCAGCCTTAGTGATGGGCCGTCAAGGATTCAAAGGCTAGTCGTGACGGGTTTTAGGAGGAGTCTGGAAGTGTCAAGTGATTTCGTGCGCGGGCTGAAGTGTCGTCTCTGCGGCAAGCTGTATCCCAAAGAGCCGCTCAACTTTTGCACCGAAGACTTCGGACCGCTGGAAGTCGATTACGATTATGCCGCCATTGGCCGAGTTCTGTGTCGAACCAAGATCGAGGCACGCGCTCCGACCATGTGGCGCTATCAGGAATTGTTGCCTATCGACGGCGAGCCCGCGGTGGGAAAGCAGGTTGGCTTCACGCCGCTTGTCCGGGCCAATCGCCTGGCCGACGCCTTGGGCGTCAAAAAGCTGTGGATCAAGAACGATGCCGTCAACTTCCCAACCCTCTCATTCAAAGATCGTGTGGTTGCAGTCGCGCTGAGCAAGGCCTGCGAGTTCGGATTCAAGACCGTGGGCTGCGCTTCGACAGGCAATCTGGCCAACAGCGTAGCTGCCAATGCGGCCGCCGCTGGACTGGAAAGTTATATCCTTGTGCCGGCCGACCTCGAGAAAGCTAAAATCCTGAGTACGAGCGTCTACGGGGCCAAGGTTATCCGCGTCAACGGCACATACGATCAAGTCAACAGACTTTGCACACAGATCGCCTTCAAATACGGCTGGGGCTTCGTCAATATCAACCTGCGGCCGTTCTACGCCGAGGGATCCAAAACGATGGGTTATGAGATCGCTGAACAGTTGGGTTGGCGTGTGCCGCAGCATGTCGTCGTCCCGATGGCAGGCGGCAGTTTGATCGGCAAAATCCACAAGGCATTCCAGGAACTATCGCAAATCGGCCTGATCGACGATCCGGAATGCAAGATCTACGGAGCTCAGGCGACCGGCTGCAACCCGATCACAGACATGGTCAAAAACGGCCGCGATACGCATAAACCGATCCGCAAGCCGAACACGATCGCCAAATCGCTGGCTATCGGGGACCCGGCGGACGGATTCTTTGCCTCCAAAATCATGCGCGAGAGCGGCGGCTGGGGGGAAGACATTGCCGACCCCGAGATCGTGGAAGCCATGATGCTCCTAGGCCGCACCGAAGGCATTTTTGCCGAGACGGCCGGCGGCGTCACGTTGGCTGTGGCGCGCAAATTAATCGAGCAGGGCCGAATTCCGCGCGATGAAGAAATTGTCCTTTGCATTACGGGCAACGGGCTCAAGACCCAAGATGCTGTGGCGGAAGCCCTAGAACAACCAGCCATCATCGAACCTTCGCTAGCGGCGTTTGAACCGTTGGTTGATGAGGCCCGCATCGCCGAGCCTGCTCTCGTTTAAGTCGACTCGAATTGGAGTTTCCATGGCAATTAAGATTCAGATCCCGACGCCCATGCGGCCGCACACGGAGAACCAGGCCAGTGTAGAGGTTGCTGGCACAACCGTTCAGACGGTTTTGGAAAACCTGGGGCAAAGGTATCCGGCGATCAAATCTAAGATCTTCGATGGTGGTCGCGTCCGGCAATACATCAACCTGTACTTAAACGACGAAGACATTCGTTATCTGGACAATCTCGCCACGGCGGTAAAAGACGGCGATGAATTGTCGATCATACCCGCGGTGGCCGGTGGCTAGCGAACCCGAGGAAACGGAACGAAGTGTGCCCGAGGGAGCGGCCGTCTTTCCCCTCATCCCGGCTGCACTGGGCGTCGATCCGCTTTTCTTGGCCGCGCTGCATGCCATCGTATTTTTTGACGGGTCTGAGGAAGCCGTTGTCAATCCTGCCGCCGCTCAAGAAGCGATGGAATACATTGCCGGGTATTTTCAACGACTCGAGGGACCACGTTTACAAAGGATCCGCGAAGACCTGGAGACTCTCGCCGGTTACGCTCGCCAACAAGGATGGCCCAAGCAACAAGTACGGTTTCTTAAAGAACTTCTTGAAAACTACGGCGTGAAATAAAAGGCAGCTTTCGTTGAGCCGCGAGCCTCCGGGATGCGCATTGCGAAGCGCTCGCCGGAGGCTCGCCGCTAAACGATCATCATCCGCGAGGCCGTTAATGGACGAATCCTTGGAACGCTACAGTCGTCAGATCCGCTTCCCGGGCATGCGCGAAGACGGCCAGCGGCGTCTATTGCAAAGCCGGGTGACGCTGTGCGGATGCGGCGCGCTGGGCACGGTGCTGGCTAACGCTCTCGTCCGCGCAGGCGTCGGCTATCTTCGTCTTATCGATCGGGACTTCATTGAAACGAGCAATCTCCAGCGGCAGGTCCTGTTTGATGAACAGGATGTGGCGGAAAATTTGCCGAAGGCTGAAGCCGCCGCGCGTAAATTGGAGGCGATTAACTCCAGCGTCCATATCGAGCCAATCGTCACGGACATTGACCGCACCAACATTTTGGAGCTGGCCCAAGATGCCGATCTCATCCTCGACGGCACCGACAATTTCGAGATTCGATATCTCATTAACGATGTGGCCGTGATGCTTGGCAAACCTTGGATTTACGGCGGGTGCATAGGCAGTCACGGCCAGACCATGACGATTCTTCCCGGGCAGACCCCTTGTCTGCGCTGTGTTTTCGAAGCGGCCCCCGCGCCGGGCGAAGCGGGCACCTGCGAAACCGCCGGCGTGCTCGGGCCTATCGTCAATATCATTGCCAGTTACCAGGCCACGGAGGCGTTCAAAATCCTGGCCGGGCGACTTGATAAAGTTAATCGAGACCTGCTCTACTTCGATGTCTGGGACAATGTTCAGAAACGAATCAAAATTGCTCCGCTCCTGGGTAAGGTCGATTGCCCCTGTTGTCAACGAAAGCGGTTCGAATGGCTCGATGGCGATATGGGCTCGCATACGACGAGCTTGTGCGGCCGTAATGCCGTGCAAGTGGCCCATCGCACCGCGTCCCGTCTGAACTTCGACGATCTAGCCCGCCATCTCGCAACACTCGGCACGGTCGCCTACAACCGCTTCCTGCTCAAGTTCCAAGTGGATAGCTATGATTTCACAGTCTTTCCCGACGGTCGGGCCATTATTAAGGGAACGGATGACGTAGATAAAGCACGAACTTTGTATGCCAAGTACATTGGGAACTAGGGAAGGAAGTTAGGTATACTTGATAAGGGAAGGAGGGCAAAATGACCCAGCTTGTTTTAACGGAGGAGCAGGCGCGCCTAATTCGCCAAGCGCTAGAACCCCTTCAATTATGCGATCCTCAGGGCAATGTTCTACGGACGATTGAACCGGAACTGACCGGGGAATTCATTGCTGAACTCAAAAGGCGCGCGGCCTCACCTGGACCTCACTATACCAGCGAGCAAGTACAGTCCCATTTGCAAGGATTAGAGGAAGCCTGGGTTCGTGAGGGTGGGTTTGACCGATCCCGAATGCATGAAATCCTTCGGGAATTGAGGTCAAAGAATTTGCCATGATGGCCTACACCGTGACCTGGACTCCTGACGCCGAGGATCAGTTGGCAGACATTTGGCTTCAGGCAAACAACAGAGCCAGTGTGACCGTTGCTCAGGCGCGTATCGACTCCGAGTTGAGATTGGCTCCATTTGACAAAGGAATAGAACTCTCCGAAGGACTTCGCCGGATTACCGTCTCCCCTCTCAAGGTCTTTTATGAAATTCTAGATACCGATCGCCTTGTAAGAGTGACGGCTGTAGTCCATGTTTCATAGCTTATCATGATCTACCTCGATAACGCCGCCACCAGTTTCCCCAAGCCGGAAGCCGTCTATCAAGCGCTCGATCGCTTCGCCCGGCAGGACCTTGCCAATCCGGGGCGCGCCGGACATAAGATGGCCCTGGCCGCTGAGCGTGCCTTGGACGATTGCCGGCATCTTCTCAACCAACTCTTTCACGGCGAAGCACCTGAGCGCTTCGTTTTTACGCTAAACTGCACAGACGCCCTCAACATGGCCTTCAAAGGCGTCCTGTCTGATGGCGATCACGTCATCACGACCGACCTCGAACACAACAGCGTTAGCCGACCATTGCGCAAAATGCAATTGGATGGTGGCATTTCATTGACCCGCATACTCGCTGATGGCGGAGGGACAATCGATCCGGACGCGATCCGTCGGGCCATCACACCGAAAACGCGGCTCATTGCTTTAACTCATGCCAGCAATGTCATTGGAACCGTTCAGCCTATCAGCGCCATCGGCGCCATCGCGCGTGAACGCGACGTACTTTTCTTGGTGGACGCGGCGCAGACGGCGGGCGTCATCCCAATCGACGTGCGCGCGATGGCAATCGATTTGCTGGCCATCCCCGGCCACAAAGCCCTTTATGGTCCAACAGGCACCGGCGCGCTTTACGTGGGCCAACGCGCCAAACTACGCGCCTGGCGAGAGGGCGGCACAGGGGGCGACTCTTCGAGCGAGACGCAACCGCGGGAGTTTCCTTATTTCCTAGAAGGCGGCACTCCGAATGTCTTGGGCGTCGCCGGCTTGGCTGCCGGCATCAAGTTCGTGCAAGAACAGGGCATGGAGGTGATCCATAAACGCGAAGTGGGGCTAACAGAGCTCCTCTGGAAGCGGCTGGAAGAGATAGGTGGCTATAAAGTCTTTGGACATCGCACCATGGCTAATCGAGTCGCCACGCTAAGTTTTCGCAGCGATGTCTTGGCGGCCACGGAGATCGGCGGCATTTTGGATCAAGCGTTCAATATCGCTGTTCGGCCTGGTTTGCATTGTGCCCCTTATATTCATCGTTCACTCGGCACATTTCCGGACGGAACCATCCGCATCAGTCCGGGCCTGTTCAGTTCCGAGGCAGACATCGATGACTTGGCGGGCGCCTTGGCGGAGATTACAGTTTAGGAAGGTCTTCATCCGCCCTGACGATAACGTCATGGCATGCCAGAACAACAGGCGCTAACGAGAAAGGCCTCCCCGCCAAGCTTGGAGGGAAGGCCATCGTTTACGATCGGTTTGTGCTATTTCAGTTACTAAACTCCGGCCGCCTTTGAGCTAATTGCGCCTGCAGTCGGGACACGATTCCCGAGTGCATTTGACTGACGCGCGATTCGCTCAGATCCAGAGTGGCGCCGATTTCCTTCATCGTCATGTCCTCATAGTAGTAGAGGATGATGATGAGGCGCTCATTGCGATTGAGGCCCCGTGTCACCAAGCGCATCAGGTCGCGATTTTGCAGCCGATGCGTCGGATCCTCGGCTTTTTTGTCTTCAAGGATATCGATCTCACGGACATCTTTGTAGCTGTCGGTCTCGTACCACTTCTTATTAAGGCTTACGAGGCTGACCGCGGTGGCGTCCCCCAGGATTTTTTCGAACTCCTCAATGCCTACGCCCAGCCGGATTGCCATTTCATCAGGACGAGGGGGTCGGCCGATCTCGGCCTCGAGCCGCTTACGCGTGCTTTCCAGCCGGCTGGCCTTGCTGCGGACCAAACGCGGCACCCAATCCATGGTTCGGAGCTCGTCGAGCATGGCGCCGCGAATTCGCGGCACGCAATAGGTCTCGAATTTGACGCCCCGCCCCAGATCGAATGCCTCGATAGCGTCCATCAAACCGAAAACGCCTGCGCTGATTAAGTCGTCAAGTTCCACTCCTTCGGGTAATCGCGACCAGATCCGTTCCGCATTGTATTTGACCAACGGCAGATAAAGCTCCACGAGTTGGTTGCGCATCTCCACGGACGGACTGGCCCGGTAATCGCGCCAAAGTTGCTGGACATCCAAGTCCACATGCGTTGCCATGGACTCCTCCCTGATGTTAGGCAAGCGCTGCTAAAGGCGCGGCTCTTTCCACGAGAAACGATCCGGAAGCGGTTGCCGGAACGGCATCCAGCTCCACTGCAATCGTCCAGTCATGGAGAGAGGGAGTAACTCGTGCGGAGGAGACGATAACGGGAGCAGCAGTGAGGTCCGTGGTACATATTGACCGTTCGGCGGCCCCGTGAAAGGAAGCCTGACCCGTGCACCTCGCATGCCCGCGCGGAAAAAATCCGCCTGCTTGACCCGCCATTCGCCAAAGTGGACGTTGTCTCGCACAGTCTGGGACCGGTCAGCGCCCCCGCCGCTCAGTCCTCAATCGGCCCGCAAGCCGATTCCACCGTGCTACCCCGTTGACACGCGTCGCCTTTGGCAACTGTCCCCGCAATGAGACCCAACCCCGCTTGCCAAACCCCTGTCGATAACGGTCCGAAAGCGAACCGTCCTCTTACCCTACCTATCGACCGCCGATTCGTTCACACTGAAACAAAAGCCGATTAGTTCTGAGTTCTTGATTTCGGCAAGCCGGCGCAATCGACTTGGCTAGAGAAGCTCTCCACGGCGCGCGACCAGGATTGAAGGCCAACGAGAGTCGGCGATGCCACCGCGCGTTTTTTGTTCTTCCAAGCAACTTCCCTGTTATTCCGATTCATAGACATTCCTCGCTTCCTGAATCTGCCGGAGGTTCCCCCGAAGAACCGGCCATTCGCACTGGGCGATCGACGGAAAATGTCCCTCGTAGATCGGCCCAAGGCCCTGGTGGCTAAATTCGCTGAAAAGGATGCGGGTAGATAAGATTTGATGCCGGTTTTGTCAAGAGAAGCCGGGCCGCCGGATCTCTCTGGCGTTTGAGTGGGATTTATCTAAACGCGGTTGGAAGAAAGTTTAAGGTTCCAGTTGCTTCTGCATTAAGTAAAACAGGCAAAGAAAGAGATCCTGGCCAGAACCCTCGGATCGTTTCATGTTGGAACTACGGGGGGTGTGTGAGGGGTAGTAGAAACGATCTTTCCTAACTCGCCCTGCTTGCTACAGTTGTGGTGAAAAAGATCGTTTCTCATAGTGGCCAAAGGTCGTGATACGATCTTTCGGTGGGCCCAAAACCTTTGACGCGGTCACGCCCGCCGACGTGCTAATCAAGAACGAAGCAGTTGTTCCGCCAAGGCTTCCATCGGGTGGAGAGCCCGGCGCCTCGCCAGGTCCAAGATCTGATGCCGGCATGAGGCGCCAGCAGCAACGACTAGAGCTTCGGGCGATGTTGCTAAGGCCGGCAAGACGGACAGTTCCGCGATCCGGACGCTCAAATCGTAATGCTCTTTTTCAAAGCCAAATGACCCGGCCATGCCGCAGCAGCCGGTGTCCAGAACGCTCACTTCCAAATCCGGGATCAAGCGCAAAGCCGCCGCGGCGCCCCCTGTGCCGATTAGCGCCTTTTGGTGGCAATGGCCATGAATGACGCATTTTTCCGGCCGAGGCGCCAAAGGCAGCACGCAGTCCCCGGACTTAACCTGCTTTCCCAACCAATCGTCCGCCAAATGTGCGGCCCGGGCAATCCGCCGGGTGGCAGCTCCGGGAACGAGTTCGGGCCATTCATCAGTAAGCGTGAGAAGGCAGCTTGGCTCTAGACCCAGGATCGGAACGCCGTCTTCGATTCGAGCAGCCAAATTGGCAGCCTGTTCGCGGACGAGATCGCGGGCGTTTCGCAAATAGCCTTTGCTCATCATGGGCCGACCACAACACGTCAAACCGGCCAATTCCACCTCATATCCAGCCCTCTCCAAAACGCGCACCGCGGCCTCGCCGATATGGGGTTCATTAAAGGTCGTGAAGCAGTCGTCGAGCAACAAGACCCGGCGGGGCAGAGGCGCCGAACTCAGCGACGAAGGGTGCGCGGCGATCAGCGAATTCTGAATAAATGAAACAGCTTTTTTGGCTCTTTCCGCCTTGCGGCGATGCCGAGCGAACCAAGTCCGAAAATGCCTGGCACGAAAGGCCGGCATGCTGCGTCGGCGATCGATGCCTCCCCATTGTTCCAGCAACCAACGAACCGGTTTTTGGACTTGCAGCCAATTTGCCAGCGGTGCAACCAACGCCCCTAGGCGATTTATGAGATGAATATGGGCCATCAGCCAATGGCCCAGCGGTCGCGAGCGGCCCTCGTAATAAGCCTGAAGAAACTCGGCTTTGAGCTTGGCCATGTCTACGTTGCTGGGACATTCGGCCTTGCAGCCCTTGCACATGAGGCAGAGGTCAAGCACGTCGTAGAGCCAGCGGTCTCTCAAGTTGGTTCGCCAGTTGGGATTCTTCGGACGTAAGATGCCATCGTCCTCATCGGTCAGTGGGATCGGTGCTACGGTCAGCGCATGTCGTAGCGCATTGGCCCGGCCGCGCGTGCTGTCCTTTTCATCAAGCGTTGCTTGAAAGGACGGACACATCGTCCCGCCCTGAAGCTTGCGGCAAACGCCCGAGCCATTGCAAAGCTCAATGGAACGCAGAAACCCTTCCTGCCGACTGTAATCGAAGACTGTCGGAGGGTCAGGGACGTAATGGCCGGGAGGGAAACGCAGATTCTCGGTCATCGAGGAAGCATCGACAATTTTTCCTGGATTAAGCACATCGTGCGGATCGAAAAGCTTTTTCACTTGACGAAAGGCTTCGTGAACGGCGTCGCCATACATCTTGCGATTCCACTCGCTGCGCGCCAGCCCATCGCCATGTTCACCACTGAGGGCGCCTCCAAATTCCAAGACCAGACTGGAAATCTCTTCCATGATTTGCCGCATCCGAACCACGTCCGCCTGGTCTTTGAGGTTGAGGACAGGGCGAACGTGCAGGCAGCCGACGCTGGCATGGCCATAGAAGGCGCCGTCCGTGCCGTGCCGGTGCAGGACCTCGCGGAATCGAGCGACAAATTCGGGCAGCCGCGCCGGCGCGACGGCGCAGTCTTCCACAAACGTCACGGGTTTGCGGTCGCCGGGCATGCTATAGAGCAAAGGCATGGCCGCACTGCGAAGGCTCCATAAGGGGTCGCGAAATGCGGGATCCAGGGCAGCCACCGAAGCGGTCAGGCCGGCCGCGCCTCGAAGGTGGCCCTGAAGCCGTTCCACTCGGTCGGCCACCTCGGTCGGGTCATCGCCGCTAAACTCGACCATCAAGAGCGCCTTCGGCTTACCCTGGATGGCGGCCATTGTGTTCTTGAGCGATAAATTTCCATGAGCCAGGTCTAAAAGCAGGTGATCCATCAATTCGATGGCCGACGGGTCTGATTCCAGGCAGGCGGCCAGCGCATCCATGGCGGCAGCCAGCGTGGCGAATTGGGGCACCAGCAGGCCGCGGAATCGCGGCCTTGCAACCAAGCCTACTTCTGCTTCCCAGACAAAGCCAAGCGTCCCCTCGCTGCCCAGGATCAATTGATGTAGGCCGGCGGCGGGCGTGCCATTTGTCGGACTCGATAGGCCATCGGAGAGTGCAAGCAAATTGTAGCCGCTGACGCGGCGGAGCAGCCGTGGAAAGCGCCTTTGAATTTCGGTTTCGTGAGTCAGGACAATTTGCCTGACCTCGCGATACGCTCTTCCTTCCAACGACGGAAACTCGGCCCGCTTATCCCATTCTTTGTGGCTAACCGGGCCAAACGCCGCCTGGCTGCCGTCGGAAAGGATGACATTTAAGAGGTGAACATGATCGCCGGTCTTGCCATAGACGATGGAGCGGGCGCCGGCCGAGTTGTTTCCGATCATGCCGCCAAGATTGGCGCGGCTGGCAGTCGCAACGTCCGGCCCAAATTGCAAATTAAAGGGGGCCGCGGCTCTATTGAACTGATCGAGCACCACACCTGGTTGAACCCGCGCTGACCTACCTACCGGATCAATGTCCAGCACGGCATTAATATGCTTGCTACAGTCCACGACGATTCCCGGCCCAATCGATTGGCCCGACAGGCTGGTGCCGCCGCCACGGGGAACGATTGGCGTGTGCGTCTCGGCGGCAATTTGCACGACGGCTACAAGATCGGCAATCGACTTGGGAATCACCACGCCCACCGGCTCAATTTGATAGATGCTCGCGTCGGTGCTATACAATTTGCGTGAAGTGGCATCGAATCGAACTTCTCCCTCAAGGTGGCGGCGCAGATGCTTGGCGAGGGTGTCGCGCTTCAGGTCGATGAAGTCTTCCATCCAGAGGATTGTCCCAGGCAGAACAACGGGTAGCAAGGCGGCGGATTGAACTGCTTAGGGTCCCATTGTTTTCCGGGCTGATCGCCCTTGACCTCGAACCCGTGGCGAACAATCATCGTCTTGTTAAGATGATGCTTTGGCGTTTCTTAAGATGGTGCTTTGGCGTTTCCTCGGTGCAGGCCTGCGCCAATTCGCTTCAGAAAGTAACATCGGACGAGGTGCTGCGTATAATGACCGACCGCAACCGCTTTTACCAAACCACGGCTATTGACTATCCCAACAGCCGGCCGCACATCGGCACGGCGTTCGAAAAGCTCGGCGCCGACGTGCAGGCGCGCTATCGCCGCATGGAAGGTTATGAGGTCTACTTCTTGATGGGCAACGACGAAAATACCATCAAAGTAGCCAAGCGGGCCGCTGAGCTGGCCAAGTCTCCCAAGGATTACTGCGACGAAATGGCCCGGCAGTTTCGCGAAGTGTGGGACGCCCTGGAAATTAGCTACGACGAATTTGTCCAGACCAGCGAACCACGCCACCATCTTTGTGCCCGACAATTCATTCAAAAGGTGTACGACGCCGGATACATCTACAAGGGCAACTACGAGGGTTGGTATTGCGAAGGCTGCGAAGCGTTCAAGACGGACACCGAAGCGAAAGAGAACAATACCCTGTGTCCCATACACAAAGCCGCGCTTGTTCGCCGGACCGAACCCTGTTACTTCTTTGCCCAATCAAAGTTTCAGGACCGCCTCTTGGAGCACTACGAGGAGAATCCGGACTTTATCCAGCCGGAGAGCCGGCTCAATGAAATCCTGAGCTATGTGCAGGGCGGGTTGCAAGATGTGAACATCACCCGCAAGGGTCAAGACTGGGGCATCAGGGTCCCCTTCGACGAAGACTTCACCATTTGGGTCTGGTTCGACGCATTGCTGACTTATTTCACCGGCATCGGCTTTGCGACGGACGATGAGAAGTTTCGCACCTGGTGGCCGGCGGATATTCACTTTATCGGCAAGGATATAACGCGCTTTCACTGCGCTTTATGGCCCGCCATGTTGATGGCTGCCGGCATCGAGCCGCCGCGCCAGGTGTTCGGCCACGGTTTCGTTCACCGGAAGAATGAATCCAGCGGCGAACTGGAGAAATTAAGCAAAACCCTCGGCAATGTTGTCGACCCGATGGAGATTATCGACAGATTCGGCCCCGAGCTGTTTCGTTATTACTTCTTGCGTGAATGCCCATTCCCGGGCGACGGAGAGTTCGGTTGGCAACGGTTCATCGAACGCTGCAATGCGGACCTCTCCAATAATTTGGGAAACCTCTATAGCCGCGTCACCACTATTCTTTCCAAGAATTACGAGGGCCGCCTTAGTGAAACGGCCGGGTTGGATCCCGGAGTCATTTATACCGAGACTGACACCGAGACGACGGTTAAACAGGTGCAGGAGCATATTGAAGCCTGCCAATATAATCAGGCGCTTCAGCGGATCTGGGCCCAAATCCTGGTTCCGGCCAATCAATACGCGGATAAGAAAGAGCCGTGGAAGCTTGTCAAAACCGACAAAGTCGCCGCCAAGGGGGTGCTCTATGACCTCGTTGAGCAGCTCCGCGCGGCCGCGATCCTCCTCAAGCCCTTTTTGCCAAGCACCGCGGAAACGATTTACAAGAGCTTCAATTTTCCGCAAGACTGGAAGACCGTCCGCCATGAAGACGTTTGGGTCCATCCCCGCCAGACAGAGGATCTGCGTGTTTTGGCGGCCTTGGAAAATGGCAAGGTAAAGCCGCTGTTCCCAAGAATCAGTTAGTTTGGATCAATAACCCGTTGCCCGAGGTGTGCGCTGTGCCTCGCCTTATCGTCATCAAGGGCGCCGATGAAGGAAAGCAGTTTGACCTCGACCAGCCGGTCGTGGGCGTCGGGCGGGATTCTGCCAATGGCGTCCGCTTACATGACACCGAGGCGTCGCGCCGCCATGCCGAGTTTCAGCAAAGCGACAACGGTTTTCACGTCGTTGATTTAAGCAGCGCCAACGGCACGTTCGTCAATGGCCAGCCCGCCGGCGATCTTCCCCTTCAGCCGGGCGATCAAATTCAGATTGGCCAGACCGTTCTCGTCTATAGCGCCGGTTCACGAGAAGCCTCGCCGGCCGGTGATTTGGCCGACCGCATCAGCATGATCACCCGCCAGGACATTGAGCTTTCCTCCGCCATCATTAAAACGGTGGCCGAAGGAGAGGGCAGCCGCATTTTGGCCCAACCGGAGAAGGTCGAAGGGCAATGGCTCAAGACGGCGCTCGCTAGCCTGGCCGTGATGTACGAAACCAGCCAGGCCATCAGCCACATCCTTGACATCAATCAGCTTCTCGAAAAGATCATGGACCTGATCTTCCAATCCATACCGGCGGGCCGCGGCTGCATCATGCTCCGCGATTCGGACACCGGCCGCTTCGAGCCCAAGGCGGCACGGCGGCGTGCCGAGCTCGACCACGAGGAAAAAATCGGCGTCAGCCGCACCATCATGGACCACGTATTGCGCGAAAAGCAGGGAGTCCTGATTTCCGACGCCACCAGCGACGATCGTTTCAGCGCCGGCCAAAGCATCGTCCGCTATGGCATTCGCGAAGTGATCTGTGTGCCTATGAAGGGACGGCATGAAACTGTCGGCGTCCTGTACCTCGATATCCGCAGCACCGCCAACGAGTTGATCGCCCGTAATGATCCGGGTGGCAAGTTCAAGCCCGATCATTTGACTCTGGCTATTGCCATCGCCCACCAAGCCGCCCTGGCCGTTGAAGAATCCCGCTATCACGAGGCCATGGTTCAAGCCGAACGCCTAGCTGCCATCGGCCAAACGATTGCGGCGCTCTCGCACCACATCAAAAACATTCTCCAAGGTCTACGCAGCGGCAGTGAGATCGTTAACCGCGGATTGGCCGAAACCGACCAGAACATGCTCCTCCAGGGATGGAAAATCGTCGAGAAAAACCAAGGGCGAATTTACGACATGGTCATGGACATGCTCAGCTTCTCCAAAGACCGCGAGCCCGCTATCGAGCCAACCGACTTGAACGACCTGGTGCGAGACGTATTTGAGCTGACCCAAACGCGAGCGCAAGAAACAGGGATTAGACTTGAAAGCAAACTGGAACAAGCTCTGGAAAAGGTCGAAGCTGATCCCGAAGGCCTGCACCGGGCGCTTCTGAACGTCGTAGCCAACGCTCTAGAGGCCGTTGAAAACAACGAGCGCGGGCACGTGCTCATTGCCACAACGAAGGAAGCCAACGGCGCCTGGGCGCGCATTCAAGTGCTCGACAACGGCCCCGGCATTCCGCCCGTCCTGCTTCAGAACCTTTTCAAGCCGTTTCACAGCACAAAGGGCGCGCGCGGCACAGGACTGGGTCTGGCCGTTAGTCGCAAAATCCTACGCGAGCATGGCGGCGACATCCTTGTCCAAAGCCAACCGGGAAAAGGCAGTAAATTCATCCTGCGCCTGCCCATAAAAAGCCCGCTCAACAATCTCGATGCCGCCGGAACGGGACTTCAGCCGGCGCTATTGAAGCCGCCCGAGGAAGGATGAACTGCAACGATCATTTCGTAGTTATTCCGCCTGAGTCTCTTCTTAACGGCCCTCGTTGAACGGGTTCATGCGCACTTGTTTTCCGTTTTTCATCCCCCACCTACCCCCCATGAAAAACGGCCTATCCCCCATGAAAAACGACCATTTCCTATGAAAAACGTCCTATTTCTATGAAAAACGGATGGAAAGAATCCCTCACGTCTTTTTGCGTCCTTTCGACAGCAACTTTCGTGTTCTGGTGATTTGCTTTTGCTCGGCTGTAAGGCGCCGGACTTTGGATCGCTGTTTTGACGGAACTTCAGACACAATGAACGGCTCCCAACATTGCCAAGAAGGGCATAAAGGTGCTTGAAGAGCCTAACTCGTCAGTTACCGCCTGAAAACGAGTGAATTTGACCGCGTTCCCTTAGTTTTTCCTTGGTTTTTTCGCCCGCCGGGAATCGACAGTATCCTTCTCTATGAGCCACTTCGGATTTGGACAGAATACAAGGGTTTGAGTCACCTGACGGCGACTCACGGGCGGACAGGCCGCTCGTGGGACCCTGGCGCATAGTCGCAATGATGTAAGCTAACAGCCTTTTTTAGCGTCCTCTTTTTTCATTTCTTTGGGCTTAGGCATTTCGGAGTGCGAGGGACTTGGTCCGAGATAACGGTTGATCTGGATTGGTTTACCACCTTGTGTAACCGTCCCTCTGAGATAAACGCTACCGTTTTCCTCAACCTCAGTTATTTTCTCGCTATTCTTTTTGAGATATTCAAGGACCTGGTTAAACGTATTTGTAGATATAGCTCCGCTTGTTAATCTTAGAAACTGCACAATTCCGTATTCCTCATAACCAACTAGGGCAAGATACACCTCCGAGTAAGATGCAGGGGCCAAAGCTTCGCAGTCATCAAGCATCTGTAATCCAGCCCTTATTGAATCCTTGGAAGACGATTGCCTTGTTTCAGCAAGAGAAGAAACAATCATTCCGGCAATCGCTCTATCGACGACAACTTGTTCTTGGAGCTGGCGTTGATTCATTTCAAGCGCATGCAAAAACCTCTTCTTTGCTTCCTCCACCTGGTTCAAACACAAGTAACAGATGCCTAAATAAAGATAATTAGCTGAGCAGACAGGTTTGGCAGTACGGTCAAGAAAAGCCGCTATTGAATCGACCTCTTGTTTGCTCAACAGCTCAAACTTACGCCTCTCCACAAGTGCGTTCAACGTTTCTTGATGAATTACTAGCCTTAGAGAATTAGGAATTGAGTCAGGTAAATGAATCCTAAACAACTCATCTTTCGCCAATAACACAGCCTCAAAATCGTGCCTACATTTTGCAACTTGCATTTCACTGTAGCATTCCATTGCTTTTCTCGAGGTTTCATTTTCCTTCTCAATTAACCGAGCGCGATTTTCAAAATCCTTTAGAGCGCTCCCGACCTTTTCATCGACACTCTTGGCTATCCTGTAATCTAAGATTTGGTGGTCAGCAAATAACGTTGCAGCGGCGACAATGCAAGCGTAAATCGCAGCAACAAGACCTACCATGGCGGAAAACATCTTGTGCTTAATTGTGAACTGAAGGAGTGCTTCCCACGGAGGCGCATCTGCCAGGCTTGCATTTTGAGGGTTCGGAGAACTAGAGACAACCGGAAGCATTGAGTTGGCGGGTTCAGACGAGCTGGTCGGTTGGCCTTGACGGAGGATCTCCGGCGCATCCGAAGTTCTTTGGGCTGCGATTGTGTTTTCTTTGGCGCGGCGTTTGTTCTTGCCTCTAGTCACGTCCAACCCTTTGCGAGGTTGCGGCGGTTGCTGTACGATTATTTAATATCTGACGAACGGGTTAAGTCGTCAAGGAGTTATCTTGCTCCAAACATGCATCGGGATGCCAGGCATGAACGAAGTCAGTACGAACCGCCGAGCCTTCCTTTTACGGTCAGGGGCTGTGGCGTCCTTATCGATTTTGGGCTTCCACTGGAGGAATGTGAGCTCAAGCGACGACCCGGTTAATGAGACCATCACCGTTCGCCCTGACGTGAGTACGCTCTTGCCAGACGGGCCAGAGATCGGAGCACTTCGCAAGGGCGTTAAGGTAATGATGGACCGAGACCCGACTGACAAAACTAGTTGGACTTTCCAAGCCAATATCCACGGTACCTACGATGACGATCCGCAGCCCGGATGGAACCAATGTCAGCACGGATCTTTTTTCTTTTTCTCCTGGCACCGAATGTACTTGTATTTCTTTGAGAGGATCTTGCGGAAAGCCTCGGGCGAAAACAGCTTGGCTCTGCCCTACTGGAACTATAACCAGGCGGCAGCGCGAGATCTGCCCTTCGCGTTCCGAGATCCCGCCGATACAAAAAAGAATTCGTTGTATAGGGCGGAACGCGGACAAGGGATTAACTTTGGCGCCAGGCTCCCGGCATCAGCAACGATTAATTCTACAGCCTTCAGCTTTACGAATTTCACAGCGCCGCCCGGATCACCCCGAAGCTTCGGCGGCCAGAGGGTCACTCAACCAACCCATAGTGCCGACCATCTTCACGGTGCCCTGGAACACCAACCTCACGACGCGGTGCATGACCAAGTTGGTGGCTCAGGCTTGATGGGCGACCCCAACACCGCCGCACAAGACCCGATTTTCTGGCTGCACCACGCCAACATCGACAGGCTTTGGAAGCGCTGGCTGGATCAAAAAGGCGGCCGTCAGAACCCGTTAGACGACCAGAATTGGATGGATAAGGTTTTGTTTGAGTTCTTCGACGAAGATGGAAAGTCCGTGAAAATGTCTGGGAAGGACGTCCTTGATACCGAAAAGCAACTCGGTTACCGATACGACGATGATCCGCCCAATGCACCGGCAGTGCTTCGAATCTTTGGCGCGGGAACCACTCCTGTTGAGGTTGCGAAGAAAAAGCCGGTGGTGGTAGCAGAAAGCAAAGGCGAAAAACCTTTTGAACTCGGCCTCGACCCCGTAGCAATCGATATCCCCTTAGACGAAAAGGCCAAAGATTTGGTTAATAAAGTTTCTGATCCTAAGATGAAGGTAGTTGAACAGGCACTAATACTAAAACTGCAGAGCATTGAAGTTTCAAAAAACCCTGGTACCCATTATGAGGTTTACCTCGATTTGCCAAAGCGGGGCAAGGCAGACTACCAAAGCGTGCATTACGTCGGCAACCTGACTTTTTTCGGCCTAGCGCCACCTAAGAAAGCCAAAAAAGGGCATGAAGAGAAGCCTAACGCCGACCGAAGCTATGACATCACTGCCGCTGTTCGGGAACTTCGCAACCGAAAGCTTTGGGTCGACGACAAGGTTGTTGTGACTTTCGTAAGAAAAGGTCTGATTGGAGCAGACAATAAGGAGATAAAGCCAGAGGAGGTTGTAAAGGTTTCCATAGGCAAAGTTTTTATCATTTCCGAGTGACAATCATTCATATGCCTAACCGATCACGGAGCCGGGCGACGCGCTCCTCTGCGATCAAACTTTCGTCGTTCGCCGCGAAAATCCCGCTCCCAGCCCGCTGTGCCTCTATCCCGCGTTGGTGAAACTCCTCGATCCGACGATCTCTTTCTACCAACTCGTCACGGTGCTCGTTGACATACTGGACAACTGCGTCGAACTGCTCACGCGAGAGGCTGGGCATGGCCTTGTGGATGAAGTCGAAGTCGTAGCCGCGGTGAAGGTAGTAAAAGATGTCCATTACCGTCAGCCGATGGCCCTCGATCTGCGGGCCCCGGCCAAGATCGACGATCCGGACCGTGTTGATTTGCATACCATTTCCTTTTCTGGCCCTGAATACCGCGTCTCAGAATCAACTCATTCACCAACCCGCGCTGCTATTCTAGCAGTGAATCAGCGTCGAACGAAAGAAGTGTGCGCATGGCACGCAAAAATAGGTCACCAAGGTGAGTAGAAAGCTTCTTGAATTCAGGTCAGCCCTCGGCTTTGCTTCTCATTGACGTCGATAGACGCTCATTGGAACCAGGGTGCGCGGGTGGGGGCGCATGCAATGCAACGTATTTTTGAAACGAAGGACTCTCCGGCCCTGTAGCTCCACCGCCCCACCCTGTAATCACGCTTCAAAAACACGGAAAGAGGGCTCGACGATGCTTTCCGTTTTTCAAAGGGGGTGGAGGTGGGATCCGCTACAGTGCCGTTTACACCCTCAAAACTCGTATCCCACCGGCGACGAGCCGCGCAGGGCAAGGGCATAGGCGGTGGCGTAAGCCCGGCAGTGGGAAATGGACAGGTGGATATCCGAGATCTCCAGGCGTTGGGCTACTTCCTTGGTGGCCCCGCAAAAGAGGACGTGCGGCTTGCCCTGGTGGTCGTTGCGAACTTCCATCTCCGTCCAGCACAGGCCTTTGCGCCAGCCGGTGCCGAGGCATTTGAAGATGGCTTCCTTGGCCGCCCAGCGACCCGCGAAGTGCTCGGTGGCGCGTTTGCGCGCTTGGCAGTAGCGGATCTCGCGGTCGGTGTAAATCCGCGTCAAGAAGAGTTCGCCATGCTGCTCGATCATGCGACCGATGCGCAGGCATTCCACGATATCGGTGCCGATTCCCACGATTTCCATGGTTGCTCGCCCCATCATCAAGTCTTGTAATGTTCTGATCTTAGCAAAGAAGACGGGGGTCTGTAAAATTGGAACAGGTTCCCTCCAGCTATCAGGATTTAAGACCTGGATTTCCGCAACGGCCTCAGGAGCGCTTTTTGGTATGGATCACCCTTTGCTTGCCGACCTGAATCCGGCTCAGCGCGAGGCGGTCATGCATTTGGAGGGCCCTTTGCTGATTCTGGCGGGGCCCGGCAGCGGCAAGACCCGCGTGATAACGCGGCGCGTCGGCTTTTTGCTGCAAAACGGGGTTAAGCCGTATCACATCCTAGCCATCACGTTTACCAACAAAGCGGCGGGGGAGATGCGCCAGCGGATCGAAGCGCTACTTCCCAATTCGCGTGTGTGGATCAGCACCTTTCACAGCATGGGCGCTCGCCTCCTGCGCATGCATGCCGAGCGCCTGGGCATCGACCGCAATTTCACAATTTACGATCAGAACGACCGCAATAAACTCGTCAAAGCGGCTCTGGAAGATGCCGGCATCGACAATAATCGCTTCACCCCGGAGCGTATTGAATCCGCCATTAGCAAGGCGAAGAACCAGCTACTCGGTCCCGAGCGCTATGCCGAAACCGCCAACGATTTCTTCGCGCAGACGGTTGCCCGCGTCTATCCTGTCTACGAGAAGAAACTTCGCGCGGCCAATGCCGTGGATTTTGACGACTTGCTCTATTGGCCGGCCCTGGCCCTCAAGAATGATCCGGAGCTGCGTGCTGAGCTTGACGGCCGCTTCCGCCACGTCTTGATCGATGAATACCAGGACACCAACCTGGCTCAATATGCCATCGCCCGCGGCCTTTCGATTGATTACCCCAACCTGTGCGTTGTCGGCGATCCCAATCAAAGCATTTACAAGTTCAGAGGCTCCGACATTCGCAACATCCTCAATTTCGAACGTGACTTTCCCCAGGCTCGGGTCATTGAGCTCAACATTAATTACCGCAGCACACGCTCGATTTTGGCGATGGCCGGCGCCCTGATGGAAAGGCATCCGGGCAGGCAACTTGATTTGCAAACAAGCAACGACCAGGGCAAGCCGGTGACCGCCCTGACGTTTGAAACGAGCCTCGATGAAGCGGAGGGCATTGCTCGCCGCATTGCCGCCGACGTCAAAGATCAGAAGCGCGTTTACCACGACTTCGCGGTGTTTCTGCGCACCAACGCCTTGTCGCGGGCCTTGGAAGCCGCCTTTATTAAGAACCGCATTCCGTATCAAATCGTGAAGGGCTTGGCTTTCTTCGACCGCAAAGAAAACCGCGATGTCTTGGCCTACCTGCGCTTGCTCGTTAATCCGCGCGACAACCTCTCCTTTGAGCGGGCCGTCAATGAGCCGGCACGCGGCGTCGGCAAAGTGTCTCTGGAGCATTTGCGGAAATTCGCCGAGCCGCGTGAGATTCCCCTGCTTTCCGCCGCGGCCGAAGTGCACAAAATACCGGCCATTAAGGGAAAAGCTGCCAAGGGCTTGCACGACTTCGCATTCCTAATGGGCGATTTGCGTCAGTTTCTTGACGCCCAGCCTGATGAGGTCATTCGCCAAGTGCTCGACAAGAGCGGCTACCGAGCCATGCTCCGCGACAGCACGGACCCCGACGATCAAGACCGCCTGGCCAATATCGAGGAACTGATTACCGCCGCGAAACAATTTGCCGACGAGGATAACAGCCACACGATCGGCGACTTCCTGGAAAACATCACCCTCGCCAGCGACATAGATGGCTGGGACAACGCCCAAGATTGCGTCTCGATCATGACGCTGCACTCTTCCAAGGGCTTGGAGTTTCCAGTTGTCTTCATGGTCGCTGTCGAACAAGGCCTCCTACCACATGATCGAAGTTTGGCCAAGGAGGAAGATGTCGACGAAGAGCGGCGCTTAGCGTACGTAGGCATGACCCGGGCGCGTGAAGAGCTCTACCTGTGCCATGCGCGTCTGCGTGAATTCCGCGGTCAGACGCTTTACTCGGTGCCCAGCATGTTTTTCGACGATTTGCCGGCCGAGCAGTTGGAGTCGATTGACTTGGGATTGAGCGCAGCCGGCACAGCGCCCGTCATGCAAGCGTGGCGCGGCGGCGCGCCGGCCGCACGGCAAGGATGGGTCGATGCGGGCTTTGCGCCACAGACCCAGGCCGACTTATCGTCCAGTACAATGCCGACTTCTAATGGAACAGTTTCAGCTTATGCCGAAGGCATGGTTGTCCGCCATGAAAATTATGGTCAGGGACGGGTCACCGAGATCAGTGGATATGGCGCCCTCCGCAAGATGAAAGTGCGTTTCTCCACGGCCGGCGAACGCACGTTTTACTTAGAGAAGGCCAAGCTGGAGGTTGTCCGCCCCAGAGGATAATGCGTAGAGTTTCTATCGGAAATATTTTCATGTTCACTCTTTCCGCATTCGCCGACGAAATCGATCCCAATCCTGAAAAGCAAGTCGAAGTGCTGAAATCGTGCGGCGTCCGCTATATCGAGTTCCGTTCAATTCATAAAGCTAATGTCCTCGCGCTTTCGGACCTGAAAATCCGCGAGTTCAAGTCATTGCTCGATAAGAACGGTTTGCAGCTTAGCGCTATTGGCTCGCCGATAGGCAAGGTGCGCATTGATGAGCCGTTCGAACCGCACCTTCAGCGTTTCCACCGCGCCATCGAATTGAGCAAGGTTTTTGGGACACCGAATATCCGCATCTTCAGCTACTATCCCGCCGAGGGAGCAACCGAAGCGGACTGGCCGAAGTGGCGCGACGAAGTCATGACGCGTATGAGCGAAAAGGCTCGTCGAGCGGAAAAAGCCGGCGTTCGTCTTTTCCATGAGAATGAACATCGGATCTATGGCGATTCACCTAACCGCATTACCGATCTGTTCACCCAGGTAAGGAGCACCGCATTGCGAGCGGCGTTTGATCCGGCTAACTTCGTTTTTTGCGGTTACGATCCCTGGCAAGGTTGGCAGGCGTCCAAGCCCTACACAGCGCACTTGCACATCAAGGATTGGGTGCATGGCGAGGAGCATGGCCGGCTAGCCGGCGAAGGCGACGGCCAGATCCCCCGCGTCATGGCGGACATGGCAACGTCGTATGATGGTTTTGCGACGCTCGAGCCCCACCTCTTGGGCGGCGGCCCAACGGGCGGCGTCACGGGACCGGAACTCTTCCCCAAAGCGGTGGCCGCTTTTCGCGCGATTCTCGATCGGGTCGGGGCCGATTACCAGTGAGTCCCAAACTCCAAACCGTGCACGTTCGCATCAACGATAAGGCGACCGGCCAACCGACGCCGTGCCGTGTTCGCTTTTCCAATGAACAGGGAGAAACGTTTCCTCCCTTCGGACGAACAGTCGATTTCCCAACCGGTCGTAATCTGGACGTAGGCGGCAACTTGCTACTAGGCATGAAGCCCTACGCCTACATAGACGGCGCCTGCGAAGTTCGGCTGCCGGTTGGAAAGGTTCAGATTGAAATCGCCAAGGGGCCTGAGTTCGTCCCACAACGACTGCAAGCATCAATCGGACCGGGAAAACTCGCCTTGCGATTGGCCATCGAACGTTGGGCGGATTGGCGATCGGAGGGATGGTATTCCGGCGACATCCGATGTCACTTCCTCTCGCCGCATGCCGCCTTACTGGAGGCCCAAGCCGAGGATCTTGCGGTTGTCAATCTGCTTGCCAGTGAGCTCCCTATTTCCGGCTCCCATGGCCGTAACGCCGTTGCTATTCCAAACATCTTGGCTTTTAGCGGCCAACATCCCGCTCTCGAACAGGCCGGCCATATGGTTGCCGTCAACACCTATAACTCTAATCCTGTCTTGGGCGGCCTGGCTTTGTTGCACTGCCACCGCATCATTTTCCCTCTCTCTTTTGGGGGCCCGGAGAAGTTGGACGATTGGACGATGTTGGACTGGTGCGATCAATGCCATCGAAAACGCGGCTTGGTCGTATGGACGAAAACAGCCCATGAAAGCCCTACTTTCCGATATGGGGAGCCTTTGGCCGATCTGATCCTCGGCAAGATCGATGCCTTTGAAATAGACTCTTTTGAAGATTCGCCTTTTGACGTGTTGTCCGATTGGTATTTACTTCTCAATTGCGGCTATTCCTTGCCGCTCGTTGGGGCTAGCGGCAAAGAAAATAACGGAATGGCGATGGGGAGTATGAGGACCTATGCCCGCCTACAAGAGCGCGAATCTTTCACTTATTCCAATTGGATAGAGGCCATTCGTGCAGGCCGCACGTTCGCGACGAACGGGCCGTTGATTTCGTTCCAAGTAGATGGAGAAATGGCAGGGACAGCTCTAAGACTAGATTCCCCCCGCTCAACCCTTCATGTTAGAGCGGAAGCCAGCAGCATCGTTCCGTTCGATCGGCTTGAAGTCATAGTCGACGGAAGGGTGGCGGCTAAAGCAGAGTCAGAAGGGACGCCCGCCTCGGCTTGTCTGGAAGCGGATGTGCCCGTGTCATCGTCTGGGTGGATTGCGGCGCGTTGCCTTGGGAGCCATCAACTATTTCATCGCCCAGCCAATCAGCGCGTTTTCGCTCACACGTCTCCTGTTTACATTCGTATGGAGGGTCGTTCCCCGGCCGCCTCGCCGGAAATCGTAGCCGCCCTTGCTCGGCATTTGGACGGAATGGCCGATTGGGCTCGCACCCAAGCCCGCTGCGAAACCGACCAGCAGCGCGAGCGGCTGGTAGGCATCTTCCTCGCCGCCAAGAAAGAACTCCACAAACGGGGGGCAGGACCGGCGTAATCTTCGTATCTGTTCCGAGGTGACACTTTCTGCAAATCCAATTGCTCCCTTTCGCGCCTGCCGTCTATATTAGAAGGATGTATTCATAATTTACGTTTCATTGCCTAGGCAAGCATACCTGTGAACCAAGGAGCGAATCGCGCCTTGGGAAAAAGGCGGCCTTTCATGCTGTTGGCCAAAATCGGTTGCCCCACCTGCGGGGCCCTTCTGGACAATGCCAATCTCAACCCCGGCGAACCGCTTCATTGTCCGGCATGCGGCACGTTGTTCGCCTTACCGACGACAGAGTCTCCTCGTTCGGAACCGGGTTTGCAGCGCCCATTGCCCGGGAGCGGTCCTTTCTCGACCGCCTCGCCGCGTAAGCGTAAAAGCAACACCGGCCTAATCTGGCTGATCGGTGGCGCCAGCGCCGGGGTGGTTTTACTCACGATCGCCCTAGCATGCGGGCTGGTCTACTATTTTGCCTGGCTCAAAACGCCCCGCGGACACCAGGCTTCTCACGGCTCTTCGGCACAGGATGAGAATTCGGATAGCGGTGCGGGCAAGGCTGACCCGCCCTTCGAAGAATGGACTCAGGATTTCGAAGCCGCCAAGAAGCAAGCCGCCAAGGAAAACAAGGATGTCTTAATCCTGTTTAACTGCTCCGACGGCTCCCAGTATTGCCAGGCTATGGCGGACAATATCTTCGCCAAACCGGCCTTCAAGGAAGGCGCCGAATCTCAATTCGTGCTTGTGTATTTAGACTTTCCCCAGAAGACATCCAACCTCGCCAAAGTGGCCGACCTGGTTCAAAACATAAAGTTGAATCGGGAGTACCAAGTCTCGCGCAATTTCCCCACGCTTGTTCTGACCGACTCGGAAGGTCAGCCCTTTGCTCAGGGCGGATTCAGTCAGGAAGCGCCGGCTGCGTTTGCCGCCCGCTTGGTCAAGCAAAAAGAGCTTCACGAGCGCCGCGACACGCTGTTTAGGGAAGTGGCAACGGCGGATGGCCCCGCCAAGTCCAAGGCCGCCGCGGAAGCTTTAGGCTTCCTGGCCGAGCATGGTTTGGCCTTTTACTACAAGAAGCAGGTGCAAGAGTGGAGCGGGGCGGTCCGTCAGGAAGACCCCAACAACGATCACGGAATCGCCGAAGTATTCTTCGAGGCCGACTGGTATTACGAGATGCCTTCGCTCGACCAGACGCCGCCTCCGGAAATGGCCCGCCTGGCAAAGCGGCTTGACGATTGGAAGAAAGTTCACGCCTTCAAGGACAAGAATCGCGCGGCCCGGCTGCATTTTTCGGCCGGACGGCTGGCAGCCCAGGCGGGCGAGCGCGATGCCGCCTTGAAATACGCTCTGGACGGCCTGGCCTACCGGCCCGATAGCTCGCACATTCACCAGGATCTCTTCCGACTGGCCGGCGAAATGGGCTTGAGTTGCGGCTCCGGGTTCGTCGTGGCGCCCGGCGGCTACCTGCTAACCAACGCTCATGTCGTCGCGGGCGGCGGCAAGATCTTCATCCGCGTCGGCAAAGAACTGCAATCGGTCCCCGCCAAGGTGTTGGCCCAGGATACCGAGCACGATATGGCCCTGATCCAGGTCGAAAGCGCCGCCAGCCTTAGCTTGACGCCCGTCCCGGTCGATGGCAAGCGTTCGCTCGAACGCGGCGAAGACGTGGCTGCACTGGGCTATCCGCTGGGCGAGATGTTTGGCTCCGGCCTCAAGCTGACGACCGGCCGGGTCAGTGCCACGCCCGAATCGGGCACCAACAATATGCTGCTCCTGGAAAACAAGATCAATCCCGGCAACAGCGGCGGCCCCCTCTGCGACACTCACGGCAACGTCGTCGGCATGATCTCCGCCAAGACCAACAGCCGCGCCGGCACTGACAGCTACGGCCTGGCTCTAACCGGCCAAGACCTCGACAAGTTCCTCGCCACCCATCTCAAGGATTACCATCCCGCATCGCCTCAAACGAAGGGCCTGACCTGGCCCGAAGTAAACCGCCAAATCAGCCCCTCGGTCTTCATGATCTTCCGCACTCCTTAAACGGGCAAAGGGCGACTGCCAAAGCCGCCGACCGGGCGTGCAGGTTCACAGGCTTAACCACACGCCTCTGCGCGGCAAATGGTTCTCTCCATTTCGCCGGACCCCCTGTGGAATGAAATGGAAAGCATCCTAAGGCGATTCAATCGCCAAGCCAAATCGTTTCACATGGCCGTTACCCGTAGAGAAACGATCTTTTTGCCCGAAGCCCGTGCAAATACGTAGCTTACGAAAGATCGTTTCTCGGACCCCTCACACACCCCCTCCCGCGCCGGGTTGAAACGAATATATTTGCGATACACCTGGCCTGCGTTTCTCGCGGCGTCAAGGGCGACCCTGTTGCCCAAGTGACCGATCCTCTGGACCCGCACAACTGGGCCAGAGGGAATCGGGTTGGAGCGCGGTATTAAGGGACGCTCAAGGACGCTCAATGCACTAGAGCCGGCAGGTTGGGGGCTAATGCAATGCAACGTATTCGACCCGAGTTGCGGTCTTAGGTTGTCTCTCATTTGAAGGCTTGCCAACAGATTGGCCGCCTTTTCGGGCGGGAAGTCCTGATCCTTCCAACCGAGACCTTGCCTTATCCTGGCGGCGATTGCAAGGGACGAACTGGTCGCTTCGGCACTCCCTTGGTGGCGGGAGGCGCTTGGAGATCCGCCTCCGCGAATGGCGAATCGGTGAGCGGGTTTATGGGAATGGCCGGAAGGAGGTTCATCTCCACCAGCTTGTCGAACAATCCCAGGCGACCCTCGTTTCCGGTCTTGGCATTATGAAGCGCAACCGCCATGCGAATCCGCAATAGCCGCAAACGGCTGAGGTTTTCCGTAACGGACGCACCAAGGCGCGGAATTGAAAACGGAAGAATGTCCCGCAACCACGAATGGTCGATCAGGGCGGCCAACCGTTCACGGGACAATTGCCCGGCGCCGTCGCCCTCAGCCGGCGCCCAGCCTCCTAAGACATACCGGTTTGCCCTGCCCGAACGAAGCATCAATTGATCAACTTGCTGATCGGTCTGGAGGCTTTTTTGCAGGGTGGGGTAATCGAGCGTCAAAGCGCGCATCCAGCCAGCAAAGACGCTGTCCAGGAGCCGGTCCACCCGCGCTTTTTCCCAAGGCAAGGCCTCAAGCAGACGAGCTTCCACGACGGCATGCAAAACGGCTGACCGCTTCTCGCTTCCATAGCGGGCCTCCGTGATCTTGGGATCATAGAGTTCATTGCGAACAAACAAGTATTCCGCCTTGAGACAATCAAGAAGGGACGGCAATGATTCCTCATGCAGAGCCAACCTCTCCAAAGCCGTCTGCAACAGTTCCGTTTTTGGCGAGTAGGAGACTTGCTTATCCTTGCTGAGCTCCTGGCGCCAGAGATCGATGGCGTGCACGGCGACCTTCTCGCCGGCCAAGCCGCTCGTAAAGAGGCTTATGAGCGCGCGCTGGCGCATATGTCGGGATACGGACAGCGCGTCAAGGAAATGTTCCAGGGCCGGCTTGTAGTCCCCGCCAGCTTGCAGTTGCATGCCCCTTAAGACGAACACATTCACAATCCAGCCGCAACTTTGTATGGTCTTATAGTCGAGGTCCGCGGGCGGGGTAAGAGGGTCAACGACGACATCCGGAGGAAGGGCGGCCGCCTTACGCACTTCCTCGGCCGGCCTTCGCCAGGATACCGTGAAAAGGCGGGTGACCCAGGCGCCCAGTTGAAGATGGTCCTTTTTGTTGTTACCCCAGCCATTGTTGAGCACGGAGGTCATTTCCTGATCAAAAGTGAGCACGGATTCGCGCCGCGGCGCGCCGACGCGCGGTTGCTGGCCCCCGGCCCCCTCGCTAGGCAAAACCATCATCGGGACGTTCCCCCTGCCGGGCGGCGCCGCCTCGGGCGGCATACCTTGCTGATGAAATTGCTGGGATTCCTCGTTTTCGAGGCGTTCCAGGGCGATGCCGGCATCTTTCAAAGCGCGGCCGGCGATGTTTTTCTCCGCCGTAGGCAAGGTGGCGATAAATTCCTTCACGTCGAACGCCTGCTGAGTAAAAGGGACTTCCAGGACGCGGTAGGCTAGCTGGCTGCCGATCCAGCCGACCGCGAGCACCCCGCAAGCAATCAAGGCGACCAAAGGGCGCAAAGAAACCAAGCGGTTGCCGATCCACGGCCAATACGCCAGCCGGCTCCCGACAAGCAAGATCAAAGGC
>JBJMQT010000166.1:0-9556 GCA_045802525.1 Gemmataceae bacterium
AGAGGCAGATTTCGGCGCGACGGTACTCGGTGCCGACGCCGCGACCGCGGACGGCGTCGCGGCGGGTTGCCGGCCCAGCTCGCTACCAATGCCGCGCACCAAGTCCTGGACGCGGTCGCAGGACCACGAAATCATGATCGGTTGCGGACGTTACGAGGGGATGGCCGTGCTAAGCAAGTCAAATAGATCGTTTCACGCCGGCGCGCCAGGGGGTGTGTGAGGGGGTCGAGAAACGATCTTTCGTAAGATATAGCCTTCGGGCAAAAAAGATCGTTTCTCCTACTGTGACAGCGACGTGAAACGATTTGGCCTGGCGATTAAATTGCCTGTTGCCCTTTCGAGCCGGCCTTAACCCCAAAATGCTTTCCATTTCTTTCCACAGGGGGTCAGGCGAAATGGAGAGAACCAAATCGGAAGGGCTTTTCCGGCGAGACCTCGTCTCTTATCGCTACCAGCCGACGATTCACTGGCGGCAAGCCCCAGCGGCACCAGGCGTCCCCTTAGTTCCTTAGTTTATTCCTCTCGTGGAACTGAAGCCGCGCAAGCCTCTTGCGGCACAGCGCTCTAAGAATGTCTTCGGGGAATGTGTTGGCCGGAGCCAGGCCTATGCACGCCTTTACTATCGCAATCGCTATGTCTCTAATGTCTGTTGTCGTTGGTGATGTGGAAGATGACCCACTGGCTTGGGAAATTTATTTTTCAATGACAGACCCACTTGCTTGCGAATTGGAGAGGTTCCCACCCCTTCTTATTGCAAAAGAGAATTTCAATTTTGGTATGGCCCATGGAAACTATCTTGAGAAACAAAGAAATTCTGGGTTCTGTTCGGCGTGGTATCAAGAAAACTGGAGCCTCAATGAGTGTTGGTTATTTTTGGATGTGGCCCAAGACAGGAGTTCATCATTCGCACGACGGGTACAAGCATTGCAGAATCTTAAGCAATGGCTTGGAGAAGAGAACTACTTCATGGGAAGGATGCCGCCTTGCGTACCAATCTGGCGCTTTCGCGATGGCCCGCCGACCTTTGATTACAGCCCGCCAACTTGCAATGCAGGCTAACCAGTTGCAACCGGTAACATCCTGTTTAACTCGACATTTCCATGCAATAACTTGCCGAATCGCTCACCGTTCAGGTAAGCTGGGTCAATATTTGCTCTTACAATTGGAGAGCCGGGCCGATAGCCCTGCGATTTATCTGCTCTATGAAACCCTCTCAAGTTTCATGCCTAACTGCTTGCTTGATTGCAGTGGGCCTTTGGGTTCTCATGGCCGCGATTTTCATTGTCTTTGGGCAGGATAAAGCTCCGGTAGTGGTCCTCTTGAATAACACAAACACAAATCAGACCGTTTGGTCCAGAGGAAGCTCTCATGCCCTCATTGCCAATGGCTCTTCCAAACTTGCTTACCCTGGACCGCATCAATCCTTCAGCGTTCAATCACCGGAAGGCACACGCACATATCAATGGGTTCCTCTCAACAGGCGGAGAATCTATTTACAATTAGAGCCGGATTATCAAATCTATTTGTTGACCGGGGAGCCGCAGACCCCTGTCGATAAGTTGCCTCCCCAATTGGAAGGCTTTCCGATTCGCCCTACTCCAGGCTGATAAACTCATCGCCTTCTGCAAATGTGACCCAAAGGGGCACCAACTTAACCCGTCTTGCCCACGCTCTCCCTATTCGGCCAAGCTGTGCCACATTCGCTCCCTAGCATAGAGACCGGTCCGATGTGTCCCGTTGCTGGGTCTGCGGTGCAAATGACGCCATAAAGCGCTCTACGGAATCATCGCGCCGGGGTGGGGCCTCATGCAATGCAACGTATTTTGGGAGTCGCGCCGAAACTCGTGAATAAGGCACTATCATCGTTTCTTAACTTGCGGTTGCTTTTACCAACCGCTAGCATCCATTGTCTAGTCACCCACCTGGCCCAGATTTTTGCTCTGCACCCGCAGGAGCTGCATTTCCATGCGATTTCCCTATCGTTGGGCGGCCGTATTGGCTGGCCTGATCCTGCCGCTGGCCATGCTCGGCATGGCTTTTACTGCCAATGGCGCCAAAACACCGGCGGCGGAAAACCGTCCGCCCGGTCCGCGCCTGGTCGTCTTGTTGCTCTTCGATCAGTTGCGAGGCGATTACCTGGAACGCTGGGATGATCTATTCAATGAGGATGGTTTTCATCGTCTGGAGCGCGAAGGGGCCTGGTTTCAAAACTGTCATTATCCCTATGCCCATACGGTGACCGCGGCGGGCCATGGCTCCGTCGGCACGGGATGCTCGCCCAACGTCCATGGCATTGCGGACAACGATTGGTACGAACGCGAGACCGCCACCCGGGTCAACTGCGTTGCGGGCAAGCCACCGGACCGCTATGAACGCGTCCCTCCTTTGCCCGGGAAGCCCGGCGAACGGAAAAAGTCTTATGGCGTCGCGCCGGACAGGCTTTTGGCGCCGGCTCTCGGCGACGCGTTCATGGACGGGACGGGGGGTAAGAGCCGTATTGTCTCGTTGTCGTTCAAAGACCGTGGGGCGGTGCTGTTTGCCGGTCACCAACCGAATGCCGATTGCTTTTGGTTTGATTCGGACAGCGGATCGTTTGTTACTTCAACTTATTACCGTGATCGCCTCCCGGATTGGGTCAAGCAATTCAATGCCGGCCGACCCGCCGATGCCTGGTTTGGCAAGGACTGGACTCGCCTAAGGCCGGACCTTGACTATGAAGCTTTAAGCGGGCCCGACGATGTCGAAGGAGAGGGCAAAGGGGTCGGTACGCCGGGATCCAGTAAAGCAGGCCCCGCCGTTTATCAGGGACGAGTGTTTCCGCATCGCATGACCGGCGGACTTATGAAACCGGGCCGGGGCTATTACGACACGCTCTACAATTCTCCCTTTGGCAACGATCTACTGCTCCAATTGGCCAAACGAGCGATTGACGCGGAGCAGCTAGGTCAACACAACGTGCCAGACCTCCTTTGCATCAGCTTCTCTTGCAACGACTCAGTAGGGCACACCTGGGGGCCTGACTCCCAAGAAGTCTTGGACATGACCCTACGAACCGATCGACTGGTCGGCGACTTGTTGAACTACCTGGATGATAAAGTTGGCGAAGATGCCTACGTTGTCGGGCTCACCGCAGATCATGGCGTTTGCCCTTTGCCCGAGGTAGCTAAGGCCCGGGGCAAGGACGCCGGCCGCATCGATTCACTGTCCTTGGGGAGCAGAGCCCAAAAAGCCCTGGAGGATGCCTTTGGCAAAACCGAGGGCAACGGGCGGTGGATTGAAGCCACGTCGCTTCCGTGGTTCTATCTCAATTACAAATTGATCGATAAACGTCACTTGAAACGAGCCGACGTGGAAAACACCTTGGCTCGCTGGCTGGAAAAGCAGACCGGCATTCAAAAGGCCTATACGGCTTCGGAGCTCAGAGGGGGCGTTTCACCCAGTGATCAATTGGGCCAATCCGTTTTGCGATCTTACTATCCTGGCCGCAGCGGAGATGTGGTCGTAATTCCCAAGCCTAATTATATCCTGCACCCGTTAAGAAGCGGTACGACCCACGGCACGCCCCATGAATACGACACTCACGTGCCCCTTTTAGTATGCGGGCCGGGCATCTCGGCCGGCGTCCACTCGGAACTGATAAGCCCCCAGGCATTGCCAGTGATCCTATGCGAAGCCGCAGATATTAAGGCGCCTGCCAAGGCACAGGCCGTTGTACCTGCCGGCATCATGCAGCCTGCAAAGCCGTGAGTCTTCTCCCTTCCGATTCATTCAGGGATTTCGAACGCTGTGGAGTAATTTGGCATGCTGCTTGCCGATTGTCCAAAAGGCGGCGCCCTGCCCAGTTAATGAACCAGCTGGTTACGTAGGACTGCATGGATTTATCGGAAACGAGACTAAACATTCTGATCAGAATGTTCGAGGGGCGGGTGCAATTTCGTTGCCCGGCAGTTAAAAAACGGTAAGTTAGTTTCGCGACCCGATGAGTCGGCCTTTGTGAATGCACACAATCAAGGCGAGGCTACCTGGGATGCGGTACTGGGCGGAATGCGGAGATTTTTTCCGCGAATGTCGACGGCATTTCCGAACCACGGGCTCGATCCTGCCTAGCAGTCGTTTCCTCGCGCGAGCTTTGGTTGCTCCTCTTAGACCAGCTCGGCCGCCCAGTCGCATCCTCGAAGTCGGGCCGGGCACCGGCTCGGTGACCAAGGAAATAATCAAACATCTGCGGCCTGGCGATCAACTCGACGCCGTTGAGATAAATCTCCAGTTTGTCAGATTTCTGCGCGACCGCCTCGAACGCGATTGGCTGAGACCGCCCCAGCGTAGACAGGTACGCATTATCCATTCGGCTGTTGAGCAATTGCCGGGCGAAGGTCTTTATGATTTCATTGTCTCAGGTTTGCCGCTCAACAATTTTCCCGTCGGTATGGTGCGTGAAATTTTTCGAGCCTACAACCGACTGCTAAGCCCCGGCGGGACGCTAAGTTACTATGAGTATTCGTTGATTCGCCAGCTGAAGACGCCGTTCGTCAACCGGCGTGAACGTCGCCGTCTCTACCGCGTCGGCCGGGTTATGGGAAGCTATATACGCAACTATCAAGTCGATCGCGAACGCATTTTTATCAATGTCCCCCCCGCCATCGTCCGCCACCTCTGCTTCCATCCCAGAGAACTTCTAGCTGGTCTGACGTAAACGCCGCTTACTTTAGCTTTCGATGAGTTGGTCGCCGATAGTTCGAATGCGTTCCATGGTGGATTGAAGCGCGCGTTGAAGACCCTTCATGCTGTTCATGGCTTTTTCAAACTTGCTGACGCATTGCTCTAAATCATTCGGAGCGCTGCTGGGATGGAGCAAACACGAAGAAAGTTCCTTGATGGCCGGCTCAATCTCGAGTTCGAGCAACTTGACGAAGTGGCGGCTATAGTTCTCCGATTCAATCGTAGCTCGATGCAAATTGTTCAGCAGTTGGCCGTGCATGATAGGGTCAACCATGCGGTCCGGATCCAGCTTTTTGGCCGGCGTGGCCGGCTTAGCGAAATCCGAAACGGGTGGCGGGGACTGAGAAGCGATCGCTGAATGCGTGGCCGATGATGCGTCCAACAGATCTTTGGCCCTGGCATATCCCTGCTTCGCTCGATCCCAGTTGGGCCTTAATTGCAGGGCCTGCTTGTAAGCCGCCGTGGCCTGCCCATACTGCTCCTTGTCCATGAATAGATTGGCCATGTTGTAATGGGCGTCCGCCATGCGCGGGTTGACTCGAACAGCTTCGCGATACGCCTGGATTGCCATATCCTTTTGGCCCTTGCGGCGATGGACCAAACCGAGATTATAATAACCCTCGGCGCGATGAGGATCGAGCTGCAAACCACGGCGCAGCATGTCAATCGCTGGGTCAAGCCGGTCGAGCAAATTCAAGACGGCCCCGAGGTTTATGTAAGCGCCTGCCCGCAACGGATCCAGGCGTGTAACCTCCTTGAAGTGAAAGGCCGCCGCGGACAAGTCTTCGAGTTGAAAGCAGACGGTGGCCAGGTTGTAATGCAGATCCGGCAAGTCCGATTTAATGGACAATGCTTGTTGCAAAAGAGGCCGAGCCGTTTCCCAATCCTTTAGATCGATGGCTTCTTTGGCTCGCAGGACCAGGGTGTCGAAAGTTTCCGAGGCCATGCCGATACGCTCCGCTCCAGAGGCGGGAAAGTTTAGCGGTCAAGGAGTCTAATGAAAACAAGCCGATTATAACGCGACCTTCAGCATTGTCTCAACCGAAAATCGACTGCCTAGAAGGTGACGTCGCATAAAGAAGCGGATTACGGCAGGTGCTGAGCGGGAAACGATAGGATTGCAGACTAACCAAGCTCCCGGACACGGCCTTTGCCGAGAATGCCATTCAGCAAGGTGAAGAAGGCAAATATCACAAAAGCCACAGACAGGAGTTGGGCGATTTCATAGGTCAAATTCGGGATTATGCCGTAGCCAAATAGAGCAGCTACTAATGCGACCAGCAAAAATAAGAAGGCTAGCCGTCCCATGGAAGACCCCTTGCCGAGCCATGAGGTCATGAGCAATACAATGAGGCTACTGCAACGGTTGTGCGACGTTGCAAACGCTATGCCGATTGGTTCAAAAGTAGATCAAGCACTGGACGCGAAAACGTACGCGGGCCTAGCGTAATAAGCCGATAAACCGTTTCGATTCTTTCCTCGGAGGCTTCATGCATTCCGATTCATCAAAAAGCCCTAAATCGCCTGATCGACGGGGAGATTTGGAAAGTATAAGCCCGGATGAGAGCGCGGCGCGGCTGGCCGAGCTTTTGGAAAAATGCCAACAAGAGCTAGCCGAACTCAAACCGGTGGCTACCGTGGGCACGGCAATGCTTGGCATTGCGCATGAATTAGGGAATTGCCTCAACAGCATGATGCTGCAAACCTCGATTGTCCAAATGCACGTGCCGGGGGGAATGAAAGAGAGAATAGCAGCTTTACGCCAACAAGGCGCTCAAGCTGCCGCCCTGCTTCGGCCCTTGCAACGGTTGCGGCAGCAAGCTAAGGAAACACTTTATCCAGTCGATGGGCATGCAATACTGCGGGAAGTATTAGCGGAAAGACCGGACCGATCCGCCCAATTCAGCGTCATTCTGGGGCACGACGTGCCTCCGCTGATGTCTACCAGGGCGACCACATTGCAGTTATTTCGTTTTCTTCGCGACGCTTTAGTGAAACTGTCGGCCTCCCCTTCAAATCCCATCAAAGCAGAGACGGGCCGACAAAGCGAGGGCGGCAAACTCGTGTTTACGCTGGAAGACTTCCTACCCCAACCAAAAGCCCTTACTGACCTGTTTGCCGCAGGAGAAGGGCTGTTCGCAAATATGGACGAAATTGATCGGCTGGCAATCCAGTCTCTTTTGCGGATACATCAAATGGTTTTACAAGCCGCTGACTTGGAAAAGCAAGGACTCAGCCTTGAGCTGACCTGGAAGTGAACGGGGCCCGGTGATGGTTTGGAAGCGCCTTCTTATCTCCCCAGAACGGCACAGGTCGGCTAATTCATAAGCTGTTTTACACGTTTTGCTCCTTTCTGGTTTGCTGTCGCCAACCAACTGGAGCGCCTCCTGGAAGCGCTAACTCCAGTTAACATGTTAAGGAAACTCCTGCAAAACCCCGTTAACGGGACAGAGCGGTTGCATGAGTCCATGACCAACATCCACAGCCACAATCCCTTCCAAAGCTGGTCGTAATCGTTTGCTTCTAAAAGACTTAATTCCAGGCATAGCTATTAGACAAAGCGGTACCTGTTCCCATTTTCAGACCGGCACATCGTTTGCTCTGCCACCGCGGCATACAGCCCCGCGTTTTTCTTGTTTGATTCCACAATGGCGATGCCTTGGTTGGCACGAAGAAGACACCCGAGCCTCTAGATTGCCTGAATAACGTATCGCCTCCGTCAGCTAGGAGCTGAGCACTGCTTAAAAGCTTAGAGCCTGATTAGCAAGGACTCTACATGCGTTTACTTTCCCGCGTTCCTTGCTGGCTCAACAAATAGATTTAATGAATTAGGAAGACATCTAATGCTCGCGACTGACGCCCCTGTAGAGCATCGACCAATAATTCGAAAAGACCCGTCTCATAATAAGTTTGCGTCCAAGATTGCTCCACGACCCAACTCTTGGTATCTGAAAATAAAAACCGGAGGCGACTGTTTCATCGCGTCGGCTTTGCTGATCCTATTTACTCCGGTAGTATTGATCGCAGCACTTCTGATTAAGCTGACTTCGAAAGGCCCCGCATTTTTCACTCAAAAGCGCGTGGGCCGGGATAATCGCATCTATACGATCTACAAATTGCGGACGATGTATCACGACTGTGAGAAGCAGTCAGGTCCGCAATGGTCTAGAGTAGGCGACCCGCGCGTTACGGCTCTAGGCCGCTTTCTTCGCCGTTCGCATATCGATGAATTACCCCAGCTATGGAATGTCCTCAAGTGCGACATGAGCCTGGTGGGGCCGCGCCCGGAACGGCCCGAGTTTGTCAAAATCCTCGCGCACGATTTGCCGCACTATCGCGAACGGCTTCGCGTACGCCCCGGCATGACCGGCTTAGCGCAAGTACAATTGCCTCCTGATACGGATCTGGCTAGTGTTCGTAGAAAACTCACCTGTGACCTCTTTTACGTGCATCACATCAGTCTGTTGCTCGATCTAAAGGTGGCACTGGGCACGGTGTTCTACCTGGCTGGCATACCCTTTGGTTGGACTCGCACACTTTTTCAAATGCCAACTAGCGAAGCGGTTGAGAGCGTATATCGGGGCATGGGGGCTCAAAATGCTCGCGTGGCCCAGTGGCAAACCGTCTAAGCTTTTCTCAAAAACTTCACACCGCCTCGTCAAGACTTTCGCTTCCTCACTTATCTTGATGGTCGGGTCATGCGCTCGGCTCCAGCCGACATGGGCCCACAAAGGCCGAACCGGACCCAGTTTTTCAGAAGGCGGCAAATCTCGGGAATGCCTAGCACCGCTGTCCGCCTTTGCCAGAATAATCCCATATCTTGGCAGAGAAACAACGATGGATGCGGCGAAGAAAGAAGTCTTGGGGAGGTGTTCTCTCCATTCCGCCGCAAAAAAATGGAGATTCGGCCGGCTCGGCTGTCCCCGGCGTTGCCCTCCCCATCACCGCAATAAACGACAGCCAGGCACAATCTTTTTAAGGAGTTCCTCCAATGGCGTATGATGCATTTCTGAAGCTGGACGACATTACCGGTGAATCGCAGAAGGAAAACCATACCGGGGAAATCGACATCATGTCGTTTTCCTGGGGCGCATCGAATTCCTCTTCGGTCGGCACAGGAACCGGGGTCAGCGTGGGCAAAGTTTCGGTCAGCGATTTCAGCATTATGAAGTCCACCGATTCTTCTTCTCCCGTGTTGTTTCAAAAAAGCTGCGATGGTACCGTGATTCCTACTGCCGTGGTGACGCTCCAAAGGCAAGTGGCCGGCAAAGCAACTCCGTACCTCGTTTACACCTTTACGAACGTGTACGTCACGTCGGTGCAGTGGAGTGGCTCGGGTGGTGCGGGCGACGCACCCATGGAGTCGGTGAGCTTTACGTTCGAGACGGGCGCGGTGGATTACACGCCGCTTAATGACGACGGCAGCGGTGGCAGCCCGGTTCATGGCGGATGGAACGTTGGAGAAAACGTCAAAGCGTAACTTCCCGAGGATCGCCGGCGAATCATGGTTCCCGGCGATCCTTTTCCAATTTATTCATTCACTTCTTAAACCAATCCGTATTATGCCCCACGGCTTCGTTTGTCCCGCTCCCGCCAGACATACTCTTTGTCAAGTTTAGTATCATGCTGGCGCTTTTTGCCTTGCCCTATAGCGGAAAGCAGGAGTAAAAGGGATCAGCACGATGCATGGATAGATAACCGGGTTTCCGACAGAAATTGTTTCAAGCCGTACCAGAGGCGAAAGATGTCCCAAGCCTACATCGCATCGTATCTCAACGACCATTTGGCAGGCTCCGAGGGGGCGTTGGAACTCTTGGATCACTTGGAACGGGCTCAC
>JBJMQT010000167.1:0-56973 GCA_045802525.1 Gemmataceae bacterium
CCCTGGAACCCATTCTGGCCCTCATGCGCATCGTCCTGACGAAAACCTGTCGGCGAAACAAGCGCTCTCGGCCGGGAACCATCGAATTACTTAACAACCCCGATCTCTTGGACTTCGGCTTAACTTGATGCCTATGGGTGTCGCTGCGCTCAACCACCGGCTAATGGCTGTAACGCCTCCGGCGTAAAGAGTTGGCGGTGCGACGGCCTACTGGGGCCCTCCGGGGTCAATGGAAAAGCCTACACCTGTAAGCCCACCTACCCCCCATGAAAAAAGGCCTTCCCCCATGAAAAACGACCATTTCCTATGAAAAACGGATGGAAAGAATCCTTCACGTCTTTTTGCGCGCTTTCGACGGCGACGGTCGACTTTTAGTGATCCGAAGGGCTAGAAAGCCATCGAAATCGACTTTTGGTTCTTTTGGGGGCATTACATCGGAAAGGAGTTATGCCATTCGTGGCCCTCAGGCCCGAACTACTCCAGACGTGGGGGCGTCTTCTTCGGCGGCCTTGCCGTCTAACCCGGGCTTCTCTTTGCCCAGGATCTCATCAATTTCTTCACGAAGCAGTTCCTCGCGCTGAAGCAGAGCTTCAACCAGCTTTTCCAGTTCCTCGCGATGGGATTCGAGCAATTGATAGGCCTGTTCATCGGCCTCGCGGAGCAGGCGCTGAACTTCTTGATCGATGATCTGGGCGGTCCCTTCACTGAAGTCGCGAGGCTCCTGTATTTCTTTGCCGAGAAATACGTGCTCTTCGCCGATGCGGAAAGCCATTGGTCCTAGCCGGTCGCTCATGCCCCAATGCGTGACCATGAAGCGCGCTAGTTTTGTGGCTTGCTTAAGATCGTCTTCATGACCGGAATAAGGCTGGCCAAAGACTAGCCGGTCGGCGGCGCGTCCGCCCATGGTAAAGGCCAGCCGTGCCTTCCAATAATCCATGCCATGGTGATAGCGGTCCTCATCGGGCTGGGCAAACGTCACGCCTAGGCCACGACCTCGTGGAATGATCGACACCTTCTGAGGCGCATCGGCATTAGGCTCCAGCCAGCCGACCAGGGCATGGCCGGCTTCGTGATAAGCGGTTTTACGCTTGCCGTCGGCGGACAACACTTCTTCGCGTTTAGGACCCATCAAAACGCGATCGGCCGCGCGCTCGAAGTCCGCGCGATCGATCTTGGATTTGCCCTCGCGGGTCGCCAGGAGAGCCGCTTCATTTGCCAAATTGCGGAGGTCGGCGCCCGTCATGCCGATCATATTGCGGGCGACTCCTTCGAGGTTGACTTCATCGGCCAACGGCTTATTGCGTGTGTGGACTTTCAGAATGGCCAGCCGGCCCTGCCATGTCGGCCGGTCTACGGTGATATGCCGGTCAAACCGTCCCGGGCGCAGCAAGGCCGAGTCGAGAACGTCGGGACGATTGGTGGCGGCCACGACGATGACCGACTCCGTTGGCGTAAAGCCGTCCATTTCACTGAGGATTTGATTGAGGGTCTGCTCGCGTTCATCTGAACCGCCGCCCACGCCGGCGCCGCGCATGCGGCCGACGGCATCGATTTCGTCAATAAAGAGAATGCACGGGGCGTTTTCCTTGGCAGTCTTGAACATGTCACGCACGCGGCTAGCCCCCACGCCGACGAACATCTGAATAAACTCGGAGCCGCTGATGCTAAAGAAAGGAACGCCCGCCTCTCCCGCCACGGCTCGGGCTAAAAGCGTTTTCCCCGTGCCGGGAGGCCCGACCAGCAAGACGCCTTTGGGCACCTGCGCGCCCAGCCGCTGAAACTTTTCTGGATTGCGCAGAAACTCGACAATTTCTTGCAATTCCGCCTTGGCATTCTGCATGTCGGCGACGTCTTCAAAGGTAACCCGCAGCTTGCTCCGATCATAGCGCTTGGCGGGGCTTTTGATATAGTTGCTCAGGAAACCGCCCCCAAGCGGGTCACGAAAGCGTGGAAGGATGACGAAAAACAGGATCAATATGAAGGCAACCGCGAACAAAAATAAGAATACATTCCCCACCCATTCGTAACTGGTTCCGACAGGTTGGCTGACCTTGGCTGCTTCGAGCCGACTCTTGAATCCTTGATTCTCCCCCGGAGGCAGCTTGGTTGTAAACCGGCCTCCACCGTTGCTGAGAGTCGAAGTGTGTTTCTTGATGTCCTCAGGTAGTTTTTCGCGGTCGTAAACCTCGCATGTGACCCGTTCGCTGCCTTCCCAGGTGACGGATTTGATGTTACTGACCTGGTCGGGATCGTTTAACAGCTTGAGCAGGTCGCCCATGTCGACGGAGTTGGTTGGGAAATTGCTGACGATGACTATGCCCAGCATCATCAAGCCGATAACCAGCCAAATCCATCCGCCCGGCATAACGGGACCTGGCCGGCGGCGTGGCTTGCCAGTGTTGGGCGGAGTGGGACGGGGGGGCATTTACAATCCTCGCGGACGCGCCTCAATTCTGTTTCCGGGAGAGTCCCCTCGACATCCTGTTGAAGAGGGCAGACAGATCTAAAATACCAAATGCACCAACCCCTGACTACGGCACGCTAACGGGCCGGATACTTATGGCTTTTCAATGGTTACGCTTCTGGAACAAAAGCAAAAGTCGCAACTCGTTAGGTCATGTCGCTTTTATCATGTACACCCGGAAAGGCTGTCACCTTTGCGACAGCGCATGGGAGATTTTGACCCGTGCTCAAAACGACTACGGCTTCCTACTCGAAGCGCGGGATGTAGACAGCGATCCGCTGTTGGCCGAGCAATTTGGACAGGTTGTCCCCGTCGTGCTCGTCAGCGGAAAAATCCGATTCCGAGGTAGGATAAACGAGGTGTTGTTGAAGCGCCTGCTCAAGGCCGAATACGCAAAGAGCAACGGGCGGGAATGATAGACGGCATCGGGTAGGGAATCTGCCCGATTATCTCAGATCCTTTGAAAGCCGGAACCTGCACGACTGTGTTTTTTGTCTAAGTGCCCGGCGGAGTCTCTCCGGATGCCGCCGCGGCCGCAGTTTCAGGTTCGGAAACAGGCTGCGGTGGTGGAGGCGACTTTTGGGCCTCATAAAACGCCAATAATTCGCTAAAGGTTCGCAGCGGAGCTTCGCCTTCCAGGGCCGCCTGCGAGAGGTTCGCTTTGGGCTTAGGCCTTTGCGGCCTGCGCGGCGGCGGAGTCGGTCGCGCCGGAGGTTGCGAACTTCGGGTAGTGGCCGCTCCCTTTGGCGCCGGCGCCGAGGGAGGCTCCGCGGATGCCGCAACGGGTTGCTGAGGAGCTTGCCCGGGCTGCTGGCGCGGGGGGCCGGGCGGCCGGCCTCGGGCTTGCTGACCGCCGGCGGGCCGGCGACCGCCCTGGGGCCGGCGCTCGCCCTCCTCGCGACGAGGAGGGAGCGGTTTCCTCTCCGGCGGCTTCCGCTCTGTTCCCGGCTTGATCATAGTAAGCGAAACGCGACGTCGGTCCTTATCGACTGTTAGGACCCAAACGGAGACCACATCGCCGACAGCAGCGACTTCGTACGGATTCTTAATGTAGCGGTTGGCCATCTGGCTAATGTGGACCAGGCCGCTGTCCTTTAGGCCTATGTCGACAAAGGCGCCGAAGTCCACGACGTTAAGAACAGTTCCCTTGAGTTCCATGCCGGGCTGCAAGTCTTCGAGTTTGAGGATTCCTTTGCGGAAAATCGGGGGCGGCAGATCTTCGCGGGGGTCGCGCCCCGGCCGAGAAAGCGAGTCCAAAATGTCACGGAGCGTCAGGACGCCGATTTGAAGACGGGCTGCTACTTCTTCAGGTGACAGTGTCTTCAGCTTTTCATTTAACTCTTCTATTTTGGGCCTATCGGCCAGAGCTTCCGGTCCATAGCCCAGATCGCTTAACAACTGCCCGGCGGCGGCATAGCTTTCCGGATGGATCCACGTTGAATCCAGCGGGTTGTCTCCGCCGGTTATCTTGAGAAATCCGGCCGCCTGCACATAGCGGGCCTCGCCGATGTTTGGCACTTGCAAGAGCTGATCGCGCCTTTTGAAAGGCCCGTTGTGTTGACGGAATTCAACGACGCTGCGTGCGGCCAGTTGATTTAGACCGGAAACGTGGCGCAAAAGCGGCACGCTAGCCGTATTGAGATCGACGCCAACGGTGTTGACGCACGACTCGATGACAGCTTCCAGGGATTCTTTAAGCTGCTTCGGATTGACGTCGTGCTGATAAAGTCCGACTCCAATGTTTTGCGGATCGATCTTAACCAACTCACTGAGGGGATCCTGAAGACGCCGGCCAATGGAAATCGTGCCCCGCAAAGTTGCATCAAAATTTGGAAACTCTTCCCGGCCAACCGGGCTAGCGGAGTAAACGCTGGCGCCGGCTTCGTTCACGATCACGTAAGCCAAATCGGCGGGCGCTTCCGGCAAGGGCTCGGCCGGCACAAGAGACGCGGCTTCGGCGGCGGCGGGCGCCTCGTGCATCGTCGTTGGCGAGACGGAGGTTTGATTGGCCGCCATCATCGTGGAACCTTCGCTCGATGAAGAGCCGGCATCAACGACCATTGGAGAGACTGGCGTGCCCATCATCATTGCATCGGGCTGGATGATCGTGGTCACAAAGCCTTCCGTCAGATGAGAACCGGCAATCTCAATCATTACGGATTCCGTCGGGAGGCTCGAAGCCATCGACTCCTGCTCTGCCGGTTGAACCGTTGGCGAAGAGGGGTCCTGGGAAAGCGGCGAGGGCGATGCTTCCATGGACACAACGGTCGTTGTTTCTTCGGTCCGGCGCTTTTCCAGGCTGGTAATGACGTCCGAAACGATTTCCTCGGTCTCGCGGCAGGCCGTTCCATTGCCGATGGCAATGACCTGAGCTTGGTGTTTCCGCACAAGCTGTTCGAGCTTGATCTTCGCTTCGGCCTTCTTGTTTTGCGGCGGATGAGGAAAGATAACGGTCTCTTCGATTAGGTTGCCGGTTTCATCGAGCACGGCCAACTTGCAACCTGTTCGGAATCCGGGGTCGATGGCCAGGACGCGCCGATCGCGCAGCGGCGGCGCCAACAGCAAGCTGCGTAAATTGCGAGCGAAGACGCTGACGGCATGGCCTTCCGCCAGGTGCGTCAGTTCACGGCGAATCTCACGCTCCAGGCTGGGCAACAGCAAACGCGTGAGCGCATCGGCAACCACTTTCTCCAAGAACTCTTTGTGCGGATGGTCGGCTAAAGGCAATTTGCTCAAAGCCACACGGGGAACGGCGTCGGTGTCCCACTCCAGCCGGGCCTGGAGCACGTTTTCCTTTTCGCCACGATTGATGGCTAAGATGCGATGCGGCGGAATGTGCTTAACGGGCTCGCTGAACTGGAAATAGTCTTTGAAATCGACGCCCTGGCCTTCCGGAACCTTTTCTCCTTTAACGGTGCACAGCTTGCCGCTCTCCCATAAGACGATGCGGACAGCAGCTCGCACGTCGGCCGTTTCCGAAATCTGTTCGGCAAGGACATGCTGCACTCCCAAGAGCACATCTTCAGGAGTGTTCAGTTCCTTTTCGGGGTTTACCAGCGTGGGCAGGATTTCGTTGAGGCTTCCGATAGCGGGGTCGCGATTCCAGACAGCCAGTGCTAGCGGCTCAAGCCCGCGTTCCCGTGCGATTGTGGCCAGGGTGCGCTTTTTAGGTTTGAAAGGAAGATAGAGATCTTCGAGTCGCTTGGGGGAGTCGGCGGCTAGAATGGCGGCACGCAGTTCATCAGTGAGCTTGCCCTGACCTTCGATGCTCTTGAGGACTGTTTGTTTCCGTTCGGCGAGCTGGCGCAGATGTTCAACGCGGGTTTGGATGGCGCGGATTAGGTCTTCGTTTAGCCCGCCTGTTCGTTCTTTGCGGTACCGCGTGATGAAGGGAACGGTATTGCCCTCGTCGATCAGTTGCACAACGCTTTCGACCTGGACTTTGCGGATTTGCAAGTCCTGCGCGATGCGGGAGAGTTCGAGGGGATGGCCGGGACCTTGGTGCGTCGAAGGTGTCTGCATCGCGTTTGCGCCTGGTGGTGAGCCTGCAGGAGGCTGTGAATCACCGCCGGCAGCGCTCAAAAGAACATCGCATTGAAAAGCTAGGGCTAAGCGGCTTACTCTAAAGCGATTAGGGCAAAGTGTCAAGACGGTCGGTCACACCAGGCACGGTATATCTGGTGCTCGACCTTTCCCGATTCTTGCATCGACAGGCGGACACAAAACTTTGTCATCGGGCGTTTGATATTATGGCGATTCCATGAAGCAACTCCATCCGATTTGGCTCTTGGTTCTCCTCGCTGTTTTAGTACCCGGGCCAGCCGCCATGATGTTTTGGCAACGCGTGCCGGCGCCTCCCGGCAAAACGTTTGAACAACTGATTGCGGGTTTTCCGGTTTCCGGTCTAGTTACCGACGGACATTTTCCCGTATCCAACGCGCGGGTACGTTTCAAAGGCCGAAATGAACTGGCTTTCACAGATCGCGAAGGACGATTTCGATTGGCTCCTCTCGATGCGGAACACACCCGCATAACAGCGAGCAAGGAGGGGTATGTTATTGCAGGTCAAAGCCTCACTACCGATCCTTTGAAGCTCTTTCTCCGGCCATTGCCCGCTGAAGACAACCAGGATTACGAATGGGTGGGTCCAACGCCAGATTCGAGCCGGGCAGGCAACTGCGGCAATTGCCATGGCTCCATTTACGATGAATGGCGATCCAGCGGCCATGCTCGCTCGGCAACAGGCAGGCATTTCCGCAATTTCTACGAAGGAACAGACTGGAACGGCAAGCGAGGCGTCGGTTGGAACTTGCTCGTCGACAATCCCCTGGGCGGCGGTGTTTGCGCCTCCTGCCACGCGCCGACGCTGGCGTTCGCTCCCGAGCACGGCCTCGGCGACTTACGTGAAGCACGCGGTGTCGCAGCCCATGGCGTCCATTGCGACTTTTGCCATAAAGTTAGCGGCCTGGGCACGGGGACAATCGGTCAAACCCATGGAAGCTTCAATCTCGATCTGCTCCGGCCGCGAAAAGGACAATTGTTCTTTGGGCCTCTCGACGATGTGGATCGGGGCGAAGACGCCTTTTCGTCGTTTTACAAAGACAGCAACTACTGCGCTTCCTGCCATTAGGGAGTGATATTCGGCGTTCACGTCTACAGCACCTTTAGCGAATGGCAAGCGAGTCCCGCTAAGCGTGAAGGCAAGCAGTGCCAGGACTGCCATATGAAACCCACCGGCTTAATGACGAACATCGCTCCGGACAATGGGGGTATTGCCCGCGATCCTCAGACCTTGGCCAACCATTCGTTCTTCACCGGCAGTCAAAAGGAAATGCTAAAGCAATGTCTGCGAGTCTCTGCATATCTTCGTCAAGTGGACGATGTCCTTCTCGCCGAAATTAGTGTGGCGGCCGACGAAGTGGGCCATTGTGTCCCAACGGGGTTTGTGGATCGGCATCTGCTATTAGTCGCGCAGGGCATTGATGATGATGGCAAGCCAGTCTCGGCGACCAGCGGCCCCCTGTTGCCATTGGCGGCAGGGAAGCGTTTAGCCGGCCATTCGGGCCGGCTCTATGCCAAGCTCCTGAAAGATTTTGACGGCAATAGCCCGGTCCCCTTCTGGCGTGCCGACCCGGAAGTCACGGATTCGCGTCTGAAGCCCGGTGATCGGGACGTTGTTATCATTACATTTCCGCCTGCAGCACGAAAAATTCGTATTCGCCTGATCTATAGGCGCTTTTGGCAAGACCAAGCGGAAATTAAGAATTGGCCTGACAACGAAATCCTCGTGTTCGATCAGGTGATCGCAGCACCCACAGAGGCCCGGTAAGAAACTTCTGTTACTCCTTTTGATCGCAAGCGAAATCTCCGTCTCTTGCGCAATTCTGACGGCAAGAAAACTTCCTCAGAATTGGCCAAAGCGGCCCGCCAAGATCCATTGCCTGCAAAAGGCTCTGTTCTACGACTCCGGAACGAGTCATGAGCTAGATTTCCAAGTGAGCTTGCTTTGGTGCAGCGCGAATACCTGACATTTCCAATCCGCTGCGGCAAGCCGACTGATGTTTGTACCACCCGCTAGGGCTTTTCAGTTGGCGAGCGACGGCGGAGAGGTGTAGATGAAGATCACGGCCTTAAGATCGTCGCTCTTGACCTTTCCGCTGTCGCTTATCGTTTTCTTCCATGCCGGCCTGAATGAAGCCCAAGCTCTGGACCCAGGCAAACGGCCGTCCCAATATTGCCACGACTTCTGGACCCCCAGAGACGGGCTCCCCCACCTTTGGATTTCCAGCGTCCTGCAAACGAAAGACGGCTATCTGTGGTTGGGCAGCTCCATCGGGTTAATCCGTTTCGATGGCATAAGATTTCTAGTTTTTGATAAATCGAACACGCCAGGCATCAAAGGCAACAACATTCTGACGCTCTTAGAAACTAAGGACGGCAGCCTTTGGGCTGGCACGTTAAGCAATGGAATCATTCACGTGCGCGGTGGTCGGGCGACCAGCTTTACGACCGAAGACGGTCTTCCCGACAATGAAGTTTCGACGTTGGCTGAGGATTCCGAGGGCAATATCTGGGCCGGCACAAATGCGGGCGTGGCTCGATTCAAAGAAGGACGTTGGCAAGCTCTTCTTGCTAAGGACGGCCTTTTCGAAGGAAGAATCGAACGCATCTTGGCCGGACCGGACGGCAGCCTTTGGATAAATGGCAACAAAGAGTTGAAGCGATGGAAGGACGGAAAGTCGGCGGAAATAGCCATGGAACGCGATGGCCTTACTGCCAACTCGAGCGCCAATTTTTTTTGGGATCGTCGCGGGGCGCTATGGACTGCAATGCCGGAAGGCCTTAGTCGCTTCCAGGGTGGTCAATCGACTCTTTATAAAGCCCCCGCCGGTCAGTATGGCGTTTCTTCTCTGATGCACGACGATAAAGACGGCAGCATTTGGATTGCTTGCTATGGTTTCGGCTTGGTTCGCTTTTGTGACGGAGAGTACACGACCTTCACCGCCAAAGACGGCCTCCATGATAGTCGCCTCAATAGCCTCGATGAAGACCGGGAAGGAAGTCTATGGTTTGGCACGCTCGGCGGCGGGTTGGGCCGCCTCAAAGACGGTCCATTCACCAGCTACACCAGTGTGGAAGGTTGCCCGGTCGAATCCCCGGGCCTCATTTTCGCCGACACGCAAGGAACCCTTTGGGTCAATGAGGTTCGCTATAAGGACGGCCGGTTCTTCCGCTATCCGGCAATTTCCGGCGGTTGCATGTCGGAATCTACAGACGGCAGCCTGTGGTTTGCCGAGGACGGAGTTCTCACCGGCTTCAAAGGCCTCCGCACTACGCGCTACCCCAACCCGGCCCTTACCGACATCAGCGCCTTGCATTGTGATAAGTCAAATGCCTTATGGATTGGCAGTTCGCAAAGCGGGCTCACTCGCTTCGTGGACGGTAAATGGACTACCTACACCACGGAGGACGGCCTATCGAGCAACAAGGTTGTTGCGCTTGTTGACGATGAAATGGGCAACCTCTGGATAGGGACGCGCGACGGTGGTCTAACCTGCTATAAGGACGGGGTTTTCAAACAGTTCACGACCAGGAACGGTTTATCGAGCAATGCCATCGAATCTTTGTACATGGACAACTCCGGGACCTTATGGATAGGCACCAACGGCGGTGGCCTCAATCGATTGAAAAATGATTCCATTACCGTCTATACCAGTCGCCAAGGGTTGTTTGACGACGTAGCGTTTACCATTCTCGAAGACGACTTTGGCAACCTTTGGATGGGATCGGAAAAGGGCGTGTATCGCGTCGGCAAACGCAATTTGCTGGATTTGGATCAAGGCAATACAGACGCCATCTCCTCAACTTCTTTCGGCCTTGGAGATGGAATGAAGAGCATTTCCGTTTCAGGCCACACGCAACGTGCCGGCGCCAAGGATTCAATGGGCCGGCTATGGTTTGCGACGCTCCGCGGAATCGCCGTAATCGATCCGAGCCGCTATGCGAAATATGCGCAGCCCGCGCCTGTAATCCTTGAAGAAGCGATTCTAGACAAGCGCGCTTACGATCCCCATGGGCCGGCCAAGGCGCGTCCGGGCAGCGGAGACTTGTACTTTCGGTACACCGCGTTGAGCTTTAGGACGCCGGAAAAAGTCCATTTCCGCTACAAGCTGGAAGGCTTCGACAATGACTGGATAGAAGCGGGAACGCGCCGGGAAGCCTATTACACCAAAGTGCCCCCCGGCGTCTACCGCTTCAGAGTTATTGCGCGCAATAATGCGGGAGATTGGAGCGAGAGCGGTGCGGAATTCGATTTCCAGCTGGCTCCTCACCTCTACCAAACCAGCGCGTTTTATACCTCATGCGCATTAGGCATCGTCTTATTGAGCCTGGGCGGCTATCGCGTGCGCATTCAGCACGTACGGGCGAAGGAGAAAGAACTGCAAATTCTCGTCAAGGAAAGAACGAAGAATTTGCAGCAAGAAGTCCAAGAACGATCCCGAGCGGAACAGGCTTTGAAATCTCAACAAGCCCTCCTGCAAAGCGTCATTGCTCACATCCCCTATTCGGTATTCTGGAAAGATAGGAATTGCGTTTACCTGGGATGCAATGAAAACTCCGCGCGTGATTGCGGGGCCAATTTTCCTGCGGAGGTGGTTGGCAAAACGGATTACGACCTTCCCTTTAGCCGAGAACAAGCTGATTTCTATATCCAGTGCGACCAGGAGGTCATGAAAAAGGGTCAGCCCCTTCTCAATTTCGAGGAAACACAGAGGCGTAAGGACGGAAGTCAGGCCACCTTGTTAACAAGCAAGGTGCCCTTGCGGGACGCTAGCGGCGACGTGGTCGGCATTCTTGGCATCTACACGGACATTTCCGACCGCAAGCACATGGAGGTGGAGCTGCAAAAGGCCAAGGAAAACGCCGAAGCCGCAAGCCGGGCTAAGAGTGAATTTCTGGCCAATGTCAGCCACGAGATCCGGACGCCCATGAACGGCATTCTGGGCATGACGGAACTGGCGCTGGATACGCCGTTGTCTCCGGAGCAGCGCGAATACCTCGGCATGGTTAAATCCTCGGCAGACGCTCTCCTGGTTGTCATTAACGACATTCTGGATTTTTCCAAGATTGAAGCCGGCAAACTCGATCTCGACCCCGTGGACTTTGCCCTTCGCGACACCCTTGGCGACACGATGAAGACGATGGCTCTCCGCGCGCACCAAAAGGGCCTCGAACTGGCCTTTCATGCTCACCCCGACGTCCCCGAGGCCCTCGTGGGTGACTGCATGCGGCTTCGCCAAATCATCGTCAACCTCGTCGGCAATGCCGTCAAATTCACCGAAAAGGGCGAAGTGGTTGTTCACGTGAAGTCCGAAACTCGAAATTTGATATCCGAATCGAATGAGAATCCGGAAAATAGTGCAGAGGTGATGCTTCACTTCGAGGTGCGCGACACCGGCATCGGAATTCCGGCTTCCAAGCAGCAGTCTATATTCTCCGCATTTGAACAAGTGGACGGGTCGATGACACGGAAATACGGCGGCACGGGCCTGGGCCTTGCTATCTGTGCGCGCTTGGTCGAAATGATGGGAGGTCGGATTTGGGTAGACAGCAAACCCGGCGAAGGCAGCACTTTTCACTTTACGGCGCGCTTCAAGAAGTCCACAAGCGCTCCGGTTGCTCTGGCGCCGACCCCGGTGAAACTTCATGGGTTACGGGCCTTGATCATTGATGATAATGCGACCAATCGGCGCATTCTCGAAGAGACCCTGAACCATTGGGGAATGCGGTCCGAATCTGTCTCAAACGGGCCGGATGGGCTAAGTGCTTTGCACGAGGCGGCGGCTCGTGAGTCGCCTTTTGAAATTGTTTTGCTCGATGTCATGATGCCGGACATGGACGGCTTCGCGGTAGCCGAACAGATTCGTCAAGATCCCGCGTTGGCTGGGACGCCGGTTCTCGTCTTGAGTTCCGCGGATCGGACGCGGGATGCAATGATCTGTCGCGAGTTGGGGATTACCGGTTATTTGCCCAAGCCATGCAAGCAGTTGGATCTGCTTGCTGCCTTGGTGAAGGCTTTGCGTATTTCCTTCGCCGGCGAAAAACGTCCCAAGCTTTCCGGATCTTTCGTCGCGAGGACCGGTTCAGGATTGCGCGTATTGGTGGCCGAAGATAATGCCGTCAACCAACGATTGGCAGTGCGTCTTTTGGAAAAGCAAGGGTACAGCATTCGCGTCGTGGAAAATGGCCGTGACACGTTGGCTGCCTTGGATCAGGAAGCGTTCGATCTGGTGCTCATGGATGTGCAGATGCCGGAGATGGACGGTTTTGAGGCGACGGCGGCAATCCGGGCCAAGGAATTGGGGACTGGTTTGCGGCTGCCTATCATCGCGATGACCGCACATGCAATGAAAGGCGACCGCGAACGCTGTTTGGCGGCCGGCATGGACGCTTACGTCGCCAAACCGGTGCAGGCGCGAGAACTCCGCGAAGCGATTGATAATGTGTTGAAGGCCGCTGCGGTTTGAGCTGCCGGGATAAGCTATTTTGCTGCGCCCGAAGCAAAACCCATCTTGCTCCGCCGAATATACATTAGTACAGTGAATTAGTTAGGGACCACCGGCTTTCCCGGCCGCGGTGTCGTCCCCATTCTTCTATCGATCATGCCCATTGCGCCGGTTTCTCATTCCGTTCTTCATTTGGACGCCGATGCCTTTTTCGCTTCCATCGAGCAGCGAGATGACGCGAATCTGCGCGGCCGGCCCGTCGCGGTAGGCAGCGGCGTGGCGGCTAGCTGTAGTTACGAGGCGCGGCGCTGGGGCGTGCGAACCGGAATGCGCCTCTCTGAAGCGCGTCGACTCTGCCGGCGACTGATCATCATACCGGGCGACTACCGTCGCTATGAGCAGGCCGCCCGCCGGATGTTGGCGATTTGCCAAGAACAGACGCCGATCATCGAAGTGGCCGCTCTCGATGACTTGTATCTAGACGTGGCGCCAACCGAAGGACCCGACCGTATTGCCGGCATGCTCCGCGAGCAGGTGCGCGAGGAGGTCGGCTTGAGCGTCTCCATCGGCATAGGCGTCAACAAGCTCGTTGCCAAGGTGGCCACAAAACAAGCCAAGCCGGGCAAGCAGATCCTCGTTCCGGTAGGCGAGGAGCGAGATTACCTGGCGCCCTGGTCGGCGCGCGTGCTGCCGGGCGTCGGTCCAAAAGTCGCGAGCCGGCTGGAACGCCTCAACGTGCAGCAGGTCGGTGAAGTGGCGGCCATGCCGTTGCCGATTCTGTGCGGTCTATTCGGCAATCAAGGCAAGGTTCTGCGCGATCAGGCGCACGGGATCGATCCGCGTCCCGTCCAGCCGCACCGGCCCGCTCAATCCATCAGCCGGTGCACCAGTTTTGATCCTCCTGCGGGCAGCCGCGATTTCACTAAAGCCATGCTCGATCATTTGACCGAGCGAGCCGTCTCCTGGCTGCGCTTCAGTAACCAGGCCACCAAGGGACTCGCCGTTACCATTCGCTACGGCGACTATGAAAGCGCTCTGGGAAGGCAATCGTTCCGCATCGCGACGGCCGGCGAAGAGTCGATTAAAGATGCTGCCCGCGATCGCTTCGATAGACTTTACACGCGCCGCCTGCCGCTGCGCCTTATCGGCATCGAATTGGCGCCCATCGTCGCCTGCGATCCCCAGCCCGCGCTCTTTGCGGAATTTGATGCCGAAAGGGCCGCCCGCCTCGCCGCCTGCAAAGACACGATCCGCCAGCGCTTCGGCTTCATGGCTCTGACCGCCGGTTCGTCTCTCTTTCTGTCCGATGAAATCGCTCACGACCGCGAAAACTTCCGTCTACGCACGCCGTGTTTAACGCGTTAGCTGAAGCGATTGGGGGTTTCGCTAAGAGACCGCACAAAAAACCATCTGAACAATGACAGGACGCTGTCACCACACCAACTCAAAGGATTTTCCGGCCTGAAGGGCCGGTTCTATCAGCCCAGGTCGAAGGCCTGGAGACGGTGTGGCGGTCCCGTTTTGGCCCTGTAAGGGCCGTTCGTTCGTTATCCCCAAAGGTTCTTTCGGACTACCGCGTGCGCCTCAGCCCGACCCAGAGCCTCTGGTGAACGGCCCAACGTTAAGCGACCGTTGGTTCATCGACGGCCGCCAATCCATGCAATGCCTCGGGCGCGAAATCGGCTCCGTTTGGCCACACCACCGTCCCGCAAACCCGGTCCAATTCACCCTGGCGAAGTAGCTCGGATCTTTAAGCGGCTCGAACACAGGACCGCTTAAAAGCGGTCGGACGTCCACGGCCTTACGCGTTCCGTCATTAAACACCAGCTTCAGCCAATGCGGACCTCTAACGACGGCTTCCAGGATTCGCAGGATCATGGCCGATTCCTGAGTAGAACAACTCCCACCATTCCTCGCCCTGTACGTGACTGATCAGCGTCGGTCAGTTGATTTCGCCTGGAGAAAAAGTGCTGGAGAAACCTTGAAATGGTTTGCCAACTTGCGGATATGGCTCTTACTAAGCTGTCGATGTCCGTTGAGGATCAGGGAGGCCAGCGCACGATTGCCCAGCAGCCGGCCCAGGGCCGCCTGATTCATGCTGCTTTCCTGCATCAAATACTTCAGCATGCTCAATGGGTCTTGATGTTGCGTATCAATGGCGTGGTGTTCCCGATCATAGGTCTCCACCAACATCGTCAGCGTGTCCAGGTAATCTTGCTCGCCGGGATCCAACGAGCCTTCGGGCCGCACGACAAGCGTATCCAAGACCCTAACTGCCTCGTCGTAGTCCTGATCGGAATGCAAGGGACGCAATGGAAAAAGGTCGATTAACGCCAGATAGGCCGGGGCCGGCCGGCCGATTGCTCGGCGCTTTGGGGTAGGTCGGACTTTTATTGTCGTCTGCTTCAAAGCCGGCGCACGTTCAGAAGGTTTTCCCACTCTGCCTCCCGGTCGGGGCAGACTGGCGTCGATCAAGAAGTTGGCCATAGTCTCACGCCGACACGGCAATATAGCGGAGCTGGCTGACCTCGCGGCTGGCGAAGCCAATGCACGCGCGGATGTCCTCGGCGGTGACGTCGTAATCGGACTGGATCATCTCAAAGGAGTCCCCGCCCGCTAGAGCGTCTAGAATCACCGTCACGGGCGTGCGCGTTCCTCGGACGACCGGTTTGCCATGGCAGATATTCGGGTCGATAACAATGCGTTCGTTCATGGCCTGATCTTCTAAAACGGTATTCTAGTTCTTTTCACCGTCTTCCAATAGATGGCATCGGACCTCTAAAAGCATACTTGCCCTATAATCAAAACGGTAGGGGTGTGACGGCGGGCAAAGCGTGCTTTCGAGGCTCCGAGTTAGCTGAGGTGCTAGTGGAACCCTCCGAGGGCCTTGAAAGCATGGCACATGGCGGCAAGACTAATTAGGGGTAAAGGTTGTGGCAAATAGTAAACCTATTGATGAAAGCAGCTTTGAAATCATAATGGACCGCATTAGCAGCTTGGAGAAACAAACCGTTTTTCTTCGAAAAGCACTGACAGCAAGCCTAATCGTTGCGGGACTGGCCGCTACTTCATCTGTGTGCATGCTTGTTAGAGGCAACCGATCAACTAGCTCAATACAAAACGAGGTGGTCAAATCAAGATCAGTCGAAGCTGAGTCCTTCATCCTAAAAGATAAGATAGGCGAGACATTTGGGAGCTTTGACACAGATGATGACCAGCCGACCTTGAAGCTTTTTGATAACAATAAGGTAGTTCGCGCCCGACTAACTGTAATGAAAATGGGTTATCCTCTTTTGAACCTTTCTGATTCAGAAGGCAAACCGCGCGTATCGCTTCTGTTTTCTTCCATAGCTGGGGGAGGTAGCATCACTATTAGAGACGAGGCGGGAAACCGTACCTTTTCCAAGCCTTAAGGCTTTTGCGGAAACCCATGAAGATCTTGGTAAGGACCATGCCTGAGGTCGCTTTGAATGCAAAACAAAACGGCAATCATCCTCAGAGGGCCAATGTGCACGTGGAAGAGCTCAGTCGCGAAACTCTTAGAAAAACAATGCAATTCGCTGAACCCGTGTCATATCAACTTAGACGAACAATGGGACGCTTATCGTCGAGAGGACGCCAAAAAGTTCATCTTTCAAGAACCAAGAATTGACCAAACTTCCTTGCTTACAATCGAAATTTGCTGTGGTGAAGAGATTATTCCGACCTCCAAGGGCCAATACATTCTTAGCTCGCAGCTCGGGCCTTCTAGAAATCCAGGGCGATGGGTTGACTGGCTGAGAGAGCAGGGGAGAACGATCCATTGTTTTCTGCTTTGGACGGATTTGGCTACTTCGCTTAGGCGATCTAGGCTACGAGATGAACACGCGGATATTCTCAATTGGGTAACATCAGTTCACGGCTATTACGAAAGTCCCGCCTTTAGGAGCTTTCCTGACAACGCCGGACTTACTCAGTTATGTATGGATACAAATGTAAGAGATTCGAAGGAAATTGCCAATTCGATTATTTCAATATGCCACCTGAAATGAGCAGGTGGGGGAGTTAAGCGTTCGCGCCGACACATTATTGCGGCTTGAAAGAGGCTACAGCCTTCAGCTTGGCAGAATACTGGAGGAATCATCCAAAGCCGGCCGTTCTAGATTTACAGTGAACCCCGAAAATCCAGCTGGTCACTTTAGTGCCAGAAGAAGATTAGCATCCATGCACTGGGAGAATTCTTCACCGTCTGCCTGAATCATGTCACCACAGCGATCGACCTTATGTGGTGCGGCCGAGCGAGGCGGGCGGCGTCGCCAGGGGTCGGGCTTCTGTCAGGCGCCTCGGGCGCGATACAATGCGACAACACGAGGTGTTCTCATGACTACGTTGCTCCAGCAAGCATTCGCCGAGGCAGCCAAGCTCTCTCAACCCGAGCAGGATCTGCTGGCCGCGCGGCTACTCGCCGAACTGGCCGCCGAAGACAATTTCGACCAGGCCATCGCGCGCTCCTCGGACAAGCTCGTGTCCCTGGCGCGGGACGCGCTCGCCGAGCATCGTTCTGGGCAGACGGAAGAGCTGGATCCGGAGCGGCTATGAATTCGCGCACGACGCGGCGGTTCCGGGAGTTGCTCGCTGCGCTCCCGGCGCACCTTCGGCAGCAGGCGCGGGACGACTTCCATTTGTTTCGCCAGAACCCGTCGCACCCGGGCCTGCGCTTCAAGAAGGTGTATCCAGACCCGCCAATATACTCGGCTCGCGTCGGCATCGGTTATCGAGCCGTTGGCGCGCTCAATGGAGATACCGTCGTCTGGTTTTGGATCGGCTCGCACGCGGATTACGATAAGCTCCTGGGGCAGCTGTAGCCACCGAAGTCATTTCGCGTCTCAACCAAGCTCTGCTTCGCAACCAAGCTCTACATCGCCTCGTGCCGAAGCTCTGCTTCGGCACGCACCTCCGCGAAGCTCCGCTTCACTAGGCCGCAACGTCAATATTTGTTTGCGAGGAGACAAATGTCTGGGGGCATTTCGCAGTGTGCGGTGCACTTCATTTTCCGTGCAGGGGCCGAAGCAGAGCTTCGGCACGAGAGATGAGAGGAACCCAAGAGCAGCCTTCGAGCCGATCCTCACCGCGAGCCGCTTGCATGGTTTCGCTGTTGCTCCTTCCTACGGTGACAAGCGCCTGTCACTCTTGAGCCGCGAAGCCACGGCACGCAGGGTGCGGAACTGACTCAGGCTAGGGAGCTTCCCAATCAGGCGACCAGAATTCAAAGAACTCTTTAGGCATTACGTCATCGGGAAGCTGGTCCTCGGGGGCAGGCATTTCACTCCAATGGCCGCTTTTGATCAGTTTCTTTGCCGTTTTGGCATACTCTAGGGCGATGGTTTTGCGCTCTCCGCTGTCCTGAGTGCCACGGAATCTCATGGCAAGGACGCCTAGGAGTGATTCGTGCTTCGACGTTTTGGGTGGCATTCTACGCGTGGCCAAAATTGGAACTGCGGACATGGTCACTGCCCGATTGACTATAAGTCATCAGCCGGAAACTCAGGCGGCTCCCATAAATCGCGATCCGGCGCCAGTTTCGGTGCGGACATTGGACCGCTTCTTGCCTGGAGATCTTGCTCGCGCGGATTGTAGACGACTGACTTTCCCCAGCGGTTGGCGACGGCGGCTGCCAATAAGCACAGACCGGAGGCGATGGCAAAGCCCGGGACGGCGCCGACCGAGGTGAATGAGGGCTGGCGGAACTCGACTTCGCTGTCTTCGGCTTTTACAGTCCGCATCTCTTTCGCGCTAAGCGTGACCTTATCGTTTAATCCGAAGAAGCCAGCGACAGCCAGTACCAGAAAGACAACACCCAGTACGGTAAACGCAATCGACGCATGGCGTTCCATAAGGTTCCCAATCTACCGGCCGAATAATTGGTTAACCTGCCTGAAGCCTTACAGTACCGGCTGCCAATACCACCTGCAACGAAATTCAAAATCTGCTTGGCGAATGCCGCGCTCCGGAACTCCTCTATCGCAGCCGGGCAAGGACCGACTCCACTTTTTCGCCGTCAAAGGCGCGAAGTGGCATAATTGGAGATTGACCACGAGAAACCGAAAAAACGAAAGGCCTTCAGTTATCGCCTTGGGACCAACCTTTTAGCTTTCGAATGGCAAAATGGGCTAACGGGGCGGACCCACAGACAGTATCAATCGCGCCCGATTCTCAGCAACCCAGGGCTTCCACTCCTCTATCCATTCAGCGAGCTTCGGGCTAGGTTGGGTCGAACATGCCACAACAATACGAGTATGCTCGGGTTCCGGAAAGCCAAACTCGACTTGAAAGGCGTCGGTGTTTATAGCCTTCAAGTAAGCTGCAATCTTCTTCCGCAGAAGGAGGCGCGTTTCAGGCGATGCGTCCCCAGGATTGCTATCCACAATGGCGAGATCAACCCCGCCATCAAAGCGATGCCCAACAATGTCAATCGAGTCTAACGCCTGGATTGGCGGCTCCCGCTTTCCAAATCTGTTTTTAAGCCATCGAAACATGAAACGAACCCGGGGCGACTTCGTAAGTATACCGCGGAAGGGCTTTAATTCGGAAACACCGTTGTTGTAGGTGTACCCTGGGGATCAGTTAAATCGATTCCTCTGGATCACCTTACCACCCTCAGGACCACCAAAACTGGTGTACAGGGGAGGGGCGGTAAGCAAAGTTGCGCTCTTTGGAGGTCAGAAGGCCCCATGCTCCCACAGCTGGAATCCGTGGATCGCCGTTTGACCCTCTAGCTCAAGCACCGACCCTCTGGACCCGCACACATTGAGCTAGAGGGTCGGAGGGTCGATTGCAAATGCTTTCCATTTCTTTCCACAGGGGGTCCGGCGAGATGGAGAGAACCATTTGCCAGGGCCTCGGCGAACCCGACTACTGTCTTCAGGCGTTGGGACCCTACACGCTTTCGACGGCATGAGGTGAGCGAACGATCACGCTGGTCTTGGGACCCTTGCGATAGCCCAGCACCCAAGCCGTCGGGGCCACCACTAAGCCAATGCCCACGAGACTGATCGCATTGAACGACCGACCCAGGAATAACCAATCCAAGATCAGCGCGAATACAATCTGCGTCAGAGCGACAATGGAGACCTTCGCCGGCGGGCCGGCCGCGAAAGCCTTGGTGAGGAATAGTTGACCGATCGTGGCAGTTACCCCAACACCAAGCAACATTCCAATAGAGCTGCCGCTCAAGTTGCCTGAAGAAACCGGTCCGCTCGAAAAGAAAAAAAGAGCCGCCAGACTAAACAGGAACGAGACTCCGGAGAAGTGCACGACCACGGCCCGCGTGGCGACTCCTTTGAGCCGGTGCAATCCCATCATGGCGACCGCCGTTGTAAAAGAGCTCAAGAGCGCCAAGAGGCCCGCGAGCTTGCCCTCGGCAAGGTGAGGTTGCTGAATCAAAACAACTCCGGCGACGCCCAGAATGATCGCAACCCAAACGTGGCCCGAAGGCTTCTCCTTCAAGAGCGGCCAAGACAACAGGGCCACCCAAATCGGGAACATATTGGTCAAAGCGAGCACGTCGGAAACCGGCAGTCGCGTTAGGGCATAAAAGGCGCTTACCAGGCTGATGCTGCCGGCAATGCTCCGCAACCACAAAATGCCCGGTTTCCACAAAACGAATTTGTCGCCGGCGAGCACAACCAAAACGGCCGTGAACAGAAAAGCCAGGCCGCTGCGCGCCAGAGCGATCACTTGCCAATCACACGTCGCTCCCAAGGCGTGGGTGATTGCGCTCATGATGGCAAAAGAGAGACTTCCCGAAAGCATCCACAAGTAGGGCAGTGAGGAGGTGCGTGGCACAGCTTCTCGTTCCGATGAATACGGCGAAAGTTGGCAGTCGACAAAGAAACTCTAGCTTCTTCTAACGTGGTATGGATCACGGGGCGGGGTACAAGGTTCGGGAGGGCGGATTTAGAGTGCATCCTTACATGGGCGCTCGATTAATACATAGGTGAAGGGCTTAACAATCCAATTAGTCTACTACGGCCGGCAAATCGCTAGCATCCGAGGCCCTAAGAAAGGTATGCTTGAGGAATCTACTGCGCAGTCCGCATTCGGGAGGAGTCTCCATGTCCTTTGCAATTCGAATCAGCCTTCTCGGCTTTATGTCATTCACCGCATTGGCCGTGTCGGTTCAGGCAGCCGATCGGGACGACGTCAAACGATCCATCGACGCCGGAGTAACGGCACTCAAGGGCAAGCAGAATGCAAACGGATTCTGGATCTACGGAGGAGACCGGAATCCTTCGATAAACAGTATTGGAGCGACGGCCTTGGCCGGTTTGGCCCTCCTGGAGTGCGGTGTTCCAGCCGACGATGAAGCCGTCCAAAAAACGGCTCAGGTCGTGCGCGTCTGTTCGGTTGATTTAACCCAGACCTATTCACTCTCGTTGTCCATTCTTTTCCTGGACCGGCTAGGGGACAAGGAAGACGTGCCGTTTATAAAAAGCATGACGGCTAAGTTATTGGCCGGTCAGTTACGCGACGGCACCTGGACCTATTACTGCCCAGCTAGCCGCGCCAGAGAACGAACGGAACTTACCAACGGCCTAAGAACCCGCAGCGATGCCGATCCCAAAAAAGGCGCCGGCGACCAAACCCGAGAGATCCAGAAACAGATCACCGTGATCTTTTCCTCGCCGGGTTTGGAAGTGGAAAAGCAAAAGATCATCTATGGCGACAATTCCAATACCCAGTTTGCCTTGCTGGCGCTATGGGTGGCGCGCCGCCACGATTTGGCCGTCGATAAGAGCCTGGCCCTCGTTGACGCCCATTTCCGACTGGAGCAGAACCCGGATGGAGGCTGGAGCTACCACAATTTTCGTGGAAGAGGCGGGATGATGGCCAGCGGATCGACTTCGGCCATGACGTGTGCAGGCCTTCTTGGCTTGGCCGTCGGCAATGTGGCGACTCAAACATCATTGAAAACGAAAAGCGGCAAGAAGGCCGCCAAAGAGGCCAGTGACAACAAAGAGGGCAAGTCCGATCGCCCTGATAAAACTCGAAAGGATCTGGGAAAGGATGCCGCCGTGGCCGCCGGCCTGAAATTCTTGGGCGCTGTCCTCGCCGGAAAGGCAAGGAATGCAGGCGGCATTGGTTTCGCCGGTCCAAATGGGAAGGCCGTGGGTATGGCGCCGGAGGGCGCCGATCGTCATTATTACTTCCTTTGGTCGCTGGAACGGGTGGCGGTTGCCTATGGACTTGATTCAATCGGCAATTCGGACTGGTTCGCCTACGGAGCTGATCAGCTTTTGAAAAGCCAAGAACGGGATGGCGCCTGGTCCGGCTCGTCAGATAATGGCATGGTCAACACCTCATTTGCTTTATTGTTCTTGAGCCGATCCAATTTGGTGCGCGACTTGACCACGGCCCTAAAAGGCTCGGTGCAGGATCCCGCCAAGCCGTCCGTTAAATCCCAAACCGGCGGGGATGCGAGCAAATCCGACAAGAAGCCTCACTCGGAAGTGGCTAACCAACCGGCTGTCCCGAAGACGGACGAAGCGCCTGCTGAGCCCGCTGCCGAGCCCGGCGCCAGATCCTCACGTCAAGCAGCCCAGCTGGGCAAGGATCTTGTCGAGGCCCCCGCGGCGCGCAAGGAGGAGCTTCTTGACCAATTCCGACAGGCCAAGGGGAACGAATACACTGATTCTCTGGCCAAGGCGATCCCTCAACTAGAAGGTGATAACAAGAAAAAAGCCCGCCAGACACTGGCCGAACGCTTGACCGTTATGACCTCGGCCAGCCTGGGAGACAAATTAGGCGATGCCGACTCCGAAATACGTCGCGCAGCCGCCATAGCTTGCGCCATGAAGGAAGATAAAACCCACATTCCCCGACTCATTGAACTCTTAGAGGATTCCGAGTCCGCGGTTAACCGTGCGGCCTATGCGGCCCTCAAGAGTTTGACCAAGCAGGATTTTGGTCCCTCCAGGAGTGCTAGTCCCGAGGAGATCGTTAAAGCCGTCACGGCCTGGAAGACCTGGTGGAAAGAAAACGTCGGCAAATAAGCAAGCCGGTTTCAAGCACCTTCACCGGAACCGTTTCAAATTGGTAGGGTTGTAATCCAATATGGCTTCGCGCAAAGGATTGTCAGAGGTTCAGACGATGAAAGCTTATTGGGCGCTTGTCCTTGCCTTACTTGCTCCTGTGCCAATCGTTCAGGCCGCGGACGATAAGCCGGCTAAAAAAAAGGACGCGGATAGTCCCCAGGTCGAGCGCATGGTCCAATCGTTCCTTGAACGATTTGATACGAACAAGGACGGCAGAATCAGCAAGGAGGAAGCCAAAGGCAAATTGGCGGAGAATTTCGATCGTCTGGATGCCAACAAAGACGGCTACCTGGACAAAGAAGAATTGCAGCGGGCCGCTCGCTTGGTGCTTGCCAATAGGGCCAAAGGAGAAGGCAACAAGCCCGCCGAAAAGAAGAATCCGCCCGCTTTGTCCGCCGGCAAGGATTTCGATGCGCTCGATCGCAATGCCGATGGCCGCCTTTCGCGCGAGGAAGTCAAGGGAACGGAGATCGCCGATCACTTTGACGAAATCGATACGAATAAAGACGGCGGCATCGACAAAAAAGAGTTCAAGATCTACCTGAGAAAAAAGGCGGAAAAGGCTACGGAGGCTCCTTCCAAGAAATGAAACGCTTGAGCAATTGCTTCTCTAAGGCCCGCGGTATCCAGTCCGCGGGCCACCCTCTTTTCTATACTTTACTTCAAGTCTTTTGCCTTCCGATTTGTCAATCAGTTCCCCAGGCGTACGGGCATGATAACCATCGGCTCTGTCCGCGATTTCCTCCAGGAATTCGCTCCACTCGAATTGGCGGCGACCTGGGACAATGTCGGGCTTCTCCTAGGTGAGGAGTCCGCGCCGGCCCAGCGCATCATGACTTGTTTGACTCTGACCCCGGACAGCGCCGCGGAGGCAATAGCCGATAAAGCTCAATTGGTTATCACTCATCATCCTGCGTTGTTTCGGCCAGTAAAGTCTCTGACCGACTCCACGACAGAAGGCCGCATGTTGCTTTCCCTGGCAAAGGCCGGCATCGGCGTCTATAGCCCCCACACAGCCTTTGATAATACTCGCGGCGGCATCAATGAGATGATCGCTCAGCGACTTAGCCTGCATGAAGTATCCGCGTTATGCAGGGGAAAAGAAAAGGATTCATGCAAGCTGGTAGTGTTCGTTCCCGATGCGGACCTGGGGCGAGTTTCCGAAGCGCTGTTTGCCACCGGCGCCGGAAACATCGGCCAATATAGTCAATGTAGTTTCCGCGTGGCCGGCACAGGTACTTTTTTTGGATCAGAGAGCGCCAATCCCACGATTGGACGAAAGGGACGTCGCGAGGAGGTTCCCGAGTGGCGTCTCGAAGTTGTGTGCCCGAGTGAAAACGTCGGCTCCGTCGTAGCCGCCTTACAGAAGGCCCACTCTTATGAGGAACCGGCCTTCGATGTCTATCCCCTCCGATCACCAGCTACTTCGCTGGGAGAAGGCCGCATAGGTCTTCTTGCTAAGCCCGAGCCCCTTGGCGTATTCGCGCAAACCGTGAAAGCCGCCCTCCAGGCGGATCAAGTGCAATGGGTGGGCGATGAAAACCGGACTATCGAGCGGGTAGCAATTGTCTGTGGTTCTGGAGGCGACTTCTGGAAGCATGCCAAAAACGCCGGGGCCCATGTACTCCTCACGGGTGAAGCGCGGTTTCACGATTGCCTGGCAGCCCAGGCCGATGGATTGGCCCTTGTGCTTGCCGGTCACTATGCCACCGAGCGATTTGCGATGGAGGAATTGGCGGGTCTATTAAAGAGGCAATGGGAAGATGTTGAGATTTGGGCTAGCCGCGCGGAGAAAAATCCTTTGCAATGCGGCTAGAGTCTCGTGACGACGGGTAGACTCCTCACTGAAATGGTCATGGGTTCCATGGCGCGTTGCGAGCAGGGCTATCTGTGCGACGTTTGCGGGCAGGACGTGGCCGAGATGATCGACTCCGACCTGTATCTGCGCTTTGTGCTGGGTGAAGTGCAACCGGAGCAACTTCATTTGCTCCGCGAGCGCCACATACGCTGCAACCCCTCTCTCGCTCAATACATTGTTGATCCTAGTTTTGAGGCAGTTGCTTGTGATGGACCGTTTGCCAGAGCGCATTTGGACCCGGCCTTCGTAATGGAACAAGAAATAAAGGTTACGCAGGCCTGGAAGCGCTTGCAGGAATTGCCCGCGCTCGGCCTACCCATTATTGAGTATCCTCTACCTGAAGTGCGGGCGAATTGGAAAGGGGCTTGATCGGGCGTCACGCTTGATCCAGGCGTTCGTATTGCCCCTTGAAGTGCTCTATCGCCTCGCCGGGGTTGAGATTCAAAACAGCTTTTCCCGACGTCTTCCAAAGGCCTTTTTCATAGAAGAATACCGCGGAAGCATTGCGCGGCATGCTGACGGCCTCGACTCCTTCCATATCGCCCCCTTCAATAGCCTCAAAATGGATCGTTACGGCAACCAGGGCGTTAAGCTTTCCCGTCTTAATCTCACGTGCGAAAACGACATCCTTGGCGTCCCAATCACACGATTTCCAGCGCAGCCCGCGCGGTTTCCCCGACTTGGAAGCTGCTTGGAAAAAATCGGCTTCGAGGTGTTCGCGCTGAGAAAAAAAACTCGGCAAGGCGGACCTTTCCCGGGAAGCCTGGTTTAGCGTTAACACGGTTCCCCAGACCAGGAAAATGACAATCACCAAACCTGCCATGCCCAGCGACCAGTAAAGCCATGCCATAGTGATGCCGTCCCGCCGATTGCCGCAGACCCTTCGGCACAGTTTTCTAAGCAGTAAATGAACGAACTTCCCGCCTTTACGAACCCCGTCTCCACCCACTAGACTGAATCTTTCTTACGGCAACCAGAAAGCTAATATGTCTGCCGCTTCCATTCTCGGCGAAGCCGGTCTCGTTGCGAAGGCACTTAATAACTTTGAGGCTCGTCCTCAGCAAATGGATATGGCCTTGGCCGTGGAGCAGGCTATCGCTGCGCGGCGGCATTTAGTCGTCGAAGCGGGCACCGGCGTGGGCAAGAGTTTCGCCTATCTTGTCCCGGCAATTCTGGCTGCCCAGGCTGACAAAGAATGCCGCGTGATTATTTCCACCAACACCATCAGCCTTCAGGAACAGTTGATTCGCAAAGATATTCCGTTTCTTCAATCGGTAATGCCGGAATCTTTTCGGGCCGTGCTCGTCAAGGGGCGTTCCAACTATATCAGTTTGCGCCGCTTGCGCGTGGCCCAACAGCGCGCGGGCATGCTGCTGACCGACGATGAGGCGATTTTGCAACTGAGCGAGATCGGCCGCTGGTCGAAAAAGACGCGCGACGGCAGTCGCAGCGACCTCGGTCTGCAACCGCAGCCTGCCGTCTGGGACCTGGTCCATAGCGACAGCGGCAACTGCCTGGGTCGCAAGTGTCCCGACTACGAGCAGTGCCACTATTTCAAAGCTCGCAAGCAGATTTATGGCGCCGACCTGCTTGTGGTCAACCACGCCTTGTTCTTCAGCGACCTGGCCTTACGCCGGTCGGGGGCCAGCCTGCTGCCTGATTACCGCGTTGTCATCTTTGATGAAGCCCATACGCTGGAAGATGTCGCTAGCGATCACCTGGGTCTAGAGATCAGCCGCAGCTCTTTTGATTATTGGTTCAATAAGCTTTTCAACCCACGAACCGGCCGCGGACTACTGACCGGGTACGGTTCCAAGGAAGCCATCGTTCAACTAGACGCCACACGGTTCGCGGCCGACCGGTTTTTCACCGAGATCTCGGCCTGGATGGAATGCCAACCGGCAATCTCCGGCAATGCGCGCAGTTCAACGGAAACGCTCCGGATCCGGCAATCAATACCCGTAACCGATTGCATCTCGGAGGAATTAAAAAAACTCATATCCCGGTTGGACGACATAGCCAAAAAACTGGAGGCCGAAGAGGAAAAGATCGAAATCACTTCAGCCTCCGATCGTTGCGAGGCCCTGGGCTTAACCTTGCAACAATGGCTTAAGCAGCAATTGCACGACCAAGTTTACTGGATCGAAAAGACCTTCAGCGGAAAATCGCAACGCCTGACACTAGCCAGCGCGCCCATCGATGTAGGACCCGCTCTGCGCGAACAGCTCTTCGAAAAGACACCGACCGTAGTTATGACCAGCGCTACGCTCAGCAGCGGCGGGCGCGCGGGCTTTCATCATTTTCAACATCGGATCGGTTTGGACAAATGCACCGCGGAGCAACTAGGCAGTCCCTTCGACTATCGCCGGCAAGTGCAACTGCACCTCTTTCGCTCTATGCCGGACCCAACCAGTGCCGCGACAAAGTTTGAAGAAGCCCTATTCACCAAGATTCAGGAGTATGTCACACGAACCAACGGTCGAGCATTCGTGCTTTTCACGAGCTACGGCTTGATGGACAAGGCCGCGAAACGGCTGCGCGATTGGTTTGCCGAGCAAAACATGGCGCTTTTAGTTCAAAGCGACGGCATGCCGCGTTCGCAGATGGTGGACCGCTTTAAGAAGACGCCCCAGGCCGTGTTGTTCGGCGTCGACAGCTTTTGGCAGGGCATCGACATCCCCGGCGAGGCGCTTTCCAATGTGATCATCACCAAGCTGCCTTTTGCAGTACCGGATCGTCCTATCATCGCGGCACGGCTGGAGGCGATTCAGGAGGCGGGCGGACAGCCGTTTTACGACTACCAAGTGCCACAAGCCGTTATCAAGCTCAAGCAAGGCTTCGGCCGGCTAATTCGCAATAAGACCGATAGGGGACTGGTCGTGATCCTCGATCCGCGCGTGCTAACGAAGGGTTATGGCCGTTTGTTCGTGGATGCATTGCCTCCATGCCGGCTGTTTGTTGATGGCGCCGAGGCCATCTGGTAACCTTCAAACCCTGTGGACCAGCCGGACGGCCCGCATGGCCAAGTTCATGCGCACTCGGTTTCCGTTTTTCATCCCCCACCTACCCCCGATGAAAAACGGCCTTCCAGGATGAAAAACGACCTATTCCTATGAAAAACGGAAAACGGATGGAAAGAATCCTTCACGTCTTTTTGCGTGTTTTCGACACCGAATTCGTGTTCTCGTGATTTGTTGTTTACTCGGGTTATGAAAGGCCATTTTGCAGTCTTAGAAGCCCATGATGAAAAAACGTGTCATTTTTCGTCGCAAATTGGCAAAATAATGGGAAACCCCCAGCGAACTACTGTTGGGGCAACATTCTCGCCTTTGCCGCGCCATTGTACGATACGCCTTCTGCTTCCTAATCTCGTGCCGGAGTGCAATCCCATGAACAGCGTGCCAGCCACCTTTGACTTAATTCGCAAGATCTTTCTGTTTGCTCTCTTGGGCGTGGCTGTGGTGTTTCTAGCGGGCCCCATCGGCGTGGTGCTGGGCTTCGCTGTGGTGGGATTTGTCGTCTGGTTTGTTTTGAATTTGTTCGTCAATGGTTTTCGCAACACCGGTGAATCGGTGCGGAGGCTCTTTCGCGGGCTAGGCCGAGCCGTAGTGGGAATCTTTCGCCTGGGCGGCAAAGCAGTTGTCACTACGGTGACTCTGCCCAAGCATCTCGTCACCATACCCCAGCGCATATGGCACAAGGGCTGGAGCGTGGGCGGCAACGCGTTCGTGTGGTTCTTCGAGATCGCCAGCGGCATTTTGCTCGGGGCTCTGATCGGCGCTATTTATGATAAGAATACTGGCATTCGCGAAGTGGCGGTGCTGTTTGGCGCGTTAACCGGGGCAGTCTTGGGCGTTTTAGTCGCTCATTCCCGCCGGAAAGCACACAGCGAACCGCTGGAAGCCTATCCGGCGGACTAGAGAACAGTCGCCCGCCGTCTGATCGGCTCTCTGGTGGCACGCCTGGAGGTACTCCGACGCGCGTGGTTGCGTAAGAAGGCGCTTTGTTACGGAAAGCGCAGCCCGAATAGGACTGGCTTCCCCTTCATTAATTCCCAAACTAGCAAGCATAGAGTCACAGGAACCTAATCGGCGGGACCGCTCCGCATCCACGGACGCAGAACGGTATACCTGGGAATGGCAGTGATGCTTGCCCGTTCGATGCTAATCAATTTGCGCTTCTGCAACCGGCTCAAGGCATCCTGCACGCTGCGCTTGGATAGGCCGATATTCTCGGCGATGTCCGTCAGCGCGATCTGCACGCGGGGCCGGCCCTTTCCGTGGGTCATTCGCCACAGAAACAAATAGACCAGAAACGCCGATGGATGCCGGTCATGGCCCACCAAGCCGCGCATCAACGTGTCAAGGATATACACATCAACCGGTACGGTCATCGATTTTCCTATAGCAACGAATGCTATAGAAGATGATACGCTCCTTGCAAGGAACGTCGACCGCAAAGTATGTTTGGCCTTACGAATTTACACCGTTTTCCTTGCAAGGAGATTGAGATGATCAAGGGCATCAAGTTCGCGTCTATCCCCGTCAAGGACCAGGACAAGGCTCTTGCCTTTTACACGGAGAAACTGGGATTCAAGGTGTTCACCGACGCGCCCTTCGACGACAAGCAACGGTGGATTGAACTGGGCATTCCTCGAGCCGAAACAAAAGTCGTGCTCTTTACGACCGACGCGTTCAAGCCGCTCATCGGCAGCTTCATGAACATCTCGTTCACGTGCGACGACCTGGAAAGCACGTTTCGCCAGCTGAAAGGAAAAGGGGTTGAGTTCGTCAAGGAACCGGAGAAAGCGGATTGGGGTTCATTCTGTATTTTCAAGGATGTCGACGGGAATCAGTTTGTGTTGTCGAGTTCGTGAAGGGTCGGTTCTTGCTTTCCTCAGCTTTCATCAGCGCGCGGCTCTGTCTTCGTATCCGGCTTGTTGACAAATACGTGGTAGGTCACGCTATCCCAGGTGTTATGAATGCCGAGGAAGAGCAGCACGAGCGTCGCAGCTCCGACGCCGAAAAGAGCCTCGCGCGTATAGGGTGAAGCCGCGATTGCGGACAGCGCAAGCGTTGCATACGCCGCCAAAGGAAGCACAAGATGACAGAACCAGTCCTCGAACTCCGGGTTATATACGGTTTGCACGCGCATGCGCCGACCCACGCTGACGCAGTACGCCGCTCCACTGAGTCCCATAAGACCCCAAAGAACTGCGGCCGGCGTGATGGCATGCCATGGCACATGTAGAACTGCTGACAAAAGCAACACGGCACTGAAATGAACGATCGTCGGAGTCGCAAAGGCAGCTCCGGCATCCGCCGCACGTATTGGCGGTCTTTCGGCAATGAGCGTTAAAACGATGAACTGCAATCCGATCAGAGCACCCGCGGCCGAACCGATAATCACGTAGAAGCTGCCCCATTCTGACAGGTCTGACATATCGCCTCGTCTGCTCGAGTGCTTGGGCACTGCTCCTTAGCTTACAATTCCCATTCCGCGCAATGGGGTTCGCAACTGGGATGTCAAGAATGAACTCCCGGCGCCGCATAGGCCGCGACATTAGATAGGTGATTGATCGCTTGCCGAGGACGAATGAACGGCATTGCGGGAAAGGGCCGAGAATCCTTGTCCATTCGGCTGGCCCCCCAGTACTCCAGATAATTACTGCGGGCATCTAAGTTGATTTAAGATATCAGCCTGTTCTGTGGCCAAAGAGCCAAGACTCTGCTCAAGCGCGTCGGCAAGGCGCGGCCCGAGATCGATCAGGTCGTGTTCACCGGCCCTGTGCTGACCTTTATAGTCGATGGCATACCGGAAAAAGAGCGTAGGGCCTCCGGCTGTCCCTTTCGATCGAAACTCCCATTCCACTTCAATTGCCAGACCTGGCACACGCTTCATCAGTTGATCGGTCTGACTTTTGATAACATCGACGTAGTCCTGCACGGTTATTCTCCGCATGGCCGGCGGCGGTTTTAGGTGGCGCTAGTCTACCACCGGCATGGGTGTAAAACGCAGAATATTCGCAATTTTGTCGCGATTCGGTCGGCGCTGCGCCTGACGCTGCAAAGTGAAGTCTCTTGAATTCCAGCGAGAATGGACCATGACATGGACGGTGGCACTGCTTCATCAGCGTAGTGCGGGCGTCCCGCCGGCACCCATGCCATGGGCAAGCGGGACGCTTGCCCTACGCCAGTGAATCGATGACTTAGAAAAGCCTGCCTCTGGAGCGGCTTGAGGTCATTTTTTTGCGTGCATTGGCGGCGGCATCGTTTTGTACGGTCCTCAAGGCCCCTTGAACTTGGGCTAAGACGGTCTGGCATTCCTGGTTGACCGTTACGCCCTGCGAGGATAAAACCTGCCGACTTTTTCGCAAGTAATCAAGCTGGTCCCGCAACTTCTCCATTTGAGCCAAAGAGATAACAGGGCGTACCGGGTTTTTGAAAAGCTCCGCAAGCTTTTTCCTTTCGGGGACGCCCAAGGCCCAGGTGGCGCGGTGGATAAACTCTTTGGCTTTTGGGATAGTGTAGCGAATGCGGCTTTTGGCCTTATTCCATTGCGCCACGTCAGCGTTGAGAGCGTGTACCTTCTCATCGGCGCTCAACGTCGTGTTGAGGGAGGCTTCCATATCTGCTCGAAGGGTATCCGTCCTCATTCGTAATGTGTCCACGGTCACTTCCAAACCTTCAATGGCCTTCCAACGCGCTTCCAGTTCCTGCCACTGTTCCGAGGAAATCTCCGATCCACCGCCTTCATCCGGAGCACTCGGTTGGGCAGGCGGCTTAAGGTCCACTTGAATACTCAGGTAGGAAATCCCGGGCGGGGGCGGGAGAGGACTTCTTAATTCGGCATTGGATCCGTTCAAGCCGGAATGGGAAACGCCACCCAGTCGCCAGGATTCAACTTCCTCGGGCGCGAGAGACACGGCTTTGAGAAGGTTTTCGACCGTCAACCGTTGATCCATGCCGGGGATTTGAAAACTTTGAGAAGGAATACGAAACGAAAGAGCGAAAGCCTGGCCGTCGGGTTTAAACCAGACCTCCGCAACGGTCTCACCTTGATACTTAAGAGCAGCCCATTGTTTCGAGGGCGCCTGTTCCGAAAAGTTCACTCGAGACTTTCCTCCCTCAGACCGTAATTGGGCCAAGCAGCCGTAGTGCAAGCGTCCCGCTTACACAATTAAGCACCCTGTTTAACTCGTTCGCCTCACTTTCGTCACTGCTTCCATCCATAGGACGCCGCCGCACTCGTTCTTTTCCGTCGATTTTCGCAGCACTGGCTGCGTAGGGCAATCCTGAATCGAGTTTCTGGTCTCGTCGCCGGACTTTCGTCAGAGCCGGAGGCGTCAGCTACAGTCAATCTGCAAACCGTCGCTTGGGCTTGAAATCCGGAAGCCCGCGCTCGAGGAGCAGGCCGATCACGGTTCGCCCGACCGCCCCAGTTGACCAACAAGCAAGGTAAGAAGTTCCGTCGATTTCCCGAGAACATTCGATCATCGCGCCCCCCTAGTTGAACACCGTCGTCGAGCTGTAACGCTCGTCGCAGTATCGACAAAGCACTTCGGCATACTCACCGGTATGATGATTTCGACCCACGGCACTCCGCTGGGTTGGTTAAAAAGGAGATGACATGGCGAAAACGAACGAGTTCATCAAGGCATGTCTTGAAGGGAGGCTGGCTGAAGCTAAGTCTCTGCTTGCCGAGGCTGACGTTAACGGAGCGAATGAGCTAGGCCAATGCGCGCTTTTGACATTTGACGCGGAGGTCACTCGCTTTCTTCTCGAAAATGGAGCGGATCCAAATCGCCAGACTAATGAAAATGGGCCGTCGCCCCTATCGGGGCTTTGCTTCGACCGTAAATACGACTGCGTCAAGCTGCTGCTTTCCAAGGGAGCCGACCCAAACGTCGGTCGGCCGGAATCCGGAGAGACGCCCTTGCATCATGCGGTTTGCGGCAAGGACCCCAACAACGTCCAATTGCAAATCGTGACCGCCCTTCTTGAGGCAGGCGCGAACCCAAACCGGAGAGCAAAAAGCGGGATCATTTCCGACAATTTCATGCGCGACGTGCGGGTCAGGGGAGAAGCTCCCCTACATAGGGCCGCGGCTTATGCGTCCAAAGAAGTAATCGAAGTGTTATTAGCAGCCGGGGCAGATCGATCGACCCGACTGCGCATCTCGGTTAGCTTCAGCCGTTGGTTATGCACCGGCCTGCCACGCTTGCTCCGCTTCGTCCTCAGAATCGCAAACTTGTATCGTCGGCTTCCACCACTCGCCTAAATTGACGACAAACTCAAGGGTCGAATCCTGGAACGTGAAGATATAGTGCCTTTTATCCCTCAAATACAATTCGCGATCGTGGCGAGGGTGGATCGAATTTCGGCGCTCAAGCACCGCTATGAGTGAAGAATGTACGACCTCGTGGACAGAGTAATGTTTCAGGCCCCGGCTGGACAATGGGTGGCCACTAAGGGCTTCGTCGTTTGGAGCCCCGAAAGCCAGGTAGCTGCATAGCGGAAAGCGCAAGACGGCTATCTTGTCGTCAGAAGTTCGATAGCGAAACAGCAGCGTGGAATCATCGGCCCACACCCGTGGCTCTGCAACGACTGCCGGTTTCGGCCAGTCATCTAGAACGATTGCGTGTTCTTCCGCCGCCCGTTGCGCCATGGTCCCTCGATACATAACTTGTAATAGATGTGGCTGCGTACGGCGACCGTGCGGGAAAGCGCCGTCCGTGCTGCTTTGATCGGTCGGGGATGTATGCCAAGAGCCTCCGCTGCCCCATAGCCGACGACACGTTAAAGTGACACCGGGCCGGGCCCTCGCCGACGTCATCATTTGGCTTGGGATACCATTTCGCTAACTTCCTCAGCCGAGTAAGAGAAAATGGGGCGAATCTCCACTTCAGAATCATCGGTCATCGGGGAGCGCTTGACCCAGGCAATGGCCTCTTCCATCGATTTCACCTGCCAAATCATGTAACCGGCAATGATCTCCTTGGTTTCGGCAAACGGGCCTTCCGTAACGATACGGTCCTTTCCGGAGCAGCGAACACGCACGCCAGTTGAACTTGGCATCAGGCCTTCTCCGACGAGCACGATGCCAGCCTTGACCAGTTCCTCATTGAACTGCTCCATCTCCTCCCACATTTGCTGGGTCGGCATCACGCCCGCTTCGGTATCCTTGGTGGCCTTACCGAACACCATGACTCTCATGTTTTGTCCTTTCACTTGTGCGCGCGATAAATGACCTTGGAAGCTTGCTTAACAAACGGATTTGCCGAGCGCTCCCTCCATCGTCGAACGGGCCGGGACGAAATCGACACCCGGAACAGAGTTTATTAAAAAAATGGCTGAGGAGTTAATTTCCTGATTCGTGTCGCCGGAGGAAGCCGCCGTGCCTTTCGAAAGTTTAAATCCCGTCGCCAGTTGCAACCGGGGGCGGAATTTCGACCTGCGGTTTCCTGGCCCCAAACAGATAGCTTTGCCAGCACCGGAAGGCATTACGGATCTTCGGATTCGGAGACGGTGGCGTTCGCCAAGAATTCCCGCAGGTTGGGAAACAAGCCAACAAGGACGGAATCGTCATGCCCGGCTCCTTCGACAGCTACGAAAACTTTCGGCTCGGAAGCCCCCTCGAATAGTCGTTTTCCCTGAGCGAAGGGAACCGTCCGATCGCGCGTGCCGTGGACGATGATGATGGGCCGATGGCATTGACGGATCTTCATGAAACTGTCGAAGCGATTCTTTATCAACCAGCGGGCCGGTAGAAAGGGATAGTGGCTCTGGGCCACATCGGGCAGTGAAGTAAAAGGGCTGATCAACACCAACGCGCGATGGGGCCGGCGTCCCGCCAAGTCTATCGCGACCGCGCTTCCCAGAGAACGGCCGACAATCAGCAAGTCGCGCGGCCTGATCCGCTGAGTTTCGGTAAGCCAACTATAGGCCGCAGCCGCGGCGGCATAGCAGCCCTCCTCGGTAGGGGTGCCTTCGCTTCGGCCATATCCGGGATAATCAAAGATAAACAATGATGAGCCTAATTCGCGGTGCCATTGCGCGACCGCTTCAGCAAGGAGGGCAAGGCTGAGGTTGCCGGATCGACTATGACAGAAGAGAATCGCCTGCTTGGTCCCATTGCACGGCCACCAGCGACCGTGGATGCGCATGCCGTCCGCACTACGCAAGTAGACCTCTTCGACTTCGCATTTGGCAGGCGGATCAATCCACCGATTCGACGCACTCAAAGGGTGATACAGCAGCCGGTCTTGCAAAGCCAGAAGAACCACAATGGCGCCGACATAGCCTACAACCAAGCAAACACTTACGCGTATTAGGATTTTCCTTAACGGCGATCGAACGCGCAATAGAGAAGAAATGGCCGTCATATCGAAGGTTCTCCCTATCGCGTTCCTTATGGGCAGTCTTGCGAGGGGAGTCAAGGCGACATGAGTAAGGAAGGCGCGCGTGTGATCGTCAACTGACGGTCATCGCTAAGCTTCCGCAACTCTTCGGAAATACTCGCGAGTTGTTTTTCCCACCCCAATCAGCGACAATCCCTCCAGGCAAGGGCCGAAACCAATTGGATCGGGTTTTTGGGTTCGATCCTAGCAGGGGGTGACTCTTGTTATCTCTTCTTTCTCACTGAGGTGTGCCTTGCCGATTAATTTCCATTGTCCCTCTTGTAAGGCTCGGCGGCGCGCCCCAGACAACCTCGCAGGTCGCAAGGTCAAGTGCCCGGATTGCGGGTCGGCAATCGCGGTGCCCGGTGCTCGCACGCCAGCGCCAGGTAGCCCCCCGGCATTGGCGAAAGCTGCGAAGCAGGCGGAGCCGCCGACCGTGCAGCCGGAGCCAGAGGCGCCAGTCGTTGAATTTTACGAGGAAACGCCCGACAATGCTCCGCCTCAAGTCGTTGAGCCGTCACCTTCAGCATTCGCCTCGCCAACGGTACTGGGAGGACTTGCCTTTCGCTTGCCGACCGGGGATAAGCTCTGGTATGGCGGCGCGCTGGTCTTTGCTTTGCTGCTCTTGACCGGGCTTGCCATTCGCTCAAGTGAGCATGAAATCGAAGAAGGCAGGCGGTATCAAGCTGCCAAAAACCAGTTTCAAGGGCCGAATAATCAGATTCAAGATCCCAGAAAGCGAGGCCCCGGCCGTTGAGCCGCAGTCGACCGTCAACGGCGGCCCAAGCCAATGGCGTTGCGGATCGCACCCCAGGCATTGGTGACAGAAAATAAGGCAGTGAGTGCTACGGCGACTGCCATCCCTGTGACCCCGCACCAGAAGGAGCGCCAACTGTTTAGCAAGGGAATTACAGCAGTCGCCAAAAGTGCGGTCATTACCATCAGCACGGTGAGAAACAACACCCAGAAAGGAAGCCAGGGGCCAAGGTAGAGGCGATCGCGGCGGATATTCTTCACGTAGCCCACACCTGCCAAGCAGAGGCCCACGGGCAGAAGGAGCCCAGCCACGGCAAGCAGGCCGTTGATTAGGCCGAAAAGGGTCGCGGTCAACGGATTCCACCCGAGCCGGTCAGCATATCCGACAATCCAAACTCCTTGTATGGCGCCGAGCAACATCGCAATACAACCCACGATTACGCGCGGCTCTGCTTCTCCCGTGCGCAGACGCTCCGGTCCAGTCAACCTTGCCGATTGCAACAAAGCACAGAGCTTGATCATCACCGCGTCCGCGTACTCGTGCACAAAGCGGATTCCGTTGGCGTCCGCAAGGGCGGCAACCGAGGATGGGAGCTGGTCAGCCGGCGGCATTGTCGCCACCAGGACAGGCACGATGTTCCGACCCCGTTTCAAGGCGGCTGCGACCTCTCCATGGATAACCGAGCCTTCGGATCGCAATCGGGCGAGGTAGGTCGCGGTCAACACCACCACGAAATCCGGGCACTCGCTGATGCGCATCTCCAGTTCTTGACTCCAACTGCCCGAACCCAGCTCCTGGACATCGAGGAATACGCGATACCCCTCGGCAGTGATCTTGTCCGCAATGAGCCGAGCGATAGTGGCGCCGTCTTCACGGCAATAGCTGACAAAGACATCGTAGCGATCCGCGATTGCGGCCCGAGGCGGGGCCGGAGGCGTGGCAACAAGTTCGCCTTCGGTCGGTAGGGAACTGCTCCAGGCCTGCTGATCCGAACTAAACTCCGCTGAGGACGGAAGTTTGCCTGCGTCGCGCAACTGCCGAATTCGCTCTAGCGTGAGAGGCGCATGCACCTTCTTTCCCACGCGAACGAAGTAGCTTTGCCCCACGATAGTGCCCCCGTTGGAACGACGAGTTATGCCACTACCTAGCCGCGACGGTAGACCTACTGTCACCCTGGTCGCGAGTAGCGGGATCAAGTCGTGAACCAGTGCCTCTGTCCCAGCCCCGGGCATTTTCATCCAACTCCTCACGGGATACAAGGAGATAATAGAGAGTGGACCCGTCCGTAGGAGCAGCGATCGCAGGCCACCGAACTTTTAGCACTCGGCGGGCGGGACCGCGTGCAAATTCTCAGGCACCCCCCCAACACCGCGTTTCATTTCATTTCAGGGAGGGTCACACACCTTGGAAAGAAATGGAAAGAACCGGCTAGGGTCTTTTAGCTTCTTTCGGGAGCAAAGGACTAAGCACAAAATCCGAAACAAGCACCAAATCCAACGAATAGAAACGAATGCCGGTCTCTCATCAAAATCAAAAACACCCGACAAAATCGGAAAGCGGCTTAAATCGTTCAATTTGAGCTTGCCCGGAAATTGGGGCCTGACAGAGCACTGCCAAAGCTTTATTCCCAAGCGCTCATTTCCCATCTTGAAGTCCTGCGATCCACGACCGTCACGGCTTGGGCGGGTCCTGAGCGCCTTTCGTTTCCTTCAGGGACTTCCCCGTGCTGGCCTCCAATGCCGCGAGCAGCTTCTTAAAGTCTTCCCGGCCTCGCAGGGCGTCCAAGTCCGTGTCTTGTTTGATGTGGGCGGTGTCTTTGAACCCCGCGGCGACAGCCTTCGTCAGCCAAACCATCGCCCGGTCGGCTTGCTCATTCGCCAGTCGAGTTGTGTCATCGGAGGGAGTCTTCGGATCTTGCTTGATCACGGCGGCGGTGACCGCCCGCAAGCAGGCGGCGTTGTAGAGGCTGGGCACGTCCGTGGGGTCTACTTTCTCCCACATTTCGGCAATTTGCCGGCAACCTGAAGCGTCCTTTGTCTTTTCGAATTGCCGAAGGCGAACGTCGAACTCTTCAAAGAAAAGGCTTTTGGCGGCGATCCTTGTGTCTTGCAGCGTTTTCCACCACACATCAGCCTTGTCTTTCTTTCCCATGGCCTCGTAGAGTTGCACCAGCCACTGCAAGTTCCCGATCAGGTTACTGCGTTCTTCATCGCCACTTACTTCAGGAATCGTCTTCATCCCCTCGTAGCCGGCGAGCAATAGCGGCTCGGCCTCGCTGTACTTCTTCTGGCCGAGTAGGGCCGCGCCGAGCAAGGACTTGCTGTAGAACGTTTTCCAGCCGTGAGGTTCCTTCTTCTCGCGGATGGCCAGACATTCGCGCAGTACGGGCTCGGCTTCGGCTGGTTTTTCGGCGTAGACAAGACAAAAGCCGAGCAAAGCTAAGGTCTCCGCTAGCGCGGGATCCTCAGCCGCTAATTTGCGGCGCTGAATGGCGAGCGCCTCCTTATTAAGCCGAATGGCTTGGGGATAGTTCTGCGTTGGTATAGGCAGCAAATAAATCTTTGCGAGGTGGGTCATGGCGGTAAGCGTGTGGGGATGCTCAGGCCCCAGCCTGGTCTTCCGCAAGCTGAGTATCTCCTCGAACTGGCTCCGGGCCTGACCCAGCTTACCGGCTGCCATATACATACCGGCGAGATTGCCCATGATCTCTTCGGTCTTGAGGTCTGCCGAGCCGAACTTGGTTTTTCTCAGCCGGAGCAATTCTTCATACAAACGGATTGCTTCGTCGTACCGTCCATTTAAGTTGTGTGCAACAGCTGCATTTTCTCTTGTCGCAAGCGCTTCCGGAGAGTCAGGCACTAGAGCCCGTTCGTAGAGGAGCAATGCCCTATTGAAATGCGGAACGCTTGCCTCATAGTCTTGGCCCCAATACAGCCACGCGAGAAAGCCGCGTATACGCGCTTCAACAAGAGGCTGGTCGGCAAGGGAGTCGAAGAGTGGTTCGGCATTATCCAACACTTCTCGTAAAGTCAGCGAACGTTTTCCGTCGGCCGACTTTCGCCATGCCTCAGTGATAAGGCGCTGGATGAACTTGAAGCTGGCCATCGCCTCTTCGGATGAAGCCCTGGCTTTCCTTGCCTCCTCCTGGGCTTGTTCTTGATTGACCCGAGCGGTCTCTTCATTCGCGTTCGCTCTCGCCTCGTTGGCCAAGGCGAAGAGCTCCGCCCGTGTGGCCCGCACCGCTTGCCAGGCGCTCACCGCGACGCCAGCCACCAACAGTAGTACGACCATCGCCGCGGTCGTCAGCGCCGTCCGGTGCTTCCTGGCGAACTTCCGCAGCCGGTAGCCGGCAGTCGGCGGGTGAGCTTGCACCGCCTCCCCCGCCAGGTAGCGCTGCACGTCGGCCGCAAAACCATTGACCGTCTCGTACCGCCGCGACCGGTCTTTCTCCAGCGCCTTCATCACGATCCAGTCCAGCTCGTTGCGCAGCAAACCCGTCAGCTTCTTTGGTTCCGTGCCGCGGTCCGCGGAAATGCTCGGCAGTTTGTTCGCCGTACTCAGCTTGGTGCTCGGCCGCGGCGGTTCCTCCTCCCGGACCACGCGGAGCATCTCAAAAAGCCCCGCCTGCTTCAACTCGTCGCTGTGGAACGGCGGGCTGCCGGCGAGCAGCTCGTAAAGTAGCACGCCTAGAGAATACACGTCCGAGCGGGTGTCGATGTCGAGGTTATTCAGGCTCGCTTGCTCGGGCGACATGTACTCCGGCGTTCCGACCACCGCCCCAAATCCAGTCATCAATGACTTGTCGGTGAGCGTCTGCCCCGCGGCCTTGGCGATGCCGAAGTCGATCACTTTGGGGACTGGCTTGTCGTCGTACAGAGCGATGAGCACGTTCGACGGCTTGATGTCGCGGTGAATGACGCCCTTTTGATGCGCATGTTGAATGGCCTGGCAGACCGGGACGAAGAGCTCCAGCCGCTGACGGGGCGTTAGCCGGCGGGCGTCGCAAAAGTGAGTGATCGACACGCCCTTGACCAGCTCCATGACGAAAAAGGGGCGGCCATCAGCAGCGGCCCCGCCGTCCAGCACGCGGGCGATGTTCGGGTGGTCCATCAGGGCCAACGCCTGCCGCTCCGCCTCGAACCGGGCGAGCACTGCCTTGGAGTCCATGCCTGCTTTGATGAGCTTGACCGCCACGAACCGCTTGATCGGCTCGGTCTGCTGGGCGACCCAGACCGTGCCCATCCCGCCCTCGCCGATCGGCTCCACGAGTTTGTACCGGCCGGCAATCAGGGCACCGACGTGTTCTCCGGTCGGGACAAAGGCGGCGGTCTCTTCTCTGGCCGGAGGGGACGGGCCTTCCAGAAAACTACCGGCTTTGGGGTGAGCCTCCAGCAGGCGCTCCACACGGCGGCGCACCTCCGGGTCGTCCTTGCAGGCGGCGTCCAGGAAGGCGGCCCGCTCTTCTGGGGAGTTCTTCTGCAAGGCGGCCAGGAAGAGATCTTCGACGATGGACGAAGCGCTCACGGCATGGCTCCTTGGAACTGGGGCGTCACTTCTCAATGCGAGGATTCGCGCCGAAACCCCTCAGTCGGCCGGCTTTTTCTCCCGATCGTCCGGACGAGATCAAGAAGAAGGCGACGAGTCTTTGGATTCGCTCAACTCGGCGTAGAGCCAGGTACGGGCGTACGTCCAGTAGCGCTCGGCGGTCGCCAAGGAAATGCCGAGAATGTCGGCCGCTTCGGGAACAGTCAGGCCGGCGAAGAGCGCAGTTTGACAAGTTCGGCCCGAGCCGGAGATTCCTCAGCCAGCCGTGTCAGGGCGTCGTCCAGGGCTAGCAGGTCAGTCGGGGGAACCTGAGCCGCAACCAGGTTGAGGTCGGCATCCAGGCGTCGCATGCGTCCGCCGTGCTTGGGTCCTTGCTTGCGGCGGGCGTTTTCGACCAGGATGCGGCGCATTGCCTCAGCCGCGGCGGCGAAGAAGTGGCCGCGCCCGTCCCAATGTGGCCCGCGCCCGCCCCGGACCAGGCGCACGTACGCTTCGTGGACCAGGGCCGTCGCTTCCAGCGTCTGCCCGGGCTTCTCCCGAGCCAAGCGCTGAGCGGCCAGGCGGCGCAACTCGTCGTAGACAACCGGCAGCAACTGCGCCGCGGCGTGCGGATCGCCGGCCTCAATGGCGCTCAAGATGTGGGTCACTTCGCTCATGCCGGATGGCAACGTTGGACCAGAATTTCAGGGCCGGAAATCCGCATTGAGCGCCAGTAAGGCGCGGTCTACCGCGAATCGACTCCCTGGTTTGGGCACCGCTCGGTTCAGGGCGATTTGTATCTTGTGGCTGGTGAGTAAGCGAGACATTCGCACCGTTTGAACCCAGTCGAAAGCCAGCGAAGGTGCGTGAGCGATGCAACGCGACCTAACCCGCCAGGACGCCGTCGAGTTGCTTGTAGCTCATTTCCATGCCGTCGGTCATGCCCGTCGACATCGCCGCATCGCGGTCCGCCTTCGAAGCAAACTTGATCGAGGTCGCCACGTTCGTGATCCCGTTGGTCTCGTTGAACGTGACCGTGATAATCGACGGCTCACCTCCCATCGATCCACCCAGGTCGCCCGGGTCGTAGATTTGCGTATGCGCGATCTTCGAATGCAACGCGACCTCAAGCATGTCTCCCGTGAACCCAAACTCCTGGCCGTTCTCGTTACGCCAGCGCCAGCGATACTTCCCACCCACATGAGTAGCCATCTCGCAAACCGGCATCGACCATCCGGGCATGGCCGTTAGCCAACGACGCATCAACGCGGGATCCGTATACGCCTGCCACACCAGATTCACCGGCGCATCAAAGCTCCGCTTAACGAGTACTTCTCGATCTGACGGCGTGCTCACTTCAGCAGGTTTCATTTCTTTCGCTCCTTTTTCTGGGCTTGCTTCAACTCGGCGAGTAACGCATCGAGTCGCTTGTAGTTGCCTTCCCAAATCTCTTGCACTTTCTCCAGCCAATCCGTGACCGCTTTCAATTGCTCCGTCTCCAGCTTGCAGGGCCGCAACTGGGCCACTCGACGGCGCGAAATCAGCCTCGCCGATTCCAACACCTTCAGGTGCGACGAGATCGTAGGTTGCGCCAACGAGAAGAGGCCGACCAAGTCGGATACGGATGCCTCGCCGCGAGCCAGATGCACCACGATTCCACGTCGAGTCGGGTCGGCAAGAGCGGCAAATGCTTGGTCCAGTCGGTTCATATACATAGACTATCGTCTATATAGATCGGCGTCAATATACGAATTTCGAATTTGGTGGAAATTAGAGCGCATTAACCCAAGGTGTGCGGGGCAAAGGAGCGCAGCGACGTGAGCTCCCACCTTACGATCATCCCTCCAAACAAGGTAATCCCACCGCATCACCACGCGCAAAGCGGAGTCCGCCATGTGAACACTCCGAGCATTCTTTGTCTCTGCGAGGCTCAACGAGCGACCGAGTGCTTTTCAGGAAATGAAAGTGCTCATAGTACAGCTGGCTGATCTCGGGCCGGAGGCCAAGATAGTCGAGGAGAAAGTCATTGGCCGCATGAGCCGCTGACACCGCGTTCAAGCTAATCACGCTCGGATTCGGTTCTTCCACGCCGTAAGCTTGGGCCTTGCGTTCGTCGTCAGTCTTTGCTTCCTTGGCGAGTTGGGTAGGGTCGATAAGCTGGTTGCACAACAGGCACCCGCGCCCAGGACGGACTGGTCGATTGGCGCTCATGACCTCAACCAGTGCTCCGGTGGCGTCTGGTCGGATTTTCGAGCCCAGTTGTACGCCGGGAATCAGATATTGATGGATGATCGCGTTCACGACTAATCGCGCCCGCATGGAGTCTGCGGCGAGGAATAAATAGTCGCAAGCGGTCAGCGCTTTGGCTACTGACTCTTTCGCGACGTCGTCGGTAATAAGCTGAACCTGAGCATTTGCATTGGCTTGATGAATCAGCCGTTGAGCGACAATTACCTTGGTCGTTGAGCTAGCAGCGTCCGCTGGCGATGCCCCAACGATCCGCGACAAATTCGATTTTTCCACGCGATCATCGTCCACAAGACAGAAATGCCCCACGCCGAGCCGGGAAAGGTACTCTGCCAGCAGGCTTCCAATACCTCCAAGTCCGATGATCGCGACGCGGCATCGTGCAAGCTCTGCTTGACCAGCCCGCCCAAACATTCTGAGCTGACGGTCGTGGGTGTCCACGCTGTTGAGTAAATGCTGCCTGGGCGATGGCGTAAGACGGTGGATCGTGTTACCCACCACGACAGCTTCATCAAGCCCCAAGCGTTGGCCAGACGGAAGCCAAAGGTCCACCTCAAGGGATCGTTTGCCGAAAACCATGCCGCCAACGGGCATCCCCTTGGCAATTTGCAACAAGGCCGGATAGCCGCGTTCATGCGATTCCAGGTCAATGTGACTGAATCCTACTTTGCGATCACTATGGTGATTATGGCCAGCCAAGTACACGAGTCGTTGATCGCGTGCGCGCGTGATGAGCTTGTGGATAAACGTGGGCGTAAGTGCGCGGTGGCCGATTTTGCCTTTTACGTAATCAATGCCTTCTCTTGCAATATGAACCTCTCGCACATGCAAGGTTATCTGTCCCCCTGCGGATGACATCCCTGCAAGCAGCACCACACCGTGCTCGTCCAGGTCACCAGAGTACAGGTGCCTGTAGACCAGGTCGAAGTCTTCTCGTGATATGCGAAGGCGACACGTGTTCGTCATTGGAGCTTCTCCAGAAAATCCAGCACTTTCAGGATCTTTGCGACCACCTTCTGCGAGCCACTCTGTGCGGCTGCACTGCGCCGAGAAACTTGGATGGCTCCTCTGCCCTCGAAGTTGTGTCCCGGCGTCACCGGAGCCTGAAACGCAACCCCGTCAGCGCGTTGGATGGTCCCAATAAAGACCGGGTAGATGTCGGCATAGGGATACTGCGCCGGAATCTGAAAGCCGACCCACGTGGCAGCAGGCTGAAACTTCGCGCCGACTTCGACCGGCTCCATCAGAACGTAGGCTCCGCCTTGCCCGTCCTCGCGCACGGTCATCGTCGATGTGCTGAACTGGCGTTTCAGTTCTTCGATAGCCGTTGACACCTCTACTTTCATAGCTACCTCTTCTTCACGAGTTGTCGTCCGGTGCAATCGCGGTGAACCGTAAGTGAGGGCGCAAGTGCACCACGTCGTTGTCCCCGATGACGCGACTGGTCCCGTTCGGAAGCTCTTCTTGCAGCACGAAGTTCGGCTGGATCAGAACCCCTTGCGCGATCGCTGCCACCTTGATCTGCATTCCTGTCGCGGTCTTTGCCTCTAACTGAACGGGCTGTTCGTTGACGGTTACGGTAACTGTACGTCCGTCACTTTCTGGCTTTGCTTTGCCCGGGGCCTCGATAGTGTCAGCGTCTGCCATGGCTTTCTCCTTGCTTTCCCGGAGGTAATTGCTAAACTGAAACTCAGTTGCTATCTTAGTCGTTGCTAAAGAGAAAGTCAATTGCTAGTTTGCAATCAGGAGAATAAATGCTCGGAGAAGACAAGGGGTTCGATGGAGATGGGTTTTACCGTGCCTTGGAAGCTACAGTTACTGCCCGCTCTAAGAATTGGAAGCAAGTGGCAGCTGAGACCGGGGTTAGCGCATCGACGATGACGCGAATGGCTCAGGGACGCAGGCCTGATGCGGCAAGTTTGGCAGCGCTTTCTGCCTGGGCCGGTCTCAATCCATCAGACTTTGTGAAGGCTCCGTACAAGGCAACGCGACCCGAGTCCATGGCGCAGATTTCAACCCTTTTGCGCAGTGATCCGAATCTCGACGCCGAAGGGGCGGAGGCAGTTGAGGCGATTGTTCGAGCCGCTTACGAACGGCTACGAAAAGCTCGCGGATAGCCGTTTACTTTGGTGGCTCTAATTTGTCGGTTGTCGGCATACCCATACGTCGGTGGCGGCTCTCTGCGGCCAGCATTCGGCGCTTCTCCACTTCTTTGATGATCTCTGGAATAGCCTCCTCGGTCATTTCGCGTTCGTACTCCGCCAGCGCACTTGCATCAACGGGCTTCAGGCCCTCTACGAGCTTGAAGATGCCGGTCCTGTTCTTGTCCACCTGTTCTCCGGTCTTGCTCTTGTCCATGTGTTCTCTCTGTTTTCTACCCTTGAATTTCTGTTGACTGCTGCAAGTCGATTCCTATTTTGTTACTGTCGGACGCAGGTTTGTATCCATCCGTGAAAATCCTGTATGTCCCATGTCGGCCATCGAAAGTACGCCCATGCCCTTTTGCAAATCCAGACTGACGGAATCACGCCAAAAGATGAGCGCCTCCTTAAGGCCATGAAGAATCCAGTATGGGTATTGCTCGGTATGGCTTGCGGTCGCATCGATCACTGCTCGTGCCGAGACTTGGTTGACCGCCCATTGCGCTTCCGTGGCAAACTCCACGACCCACAAGAACTGCGCAAACGGCAGCTTCATTACTGCCGCCAGAAGCTGTGGGTCAAACTCTGATTCGTGACTCCGAACGAAACTCCGAAAGGCGGACCCCGTCGTAATGAAATAGCGAATGATCGTCTTATCTTCTGGCGGGAGCTGCACTACTTGGCCGAGCTTAAAAAGCTTTGGTACGAGACTATCGAATGCATCGGCGGGATAAAACACCTTCTCAGGCAGCGCCACAATAAAAGAGTCGATGTCCTTCGCTGAGTATATTCCTCCGTCGGCTGGAATCGAGAGATAAGGCAGGTGGTTGTCATCAACGACAGCCAGCGAGCTCATTTCATCCCACGAGTACCGCATCCCAGGATCGCCTGAATTCAAGGGCGTCCGCCATTCATATCCGACGACCGCCATCGCGTGCCCTTTTTCGTGCATGGCTGCAAACAGCGGGAATCCAGAATCCACATAGGCGGCTAACTGTCTGTAGAACAAAATGTCGTCGGGATCATCGCGTTCACGGGCGACAATGACTGGGTAGGTGCCTGCCTCCTGAAACACGCGCTCCGCTTGAGGAAGTGCAAGCCCCCTCGATGGCACGAGGCCACCTGGATCAAATTGCTGAGACATCATGGTGATGTCGTGCGTAAGAAACTCGCGGTGTTGCTTATAACTCTCGCTGTAGTGGCGCAGAATCGACCAACATGCGGAATGTGCGCATCGCGAAATATCGCAATGCTGATCCATTGAGGGGAACCCCCGGATCATGAGCCTGTGCCCAAGGAGATGAACCTTGTGATTCGTTGAGATGATGTATCTGCTCGCACCGCGACGGACATCTGGAGTCACAACGCTCCGGCCGATCGTTAGCTGACCAATAGGCCGCAAGACCATGAATCCATAATAGTGGTCCGTCAGGCGATCATCGCGAGCCGTCAGTTTTAGCGTCTTTTCCTCGAACGAAACTGTCTCATCAAAGAAATGCAAGCGGACGCAGTCAGATCGATACCGCATTCCCTTTTTTGAATAGAAGTTGTAATAGGTGCTCCTGTAGTCTTTATCGATGTAGTCACGTTCGATCAGGATGCCCTTCACAGCGTCAGACAGTCCATCCTTGAGCTTAGCAGCGACATATGCTGGCGCATACTCCTGGTCGATCTGCTGGCCAAGCTGGGCCACGTCAGAAGCCGATGCTAGGTCTAACCATGTGTACATAAAGCGATATTCTTTAAGACAGAAACACGACTCAGCTTGACCCGCAAGCCAAACTGAGTGCGCCGCCACATTACATGGGCCATCATAAAGCTACAACTGGTAAACTCCTTAACACGTAATATCCCGAAACGCCAATAAATTCGGTCATTGCTCAGTATTCCCGACCTTTATGACGCATGGGTAAGCGATTAAGCACCTGGCGGCGATATTCTCGTCGACCAAAGCCGACATGTTAGCGTAGTAGGCAGGGTCGGTTAGCTACTCTGTAACAATCTTCTTTCGCCGAAGGGCTTCTTTTGAAGAATCAAGTCGGGGCGACTGGATTTGAACCTGAGGCATCTCGGCCCCAAAGCAATCGCTCTATCCATCCAGACCTATAGACGCGAAAAAACCCGCGAATCCTTTTCGGCCCAAGATGCCGCGTTTTTCATGGCGGGGCGCTTGACGGGGACGCCTGTTGTTGAGCGCGCTTGTGCGCCGCCAAGCGTTCGCGCCAGGCGTCCTTTTCCTCCTCGGTGGCTTTGTGGCCGGGGTAAAGGAGGGGTTCCCGGCCGGGGAGCCAGTAGAGGAAGGGGTCGTGGCGATAGCCGCTGCCGCCCCGGCAGATCTGGCCCTGTTGCGCAGCGCGTTTGAGCCAACGCACGACGGTTGTGCGGTCAGGAGGGTTGTTGTCGTGGAGCGAGGTCAATTCTTGGAGGATGCGCTCTTGAGTCAGCTTGTGGCTGGACGCAACGAGAATCCAATGAATCTCCTGCCAGTTTTTCGCGAGCGGAGTGCCGGTTGCGTCGGTCCGCACTAGGTAATCATTAGCTTCGGGGTTGAGTTCGAGGATGAGATGGCGAGGGGTTTCCTCGTAGCGGGAGTAGGCCCAGATGCGGCGACGGCGGTCACGGCTGCGGGCGGGGCGACAAGGACTCATCTCCATGACGATGTCGACGAAACCCGGCAAGGTGCTCGGACCGCGGCCGGCCTGGCCATCGGAGCGTTTGCCTTTGGCGAGATGGTGCAGGAGCCAGATGGCCGGGCCCCGATTGGCAAGGTCCTGAAGCGGCAACAAGCAATCGATCAGTTTCGGAGCGCAGGATTCGGCATAACTGGGAAGCAGCGTCGCCAGGGGATCGATCACCACGAGGTCGAGTGGTTCTTGGCGATGCCGGGCCTCCAGGGAGGCGATCAGGGAGAGCCAGAGGGCGTCGGTCGGATGCGCGCCGCGGAAGGAACGGCACAGAAACTGCACGTTGTCGCCAATGGCCAGGCGACGGCAGCGGGCGGCCCAGTCGTTGGCGGATTCCTCGGAGACGACAAGGCACCGGGCCGGCGCGACGGGCAGACCGGCCAGCTGCCCGCCTTGTAAGGACCGGGCCAACAGGATCGACAACAGCGTGGTTTTGCCGGATTTGGGCGGGCTGATGAGGACGGTGATCTTGCCCGGCGCCAGATAGCCATGCCAGAGCCAGGACAAGGACGCCGGCACGCGCTCGGCGAGCTGCCCGGGTCGAAGCGGTTGGAAGTCTTGGCACGAAGGCAAGGATGCAGCGGCGTTCATGGGCATCCCCATTTCAAGGATCGTTTCTGTGCAAAAAGCGTCATTTCTGTGCAACCAGAGGGGTGTCTGGTTTGCACAGCAATTTGCACACAAACGGCACAACAGAATGAAATTGTAAGCGGGGCGGGTGGTGGGTTTCAAAGTCGGTAGGAGAAGCTGCGCGTGCCTGCGCCAGCCTGGACCGTCAACGTCGCGTGGCTGTCCACGCCTTGCGCTCTTTCGGTTGCTTTGAGTGTCTTTGATCCAAGATGGCCAACGTCGGACTAAGGCGGCCAACACGTTGGCCGCCTTGGTTTGGCTGCCTAGGAGGCTCCTTGAGGCGCTCTCGTCCCACAGTGCAAAAAGAGATGTGCTTGAGACGTCTGCCGACCTGAGTCTTTAGTCGGGGCAAGAGGATTCGAACCTCCGACCTCACGGTCCCGAACCGTGCGCTCTAGCCAAACTGAGCTATGCCCCGCTCTTTTATCGCATCGTAGTGGACCCAATACGCTTGTCAACGCCAATCGAGAGGACACCGCCCAGATGCCCCGGGTTCGCCAGCACCCCCCGGCGCTAGCGGTGAAGGGCCTTTCGCCTGGACAGGGTTTGGCGCCCGCCGTATAGGCGGTGGTTCGTCATTCCGGCGGCAGTGGGGCCGGAAGCATCGTACCAGGGAGGAGCCATGCGTAAGGCGTTACTGCTTGTCGGAGCGTGCTTAATTGCGGTGTTAATCGGGCTTAATGAGCGCCAACCGATACAGGGACAGGAGTCAGCCGCTGCCAAGGACGAGCCGCCGCCGGTGCCTGAGGGCGTCGAAGTCTTGGCCCGCGGCCCCATTCATGAAGCCTTTGCGACGCCTACGACGGATCCGGTTCCCACGCTCAAGATAGCCAAGCAGCCGCCCAAGGCGCTCGATGAATTGCCGCCCGAGGAGAAGCCGGAAGGGAACGTTATCTGGATTGGCGGCTACTGGAGCTGGGATGACGACCGCAAAGACTTCCTTTGGGTCAGCGGCACGTGGCGGAAGCCGCCGCCCAATAAGCAATGGGTGCCGGGGTATTGGAAGCCCGACGGCGAGGAGTTCCAATGGGTGGCCGGTTTCTGGACCAACCTCGCCAAAGAAGACGCCCCGGCTCAAGACGTGACGTATCTACCGGAACCGCCCAAGCCGCCTGTCGTCGCCGCGCCTGGCACAGCGCCGGCAGCGGATACTTTCTATGTGCCCGGTTACTGGGTGTGGAACGACGGCCGCTATCGCTGGCGCGACGGGTATTGGGCCCGAGTTCAGCCCAATTTCGTGTGGGTGCCCGCTCATTATCAGTGGACGCCGGGCGGATATGTCTTTGTAGGCGGCTACTGGGATGTGGCCGTGGCCCGGCGCGGCGTGCTTTATGCGCCGGTTTATGTTAGCGCCGGGGTTGTAGGCGCGAGCTTCGTTTATACGCCGGCTTACGCGGTGCCCGATACCGTCGTGGTTGATGCTCTCTTCGTTCGGCCGAGCTATTGCCATTACTATTACGGCGATTACTACGAAGTTCGCTATCGGGATTCCGGCTTCACGAGTTGTGTAGTCTACAGCCGCAGCCACTATGATTCGATCGTCGTCTATCAAACCTATGTGCACCGCGACGAGCCGACCTGGCTCAGCATCCAGATCAATCTCTCGGGGCGTAGAGAATCGACCCCCGCGCTTCGGCCGCCGCAGACGAGCATTACCAACGTCACCTATAACAATGTCACCGTGCAGAACAGCTACACGCAGATTAACAATTCCAGCACAACGATTAATAACACCAACACGACGATCAACAAGAACAACACAACCTTTTTGATGCCGGCAAAGAGTTTGGCGACCGCCCAGGGAGTCCAGACTGTAAAGCTGGACAATGCGACACGGCAGGAGGCCAAACAGCAAGCTCAGCAGGTCCAGCAGGTGGCCCTAAAGCGAACGCAAGCGGAACAGCCGCCGCCCGGGGGCAAGCTTACGCAACCGAGGGTTCAGTCGCTGGCGGTTCCCCAGGTGAAGCCGGTAGGACCGGTTGCCAAGACGGCGACGCCTTCTGGCTTCAGCAATCCCAACTCGGGCAAAACCGCAACGCCCAATGGCGCAAAAGCAATGAATACTGCAACTCCTGACCGCCGAACGCCTATTACCCCGAATACGGGCTCCGCCGGACCGGCCATCAAGCAGACGGGAGCAACCGCGACGACAACGCCGGGGACAGGTTCAAACATTCCGGGCAAGGCGGCCGATAAAGTGATTCCGCGTGCGGCAAACACATTGCCGCCAATTAGAAGCAATGGTTCTTTAGCGCCGGCGGGGCCCGGACCCGGAAACCCGTTACGCACCGTCGCACCGAATCAAGCGGGACATCCTATGCCGCCGCCTTCCAAGTCCGGTTCTTCTGATAAAGACAAAGACAAGGACAAGAAAAAACCAGGACAGCCTGATCGGTAAGATGCTGCTTGGCTTTGGTCGTAGATGCACCAGTCGCTGACGCTGCTGGAGCCTGCGGGCCAAAACAGAGCCGTTGGCCATCTATTAGTGTACTTTGACGACGGTTTAGCCGACCCTCTGGGCCAAATTATCCCCTTTATTGGGACGGCAATCTTGGCCCACCAGGGTCTACAAGGACCCGCCGCAAGGCGCCTTGCTGCTTCTCTGGCTTAAGCGATTCCACGTCCCCTCCTTTCTTAGCCAGACCTATCCGTTCCTAGATTCCTTATGACTGGATTCCTCGTTCGAAATCGGCTCAGGCGATAAACGCGGAACAGTCTAGGCCCTTTTTCTGAAGTCCCCTATCAGGTTTTCTTTACCAGCCCCCCGCGATTGAGCATATTACCCTCAGTCCGCAAATTGTTTGTCCGATCCAGCCCACTGGATGGTTCTCGTGCCGGCGGGGATCGGCGTGTTCCGCAACTCATGGAGAAGAAGGCATGATCTGGCAGCGCGTTCGATTCGCCCTGCTCGCGGCCATGCTGGTGGCCGCCGCAGCCCTTCCCGTCCGGGCCGAAGAAGAGCCGAAGCCCGAACCAGTGGAAGCTAGCAAACCTGTTCCCGCACCCCCGCAAGAGTTCTGTACCGTCATGGTAAAAGAAATGGTGCCGGAACCGTACACGTGTACCAAGACCGTGTACAAGATCGAGTGTCACGAAGAAAAGTACACGGCGTACAAGTGCGAGCAAATTCCCGTGCAAAAGACCCGAACGGTGACGGTCAACAAGACTGTCGCCGAGACCAAACCGGTCACGCGCACCGTGGTTACCTGCGTGCCTACCGTCGAAGAGAAGACGGTCATGCAGAGCCATTGGGTGTGCCATCAGGTCACCGTCATGGAGAAGAAGTGTGTGGACAAGGGGCATTACGAATGCAAGGAAGTGGCCTGCGGCCCATCAATGGGTGAACGGGTCCACAAGCTTTGCAAGCGCAATTCGTGCGAATGTGAAACGGCTTGCGAGGCGCCCTGCCCGAAGACCAAGACCGTCAAGGTCTGGGTTCCTTGCCCCACCTGGGTCGAGGTTCCCAAGTGCAAGACCGAACGGGTCTGCGAGACCAAGCCGGTCACTTGCAAGGTCACGGTCATGAAAAGGGTCGAGAAGCAAGAGACCTGCAACGTGACCTCCTATAAATGCGTCGCCGAGCAGAAGGTGGAAAACTACACCTGCATGGAAACAAGGCAGGTTCCTTATGAGGCCACCCGAACCGTGAAGAAGTGCGTGCCGGTCCAGGAGACCGTCACGGGCACCCGCATGGTTTGCAAAATGGTGGAAAAGAAGGTTCCGGTCGCGCCGGCCGCCTGTGCAGCGGATTGCTGCGAGTCGACAAGCTGCAAGCCGAAGCACTTCCGCTTTGGCCATTAATCCTTAAGGCCTTGATTGGATAGCAAAGGGCGGCCAGGAGCATTTCCTGGCCGCCCTTTGTCCTTGGCGTTATTGGTATGAAGCTGCGCTTTTTCGTTCGGTGAAATCGTAAATCAGAAATGTCGTGGTTCGATAAGCCGGCCTGTGGCGCAGAAAAAACTCGCTCGCCATGCGGTGAGCGGGAGTGTCAGCCGCCATGCCGTAGAGCAAGGTCGTGCTGACGGCCACATAGTCTCCGTCGACCAAAGGAAAAACGTCTTCCGGCTTGGCGATTGGCAAAACGTGCAAGGGCATATGGTGAATCGGCAGCTTGTCCACTAGAGGATCGGATCCGAAATACCACACATCGACCTTGGCATTGTCATGCTCTTTTTGCCAGGCCGCCAGCTCTTTCAAACCTTGGCCCCAATCATAATTCGAGTCGCTAAGGTACTTATACCCCTTCTCCGTGTCGCCCCATATTTCGTTGGTATAACACAGACCTTGCGGCCACACCCAAACGGCCGACACCGAAGTCCAGATCACCCCAAAAACTAAGATGCCGGGAAATCCCGTGTATTGCAGCCATCGGGGCGCCGGCTGCTTGCGGACCACGGAAAGCGCTCTTTGCAAACATGCCGCCGAGCCCGCCAGACCCACAATCGCCAGCACCACAAGTGGGAGAATTAGCCGGATGCCGATCTGGATCCGAGCCGTAAGGCTAAACAACAACAAAAACAGCGCGGCAACCAAGGCCCAATTGCCCAAGACCCGTAAACGCAGGCAAGCCAGCAAGGGCAATAACAGCAATAAAGGAAGGCTTAGCTTAATCGTGAGCGCGAGCGGGAAATAATACCAGAAGGCGCCCTTGGGGCGAGCTTCGCCGAGTAAGAAAGACCCATCATGACCGCGGGAATTATGGGCGATTTGGCGAATAATGCCTTCGCCGGCATTGCTGAAAATGCGCAGGTGCTCCGACAGCCAAATCAGGCCGCGTTCACCCGCTCCGGGTTCATCCACGAGGTTATTCCACGACTGCAACCGCACATGAACCCACTGACTTGCCGGGTCTAACTGCGAAGGGTCATCCGCCATCTGCTGGGCCCAACGCCTAAAGGACGGCTCAGCCTGCCAATCACTGCCGCAGTAAATGAAAGTGACGGCCAGACCCAACAAGCCGATCTGCAGCGCATCGCGCCGCAAAGCCGGGCGCGGAAAAAGCGCAAAAGGTGCGGCTGCCAATCCGATCTGTGAGAAGCGCAGCCGACGCGTCCCTTCAATGGCTACAACGCAAAGCGGGCCAAACGCCAATGCGGACGCTTTGGCCAGCAGAGCCAGCCCGAACCACAAACCGGGCACGCCGACTCGTTTGAGCCAACCGCATCGGATTAGCCCCTCTCCCCCGAGTACGGGGGAGAGGGGAGTGGTGCGCCTCCCTTGCTGAAAATGAAACGCAAATGCCAGCAAACATGCCGCCGCCGCAATGTCCGTCGTCGCCAAGCCGGCATGGGCCAGGAGGGTTGGCTCGCTGGCCAGAAAAGCAACCGCGAGCCGTCCACCCCAAACGCCGCCGATCTGGCGGCCCGAGCGAAAGCCGTAGAACAACATGAGCCACCAAAAAAACAACGTGCCCGCGCGCGCCGCAGGCAAGATTTGCTCCATGTCGGCATTAGGATCGAAGGTCGTTCCGGTGATGCGTTCGTACAAGTACAGAGGCAAGGTCTGGACGTCGATGGCCAGCGGCATCGTGCCTTTCCTCATCAGGCCTTGATGACTAAAGGCGCGCCAACCTTCCAAGCCGCGAGTGATGTAGAGGGGTTCGTCAAATGTGGCGCCCAATTGCTGGGCGGCGGTCAAACACCAAATCGACGAGGCCAGGCCCCAACCGAGTAGCCAAGCCCAATTGATGAAGCGTTCATGCCGATCCAGCCAATCCATGGCACGCAGCCCCTCCCCGTTTAGTGGCAAGAATGGTGTACCTTGCTTCGGCTTGGGCGGTCAAGAGGAGGAAGGGGAAGCGGCGAATAAGAGGAAGGCTGGGCGGTCTAGGCTGCACAGCCTTTAGATAGATGTCGCGCATTCTAAAGTCTTATACTCAGCCTAAATGCACAGAGAATTACATGGTAAATCCAGGAGTTGTCGGGCCGGTTATGGAATGGCTGATTCTGCTCATATAGTCTCAACCGATAGTATGCAGACGAGCCTTCCTTCAATTGATAGTCCTCAGACTCCAATGCCTTCTCCTGGTATTTTATTGCATTACCGAAATCACCGACCTCAGCGTAAGCCGTGCCGAGTATGCCGATATATCAGGGCTCCTTCCAGTCGGTCAGTTCGCAAGCTTTCTTAGCCAATTCCAGGGCCCTCGCACCATCGCGCAACTCAGATTTCGAAGAGGTTGCTAGAAGCCATGCTAGGAGACTCGGAGCGTGTGGGGATTTCGGGTCTAGGCGAATAGCCTCGTCAAAGTCCTTTATTGCTTGATTTTGATTTCCTTTGCCGTAACATACCGCCATTCCCCGGTAGTAAAGTTTATTGGCATCCACGGCCTCTTTAGGATTCAAGCGAATTGCATCGTCAAAGTCCTTAAGTGCTTTGACATAGTGCCTCATATCACACCTAATACGACCCCGATCGTAATATGGCCCCGAGTCCTTGGGATCTAGTCGAATTGCCTCGTCGAGGTCTTTGATGGCTTGGTCGTATTCTCCCTTACCCGCATAGGGCTAAACCTCGGTTGCGAAATGCATACGGGTCTTTCGGATCTAGGCTTATTGCCTTTTCATAGTCCTTTATGGCTTTGTCGTAGTCCTTTTTGAATGCCCATGCGACGCCTCGGGTGCAGAAGCCAGCCGAATTCTTTGGATCTAGCCGAATTGCTTCTTCGTAGTCTCTAATAGCGTTGTCGTATTCCTTCTTGTCGAACCAAGCGTTGCCCCGGCCTCTAAAGCTTGCTGCCACCTTTGGATCTATCCGAATTGACTTGTTAAAATCCTTGATGGCGATGTCCGGTTCGCCTTTATCAAGCCATTCATACCCGCGCTGGTAAAGAGCCCACGAATCCTTCGGGTTGGCCTCGACGCGGCTGTGAAAGTATTCAAAGGCATCTTTTGATAGTACAAAGTCTGATTTGTCCACCCATCCCTCGCGACGGCCGTCGTGAACGCGCACTTTGCTGTTGCGTTCTTCAAGAACCTTTATCGAATAAGTCGAAAGCTGAAACGTAGCTAGCTTTCCATTTTCACTTTTCTCTAAGGTAATGTCTTTTTTTGGCTTGATGGGAGTTATCGATTTTCCGACCCAGGATTTGGCGTCTTCATCAGCTCGGCAGGCAGTTGCCAAGCCAAACAAGGTGGCAAACATGGCAAGAATGAGCATGAACCGGCTGTGCATTGGGCCTTTCCTTGTTTTTGGTAAGAATGAGAAACCGAACTTTCGATCAAAATGAATTGATGGCCGGTCAGGTATTCGGGAGCTTGGAGAGAGACTTAAGGAGTTATCTGACCGGATGACCCTAACAAAGACACAAGTGTCTTGACAAGAGGAAATACAGAAATGATAAACGAGGCGTGTGGAGATAGGATCGACAGTTGTAAAGATACTCTTTCGAGGCGGAACAGGCCGATCCGGAGAAACCGGGGTTTTTGAGATAGGAGGCTTACATAGTACTTGTGACAAAACTAGCTGTTCTACTTATTTCGGGTTCTTGCACTGGGCATGGAATCAACCAAGGTGGATATGATTCCATAAGAATGGGAATGATCAGACCAACGGGAATGACCAGACCAGAGGTTATCGCTACACTAGTTGCATTTCCCGGAGACTATCGCATGATTCCTGAGGTCAAGGAATCAATGTTTGACCTAGGAATTGGCCCACACATGTTAGGCAAAGGATTCGGTGGCAATTCTTCAAGCTATTGGGCAAGCGACTTTGGAGAGATCTACGTTAATTTTGATGATCACGGCAAAGCAACTTCAATGGCATTTACTAAGCCAAGCACAAGGGTGAAAAGATAATGTGCCACGCAGCGCTGCCGCCTCCGCCTCCGCCTCCTGCAAGTGTCTACCCGTCAGACTAACGAAACCATCCTCCAAACTGGCATTTCGCGTGACGAGCCTGGCGCAGTTGTCAAGCGTCTACCAGCAGATTCACATCCAGGGAACCGGCCAAGGCTACCGCATTGAGTGCATTGGCCAGTTGATCGGCTTGATCCTCGGGTGTTGGCGGCGGGCGAACCGGAGTTTCTGGGCCGGTTTCAATCAGGCCGAGAATGATGGCCATCATTTTACAATGGGAAGGCATCAAGTTGCCCAAGCCGAATAGCATGTGGAACAACTGGTCGGAATTCAGGGTCCATCCGGAAAGCCATGAGCCCCACTTGCGCTTGAAGGGCGTCCGGCTCTCAAAGAAATTCTCCTTGGGGCGCATGTTAAGGAACATGCCGCCCGTATATTTAAAATCGCGGACTGCGGACCGCAAAAGATAACCAGCCGGACTTTCCAAGCTATCCGGCAATTGAGCCATTAACCATTGTTCTGCTCGCGCTCTAATGGGATAAGCAATCGATCCATAGCATCCGAAAGGCCTGGCCGGCAAGTTGGCTTTACAGCCCTGACAATGACCGGCGTACCCTTCTAAGTCCTGAGATTGAGCAAGAAGGGTTTTGACGTTTACCTTCTCTTCCACGGCTCCCTGGGGCCGCATCACCATGCGCCTGAAAGTAATTTGCTCAAGAGGCCGCTCGTCGCCTCGACTGCGGGTCATCTCGATGATGGCCAGGGCTTGGTTCTTACTCTTGATTAGGCCAACCATCCGTTCAACGGTTAAGGCCTGTTTTGGAGTGCAATCCAGATCAACAACATAATCAATCGCCACAACCGGCTCCCTTTTACTTGTACGCGCCAATTCTAACATCATCCCATTTATGCCGCCGCTTCACCATCCTGCAATTGCCGTCCCGCGCGCCGCAGGCAAGATCCGCTCCATGTCGGCATTGGGATCGAAGGTCGTTCCGGTGATAATCGCAGTAAGGCCCCCTACGAAAACATTCAAAAACAGACTTGTGGAAAGCATTTGTGAGTTTTCGTGCCTTTTCGTGGCTTTTGAAGCTCTCAGCCCGTGACCCTCTGGCCCAAGTGATGACCCTGTGGCTCAAGCGCCCCACCCTCTAGACCCGCACACATTGAGCTAGAGGGTAGAGGGTGGGTGATCGATTCTTGATCAGCTTGCGCGCTTTCGTTGTCTCTCATTTGAAGGCTGCCAACGTCGGACCAAGGGTGCCAACACGTTGGCCGCCTTCAAATCTAGGCAGAGTCAAAAGTGTAAACCCAGTGTGCCAACCTACCCCGGCCTGTGTGCCAAGCTATCGCCGTCAGTGTGCCAGGCTACTACCCCAGTATGCCAACA
>JBJMQT010000168.1:0-65972 GCA_045802525.1 Gemmataceae bacterium
GGCTCGCGGCAATCTCCTAGATAGCCAATTCGGCGGGCGCGGCGACGCGTCACGCTCCAGGCGACAGGCTTGAGTTACCCGAGGCCGAGAAGTCCCGATCGTCCCCAGCCCCGCAACCGTCCGGAGCTCCGAAGAGGCGTTAGCGGTCAGCGAAAGTTCCCCCGGCGATGTCCAACCGCAACCGGCCCGCTTTCGCTGCGTAAACAGGCACCGGCATCCCCCCAAAAACTGACCTTGACGTGTGGAGGACAGGGGCAGCGGAACCAGCTTTTCACCGTCCGTCTCCAGGTACACTTCGCAATCACCCCACTCGCCCGAACGGGCGTCGGCAATTCTTACGCTTCGCACCGTCCCTGCCGCGCACAAGGGTTTCTTGCCATAGAAAATAGAACCGTCAGCCTCGACGGTCAGCGACGTGTTGCGGTTGAGCCATGCCCAAATGGCGAATCCTATGAAAAGCACTGCGCCGAGAAGGAGGGCGGAGGCGATCAACTGGCCAGGCGTATCGCCTGCCCGGAGGAAGAACACTGCCAGATAAACGAAGACTGTGGCGGTTCCCCCGGCCGACCAGGTAAGCGCCACGGCAAGCAGGGCCTCATTAGGACGAAACTCGCTCCGTTGCCCGTCTTGATAGAGGACATGTTTGTAGGAAATTGCCTTTTGCATATGAAACTTCACCCCCGCTTCACTCAAAGAATAGCACGGAAAGGGGGCGCAGGGATTTGCCGCTAATGCTTATCGGCTGGTGCGCCTGTCACGAGAGGTTTCGTCCGGATTGCCCAACGCGGCTCGGAAGCATTCACGGCTCTTATCGCCAATGGTTCAGAATGTGAAACTCATTTTGGATTGGGACCCGAGCGGCTTCCAGGTTGGCGAGGGCACGGACAATGTCGCGGTCTTTCATGTCCCGGGCCTGGTCGTTGTCCGCGCGCACAACCGTGATTCCCATGTGGCAGCCATGCGTCGCCCGAACGAGGTCGTGTAAGTCCAGGAAATCGTCGTGGTCTCGGGTCAAGAGGATGTGGCCTTGACCCGCACAGGAAGCCAGGTGACGGGGATCCGAGTCGCCGGCCAGCCCAAGGTCGATAGGCAAAGCTACTTGGTGGCCAGCCCGACGCAGCAGGTTGATTAGACTGCCCTTCGCACTGTTATCATCGAGATAAAGATTCATCTAGCCGGCTCGGGAGACCGAGGAGCATGCGGCCAACGGTCAAAGCCGCGGCCCTCAATGGTTGCCCGCTCGCGAGCCCGCTCGGCGTCTAACAGTTCCCGGTTGTGTTCGCAGTAATGGATGGATTCCAGCACGGCTTCGACAGGAAGATTGTACTCTTGCGCGACTTGCTCAGGAGTCAACGCGTCGGATCCCAGTGTCTCGCGATAAAGTATTTCCGCGCGAATACGGCCGTTTACCGCTAGTTGCTGGTACTGCGAACCCCGCTTAGGACGAAGATATTTATAGCGGACGAAATCCGACATGGCTTGATTCTCCCAATGGCCGTCGGAATTGTACCACGGCCTAAGGATTGCTGCTATCGGGCTTCGTCTTCCCGAGCCGTTCCAAAGACTCCTTCGCCTCCATGATCACGCGCGCGTTCGCATAGCCCGTCGCCAGATCCTTGAGGGTTTCTTTCGCCTCAGCAGTACCGATGTGTTCGAGGACCGCGATGGCGCGAAGTTGCCGCAGCTCGCCGGGTGAAGGGAAGTGATTGGCGGGACTTTTCAGGGCAGTCAAGAAGTCTAGCATGCGCGACTTTACGTTTGGACCGCGGGGGTGTGAGAGTTGATTGGGTTATCACTTTGGACACGGCGGGCAGTGACATCCAGCCCCCTGTTGAGGAAAACCAGGATTCCAGTGAGGATAGCAATTGCCACGAGGTAGAGCGATAGTCGCGTCAGGTCAACGTGATAGTCGATATGGGCCTGGGTGTCGGACACGAAGTAGCCCGATGGCGGGGACCAAAGAAAATCGTGGCCAGAGGGTGATTCGGTGGTCAGTTCACCGGTCTGCTTTGCCGACGGGCCAATGCCCGTGACCCAGCTTGGCGATACGGTTGTATTCGCCTGCCTCTGAACCCTGCATAGCCACGGGGGGCACAGGATTAACGCAGTCATTACTAATCCGCCAGCGATCACAATGCGACGTTGGACTGTGTTCATGCGAGGAGCCTTCCAAAACAGGGGTCGAAAATGATTGACGACCTCTACGCAAGTCTAAACCCCTACCGGTCCTTTGGCCAGAATCTTTTGGCTAGAACCCCAGATCCCATTAACCAGCCTCTTCAACCAGACGAAGAAGAATCCCTTCTCTCCAAAGGCTCCGGTCTAGCGCTCTCCGGCCTGGGCTACGTCGGGCAGACGCTCGGCAAACCCGGTCGCGCCGTTCGCGGGACTCCTCGGCGGACAGGCCTCAACGCCCTGAAAAACTTGATTCCATTCAGCGACACATTAGGTATTACCGATCCGGCTCGTGGAGCGTGCATATGGCTCAGCTTATCAATCGACCGGCACGCGAGAACGGGACGCTAAGAGGGGCTGGCAATAGGTCTCGTCGCTTGGTAGGCTCAAATATGTGCCGTACGAGCTTAGCCCGTTAATCCATGCATGAGGACGACGATGACACAGCCTGAATCCTTTACCGTCGGTCAGCGAGTAAGGTACAAGAAAAATCGAGACGGATATTCTCGGGAAATCGATGGAAACGGCGACCCAATCGATGAAATTCCGGGACCCTTGTTAAAGGTGGGCGCGGTGGGAACCGTGATTAAAGGCGCCGGCGAATATCATGAACCGGGAAAAAAGCGGGCGATCCTCTGTCGCGTCCGGTTTGACGAGACTAACTACGAGTACAACGTCACCGACGCTAACCTAGACCGAATCGAAATTATTTAGTCATACGTGTCCCTTGCCCAATCGCAATTGGCGGTACTCATGATCAACGTTCTTTGGTTACCCAGATGCGATTAGGGTGAGATGGCATCCGGTTCTGAGGGCGCTTTTTGGGTTCAAGGGACTTCAGGAGAAATCGTGCTTTCCATCGCGAGTCACTTCTGCAATTACGACCGCTTCCAAAACCGATTCAATTGCCTTCGCCCTCTTTTCGCTTTAGTGTCTCGGACGAACTACGCTCTGAAGCGCTATCCCTGACTATCGAGCTTATTACGGGAGAGGCCTCTGATTCCTGGTGCATTAAATCCAACACAAAAAGGACTACAAAGCCGGCAATCGAAAGGATTGGCCCTATGGTTCTTTGGAAGCCAGAGATATTCAAATCATATTGGGCCACACACGAATGGATAAATCCATAAAAACACAGTCCCGTATTTAATAGCACCGGCGGCTTCCACTTTCGGAACATTTGAAGACAGATTACTAGACCGATTGTCATGGCTGTAACGAAAAGCAGCCAGTTGGGGAAATCAATCCCAAACATACGCGTCTGCGTCGACCATCCGGTATGGAAAGGCTCTCTCCACGTGTACCACCACGGGCAAAGAGAGGTAAAAACTAAGCAAACCGCCAAAAATACTCCAATCGGATAACGAGACTTCATTTCTTGTACTTCCGCCAAACGCATTTCCATGGGGTCGTTGGGCAGCATACCCGCCTCCCGTCGCTCCTGCAAGCTTTGCTCTTAAAGCTAACTAGAAGGCGCTCAAGGAGTTGGCCGTCGCACGGGCCGTCGAAGACCCGCGCACCGTTCAGGTGACGGAGATGGCGCAAGACAAAATCAAGCTGCTCCACGGCCATGAGGACGACCTCCCGTTGACGGCATCTATCCTAAATACTGCCGGGAGCGGCGTAGGGAAATGCAAATTAGTGAAAAGCTCGCATAAATATACCAGTTGGAGGGAGCTGACTCGTGGCTTTGACGGGTTATCGCTTAGGCGAAGGCGGCTTTCAACCCGCCGGCTCGTAGGGAGGAGGCCCGCGACCAAAATCACAGTGACCCAAAAACCCCTTCTCATCAACGACTTCTACCAGGCGATTCTAGGGCCAGGGCTGCCAATCGCCCCAATTCGCGAGGTATTTCTCCAGGCCGGTTAGTTGCGCTTGCTTTTCGATCAAGAATTGCTTGGCTTCTTTGACGAGTTGTTGCTCCTGATCCAGGAGGAGATCGCCGCAGAGAACGCGGGTTCGCAAGAACACAAAATAGGTGTCGAGCGTGTCGAACATGCAGTAATCGTTGATTTCCTGGAGCCGGCCGGCTTGAAAAAGGCCATATACCTGGTCCCCGGCCATTTCCATTTTGCCGGGCTTGCCGAGTATCTTTGACAACAAGTTCAGTCCGCCGGCGACCTTCCAGGCGCCATAATTGGCCAACCATTCCTGCAAATCCAGATGAGATGATTCAAAGCGCTTGCGGGTCGCTTGAAAGTAAGAGGCCCCGCAGGCACAGCCATAGCGAAATGCCGCCAATTCCAAGAGCGGCATGTCAAAGCAGCGGCCGTTAAACGTCACCAGGCTGGCGCGGCGCGTCCGCTTTTGATCTTGTTGGCCCCACAAGTCGCCCACGCCTTTCCAAAACTTCTTCACGATTTCCGGCGTCTGAAACTGCGGCGCGTCCAAACAAACAATGTTTTGCAATCGATAATCCACTCCCACGCGGATTATGCAGACGGCTACCGGAACCTGAAAGGTGACGGGCAAGAAGTCGGAATTGTTCCAGGACGCCTCGCGCGCCTCGGCCTGGGCTCTCGCTATAGCGTCTTCGGCGCACAGATCTTCGGCGGCGTATTTGACTTTGCCGAGCAGTTTGCCGTCCGGCACGCTCTCCGTATCGAGCACCAGATAGCCTGTCGGGACCTGCGGATTAGACGCGGAGGGGCCGGTTTCATCGTAAGCCATAAAGGCGCTCCCGTTGTGCTGAGCTTCTTAAGACTGGATCTTGTTTTGAAATCTGACTGTGCTCGGTAAATGGGCTCCCGACCTTGGCCGCCAGGCACTAGAGAACTTCCTATTCGTAAAAAGATCACGTTTGCGACCCTACGTTAATCGGCCGTCTTGGTTCAAAATAGACCTGGCCCGTTTTTCCACTATTTTCGTTACAGACCGCAAAGTCAATTCATCCGGGTTTTATCGATTTGCCGCTTAGCATAATCCTGACGTCGCTCCGGAGTCGATAACCCGACTGAAAGGGCCTTTGCTCCTAGGGGCATCGCGCTAGAAAACAGGCCGCCAACCGCTTTTAAGGAGAATAATATGCCATGGCGCTTGCTTAAGGGCGGCTTGCCAAACGTCATAATAGCGACCTTGATCCTCGTCACCCTGGCAGGCAGGGCCGCGCAGGCGCAACCGGCCGAACCTTCTCAAGCGCGCTTTGAGGCCGTCAGTTATCATCCGCCATGGGGTCGGTGTACAACGCCCGTTCCATCCGGGGCCGAATGTCAACCCTCCCCGTTTACGCAGCCGCCGGCTCAACCGCCTTTGAGTCCAGCTGAAAGCAGCTCGGACATCGTTTCTCCCGGCTTGAGCCCCGGGCTGACGGCCGCAATTGGCGGCGAACGTGTCGCTTTGAGCGCGAGCATGTTCGGAGACGCCTTCGGAACTGTCGCGCAAACGGCGACCATAACCCCCCCGCCGATCATCATTCCGGGGAATCCTAATAGGACTTTTGGCGGGCGGCCCATTCCCATCGTGATTCCGAGACCTCCAGTCTTGTTTGATGTGGCGTCTCCGGCAGGAGGGGGTCTGGTCGGTCGGACAAAAGTTTCCGATGATAACAGTCCGCTTCCTCGCGACCGCGTGATTTTCAACTATGACTATTTCAACAATGTGCCTTTGGCCGCCAAAGGCGTCGATGTGAATCGGTTCTCGCCGGGATTTGAAAAAACGTTTTTCGACCGGCTCATTTCTATCGAAGTGCGAGTCCCGTTTGCCTCTACGCTGAGCAGCGACATTATCGCCAATGGTCTGGGCAACCAGGAAAGCACGGAATTCGGCGACGTTCACCTTACTCTAAAGGGCTTGCTGTACGGGAGTGATCGTCTGAACATCGCTGGCGGTCTCGGTATCGGCTTGCCTACTGCAAGAGGTACACGAATTGCCTTGGGCGATGGCACGGAGTTAGCCCGCATCCGTAATGAGGAAGTGGTGCTGACGCCTTACCTGGCCTATCTGTTGACGCCATCGGACCGCCTGTTCTTTCAAAACTGGTTCGCGATTAATTTCGACGCCAATGGCAATCCGCTCTCGGCCAACCCCGACTTTACGGGTCTGCGGCCGGTTGGGCGCTTGAACGATCAGGACTTGTTTCAAGCGGATGCCCAAATCGGCTACTGGCTCTACGAACCCGATTGCGATTCGGGCCTGCTTCGCGGCTTAGCGCCTTTCCTCGAGTTGCACTACAATTCCACAATCGACAGAGCCAACGGGATCCACGCTGGGGCGTTCAGCCTTATTCCCCGCAATAACCGATTTGACGAACTCAATTTGTCCGTCGGCGCTATTACGCAAATCGGCGACAACTTCAATGTCAGTGTCGGAGCTGTTGTCCCGCTCATGGGACAAAATCACCGGTCTTTTGACTACCAAATTGGGATACATGGCAGTCTGCTGTTTGGTCCTACCAGCAATTTGTGGAAAAGGAACAATTAAGTATCGTCCTATTGATCCGCCAATTGTTCTTACCCGGCAAGGCGGAGTCGACGGCCTCTAAGCCAGGCTCGTAAGTTAGTCAATTTGGTAGACCAACCCGCCTTCCTTGTCGGTGCCTATCTTAACGGCTTTTATCGGTTCTCCTTCGGCAAGCCGCGACAGAATGGAGCGGGAAATTTCGGGCAGCATGGATCCTGTTAGAATTTGGTCCACGTTCCGCGCGCCGCTCTCGACTTCCTTGCATCGGCTGGTAATGAGAGCCACCAGCGAATCGTCGTAGCTGAAGCTCGCCCGATGATTTTCGCGCAGGCGCTCACCGATGCGGCGCAGTTGCAGGTGAATGATTTTCTTGAGCACTTCATCGCTCAAGGGAAAGTAGGGCACCACGGTGAGCCGGCCCAGAAGGGCGGGCTTAAAAGCCTTCAACAAGTCAGGGCGAAGCACCTCGGCCAGCTTCTCTGCCGAGGGACAGGTGTCGGGATCGGCGCAGACTTTCATGATGGTATCGCTGCCGACGTTCGAAGTCAGGAGGATGATCGTGTTCTTGAAATCAACGTCGTTCTCACGATCGTCTTGCAACGTCCCCTTATCGAAAACCTGGTAAAACATTTCCTGAACGGCGACATCCGCCTTTTCCACCTCATCGAGCAGCACAATACTGTAAGGCTTGCGGCGAACAGCTTCGGTCAGGACGCCGCCCTCGCCATAGCCGACATAACCCTTGGCCGAGCCGGTCAGCCGGGAAATCTTGTGAGACTCCTTATATTCGGACATATTTATGACGATGAGATTGCGATCTCCACCGTAGAGCACATCCGCCAGGGCCATGGCGGTCTCCGTCTTGCCCACGCCGCTAGGTCCAACCAGCAGGAATACGCCAATGGGCCGGCGGGGATCGACTAGGCTGGCCCGGGCGGTCTGTATGCGCTTCGAGACAACTTCCAGAGCGGTTGTCTGCCCAATGACTCGTTCCTCCAGCTTGGAGCGCAGGCCGAGGACGGTTTTAATTTCATCGAGAACCATTTTGCCGACGGGGATGCCGGTCCAGGCGGATACAACATCGGCAATGGCCTGACGTGTCACAGCCGAGTGAACCAGCCCCTCTTGTCCCTGGACGCGAACCAGTTCCTTTAGCAGGCGATCATATTCCTGGCGTGCTTTGGTTTTGTCGACGGCGCCGAGCTTGCCGTCCTCCAGGCTGGCTCGCAGCTTCCGCAATTCGGCCACGAGCTGACTTTCTTCCCCAAGCTGTTTTTCGAGTTTGGCCAAGCGCTTTTCGGCCGCGAGGCGCTTTTCCGTCAGCTCGGTCACCCGCAATCCATGATCGGCGCCGGTGGCCCCTTCACGTTCGAGGATGCCGATTTCAATGGCCAGGTGTTCAATGTCGCGCCGGCAATCCTCCACGGCGGGGGGCGTCGCCGATTGGCTCAAGGCGACGCGGGCGCAAGCGGTGTCCAGCAGGCTTACGGATTTATCGGGCAATTGACGGTCGGTGATATAGCGGTGCGAAAGACGGACGGCATCTTCCACGGCTTCGTCGAGAAGACGCACCTTATGATGCTTTTCAAGCATGGACGTCAGCCCGCGCATCATGCGAATGGCGCGCGGCTCGTCGGGTTCTTCAATCTTGACGACTTGAAAACGGCGCTTCAAGGCAGCGTCCGCTTCGAAATACTTCTTGTATTCAGCCCAAGTAGTGGCGGCTATGGTGCGGAGCTCGCCTCTAGCCAGGGCCGGTTTGAGAAGATTGGCCGCATCGTTTTGACCCGCCGCTCCTCCTGCGCCAATGATGGTGTGGGCTTCATCAATGAACAGGATAATAGGCCGTGCCGACGCTTGGACTTCCGCAAGAACCGATTTGAGCCGATTCTCAAACTCGCCCTTGACGCCTGCTCCCGCCTGAAGCAGTCCTAAATCCAGCGTGCGCACGTCCACATTGCGGAGGGGAGGCGGCACATCGCCGGCGACGATCCGGAGAGCCAGTCCCTCGACGACAGCCGTTTTGCCCACTCCGGCCTCGCCGGTCAAAATGGGATTGTTTTGACGACGGCGTGTGAGGATGTCGATCATCTGGCGGATTTCGGCATCACGGCCAATAACAGGATCGATTTCGCCTTTGCGGGCTCGCTCCGTCAAGTTAAGAGTGAATTGATCAAGGGAGGGCGTCGAGGAGGTGGGAGAAGTTTGGCCGGCGCTTTCTTCGCCAGGAGTCGCGGAGGGCTCTCCTGCATCCTCTTTCGACCCCGGCAACAACGCTTTCAGCTCTTGAAGCAGCTTTTCGGAGCTGATCTTCGCCAGTTCGGGAGAGCTGGTTCGTGCCCGTGGCCCCAGTTGCCTATCGTTGAGCAGAGCGGTTAGAAGAAAACCGGAGCGCAGCCGAGAAGCCCCGAATTCCAAGGAGCCCAGCACCCAAGCTTCGCGGATCAAATCAAGGATTTCCAGGGATAGCTCCGGGGCCCGAGCGTTGCCCGTCTTGAGTTTATCCAGGGAACGGGTTATTTCGCGGCCGACTCGGCTGGGATCTACGTCGTAATGGCGTAGAATTGCCGATAGGTCCGAGTCCGGAGCTTCGAGTAATTTAATGAACCAATGTTCGATTTCGACATTGTAGTTCGTTCGAGATAAACACAGGCCGGCCGCAGCTTCCAAAGCTCGCCTGCACGTCGAGTTTAATTTGCTTACCAAGGCGCGGGGGCTCAGGGGGATCACGAATCGTCTCCTATTGCAATCAACTTTTAGACATCAATTCTCATAAGCGCCGACTAACCCGTTTCAGGCAGGGCCTGGGACTGGGCTGATGAAAAGTTAGAGGACTCTTCATCCGTAAAATGTTGCGCTGGATCTCCCCTCTCCCCTGTACTCAGGGGAGAGGGGTCGGGGGTGAGGGGTGCAAGTTCCCTGGAGAAACCTTAATACTCAGCAGGGACACGTACCCCCTCACCCCCCTCACCCCTGCCCCTCTCCCCCGAGTACAGGGGAGAGAGGAAATGCTCTACTAACCCAAACCAATTCCTGAGATTCGAATATGGAATCTTCCGCATCGAAACGCGGAGGTTCGCTGCAAATCCATGTATTCCAGCCCAAACGCGCCCCCAGACCCTCCTCGGTGAACTGGCAAGCCGGCACATCCGCTGCCCGCAATATCAATTGAATGTCGAAATCGAATTCCAAGCCGACATACAAACGCGTCAAATGGCACAACAAAAAGAACAATTTCCGCTCGGAACTGGGGCTGCGGTCCGGCAGAAGCTCGACAAAATCCTTGTACGGCAATGGTCCCAATTGTATCCGAAACTTGCCTTGCACGTCCCAAACCCGCTCTCCCGCCACGAGGTTTGTTCCCAAAAGGTTGCCAACGCCGTCATCTCCCAGGCGGGACTGGCTCTCCGGTTCCAAGCGCAGCCACTGGCCCTGAAAGACGCGGACACGTCCCGGCAATTGAAAATAGTCCTGGAGAAGCGACTCTAACCCGGCCGCATTGCGGGGGCGGTGGGCCAGCAGCCCGCTATAGTAAAGCAAAGCCAAGTCGTCAATTCGGGCAAACGCTTCTTCCGCGACCGGATCTTCGGCCTCAAGGCGCCGGGCCACCTTGAGTCGATTACGCAGGGCCGGCATACCCATGCCGATTAGGCTGTACAGCGCGCGTGTGAAGGGGTCAGGTTCGAGCCTATTGCAAGCGCCCCGCTCATACGGAATGTAAAAGCGATATTTCTCCCAAGCCCGGTAAAACAGCGACAAGACGCGATGGTTAAAGAGATCGAGCCAGTCGCGCAGAGCGCGTTTTTCAGGTCCCTTGGCTTCCCGGTCCAGGCGGAGCAAGAGTTCTGTGTAATGGCGGGGCAGCACGCCGCTTGGACCGGTCAAACCCAAAAAAGTAACGATCAAGCCCGGCGGCTGTCCGGGAGCGGTCGCAGGCGCCAAATCGTAAATAGAGCTGGGGGGAAAACTCAACGATAAGTGGGCGTGAAGGCGTACGACCTCCCGCGCGAGCGGGCCGCTCCGGCCTACCGGAACCCGATCGGGAAACGCTCGTTCCAGAACGCGCATCGCCTGGAAGAAATCGAAGGCGAACGGCTCGGCAAAGAGCTGGCCCGCCGCCGATTGCGGATCCGGCGCCCATTCAGACAGCGTCGTTGGCAATTCCGAATTCATAGAAGAGGCAAATCTCCCGCTCGCGGCGGCCATTTCTTGAGCCAATCGTCACGCTGCTTGGTCCGAGCAATTAATTGGCTAAAGGAATTAATCGAGCTGTATAACCCCAAAAACCTTTCCAGCACCGAGGCGAACAAAAATACCCCGGTGCCAACGTATTTTTCTTCATCGAAATCCAACGTCACTTCCGTGCCGCGACAAAAGCCGCTGGCCGTCGGACCTCCGGTTCGGCCGACTACCGGGCGAGCCGCCACGGAAACGATTCCTTCAATGAGTTGCCGCGAGACCGCAGTTACTTGGCGGCCTGAGTCCGAGGTGGAAAACTCGTAGAGCAGTAGAATTTCTTGCAAGGCCTCTCGGCCGGCAACCGGATCGGACAGCGATAAATGGTTCAGCGACAAATGCGAAACGAGGCGCCAATGGGCGCCGCGACGCAAGGGCGGCCGCAACGTCGACGTGGGACTGCGCAAACAGCGCAAACGGTTTACGGGAGCCGCTTGTTCCAACTCAAAAAGAAGGTCTTCGCCCGCTTTCTGAAGAAGGTCAGGCAAGTCTCGATTCAGGCAAGTAGTTCGAACCACGATGACCGATTTGGCGGGCAACCGCGGGTTGAAATCAAGGTCCACCAGGTGCAGATAAACGTCCACGCCGCGGTCGTTTTCGCGCAGCGAGGGCCGTCTCGTCGCATACCAAAAAGCCCGTTTGTTCTCCCGGTCGCCGCCATGGCGAAACGAATAGAATGGGGCATATTCGGTGGTCTCGTTCGCGATCGGATCAGTGCTGGAGACGCTATCGACGGAATACACCTCCATGCCGGACGGGTAAGCCACATCGGGCAGAATGCGATACTCGTGGCGGGCATGGGTAAGCGGAATGGGTTCCGCCGTCTGCTCGAACAGGTTGACGATAGGGGTGCAGCCCAAGCGGAACGTTTGCGCGTCTACGCCCTGTTCCAGGCTTAGATCGGTGCGATCGAAGAAAAGTACGGCTTCAAGGCTGTCGCCGAATCCCGCCCGGCGGACCTGCTGAAAGCCGCTCAGATCCAGGAACAGAAACTTCTCCCGAAAAGCGAAGAATTCCGTGAGCAACCGGTACCCGGGGAACGAATGGCTCGGATAAGGCAACAGTCCTTCATCGCGCTCGAAGCCCACTTGGAACAGGGCTTGCTCAGCGGGCAGCACGAAAGAAGGCGCATTCACCGTTTTGTCTAGGGATCGAAATAATACCTGGATCGTCCGCGTGAAAACCAGTTCGTACAGGTTCGCGATGAGTTGCCCTTCACCGCTCAAGTAAAAGCGCAGCCGATCCAGGTTGAGATCAGCGAATTTCAATCCCGCCTGGCAATTCAGTTGCAGGCGCAGCGCTGCCTGGGCGCGCAATGGCGCTTTTAGGCTGGGTGGAAACGGAGGAGGTTGCAACCGAGCCGAAATCACGTCCACCGGCCAGAGCGTCACGGGATAAGCGGTGCGATAGCGGCACGACAAGCCCTCCACCGGCTGCGTGTGCACTCGACTCCCAGCCGGAATCGAAAACCCCTCCGGTAAAGCGCCTCGTTCGGAATCGAGTGGGAATTGCAGGATCGCCATCGACGGGATCGGCGCCAGGTAATGCGGATAAAGTATGTTCAGAAGCGCGTCGGTCAACTCGGGAAATTCATCGTCGAGCTTGTGATGCAATCGACCTGTTAGGAGCGCGAAGCCTTCGAGCAGCCGTTCAATGTGCGGATCCGAACTGCGGTTGGGTTCGAGAAGCAACCGGCCGGCGGCAGCCGGATAACGCTTGGCGAATTCCTGGGTCATTTGCCGCAGGAACACCAATTCGCGCTCATAATAAGGAAAAAGCGGTTCACTCATGAGCCAGGCTGCTGGACGGCGTATCGTCCGGTGGTAAGCTCCATGATCGTCTCAAAAGACACTTCGGGCGCCGGGTCGATGCAGAGGCGGGCGTCTATGCGGAAACGCACGGTCCGCTGCTTGCCGTCGCCCGGATCCAACATGGTAGCTCGGATATCCCGTAAGCGCGTCTCAAACTTACCCACAACAACTTCTAGGACGCGGCCGATCTCTTCGCGTTGCTGAGGGGTCAAGGCATTGAGCGAGGTCAAGTCCGGCAACCCATACCCGACAATAGAACCGAGCACTTCGGTAAACTCTTCCGGCAAGCCCATGTGGGATTGCCGGGTGTTCAGCAATTCCTCAAGATCGCGCTGAACGGCTTCAACCATCTGATCCACGCCATAGCCATGGCGCCAGGCGGTTCCCCGCGAATCCGGATCGATTAAGCGATCGAGGATCGAGGGCATGAGACCCTGGTGGGGATCGAGAGTGGACATGGTTTGCAAGATCCAAGAAAATGGGGGGCTTAGATGAACCGCAAGCTGCGGCAATCCAAGAGGCCGTAATCATCATCTCCCGCCAAATAAGTGTGTAACCCTTTGCCCAGGACAGGCCCCCCCTCAATCGGTTTCCAATCCGTTTTGCGGCCCAATCGCACGGCATCTTCGGCGTGCTCGTGCGAACCCGGATAAAGAGCAGGCAGAAAAACGTCACCAGTTGGTCCATCTCGCAAAGCGAGGCGTGCCGGGATCCAGAGGAGGTCTCGAGGATAGCGCGGCGGGTTCATCGTTAGCGTGTCAATTTGCTCGAAAGGCACCCAGTAATAATTTCCGTGAGCCATCACTTCGAGGATGCCACTGAAGACATCATCGCAATCGCGGAAAGTATCGAACGGCTTATCGTTGATTTCGCCCTTCGTTTGTTGTTGCACCGCGTCCGCCTGGTTCAATAAGCTTGCCGCCTCGGCGGGAACGCCGTCGCGCAACCGGTTGAGCGCCTGTAGTCGCAAATGACCATGGGCCGGAACCTCGCCAAAGAACTGAGGCGCTATTCCCTCCTGCATGACGCGTCTGCGCGCTTGTTCGGCATCCAACAGGTTGCGATAAGCCATCCTGGCGGCTTCCAGCTCCAGTTCATCGTAATGGATAGCGTCCATTTGCCGCCGGGCGCGGTCGAGGTCTCCCGCGAAGGCGAGCAATTCGAAGAGAAAGAGGCGTTTAGCCGCGTCCGCCGGGTCGCTCTTTACTTCCCTGACTTGGGCGTCGATAGCTCCTTGCAGTTTTCCCGTTTCGAGGAGTTCGCTAGCAGTCATGAAGATGCTCCCGGGGCACCAGAAAAAAAAACGGCCCAAAAGCTGAAGACCGGGGCACCTTGGAGTGTGCCCCGGTAGAAAGGACTTGCCTTAATTTACGCCTTGACGTTCTGGCCGACATCCCAGCCGCCATGAACCGCGCTGCCGCCGCTGCCGTCGTCGTTGAGCGGCGTGTAATCGACGGTGCCTGTCTCAAACGTAAAGCTCACCGATTCCATGGGAGCGTCGCCCGCTCCACCCGATCCGCTCCACTGCACCGACGTGACATACACGTTGGTAAAGGTGTAAACGAGGTAAGCAGTGGCGCTGCTCCCTACTTGCCGTTGCAGCGTCACGGTCGCCGTCCCGATAACCGAACCGTCGCAGCATTTCTGGAACAACACAGGAGAAGACGAATCGGTAGACTTCATAATGCTGAAATCGCTGACGGAGACCTTGCCCACGCTGACTCCGGTTCCCGTGCCGACCGAAGAAGAATTCGAACTGCCCCAGGAGAACGACATCAGGTCGATTTCCCCGGTGTGGTTAGCCTTCTGGGATTCACCGGTAACGCCGTCCAGCTTCAGAAATGCATCATACGCCATTGGAGGAACTCCTTAAAAAGATTGTGCCTGGCTGTCGTTTATTGCGGTGATGGGGAGGACAACGCCGGGGACAACCGAGCCGGCCGAATCTCCACTTTTTTGCGGCGGACCGGAGAGAACACCTCCCCAAGACTTCTTTCTTCGCCGCATCCATCGTTGTTTCTCTGCCAAGATATGGGATTATGTGCCGGCGCCCGGACAAAGAATTTCTAGTTTCTTATGGGTGTCCGCTAGTTTCCACAATTGTCCCGGCGTTGGCCGCACGGGAAGAAACCTTAGGATTGTCTTCAGCCGTGTGGCGCTTAATGTCAGCAAGTTCATGAAAAGACACCTTTAGAACCGTTTCTTTTCGCTTGACAACCCAAACTGTCATTCCTTGCCGCGTACAGGGTACGGAGCATGTCCGACTCGTCTGACTCGGACAATATCTCCGATGGCGGCGACTTATCGAGGGTCGAGATTGTAAGAAGGCGATTCGCTCGAATTTTCATAACAACACACGGAAAACAGGCGGCATGACCCTGTTCTCCGTGTGTTCGTCTTACCAAAAGCTAGCCGTTATTTCCTCTTGGGCACTTCGGCGACCAAGCGCATAGACGTTGTGAGCGCTTCCAATTGGAAGTGAGGCCGCAAATAGGCCACGGCCTCGTACCATCCGGGCTTTCCTTTGACTTCCCGGACTTCCACTCGAGCGTCGGACAAAGGCTTTTTGGCCTTGGTCTCTTCGCCGGCGTCTTGCGGGTTGGCGATCACGAAGTTCTTAATCCACCTGTTTAGCCATGTCTCGCAATCCTTGACTTCCATGAAGGAGCCGATTTTATCCCGAGCCATTACCTTGAGGTAATGCGCGAATCGCGATACGCACAGGATGTAATTGAACTTAGCGGACAGCTCCGAATTCGCATTGGCGTCCGGCTCAAAGTATTGCTTAGGCTTTTGCGCCGACTGGGCGCCCATGAAGACGGCAAAATCGCGGTTCTTGCTGTGTAAGAGAGGCAGAAAACCGAGATTGGACAACTCGAATTCGCGCCGGTCGGAAATCGCGATTTCAGTCGGGCATTTCATCGCTACATCCCCATCATCGGTCGGGAACGTGTGCACCGGCAGCCCGTCGACCCGGCCGCCGCCTTCGACGCCTCGCGTTCGCGCCATCCAACCGAACTTCGAATAGGCGTCGGTGATATTCGCGGCATAGGCCCAGGCCGCATTCATCCACAAGTATTTGTCATGGTCTTTGCCGTCGACGAATTCTTCGAAATTGAAAGCATCAACGCGTTTGAAATCTTGGCCATAGGGCAGCCGGCCCAAAACGTGGGGCAATGTAAGGGCGACATACCGGGAGTCTTCGGATTCCCGGAACGACTTCCAGGCCGTATGCTCGACGCTCTCAAAGATCTTAGCCAAGTCGCGTGGCGCGGAGAGTTCCGTGAAGCGCTCCATATTGAATAGCTTCGGATGAGCGGCCGATACAAAGGGCGCATGCGCAGCCGCGGCCACGCCGGAAATCATCTTCAGCAGGCTGATGTCTTCGGAAGAACGGCTGAACTCGTAATCTCCCACCACCATGCCGTAGGGCTGGCCGCCCAGTTGACCGTACTCTTCCTCGTAGACCTTTTTGTACAGGGCGCTTTGATCGAACTCGACCGCTTTCTCCAGATCCCTGAACAACTCGCGCTTGTTCACGTTCAAAACGCGAATCTTGAGGTTTTCGCCCGTTTCGGACTGGTGCACCAAGTAATGGAGGCCGCGCCAGCTTGATTCCAGGCGCTGAAAATCCTCATGGTGCATGATTTCATTGAGCTGGCTGGAAAGCTTCTTATCTACTTCGGCGATCCAATATTTGATATTCGTCTCCACATCCTTGGAGACGACTTGGCCCGGCTGGACGATCTGACGCAGGAACTGGCCGATGTAATCCTTGTTCTTTTCCCGCTCCCGCGCGTCCATCGGCTTAGTGCGGTCCAAGATCTGGTCAAGGAGACCTGTTTCCTTGCTCGTAGTCGTCGTCCCGGCGGCGGGGGCGGCTTGTTCGGCGGCACTCATTTCGGTTCCTCCGGCTTGGTTTCTTGGGTCGGGGCCGCAGCGTCAATGCCCATTTGTTTTGCCAAATCCATGGCTTTTTCCGTATTACTTAACACGTCGCCCAGAAGCTGCTCCAGCTTATCGTTGCCCTCCATTTTGGAAAGCAATTGCGTCAAGCGCAGCCGCATTTCCAGCAGTTCTTTGAGCGGCGCCACTTGTTGGGCGACTCGGGCCGGTTCGAAATCCTCTATATTCTTGAAATTCAATTCCACCCCAAGCCGGGTGTTCTCATCCGTTAACCGGTTTTGAACCTTGAGGGCCAACCGCGGCGTGGCCTTTTCCAAGACCTCGTTAAAGTTATCGCGGTCGACGGGGACAAATTTGCGCTCCTTGAGAGGTCGGAGCGCCTCCTTCGGTTGTCCGGAAAGATCCGCCATGACGCCGACGACGAAGGGCAATTCCACTTTCTGCATAGCCCCCCCGACTTCAACGTCATAAGTGATCTGTACTCGGGGCCGGCGCACCCGGTCGAGTTTGTGTTGTAGACTTTCACCTGCCATTTTTGTTCTCCCGTCAAAATCAGGACCTGAGGGGAAGGAAGATCCGCGACCGGTTATTTTTTCTGCGCCGGCGCCGGTGCTTCCTTTATGCCAAGTTCACGGTTGAGTTCGGACAAAATCTTCTGATCGCGCACCAGTTCTTTAATGAGCTCGGGAAACGGCAAGGAGCCAAGTTCCACCGCCCTTTGAATCAAATAGGGAATGGGACTGTGCGGCTCCAATTCCCGGAGTAAACTTGCCGCTTGACCCAACAGCCGATACGCTTCCGTCCGCGTGGCGGCCGGCTTAGGCGCGCTGCCGGGCGCAGCCTTTCCCGCAGTATTATTCGATTGTGTCTCGGCAACCGGACGCTTCCGCAGCAGAATTTGCTGCATGAGAGTGTGTGTTTCGTCCACCACCTGGCCCAAGCTTGTCAAGCCCGGGGCTACCGGTCCCATTTTCGCAGCAAGAAGCTGCCTTAGCTTTGTCAATTCTTGGCGACACTGGGAGATGGCCTCGCCGATGGTCTCACACTGCTCTAACGAAATTGCCTCAATGGCCTTTTCAAACTCCTCGCGGGTCACACTGCCTTTGCCATCTTGCGATTGCCGCCAATCCAGAAACGAAAAGGTCTTGCCGTCGACGGCAAGGAGTGGAACCGTGCGCAAGGTGCTGGGAAAACGGGCGCCCAACTCGGCATCGTCGAGCCAATTGAACGGGCCTCCACGCACCTCTAAGTCCCCGTCCTCGATCGTGGGATAGATGCGATCCCAGCATTGTTCGATAAGGCGTCTGAGAAGTGTTAGCCCGTCTCTAAACCCGGGATAACCTGCTTCCCGGGTCAGGCCTTCGGTTAGCCGAGCCGCGATCAGCAAGTCTTTGGACGAATTGGTTAACGTCTCCAACGACAGTTTGACTATGCCCGCCCAATCCGCTTTTTTCCATACCTGGGGCCGCGTTGGATCATCCGCCCGATAGTCGCTGGGATTCTCCTCTTTACGAAACTCCTCAAGCTTATGCTTAACGTCAAAAGGGACCGCACTTCCCGCCGGATTATCGCCGGGAAGGGGTTTTAGGAGTGTTTCGAAATCGAGTAAAGCAGCCGCCATGAAGATATCACCAGATTCGCCTCTTAAGGCGTTCGCAAATTAAATGTTCGTTGAAGGAACGTTACTCCAAACCTATGGCATTGAGTTGATTTGACTCAGCCTTGTTCGGAGAATTGAGCCTTGCCTGGTCGAGCGTGAGAGGGCGTGCGCGGATTCGGACCTGCAGGCAGCAATTCGGCCGTTGCCATTTATTATCAGTTGATGGTCCCTATTTAACGGCTTCTGGCGGAAGCTAGCAACCAAAATCTTACGAAATTGGGCCACCAATATGGGAAAGTGGGAATATGCCGTGAAAATATTCGAGGATTTGAGGAAAACCGATTAGCCGTGTCCAATGAACCAACCCGCAGAACTCGCAAGGCGAAAGCTTTGCAAGCACTGCGGGCTGGTAGGTCCAGCAATTGGCCCCTAAGGAATCTGCATGGGGCTTTCCGCCGATATGGTCTGGATGCCGGTGGGAGCATATCCGGACTGCCCGACCGATAGCACCGTCATCGCCTTATCGGCTTCATGACGAACCAGCGCGCTCGGATCAGCCTGGAGCCGTTTCACCGTATTGATAACCGAGCCGGTTTTCACGTTGAACTTGCACATGGCTCGTAAGCATGCCGCCCGTACAGCGGGGGAACTGTCGTTTGTCGCCGCTGCCTGGATTTCCTGAAGCACCTCGGAACTTCCTGCCCCTGGCAAATTGGCTAGGCGGTTAACCGCGATTTCGCGCTCATCCGCGTGGACCCCCTGATGGAGCCGCGCGAGCATCCGGCCTTTTTCATCCGCATCTTTGTTAACAGCTTTGGAAATGTCTTCAGACGGCACTCGAGCAGGAAAGGTCGCCGGGGCAATCGCCTTAACGGTGCTGGCGGGCGCCGGCGCTACCGTTACGAACTGGCTGACCGGAGCGGAGTTAATCGTGCTAGTTTGGATGTTTACCCGCGGCGAGCTCACCAAGAGACCGCGCGGTTTGGACGGGACCATCGCCACCGGTTTTTCTACAGGGGCGGAAATCGTGCCCATTTGAGGCGCCGTTGTGGCAACAGCCTCGACATTGGGGGACGCCTTTTCGACAAGTTCCAAGAAGCTGTGAGCCATCGGTGCTCCTTGAACCATTTTCGGCGCGCCATTATAGGTCCGGTCCAAGGCGCGGCGAGCTTCCTCGATGATTTGCTTCCGGGTCATCTTTTCGACGCGTTGATAGTACTCCGCGGGAGTAGCGGCGGCTTTCTTGAGATCATCAGGCGCTGCCTGGGACCGGCCAGGAGGCGGCAACTCGGGTCTGGGGCTGGGTTCCGGCTTCGGGCTGACTTCCGGCACTTCCACCGCCACCGGTTTCTCCTCTACTTCCACAAAGCAACTCAGGCAATGTTCGAGAGCGGCAGCCGCGGCGATCTTAACCCGTTCGGAGTTTTCGGCCGGGTTGCCATCCGCTTTGCTGCCGGATACTGTCAGCGTCAACGCTACGACGATCCTCTTGTTGCAGCAGCAGCCACGCGAGAGTGCCAGGGCCGCTTCGAAGCGGACACATTCGTTACGATCCGCGCGCAGAGCATTGTAAAGGGAGGCTACCGCTTCGGGCCAGTAGTTGCAGTCTACAGTGCCCAGGTAGCGGACGGCCGCACGGCGCGCTTTGGCGCCCGCCTCGTCTTGCTTGATACGGGCGGCCGCTCCTTCGGAGCTATCCGGCGGCTTCGCCAAATCGACCGGGCTAACTTCCGGGCAAAGGCTTGGGACAATGCCCCCGGTCATGGCGCTCGCCGGCTTGAGGCTGTTGTTGATGAGTTGTCCCAGGGCGCAGTTGCAGAACTTGATTTTACAAGCGGCCTTTTGCTCCGGGGAAAGACACAAAAAGGTCCAAAGGTTACGCGTTGGTGTGGCGGCTGGCACGGGGGTCACGGGCACTGCCGGCACAACGGCTGCGCCGGGCGGCGGAGCCGGTATAGCTTGAGACCGCGCTAAAGAAGCTGAGCCGGCCAATAGGGCCAAACCGATGCCACATACTCTCCATGTCTTCATGGTTCCATTTCCTCTTTTCAAGAGCCGAGCACCGGGTAAATGTGCGGGGGCCGTCGGGGAAGCAGCACTGCAAGAGCCCTTTTTTGGCAATCTCGACGCTCCAGGAGCCTATTGCGGTCTGGCAAATTACTTCGACTGCCTTCGCTCTCGATCTTGAGGAATGTAATTGACTTAATGATAGGTCTCAGGATCGCTGATATAGCGATCTTTCCGGTTAGTTAAGAAGGGCAAAATAGTTGAGGAGAACTGGCAACGGATTCGGGCAAAAAAGCATCCACGCCGGCTTTGCCGGGACAAACGCTGACCGCAGCCCCAAGGTTCGGAGCTGATTAATTTCTGGAAACCGTAGCTCCCGCACGACCCTTACAATGGATTTCCCGTGCACGAACAGCAGAATCATCAAAGCTTATGGCGGATTTGATCCGATAGGCGAATAGACCCTGAAATCCGCTGGTTATCGCCGATGCGAAATCGGCTAAGGCTTCACGCTGGTGGAGACCGGCTTGACCGTCCTCTTCGTCAAGGAGCATGAGCATGAGCGGCGCGAAAACTCATAGGCATGGCCAGCACAGCGGATGGTGGAAGGCCATTCCGGTTCTTTGGCTCACCACCGCTTTGTCCAACCCCCTTGCCGCTCAGAATGCGCCAAATGGGTGGACGCCGCCCAACCCGATTGCCATGGTTGGAGGCGGAAGCTCGCCTATGGTTGACGGGGAGGTCCAGCAAGCGGGGTGTTCGAGCTGTTCAAACGGTCTGCTGGCGCCGGAACTGGCCGGCTGCGCCACTGGCTCCTGTGCCGTTGGCTGCTACCCCGGCAAAAGACTCTGCGATTGCGCTTGTGATTCCGACACTTATGTCGGTCGCTTATTTGGCGGGGTTTACAATTGCATTTGCTGTCCCGATCCCTGCTATGAACCGCATTGGCTCGCCTTGGCGGATGCTGCCTTCTTCGTTGACGCGCCTCGGCCGGTAACGCAAATGCGGCTGCGCTTCGATGGCGCTTGGAATATGCCCTTCCCTGACAAGGCGGAATATTTCTGGGCACGCGCGGACGGCAAAGGCAAAGGACCCAAGCCGCCTCCAGGCGTCAAAGGGGAACGCCGCCTGAATTATCAAGATTTTAGCTTGTACACGGAAGGCGCCATTGACCGCATTGGCGTGTTCGTGGAACTGCCCTATCGCCACATTTCGCCTAACACCTATCCCGGGGCTTCCGGCATGGCCGACATGAACATCGGCACCAAGACCCTTCTGCTCGATTGCGAGCTCATGCTGGTTAGCTTCCAGTTCCGCACGGTAACGCCGACCGGGAACTTCACCAAGGGACTGGGCACCGGGCATGTTTCCTTGGAGCCGTCGCTTCTTATGGCGCTCAAATTGACGGACCGCCTCTATATGCAGAGCGAACTGGCTTATCTCTTTCCCATTGGGGGCGATCAACAGTACCAGGGACCGATCCTTCATTATCATTCGAGTCTAAACTACCTACTATGCCATTGCGGCCATGACGTTCAGCTGATTGCAACAGCGGAAATGGTCGGCTATGAAATTGAAGGCGGCGCCTATACCGACCCCTTCACCGGCATTGCTCTCAGCGCTAAAGACGTCGGCGACATCTTCAGCGTTGGCCCGGGAATTCGCCTGGAAATCTGCGATAAAATTGACTTCGGCGTCGGATCTCTGTTTTCGATCACCAAAGACCGAATGGCTCAAGACTTGATCCGCGCTGAATTCCGATGGCGGTTTTAAGAAACGATTTCTAGGCGAGCCCGAAGGCGTGAGCCCCCGGAGTATTTCTGATGCTCCGGGGGCTTACGTCTTCAAGCTTGCGGCTTATGTCTTAATCAGGGCTGCCTAACAAAGTAATTCCACGGCGTCGTCATTTCCATTACTTGCATTTGCGTTAGGCCTCGGCGTTCCATGGTTCCTTGCCAGCGCATAATGTTGACCACATCTTTTTCAACATCCGCAGGGAGTGTGGACTGATCGTCGCTGAATCCGCAGGCATGCCCAATCTCGTGCGCTAATGTCGCTGCATCGGGCGCGGACACTTCCGAATTGATAAGAACAAACCGCAGCCAGTCCGAGTCGCCGATATGAACGGTTCCGGCGGCGTTCTTGAACCGTCCGCCGCCCAACGTAATTCCGGTGGTATTGCAGATTTGCTTAGGCGTGGCCAGCCTGAAAGGGCAGACGATTACAACCAGGCGGTCTCTATGCGAATCGGGATGAAAGAGATCGTTGGCCAAGGCTCGAACCTTGCCGATATCAGCAAGGTCATCGGAATCAATCTGAACGGCGCCCTTGTACTTTATTACTAATTTTTGGTCGTCGGTTCCGGAATATACGTCTAAGCCGATATTATGCTTGCCCAGCAGTTCCGTGGCTTTTGACACCAGACCCGGAATATGAGCGGCTGAAACGGCATCCTCGGTCCAGAACATGGTTACTTTGACGATATACCGGGTTGCCACTTCGCAGAAGTTCATCTGCCGATATCCGGCCGGCTCCCTCGGACGAGGCTGCACCGGTTTACAAGCCGGCGGTCGATAGGAGGCGGGGGGCGCCATAGGAAGCTTCTCCTTTTTCCTAAATTCTGCTATTAAGAATCAACCGATCAACACGGTGGGACACCCTATGGCGATAACACCGCCGTGGGCCGTCATATCGCCCATGCGGGCCGCCGGCATGCCGCCGATAAGGACCGTGAAGCAGCCCAAAGCGATTACATCAGGTGGTCCTACGCAAACGCACATGTCGGCAACGCGCGCAGCGGGCATCCCCCCGATTAGAACCGGAAGCCCCCCCGGGGGCAGCACGGGGCCGCCAACATGCGGGACCAAAACCGTGACCATGGGGCATACGTGCATGTCACCCACCCTTGCTGCCGGCATTCCCATGACATTTCCTTATTCAAGGCGTTGATAAGAACTTCCTAAATTAGAACCGGGCGGATGAGGGCCCAAGACCGGGCCCAGGACGCTTTAGGTCGCAAATTCCGCTAGATGCAGGACGAAGGACATCAAATCCTAAGAAGAAACGCCTTCGCCCCGTGCAATTTCGATTCCCACCGAAAAATACCGCCGAAACTTCTCGGCGGCTTTTTCGGGTTCGCTCTGGACCGCAGTTAACATAATCGCCCCCGCGACGCCTTGAGCCGTCAAGTGTTCCGCAGGCGGGACAGCAGGAACGTTAGGCGGAGCCAAACTGCCACCGCTCCAAAAAGCCGCCATAGCCGCGCAACCTTCCGGCGTGCCGAAATCCGCGGCCTCGGCGGCCGGGAAAGCGGCCTGGCGGTTTTCGTCGGTGGGATCCGCGACCCATTTCTCCGCGGCCTTCAGGGCTGCCGCCCTCTTTGCGGGCGCCTTATCACCGGCCGTCAACCCAATGCATTTACACGCCCACCAAACGGCTTCGCGCTTGGGCAGAGCGCGGGCCAAGAATCGGGCCGCATCGGGAAACCGTTCTTTGCCGATCAGGGAGTCTAGAAACTCCAGAGTTCCCTGATCTGCCTTTAGGAGCTTAAGGGCGTCGTCGCTCAGGGCGATCTGGCCGCAGACTTCAGCGGCCTTGTTGGACAACAACTTTATCGACCCTGCCTTGCCCATCGAGAACCTTTCCTCTCCGTTGGATCCACCGGAAGATTAGCTGAAAGTCGGGCCATAACCTTCCAATCAGCCGATCATCGTAATAGCGCCTCCCATCTTTAGCATGGCATCGGCGTTAACCTGCGTCATGAGGCCCTTGAGTTGCGTCTGCACCTGCCCCTCGATCTTGATCATCAACCCGGAAATCGAAACGCCGGTCTGGTCCAATTTGATGCTGCTTTGGCCAACCTTTAACTCGATCGATTGCATCGCTTCAGTTTCCGATTTTCCCAAATCAAGCTTGGTTGTTTGGTTGCCCATTTTTATCATAAGGCTATCGTTGCCCATGGAGATTTCAACGGCTCGATTGCCCTGCTTGATCGTATGGGAATCGTTCCCTTGGGTCACCTCGATCGAACGGTTTCCTTTTTGGACGGTTAATTGTTCGTCGCCTTCTTTGACCGTGGCGGTGCGATTGTTCTTGATTTCAATTGTTTGGTCGTGGTCCACCTTCAGGCTGTCATCGTTTTCGACTTCCCGATGAAAGTCTTTTTCGGCATGGAAGAAAATATCCTCGGAGCCCTTCTTATCTTCGAAGCGCAGCTCATTGAAATTGGAAGGGTCTCCCTTGAGAGTGCTGCGCGTTTTGAGCCCGCTTTGCGTTTTGTTGGTCGGCAGCGCGTAGGGAGGCATTTGTTCGGCATTGTAAACGCTGCCGACAATGATTGGCTGATCGGGATCGCCTTCCAAAAAATCAACAATCACTTCCTGGCCTATGCGGGGAATGTGGATCATGCCCCATTGCTTGCCGGCCCACGGCGTGCCCACGCGTATCCAGCAAGAGCTATCAGCATCGTTTTTTCCCTCGCGGTCCCACGGAAACTGCACTTTCACGCGGCCATATTTGTCCGTGAAGATCTCCTCGCCTGCCGGGCCGACGACAACGGCGGTTTGGGTGCCCTGAATGACAGGTTTGGCGGTCGAGCGCGCGGGCCGATAGGGCAGGGCTACCGGGATGCACGTAAAACTGTTGTGGTAGTAACCTTCGCCGCTTTCAGAAACTTGGCCAACGTGGGTGACGCTGGTCAGCACGTAGCTGCCTTCCGCCTTGAGCAATTTTCCGCGCTTGTCATCGGGCAGGACGGTGAGCGTGAATTTAAAGCCGGGAGTAAAGTTGGCGCAGTTGCCGGCGCCTTGAATCGTGAGGCTCGAAAGAGCATCCTGTTGCATGCGGATCTCGACGGTCCGTTTGCTGTCGGCAAAGACTTTTTGTAACTCGGCCGGTTGCTCTCCGCCGCCCTTGTCGATGCCGTCAAATCGCTGCGAATATTCTCCCGGCCAATCGTAAATCTCCAATTGGTCGTTGCCGCCGACCTTCAATTTGTGAGTAACTTGCCCGACAGCCAGGCTTTCGATAATGGTCTTTTGCGCTTCGAGGTTTTGCTTGGGAAGCTCGAAGTTATAATCCCGGAGCGTCCATTTCCCCGCACGGAGCTCCTGCATCTTTTCCCAGTTGGTGACGCCTCCCTGTTCCCGGAATCCGCCAACCATGGAGTCATAAGTAACCTTGCTCATATCCGGCAAATCGCCATGGCTGCCCCCCGTATTGGCGACGACCATCTTGGGGCCATCGGCGCCATGCTTGAAGAAGTAAAAAATGCCTTCTTCTTCCATGATTCGGCAAGCGAAGTTAAGGTCCGTCTCCCGATATTGGACACAATAATCGCGCGGTTCGAACGTGCCTTGCAACTCGAAGGACACATCCAAACCCTTTAGAACTTTTTTTAAGATGTCGGGGACGGAGATGTGCTGGAAGACCCGACTTTGCGCCCTGCGGCTTAGCAACCCAATTTGGGGAACAAGCTCCATTCGGTAGCTGGTCGATAGATTGTCGCTCGCGCCCTGGGTGATGCGGCTGCATATCCCTCCAAAAAAACGTTTCTTGCCGCCGGCCCAGTCGATTTGCACCGCGACCTTTTGGCCAAGCAGTTTATCGAAAGCCACTTCCTTGCTGTTGTCGGCGGTCACATCCAGTTGGTAGTGGAAAGGCTGGGAAATGGCTTCTTGGCCCATGAACCCTACCAAGGAGAATACGTCCTTCCCGAGCGGGGTGGTAACCACCATAGGGCCAGGTCCAGTCGCCATTATTGTCTCCCTAAAGGAAAAAGGCTCAGACTCTCAGCGCGGGCTATTCTGCCTTAGGCAGTTGCCCCACGCAAGCCGTCCGTTAACTTATGCGGTTAGCCGACGAAACCCGGACAGAAGAAAGTAGCCCGCCGCTCCGCGACGGAGTCGCGGGCTACTTTAGATTCCATTCAGGCCGGTCTTCGCCTTTGCTGCTCATTGATGTCCATAGACGCTCATTGCAACCGCTGCCCTAGCGTGGGGGTGAATGCAATGCAACGTATTTTTGGCGCAAAGACCTCCCGGCCCTCTCAGTTTTCTAATGACTCGAAGGAATCGGCCCCATCGACCAAGTACGCTCCCTTGCGTCCCTTCTGCTGTGCCGATATAAGCGTAGAGAGCCTCTGAGCCTTCCACGAATGAGAACAATCATGGCCGCCAATCAACCGCCCCGCCGGCCTTCCTGGCGCGACAAAGTTGAATCTACCGCCGCCGCTCCTTTATCCAAGGGGGGCCGCGCTTGGCAAACCCAGAAGCCGGTCGCTTCGTTAGGAAAAACGCGCTGGTCACGCCGAACACGTTTGGTCATGGCCTCCGTCTTCTTTCTCGCCCTGACCGGGGCGTTGATTTGGGTGGCTACGCTGTTGAGGCCTCCGCGTCCCGCCAGCCTGGTTCTGCTGGGCGCGTCTTACGACGATAACTTGGCCTTGCCCCACAATCTCCAGGGCTGGCAAGGACTTGAAGACCTTGCTCAATTAACCAACCGCCCGGAATCCAACTCCTGGCTTGCATGGTTAGGTTCGGGCGCCATTAATTTATTGCACCGGGATGACAGGCTCACTTCGACAACCGATTGGACCAAGGGTTGGGATGATTTCAAAGAACAGACCATCATCGTTTTCGTTTCGCTCCATGGCGGCGTGGACGGCAAGGGCCCCTTCCTCTTTCTCGACGATCGAACCGGCCGCAAACGCCTGCGGTTGGAACAGCTCCTGGACCACCTTGATGCGGGCAAACTGCACGACAAGAACAAACTGTTAATCCTTGACGCAACCCAGGCTCAGTCCAACTGGCCAGCCGGTCAATTGCACAACGACTTTGTCCGCCTACTAAAAGACCTCCACAAGCGGCGAACAGCCGATGGTTCAGACGCGAATCTCTACATTCTTTGCGCCAGCGACACGGGTCAACGCTCTTGGGCTTCCGAAGATTGGCAGCAAACCATTTTTGGCCATTTCGTAACGGAAGGCCTAAAGGGCGGAGCGGACAAGAATGGCGACTCCCGAGTTTCGGCCGGCGAACTGTACCACTATGTCCACGACCAAGTGAAGCAATGGGCCCGCGACAATCGCGATGCTCTTCAAGAACCCGTCCTACTGGGTGATGAGAAATCGGCCGAGGCCGTGGAACTGGTCAAGATCGAAACCTCCTATGACGAACCTTCGCGCGAGGACACGCGCGGAGCATCCGTGAACTTGGGCGGCCTCGATGCCGTTTGGAAACATTACGAAGAGTTGCGCGGCCGAACGCCTTCGCCTATCCTTTACGCCCCGCATATTTGGCGGCAATACCAGGATACGCTCTTGCGCTATGAGCAAGTCGTTCGAGCCGGCGATCCCACCAAGAAAGCTGCCAGCCTCAAAGAATCGCTAAGCGGCCTTGAAGGAGAGATTGCCAAAGCCGGACGGCTGCCTCTGGTTTCCGCCGGAAATGCCATTCCTTTGGCCGCCGGCTTTGGACAAGAGCCATCGTGGCCCGAAGCCGAACTCCGCGAGTTGCACGTTGACGACCTGTGGAAAAACCTGATTGCAAAAGAGCAAAGCGCCGAAACCTGGAAGAAAATCAAGGCCTGGGCAGACAGCCGTTCGGAACCGGAAAAGCGCCTGTTTCGTGTTCATCTAATTAGCCAAATGCTTACCGATCTGTTGGACCGGCCTGTCGCCAAGGGAGATCTGAAGAGAGCGCATGATGCCCTAAACTTGCTGGGCGACGACGGACGTCTGCGCCCCATCGAGACCCATTATTTGGCCATGCTGTGGCGGGATTTGTCTTCGCCGGACGTTGCTCCGGAAACTTTACGATTGGCACTCCGCACCCGGGCGCTGGCTGAAAGAGCCGCTCTGGGCATCCCCGCTCTAGGCGACCCGGGATATCAACCTTTGGAAGGGAAGCAGGGATCCGGAGAGGGAGGTGCTAGGCGATCCTCTTACAGTGATGCCGTCTTCCCGTGGATCCGGAATAAAGTGGATGCCGCCGATAAAGAGCGCTGGCTCGGGGAAAACTTGCTTTTCGCTTCTGGAACGGACTACCGCAACGAGGCGCAGACACACTTTACAGCCGCGAAGGCTCTCTATGAGGCAGCCCTTGTCGAGGCTTCGGTGTTGCAAGCCGCTTATCAAACGCGCGACACAATTCTGGCCGAGCTGCCTTACTATTCCGAGTGGCTGGTTCGGCAACGGGTCTTGGGCGAGAGCGATATTCAGCGAACAGAGCAACTGGTGAATTCTGTTGAACAGCTCTGGAATGAGATCCACGATCTGACTTCCGATTTGGCTCGGCCAAAACCGGAGGGTTTGGCCGTTGCTTTTCCGCCGGGCAAACGCGATCTTGCCGAGCGGACCAGCGGCTTGCTTAAGAGATTTCAAGAAATCCAAGAAAGTTTCTCGCGCACCTGTCGGGAGCTTGATCGAGATGCACGGCTGCAGCGAGTTTGGCAGAAGACGGAGGATGCCTTGCTGGCTCCCTTTATACCGGCTGACCAGCGGTTACATCTCCTTCGGAACAGCAGGTCCATTTCAGCACGGCTTAATGCTTCTCAGTCCAAAAATGAGGGGACGGCTCCGCCAGGCGACCCCGTCGCGGAGTCGCTGGAAGCCGGACGCCGTGAGGGCCGTGTCGCCGTAGCCTTGCTTGGCCAACGGCGGCTCACGGAACCGGAATACGTAAAGTTGCTCGATCTGATTACCAGGCCAAGCGCTGGGCAGGCGGCTGCACCCCTAAATGAGGCCGGGGAACGCCTTGAAGGCCACTATGACCGTCTGCGGGAGGAAACCGCCAAGGCGATCAACACCGCCAATAGCAATCCCAATGTCGAGGAAGCTGCCGTGCAAGCGGCACTGGCGGACCGCTATGCTCGATCTCTCAACGGAGCGGCGGCTTCTTTGATGAAAAACGACCCTTTTGGTCCTGGCGAGGCGCATCATCGACTGGATTTATACCTTTGGGTGTACTGGCAGATAAACCGAACGGTAGACGACCATTGGTTCGCCGAATCCATAGCGCCGGAAGCGCAACCGTATTACTTAGCGGCCGCCGAATTGTTCCTTCAAGATGCGCGCGAATTGGCCAAGGTCCACGATGAACCCTTGAATAAGCAGCGTTTGACCGCTCTAGACAAACTCAAAGAGGAACGCTGCAAGCGGACGGCGCTGACAGTGCGACTGCGCGGCAAGGCGCCCGTGTTCATGACCAGCGAGCGCCAAAACATTGCTTGGGATGTCAAGGCGGACCCCGGTCTACCTCCGGGTGACCCGGTCTTTTGGCTGGATGTGCAAGGTCAAGTCAAACCTCCTGCCGATGCTGTAGCTTCGGGGCGAAAACCCCCACCTAACGGCCGCGAAGGCTTGCTAACATATTTACTGGAATCGCCCATACGTGCCGACCAGGCAGAGATGTCGGCTTCACGGCGGCCTCTGGAGGGAACTGCTGCCCTGCGAGGCCGCTTTCGCGGCCAGATTCTGGACAACGCCACCAACGTTCGGATTCAGTTGGTGCCTGACACAGTGGTGCATCGTTATCCGGAAAGCAATACGGCCGGCATTGCCGTACGCGCTTCGGAGGAAGTGCAACAAGGTGTCCTCTCTGTAGTCATGGACGCGTCGGCGAGCATGGGGGTCGACGACGGCAAGCCCTGGTCGCGCGACAAGAAATGTAAATACCATGACGCCACGCAGGCCTTACGCGCCGTGCTGCGGAAGCTGCCTCGCGGCACGAAAGTGAACGTCTGGGTTTTGGGCGGCGGTTATGATCGCGAACGCCGCGAGACGCCCATTCACCCGCTACGCGATGAACTCATCGCCTGGAATCCAGAGAATCCAAGGCAATTGGAAAACCTTATTGACGAAGTGGAAGAAGTTAAACCGGAGGGCGCCTCACCCATCGCTGATGCCATGGTAAGAGCATTGAAGAAGGACCTTTTGCCTGGCGTAGGCATAAAGACCCTCTTGGTACTGACCGATGGCGACGACAACGAATCCCGAGAGAAAAACAACATACCCGATTTTCTGCAACGCGAATTCGGGGGCAAAAGTGTCTTTGTCAACATGGTCTTTTTCCAGGTCAGCGACGAAGAAAAAGCCATTGCCGACAGACAATTCGGCAAACTCGATGAGATTCTGCCCGGCCGCGGGCGCGTCTGGTTCGAAAAGAAAGCCAAGGATTTACCCAGCCGTCTAGAAGAAGCGCTCATACCGAAAGTGCGTCTCTTGCAAAACGGCAGGTCGGTGCCGGGTGTGCCGAGCCAAGGCTATCGCGTTAGCTTTGATGAAGATAAAGATCTGCGCTGGTCGGGTGAACTCAGGCCATCGACTTACGAAGCGCTTGTTTACAACAGCTTCAGACAGGACGTGGGCCTAACCGCCGGTGATCGTTTGCTCATTCTTCTGCACCGTAAACAAGCGCAAATTACTTACGAGCGCGCTCTATTTGCCAATGAGGCAAACAATCGCCGCAAGCCACAGCGAAAGGACGGAGATTGGCTGGCCGGCGTCCTGCAAAACGGCTACTTTCCAACTGACGGATCGCTTCGGCTTTTGCTTACACTCGAGGACATGGCCAACCGGCAACCGCCGGAAGGCGACTTGCTTAAGCAAAGTAAACCGGGTTTCCGTTGGATTGAATTGAGAGCCAGAGGCGGCTCGTTCCGAACAGGCCTGCGCTGGGCCAACGATGAATATCTTCCTGCTCCGGCATGGAGGATAAACATGACGGATTGGCCTCTTCAAGAGGGCAATGCTCCTGCGGCGGCTGATTTGGAAGTTTGGTGGACCCGCGATCCTTATCCGCCCAGCCACGGCATCCTCGATCACGCACCGGGCAAGCAGGTTGAAGAGGTGCGCGTGGATGATCAGACCATTACCGTAGAATCCGCTTACGTGGCCGAGAGAATCATTACGCAGGCCCCCAATTCGCGCGTGAAGAAACCTTGCCTGATTCTCCGTATCACTCACGATTCCAAGAAACCCATTTGGGCGCGATTGGTTGGCCACACGGGCGGCGAAGAACATGATTTCTTTCGGGAACCGGGGCAGTATACCGCAGTCTTCTGGGGAATCAGTGAGGCCAAAGCCAAGAAATTCACCGTGGACCTCACGTCGTTGGAGAAATTCAAACAAGGGGCGCGCAACCACGTTAGGTTCGATGATTTGCCGCCGCCTGCGCCCGGCGACCAAGGACCCGGCAGGGTGGTGCTTGAAAAGTCTGGTGATTGAACCGCTCGGTGTGGCTGCATCTCTTCCCTGGATTGCTAAATGCTGGTTGCCTTCCCACCGACTGCAAGCTCATTTCTGTTAGCGTAAGGAGACGCCTGGGGCGTCTGGCGTAATCGTCGGTTTCCTGGTCAGCGAGGGATCAATGGTTCGGAGGTCGCATTGATGCCGGAGGAAAAAGCGCCCGTCCCTGGGAAGCCGACGCTGGGCAATGGTCGCAAGCGCAATTGGCGACCCGATGCCGCGCTACGCCAAGGGAGCCCGCGAACGTCACGCCGAACGCAAATCATACTTCTGACCGTTGTCCTCTTGGCCCTCATAGGCATGATTGCCGGCTGGATCCTTTGGCCTACGCCCTTTCGAGCGCCCTATTTTCTATCGATTCCCATGACCGAATACACGGCCAAGCAGTTCCCCGTCCTGGCTTTCACTGAGCAGGACAGCGATGTCCTCCTTCGTCATTTTCCCGAAGAGAACCGCAAGCAGGCTTTTCAAAGCCAGCAACGCGATCTGCTGGTGCGTGAACTTAGCGCCCTAAAGGCACGGAAGGAAGAGGCGGTCATCGTTCATTTTCGCGGGCACGCGCTTGAGCGAGGCAAGGATGTCTACTTAATTCCAGGCGACGCCCAGCCCGATCAGCCAGAAACCTGGCTGCCGCTGGATGAGTTGCTGGACGCGCTGGACCGCTGTCCCGCGCCGCATAAATTGTTGATTCTCGATGTTATGGGACCGATCGCCGATGCCCGGCTGGGTCTGCTTCTCGACAACGTGGCCGAGCGCGTTCAAGATTTGCTGGAAGCTAGGCCCAGTACAGGTCTCCAAGTGTTAACCGCCTGCGAGCGAGGCCAATTCTCCTTGGTTTCTGAGGAACTTAAACAATCGGTATTGGCTTATTACGTGGATCAAGGCCTGGGCGGGCGAGCCGACGGCTATGGATCCAAGGGCAAACGCGACGCCCGCATTACGGTAAAGGAACTTTTTGAATTCGTTCGCGATCATGTCGATCGTTGGGCCGTCCAAAATCGGAGCACTCGGCAAACTCCCTGCCTCCTGGGTAAAGGAGAAGACTTTCCCCTGGCGGTCGTTGAAAGCGAGGACATACCAAACGCCGATCCCCCAGAATTCGAACTTTACCCGCAAATGCTGAGTGAAGGCTGGGAACTGCGCGACCAATGGCGGAAAGATGAAACTTTTCGACTAGCGCCTTTCAATTTCCGAGCCCTGGAGGCCAATCTGATATGGTCGGAGGAACGTTGGCGCGGAGGTCGAGATGTCGCGTCCGTCAGAGAATCCTTAACGGCTGAAACGAAACGGTTGCGTCAAGAAGTTCAAAACGCACGCATCGAGGCCATGCCGACTACCCTTCCGCAAGCCCGGTCCTTGGCTCAAGCCCATCCTAAAACAGATGCCGACGTAGCGGCCGCCTTGCGGGCTCTGCTAGATCAACTAGACCAGTCTCCGGTCGCCGAGCGCGCGGCGGCCGAGAAAGATTTCTTTAAGAAGTTTAAGGACAAAGTTTCCTATTTGGACTTTGCCGGATTCATCTTTGATTCCGCCTGTGACGAAGGGAGTCTCCCTACCAAGGGCCGGATTGCCAATCAGGTGAAGCTGCTGAAAGCCTTTCCGCTTCAAGTGCAACCGCGGTTTGTTGAAACAATTCTCCTTGAGCGCTTGGCCGATTTCCCTGTTAGCGCCGAGAAATGGCCTACGGAGCCCGTCAGGCAACTTCTGCTAACGGTGCGCGACGAAGAAAAGGCCGGCGCCCTCAATCCGCGCGCCCTGCATTGGTTTCTTAGGCAGTTAACTGAGATAGCCAGTGCTCGGCGCAATGCCGAGAGTCTTTTTTTTAAAGGTCAGTGGGATAAAGCCGTACCATTGCTCTCCGATCTAAGAGGCCGTTGCCAACTACTCACTAGCCATTGCGAGGTCCTTCAACAAGCGCAACGCCTTCATGACGAGGCAGCAGTAGTCCTGCCGGGGTTGGCGTTTTATTTCGCCAACCAGATAGAGGAAGCGCCTGAAACAGACCGGGCATGGCAAGGCGGGGTTAGGAGTATGCGGTCTCTGAGCGACATGCTTGGCCGGCCCTCCAGCGACCTTCTGCCTCCGTTGGAAGAGGTGCGTCGGCTGGGTAGCGAGTTAGAAGACCATCTGAGCGAGTTGCGGCGACCTTTCGCCAATAAAAACTGGCAAGCCCTGATTGACCACATTGACGAAGGCGGTCCTAAAGAATACTGGGCGATGAATGCCCTGTTGAAGAGTGCTTGGCTCACCGGGCCAGACAGGATCAAAGTGTTCAACGCAAAGCGTTCGCTGGGTGCCCGGCTAGTAATGCAAACCTTGGATCGAGAGCAAGCCGAGCAACGCGATCAAATCAATCGAATCTCTGTACCAGATGGCGATCCTAAGAGCAAACCGAACCAAGACATGGTCAGCCCGGGGCGCCGAGCCCGTCGAGCATTGGACATCCTGAACCTCAGCGGCGAATCCGCCTCCGAATCGCTTAACAAGGAGATCGAGCAAAGTAATCAGAACCAGTCTGAAGCCGGTTGGCTTGCCGGAGGAGAGAAATTGCGAGAGATCCTTTTTGACCGGCTTCCCCGGCATTATAAAATGGAAAGCCGATTGGAAGCGAAGGAAAGGCTGGCCCTGGCCCTTTCCCCATTCAGCGAAATGCCGACTCAGCTTCAGCCCACGGCACAGTTGCGGAGTCAAGAAAACCGCGCCATCTGGCGCTGGCTAAGCGTGCGTTATGATGCCGAAAGTCAGGGTAATACCGGGCAAGAGGCTTATCAGGAATTTTACCGCCAGGCTGCACAGGACTATTTACGCCTATCCCGATAGCCGGTGTGGGTTAGCAGTTATCTGGTATTTTGCTAAGGCTAAAGTGACAGGTCGACTTCATCCGAAGACTGCCGAGAGGGAGACTTCCCATTGTGGCGGCAAAGGACACGGCGCAGGGTAAGCCCTACGCCTGATTGACAAGAAAACTCAAGCCGCAGGCAAGAGCCTGCGATGATTTCAAATCCAGCAAGGTCGGAAAGGACAACCTATGGCAGCAGCAACCGGAGCCCCACATCGGGCATCAGCTCAATTTCTCATCACGGGCTTGCTAGGCGTCGCTCTCGTTTTGAGCTTGCTCGGTTCGGCGGCGAAAGCTCAGGATGATAAATTGAGGGCCTATGTGAATTTGGATGGCAAAGGCTCGGCTGATCTGATGAAGGGTCTCGCTTTAAGGCCCAATGCCACTGAATCAGCCGTTATTCTGCTGGAAAACCCCGCCAATCTGGCGAAAAAGGTTCAAGCCAAGCTGATGATTCCCCAGAAGTCGGGAGAGCCTGCTGTGGAGTTTGCCAGCGCCGACCTGGAAATCGAAGGCGGCAAAACGGTGGCCATCACCCAATGGAAACTGCCTGCTTCCCCTACGCCTCCGCCTCCGCCCGCCGGCACGCCTGTGACTCCGATTCCGGCCGTAGCTTTCGCCCCGGCGCCTCAATTGGAGGGTTTGCCCTTTCGCTTTCAACTCTGGCTCACGGTTGACAAGGCAACCGAGCCGGAAAAGCTAGCGGTGCCCGTGACCATCTTGCAGCCGAGCGTGTATATCACAAAACCGCAAGCCACTTTCAAAGGAGACCGCCTTGAGGTCACTTTGAAGACGGACGAAGCGTTTAAAGGGCCGCCCTGCATTGTTAATTTGGATGTCCGTCCTGAGCGTATACCGGGCCTTGTACCGGCCAAAGCCGCCGGGGTTTATCGGCAGATCCTCAAGGATGCGAATCAATCAGCCAAGCTGTTTGCCGAGAAACTCAAATTCCTTGCCGGCACTCGTCCGGTAGGCCGCTTTTATATCACGGTCGACGGTTGCGAAAGAGCCTTTACCTTCGAAAGCAATTTCACAAGCCTAGGAGAAGGGGCGACGCCGAAGTCTTTGGAAGATCGTGATCTCCGCCTGGTCGCAGGACGAGTCATGAAGGCGGGAGATAAGCTGCCCGTCCGTGTGGAAGCAGACAATGTGCCGTGGGATTCCACTGTTTTGCGCGTCGGTATCGACCGCGACGGCAGTGGTAAGCTAGAAGGCGCTGAAATCCAGGAATTTCGAGGTGCTAGGGATCAACAAGTCAAGCTGCTGCCTCCCGCCAAGGACGGTTCTTTGACGTTACAAACGATCGTAAAGGATTGGGTCATTGATTTGGATATCGCCGAGGTCCTTGGAACCTATAAAGTCCAAGCTTGGTTGGCCGACAAGGATGATGAGACAAAGACGTTAATCAGTGCGGAAACGACGGTTACTCTGGATGCGACGCCTCCCGAGGATGTGCACTTCACGGTACCCGAAAAAACTCGCCCTGTTCGGCGAGGTACTTTGCTCGCTGTCGCGGCGGCCGGCGACGATCCGGAGTCCGGCATTCAAGAGGTTCAATTCTTTTTGGGCAAGCCGACCGTCGACCATAAGCCCCCTCCGAATGCGGCGCCGGTGAAAGCCGTAAAGAACCTTAAAGAAGGCGTATGGATTGCCAATCTACCCTTGCCGGCTGAAGGCAAAGGCCTAATCGATCTGGGCGTCATCTTCATCAACGGCGCCGGGTTGGCGAGTTCTTCGACAGTTGCGGTGGAGCTAGTCGAAGCCGCGGCCGTCGCGGCTGCCAAGGCCTCAATCGAAGTCGCTGTCGTCGAAGGCGACCGCCCTCAAAACGATTTGCCTGTGGTGTTGCGTGATAGCGCCAATGCAGTCAAGGGCACATTGAAAACGGAAAAAGGGAAGGTGACATTCAAAGACCTTCCGCCAGGCGACTACAAAGTTTCCTCGCTCAAGACCGCTTCCAATACCAAGGGCGAGACGGCCGTTTCGCTCAAGGAAGGGGAGGCCAAAAAGGTGGGTATAAGCCTATTTCGGTAGCGGCTGGGTTAATGAAAAGCGACGGTTCGCCTGATCATACCGATCCGTCAGAGGGATCTCTAGGATCCCTCGCTTTTGCGGGCGGCGAGTTAACGCCTTTCAGATTTTGGGCCCGATCTTTGACCCCGAACCAAAAAACGCATAACCCAAGGCGGCCAAACTACCGACAACGAGGACCAGAATAAACGTATAACCCAGGCCCACCCACCGCGAACATGCTGCCTCCTCCGCGAGCGCTTCGTCGGTCCAAGAAACATAGTCCTGTTCGTCGATCAAGCGGCGAAAAACGCCGGCAACGAACGCTTGTTCTTTGTCGACATCAGCACCCGTGCCGGCCAGATAGCAACCTCCAAACAAAATCGGTTCATCCGCCCCTGCGGCGATGCCGCGCGTCAAAATCGTCCCCAGGCGCTTTTGCCTTTCACGCAACTGATCCAGAAAGAGAAACAACCAAGCATTGTCCCGGACGATCACTGGTGTCTTATCCTGAGGCTGTTTTTCGACCTGAAATTTTTTGTAAACCCAACCCGCCACCACAGCATTGCAAACCCATGAGGACAGGCTGTCGAGCATGCTGGCATGGGCTCGATTGGGGTCTCCGTCGCCAGTATCTCCGAATTGTCGTAAGTCCGGCAAAAGCGGGCAACGTTGCCCGACGCGTTGCAATCGTTCTTTGGCCGTGAAGCGTTCGACAAAGGCGCTGAAGCCGGGCGCCCCTTCGAGGTCGGAAACGAGTCCGAACACGGGGCAGTGGACCTTCAAAGCTTGTCGCGCTGTGGCCAGGTCACGGCGCACAATATCGCCGGTATCCACGGCTTCTTGTTCGCCGTCAGTTCCCGCGAAGGGAACCAAGACGAGGATGCCGTTGACCGGGCAATACGGGTGGCGGTCGCGCAGCATGAGCCGGCTCAGATGCTTGAGGCGGGCCGTTTGGAGTTCCACTTCATCCAGGTTTTTCAAAAGCGACGGCCGAGCGCTATCGCGTCGTTCGATAGCCCGAATTTCGCGTTTTTCCGCTTCGGTCAGGGGTCTTCCTTCGCGCTCGGCAATCTTCATAATTTCCCGGATATTGCGCACGGCAGCCGGCGCCGTTTCCGGCCGGAGCGTCGCCATAAGCGCGTCCTCCTCGCCCCCGCCCGTTCCGCCCGAGGGAGCCAAAGCTTCCTCAGTGGCCGCCTTGCCCGCCAAGATCGCGGCATGGCGGCCCAAAAGAGAAGCGCCGGCACAAGTCACGAAAATGGCGTCACGATTGGCGTAAACGTGCAGCGGAGCATTGGGCCAGGGAGGGGCGTGCTTGACCTGCAACTGCAATAGGGAGGCTTGAAATAGCGCCTTTTCGTCTTGGGCCGGCTGACCTAGGATCAGAAACAGGGGCGCCTCCGCGAGCCGAATCCCTGCCTGGTCCAACGCTCCGACAGCGGCGTCCCACGCCTGATCGATATCGGGGAAATCGGTCATTTCGTCCTCGGCGGCCAGCAGCTTCCATAGCCACCAGCCGACCCAGGCCAAAACGTAGACCAACAAGAAAAGGATGGGCAACCAGCCTTTGGCGAGGAAGCGAAAGCTGCCCGGAATCCAGCCCGGAACGTGGAGGGATTGATTGACGTAAAGCAAGCCGCCCACGACGGCGGCCAACAAGATAAAGTGAAGAACCCAGCGCAGCCCCACGCTGAGCCCTTTGGATTTCCGAGCCTGCGCAAAGATCGGGAAAATTATCCCGACCAGCTTCTTGATGAGCATTCCCAACCAGTTCAGCAAAGCCATCGCCGCTCCCGCCTCAATACTTTCGGAGAAGGTAAACTGCCGAAAAGGTGGCCGCCGGAATTAACAAACCCAGCACCGCGCCTGCCGCTATGAGGACGCGCCGCAAGCGATCCCGGCCGCGCAGCGGCGGCACATTCGTTGGCGGCCTCAATTCGGGCGGCCCGGGCCAGGTTTGTTGCTTGCCTTGATTGAGCTGCGTCTCCACCAAGTCGCGCCAGTCGAGCAACCGCTTGGGGTCGTCGCGCAGGTCCCCGCGGAAGCCCAGCATTACACAGAGATAAAAACCTTCGAGGGCGTCAACTTCGGAGCGTGCCTCGGCTCGATGGGCTTGATCCCAGAATTTCCAAGCCCGATCGTTGCTGCCATAGAGCGATTCTTCGAGTTTTCGCTCCGTCCAGCGCTCGGACCAGGGCGAATCAAGGATAAAAATCTCGTCAAGCCAGCAAACCAGCGCATAACGCATGCCGAGGAACTGATCGCCATCCCCCCCAAACGCCGGCCAGCGCCGCGCCTCGTTCGCCGGTTTGAGCAACCCCTTGAGTTCCGCCTGCTCGGCCGCCAAATCGGGTTTTTCTCCCCGCTCAAGACGTTCCTTAAGCCGGAGACCATGGCGCAGGCAGGGGAAGACAAGATTTGCTGGTTCGTCTTGCATAGAGAATAATCACCCGATGGCAACCCAAGGGAACATCGCCGGGCGCGGATTCCGCGTATTGGAAAAACAGTATCCTAACAACCTATGCTGAACCGGGATAGTTTGCGGACAAAAAAGCGAGCGGTTAGCACGAAAGGCGGATCCCAATTCCTATCCGCCGGATCGAACGACGAACAAGGTGAATTGCAACGTTGTCGTCTGTCCCGCGGTGCGAATGGTCAAGACGCGTTCCCCTTGGATGTTGCCCGCGATGCGGGTTTCGTTTAAGCGGATGGCGAGGGTCAGCGACTTCTGTACATTCTGCCATTCTTCAAGCTGCGACTCTCGGCTGACCTGGAAGTAGATTAAATCCTTAATAACAGGCAAGGCACGTGGCGGCTGCGGGCTGTGCGTGAACTTGAGGCCCGCCTGACCTAGCTGGTAGATGCGATCCACCCGGTCGGAGCTGCCGATCTTCATGTCCAGTTGGCCGGACTTCGTCAACAGCTTGACGCATTCGTCAGGGCTTAACGGACTCTTGACGCCCACATACATTTGCCAGGCCGGCTCCAGCCAAGCTGGTTCGAGCGGCACCTGCATCCGCAGGCCGGCGCCTTCGAACGGCCTTTGTTTATATTCCGGCTCGATGATCCGGTCCAGGAGAGCATCGAGGTATTTCTTGACCTGGTAGAAGCAGCCGCCCAGATCGTCGTGATCGTATTTAGGGAGTTCGGGCGGACGATGACTGTCGCCGAAAATGGAAAGTTGACCGACCAGGCGGCACAATTCCACGTAAGCGTCGAGCGGATGAATGCCTTGAGCAAACGCCAAAATTCCCAACAGAGCATAGGACTCGTTAAGCGCACGTAGTTGCGTGATGATCAGTGCGTCGCCGGCCGCATGGCTCTCGACGGCAATGCCTCGTGAGACCACCTGCCCGGCCAGCAGTTCGATCTTGCGGCCGATGCGATCGTAAATGGTTTGAAGGATGTCCACCAGAAGGGAAGGCCAAGTATCGCAGGCCAGCACCGGCGGAATGTACGAACCATCGATCTGAGGGGCTGTATCAGCAGCCAGGGACTTTTCAATCCGGGCGATCGGCAGAGTCTCGTAACCGGCCGCGTCTTGCGACGAGAGCAACAAGCGAACGTTGGGAATCCGGACCTGGACCGGCTGCGGATTTTGGCCGGTGTTCTCGTCCTCCAGCTCTTGGCTATCGACCTGGTAACGCCCGCCGTCGGCGGAAGTCGCCGCAGCGACATTGGCTCTGCCGATGCGCAGGACTGGCAGAGCCAAATAAGCCATAACTGTGGGACTTTCCTGAAGGGCCGGCTTCAAATCCAGAGCGGGCAGCACGGTGTCTTCGGGAATCGCAACCAAAGAACCGTCGCGCAGCCGGGCTTCGAGGCGACGAACGACCAGCCGATGATTGCCCAGCGCTTCGCGGTCGATCTCGATCGAGCGCAGCCCCCAGTTGTAGTGAAGGTCCCATTTAGCGGATAGTTGATTGACGTGAAGGAAGTAGCGCTGCGCAGCCTGGAGCTGGTGCGGCCGGAGGAACATTCCTTCATGCCAGTGAACGGCTCGAACAGTCATTGACGCAGGTTCTCCGGACAAAAGGCGCTAAGGCTTGCAGGTCGCGATCCCGAATGCGACACAGTTTCAATGAGACAGGCTATGCAATCGAATCCGCAACCCCTTATCCAGCATAGCGTAGTGTGACTAACTGGCCATGCGAATTTGGTCAATGACAACTAAGATTGAGCTATCCTAAGCGGTTAATTCAATACTTTAGGGCGGTTTGCCGGTTTATCGGAGAGAATATGCCTTTAGGGCTCGATGACGACAACTCCTGGGCGGACCGAGCTAGGTGGGACAGACATTTTTGTCTGTTCTAACTGGGCAGACAGAAATGTCCGCCCTACCAATTACGTTGCATTGCATTCACCCCCACGCTAGGGGAGCCGTTTCAATGAGCGTCTATGGACGTCAATGAGAACCAAAGTCGAGAGCCGGCCTCTTCTCAAGAACCCTTTTTTCCATTCGAGGAGGCGGTAGGGAAGGATTGATCCGGCGGATTTAGGTTCCCCGCGCTGGTCGGCGCAATGAGTCCCGAACGTACTCAGTTGAAGACAGTCTTAAAATGGTTATGGTTCAAAAACGACGCGAAAACTTATTGGCGGGAGCGCTTGCGATCGGTCATACGAGCCAGGCACTGGAGGCACTTCATCCAAATCCTTGAAGCACAAGGGCTTTTCCGAGGAAAACTTACAACTCCGCAAGTGGACAACATCTCCAGATCCTAAAGCTTTCATTTTATGCAATTCCTGATCGCCATCATTATTCGTTTGCACAATGCAGGTAAACTCGAGACCATTGCCGGCCATATCGCGTACGCCGAAGACGCTAACATCGTCGCGAGACTGCCCGACCGGCGAAGGGCGTGGGAAACTGTTTGGATCTTTATTCTTAAGCTCTTGGATAGTGGGCATTTTCCAAAAGACGGCAACGTCCGGATGAGGCTGCGAAGCCAGTGATCCGATGAACGGCCCCGACTCCGCCGCATGGTCTTCAAAACGGCCCGCAGCCTTGTCCCATTGATTTTCGCGGGGCAACCGCCCCTTTTGCTTGGTCCCTACCATCGTCATTTGGTTTTCTACCAACCACTGGGCAAACTTGTTGGCATCTTCGGGAGGCACATCAAATACAGGGAACTTGTCAATTGCGTTGAATTTCAATTCGTTCCACTTCGAATTCCAAGAATATCCGTCTAAACCCTTGGCATAATGGTCCTGGAAAGCTCGATAAAGGCCTGCCCAAACCTTCGTCTCCATAATGTAAAAGGCGTTAATGCTGCGTTCGCTGTCTCCTGGAATAAACACAAACGGAACAGGCTGGTCCTCCATCTTCTCCCGGACCACTTCAATCTTGTCGTAGTAAATCTTGCCGCCCACGTCTCGCCACGGCGAACCGTTCGCTTTGCGCCAGCCAGGAGGCAAGAAGTAGCTTCGCTCCTTCACTTCCAAATTCAATTTTGCGTCGTTTTGCCAAATTCCTGCTTTGGCTCGGACCGTTACCTGGTATTTTCCGGGCGCCGCGTCGGGCAATGCGATGGCAGATAATTTCAAATCCACCTTTTCATCGTCCGGAAAGCTCGCTTCGGATATTACCTTGTCCGGCGCGATGTCGGTTGCGATCACGATGTTTTCCGGTAGGTCGGGAAAAACGATGTTGATTGGATCATGCATTCGGTCGCGTTTGACATGGAGGGTAAACGATACCGCCTCACCGGCCTTCACGTCTCGGGACTCAGGTTCGGCAAGAGCGAAACTCGGCCAAAAGTACCAGGCAACGGCCAGTGCGCTGGCGACCAAAAAGAAAGCGACGAGCGGGAGGCTGAGAGAATGCCGTCTCGCGCTCTTTGACCGGGAAGGCAGGGTCCGATGCAATTGAACCGTTGGAAACCCCGGATCGCCGCGCCGCGGCGTTTCTTGATCGGAAAGCTGCGAGTCGTCGGGAATGGGGTCCGCTCCGGGCACAAGGGTTCGGTAAACGTCGGCGTTTTCCACAGCGACGCCGGCCTTGCGCGAACCGGCGGGCCCTTCACTCTCGGCCAGCGGCGCTTCGCTAAGACGCGTCCCTGACGATCGTTTGGTCTCCGAATCCCCGCTGGCCGGGCGCGGAGGCGCCAGGATAGGGGAAAGAGCTTGTTCCAATTCCTTGGCAAAAGTCCAGCAACTCGGATAGCGCGCTTCGGTTTCTTTCGCTAAAGCGCGCAGCAGCACCTGTTGCTCGGGCTGCGGCAAATCACCCAGGTCGGGCATCCGTTCGATATGGTCGTACATGATGCCGGTCATGTCCCGGCTATGAAAAGGCGAACGCCCCAGGCGCAACTCGGTATAGGTCATGGCCAAGGCATACTGGTCGCTCTGCTGGTTGACGCGCCCTTTCCAAATCTCAGGACCCATGTAGCGCGGCGTGCCGGAGCCCGTCGCCGTCATAATCTGCTGGCTCTGTAGGACGCGTGCCAGGCCAAAGTCCGCGACCTTGGCGTGCCGTTCGAGGAGCAGGATGTTTTCCGGCTTGATGTCCCGATGCAAGACGTGTTCGCGGTGCAAGAAGTCAAGGGCCTGAGCGGCTTCAAGAATGTAAGTGAACAATTCCACCGGGTCTAAACAGTTTTGGCCGATTTGCCGGCATTGCTTGAGCCGTTCGCGCAAACTGCAATCGGCCAGCTCCATCACGATAAACAAGCGGTCTTCGTCCAGCCAAAACGCGTAGGTCGGCAACAAAAAAGGGTGGCGGAGACGCTTGATGAGATCGAGGGAGTGCAATTCGCGTTTGGCTTCATCGTGATCAATAGGCCGCAATATGACCTTGATGGCAACCGGCACGCCGCCGGGCGCTTCGCCGCGCCAGACCTCGGCAAAACTCCCTTGGCCGATGCGCTGAATCAGCTTGTACCCTTCACCGACATGGAGGGTGGTGTTCGTCTTGGAGGTAATCGCAAAACTTGATGCGGCGGAACCCGGCGCGGACGGCTGAGCGGGATTTTCTCGAACCAGTTGCTGTAGGCGCCCAAACTGTTCGGCAAAGCGCACTTGATAAGAAGCCAGGGCCGGCTTATCGCCATAGAGATGGCGAATCCGGTATTCTTCAAATATCAATTGCGGAGACAGGCCGCTGGAGGGCCCTAATTCGGGGAACCGTTGCAGGTACGTCTCCAGCAGCTGGCCATCCTTGCGCCGCCAACGAATCTCCAAGTCGACTTTCAGCAATTCCAGCAGCGCCACCGCGCGCAGCGCATTTTCCTTGGCGGGCAGAAACTCGGCTAGGTCCTGCACCGCCCCGCGCTTGCACGCTTCCTCGAAGCGGACGGCAAGCTCTTGCAGTTTGTCCCACTGTTCCGGCTCTAGGTCGCCCAAATTGTCAGGCCGATTCATGGAGTCTTCCTGGTCCAGCGCCAGAGATGAGCCGCGCAATGAATTCGCAACGCTAGCTCGCGCGAGCCACGGAATTAGATTTTACTCTAGCGCTCGATTGGGATAACATCGGCTATTATAAACCGAATCTCCTAGTCGCGTAAACAAGACTGAGCACCGGTGGTGTATCCGTTTGATGTAGGCTGGCCTTTCCAGGCTACCCTAGGGCGCGGGCCCTCATGCCAGGCAGGCGCAGGAAGCTCTGTAATTGATGAAGTTGTTTAAGCGCTATTCCCAACGGTAGTTACTATGCCCGATTCCTTTGACAATCTTGATCTTATCGCCAAATGGCGGGCCGGCGATCAAAGGGCGGCCCAACAAGTTTTCGACCATTACGCCGAAAGACTGCTTTATTTAGCTCGCAAGCGCATTAGCCAGCGCCTGGCCAGCCGCGTTGACGCGGAAGACGTCGTCCAGTCGGTATTTCGAACGTTTTTTCAACGAGCCAAGGACGGGCGCTTCCAATTCGAGGAGCAAGACGATCTCTTCAAGTTATTGGTGCGTATTACGGTTCACAAGACGCTTCGCCAAGTTGAGTTCCATAAGGCCGGCAAGCGTGATCCCAGCATGGAGACTTCCCAGGGCGATGACGCTTCGCAACACCTGCAGCAATTTCTCTGTCGCGAACCTTCTCCGGATACAGAAGTTGCCTTCTTGGATCAACTAGAACACTTTCTTAGCCAGTTGGACCCCGATGGGCGCCGCATACTGGAAATGCGGTTCCAGGGTTACAGCAATGACGAGATAACCGCTAAGCTGGGCATAATCGACCGCCGAATTCGACGTATTATTGAGCGGGTGCGCGGCCTGGCGGAGCAAGAAGGATTTGGACCCCCTTTGGCGCATTAGCCCACGAGTTCTAAACCGAAACGCGATTTGCAGGTCCGCCTGACCGGATGAATGTTCATTTCCGGATATAAAGATGGGATGCCGCGTTGGTGCGCAGCCACCTGCGCCTTCGGGAAATCCGTCAACCCTGTAATTCTTCAGTGATTTGAGAGCAAGTCTTTATGAATCGTTATTCATTGATTCTTTCCTTGGTTTCCGCCTTTGCCCTTGCCACAGGGGCCCGAGCTGAGGCGCCGGCCGAGGCCGCCGCGTCGAAGCAGCCGGTCCTGCGCGTGGAAGCGGGCGGGCCGACGGCTTTCGTTACCTCCCTAGCTTTCAGCCCCGACGGTAAAACGCTTTATGCCGCGGGGTTCGACAAGATTGTCCGCGTTTGGACCCTGGATCCTCGGACACATCGCTTTGAACTGAGCAGCACTTCGTACCGTGTGCCGATTGGCCCCGGTCTCGAAGGTGTAATCAACAGTATTGCCCTTTCCTCCGATGGCGCCTGGCTGGCGGTCGGAGGCAGCGCGCTCTTTCGCAATCGCGCGGACTTCGGCCAGGCCGGGATCGAAACAGACCGCACCAGCGCCATGACGCGAGACATGCTCCTCGATCAAGGGCGAATTTTTGTCTTTCACACCAAGACGGGCGAAGTGCGCCGGTTGGAAGGCAACGAAGGGGTCGTTATGTCCCTGGCCTTTGCGGACCGTGGGCCGACCCTCATTTCCGCGGCTCGCGAAAGGTCCGTAAATCGATCTAAAAAGCATGTCGGGGTAATTCGAGTTTGGGACGTGGAAGCGGTCAATGGCTCGCCCTTGCGCATGGGCGAGGAGCTGCCTGATCCGGTCGATGAAGCGACCGGCTGGGTGAGCCGCCCCGGTATTGCCGCCTGGCGCGTCGGCAAAGGCGCCAAAGAGATACGCGTAGCCATTGCATCCGACGACCGCCAACGCGGCCTCCTCCGCATCTGGGATGTGGCCAGGGGCCAGCTTTGGGATAACCAGGAAGACGGCGCGTACAACAACGCCATTGCCTATTGGCCCAGCGAAGAAAGGCTCCTGACGGGAAGCTTCCGCAATCCCAACGGCCATGTTCAAGCCTGGGATGCCGGCGGTCGAGCCGGACCGGCGCCCGCAAGGGGAATTCCGCTGGCTGCCGGCTATTATCCGCGCGAGCTGGCTCTCTTTTCCGCCGGGGACAACGGCAAGTTGGATAGCGCCGCCGTCATTGTTCGTGTGCCGGGCAACGGGGAAGAATTCCGGCTGCAAATTGTCGACCTGCTCGCTTCTAAAATCGCCAACCGATCTATTCCTCTGTGGAAAGGCATCACCGACCAGCCCGTTCTTGCGGCCGCGCCGGGGGGGCGTCATCTCGCGGTGGCAGGCAACCGCGACCATACGATTCATGTATTCGCAATTAAAGACGTGCTCGACGGCAAGGCGGAGCCGGTTCAAATCCTGCAAAGCGTTGGCGTTGCCATCAGCCAGGTCGCCTTGGTTAACAACGGCAAAGACAGGGGGCTACTGCTTAGTTCACACGGCATCCCGAAACGGGGGCAGCCAAATCGAGACGATTTAATCTTCGATATTACCAAGCGCAAGCTTTCGTCCGACTCCAAGGGTTGGGACGTCGGAGCGGGCCAACGAGGAGAGGAAGAAGCTCGCGAGAAGGTTAAGAGGCTCGACTTGCAAGCCAAGCAAATTGTGACCGCTCAGGCATTGCTGGCCGCGCAGCCGCCCTTCAACGTGCCCATCTTGGCGGTAGCCGTCGATGAATTGGGTGAGACGCAACTTCGCCTTTATAATGCCACAACGCTGGAGCAATTCCGCCGATTCACCGGCCATGTCAACTCCGTCCGGTCGCTGTCCTTTTCTTCAGACGGCAAGCTGTTGGCTTCCGCGGGCGACGATCAGACCATTTGTCTCTGGAGCCTGACCGATCTGGACGAAGTCGTGGGGCGGCAGGGCCAGGTGAGCGGTTTTGCCGTGGAAGCGAAAGGAGGCGGCGCCTTGGCGGTCGCGGATCTGGACCGAAATTCGTTGCTCCCCGTTAACCGCCAGGAGCTAGACGCCAAGCAAGTGCGCAAAAAAGACACGGTGGAAGGAATCATCATCAAAGGCAAATTAGTAAAGGTTAATTCCGCGCACGATTTCTACCTGCAACTGGCTTCCGTTGCTCCTTCCGAGACAGTTACCGTGCGGATTACCGGCTGTGGAGACGTCAAGCTCAAGGTGAGCCAGGGCATTGACGAACGCAAGCCCCTTCTTTCACTTTTCGTTACTTACGATCGGAAAACCAAACAATGGGATTGGCTCAGTTGGAATCCTTTGGGGCCGTATGACGCGAGCGATCGCAAGGTGGAGCGATTCGTGGGCTGGCATGAGAACCTGGTCGATACGGAAAAACGGCTCGTACGGTTTTCGTTGGCCGACGAGTATCGCAAGCAAAACTTCAAGCCGGGCATTCTGAAAGACCTCGTGGATTATGGCAATGCAGGCCAGGCAATCGACGCCTATAAACGCCGAGTTCCCCCGCCGCCGCGCGAGCCGCGCATGACTCTCGGGATTCAAGAAGACGATGAAACGGTGGCGCCTGATGAACAGGGCCGCTTCCGAGTGCAGCAGTCCCAGGTCGTTTTGACGATGAACTTGACGCAGCGGCCCGCCGGCAAAATCCAGTCTCTTACGTGGGAGATGGATGGCAAGAATGGCAAATTCAGTCCTGCCCACGAAGATTCTTGGTCCGCCGACTTGTCCGGCATTCCCTGGAAGCGTGGTGAATATCGAGTCCACGTCGAACTGCGTACGGAAGAGCCCGTCGCCGGACCCTTCACGAGAGACTTGACACTGGCCTATCAACCGGCCCGGCCGACCGTCAAGATTCTCAGTCCAACGCCTCGCGTGGTCATGGATGCCAAATACCCCTTGCTGGTGCTGGTTGCTCCGGGCAAAGGGCAAGAGGTTGGGGTGCGCGTGCTTCACAAATCGGAAGGCAAGGATCTCGATGAAAAACTAAACTGGAAAGCCTCAAAGGAGGAGACCACCAAAGAAACCACGCTTGCTCTTGAGCCGGGCGTGAACGTCATCAAGGTGGTTGCCCGCAACGAAGGGGCGTCAGCGGACGACGCTACGGATTCTAATTCGCAAACCTTTGAAGTTACTTACCAGACCAAGCAACCTCAAATCACTCTCAGCGAAATTGAATTGCCCGACGGAACAAAACGATCCATCGATCGTGATTCTGTTCTTGCAGTTGATTCGCCGTCCTTCACAATCCAAGGCGAGATCGAGGCTACGGAAAATCTCACGGAGGCCAACTGGTCAATGGGCGACGCCAAAAAAGCAAAGGCGCTTGAGCAATTTAAGGGCGGCCAAAAAAACTCCGCCACAATTCGGGAGAAAGTGACGCTGGAGAAACCGGGCGAGAAGCAGACGATTTCCTTCACTGCCAAGGCTGCAAATAGCGAGGAGGTGAAACGGCAATTCACGGTGGTTTATCATCCCCGATTGCCGGATGTGAAGCTGGATTACCCGTTCGGCGAGCGCGTGCTTTATGAAGGCAAAGATAAACCCGCCATTTCGGCAGTCGCCAGTCTGGCTTGGCCAAAATCCGCTTATTCCTGTCAAGCGCAGGTCGTTGTCAACGGCAAGGCTCAAGGAGATCCGCGTGAAATTCGCGGGGTGGATGCCAAGTTCACGGCGGATGTGAACCTGGCGCCCGGCAACAACGAAATCGCCGTTCGCCTAAGCAACCAATGGCAAAAGGAGCCGGTTGTGACGCGCAAGGCCCTAATCATCTATCGCAGGCCGCCGCGCATCGTTGCCCTCAAGCAGGTTGCCGTCAGCGACAAACCGCCCCGCGTGCAGATCGAGGCTACGGTGGAGAGCGCCAAGGGCATGCCCCTTACCCATGCTGAGGCCAGTAGCTGGAAGGTGCGCCCGGATGGCTTGCCTCCGACCCAAACCGAAATCAAAGTTCACCCCCTGGCCATCAAACCAGAGAACGGCAAGGAGGGAGCGGCAGCGACCCTTTGGACCCTTCAAGGCTCGGACATTTCGCTCGAAGAAGGAAAGAATGAGGTTCGGCTCGTCGTAAGGAACGGCGATGGCGATTGTCTGGAATCCAAGACCCTCACGGTCAATTATGTTAAGCCTCCTGAGCCTAAAGCCGTTGTCAAGCTGCTGGACCCCACTGATGACAAGACGGTTAAGGATCGAGAATACACGATCCGCTTCAGCGTGCGTTCGAAGAGTCCGCTGCGGAAAGTCACGTTGAACCGCGACAAGGAAGTGCTCTTCGACGCCAAAGTCGCCGGCCGTCTGGAGATGGAGGAAAGCAAATCGGTTGCTTTGGCCCGGGGCATGAATACGTTCTATGTCGTCGCGCAAAATGACGGCGGCGAGCAGGTCAGCCGCCCTGTTGTCATTAATTGTCAGTACACGCCGGTCGTTCGGATTATTTTTGACCGACTGGAAAACGGCAAAGACGTTTCGACTCTGCGCGGCGAGCCTCAGGACAGGACGGTTGCCTTTCAGCCGGTTCAGGCGGCTGGCCAAACCCTTCAAGGCCACGTCGTCTGGGACAAAGAAAACGATGAGGCGATGGCTAAGCTCGCCCATGTCCGCGTCTATGCCAACGGCAAACAGCTTTTGCCGATAAGGCTTCAAGCGGCTAAGCCCGCTGAGCGCTTGCGCACTTTCCGAGCGGAGCTGGAGCTAGACCAGGCGGACAACAACCTCATTGAAGTTCATCTCCCGGCGGAGGTCGTCCTAGATGCGACCAGCCACCAAAGATTGACGGTAAACTGCGCTCATCCCGAACCGGCCAAGGCCTTTGCTCATCTTTTGATCCTCAGCCGCGATGAGGAAAGCAAGGAAGCCGCGCGCGATCGCGTATTGAAAGCCCTCAACGCCAAACTAGGCGACAAAAACACATTCAGCATGGCGAGCTATTCCGAAGGAGGCCAGCTTTATGGTCCCCTGGTCCGCTCGGAATTGACTACTGAGAGGGTGATTGCCGTTTTAGGCGCTATTCGAAACAATCTCCAAAGGCGGGCTCGGGCCGGCAAGATAAACGATGCCGTCATCGTTTATTACCAAGGCGGAGAAAACATCAATAGCCGAGGAGATTTTCTAACTCTCAGTGCCGATGCGACCGAGGACGACGCTGATGGGTCGAGCATTGGACTCGATTACGTACGTTCCATGATTGACCAGAACCAAGGGTCGCGCATCTGGTTTCTCGATACGGTGCAGAGCCAATCGGCCAGCGCCAGCGAAAAGGTCCAAGGGCAATGCAACGATCTGGTGGCGCAGTGCGACGATCCGAACATTGCGCTATGGCGCTATGCCTGGCAAGGTAAGGGAAAGGATGAGCCGGCTGAAGCACGCCTGCTTACCAGTCTTTCCTCCGCATTCAGCAGTGCCGGAAAATTAACCGAAGTGAGCCAAATTCTTGGCTCCAAATTTACGCCGACGGCAGACAAGAAACTGCCCTGGTACTCCAGCAAGTATCCCCTGTTGCAGTACAACTATTACCTGCCCCCCGGACTTCAGGATTGGCGATTGCAACCTTGATGCACTTGGTTACAGTCCACAAGCGGTGACAAGCCAAGCCGAGGGCTTTGACGGCCAGAGCTAAGCGCTCCGGCCGCCGAAGCTTTCGGCTCACCTTTTCCATCTAGCGAGGGCTGCATCCGTTATCCCCCGCACAGTCGGCAAAGTCCAAACATCCCGCTCTACGCCTTTTCTCCTTTCCCTGATTCCTTTACAACCAAGCAGACGATAACGCCATTACAACCGGCCTCGACCCTTTCCTCCAGACGACCGTCTGGATACTGCCGAGGCCGAAAACCCGGTAGGAAACCGCTGGCCAACAAGCCGGGCGTGCTTGAGGCTGGGTGACCAACCATAGCGGACGCTCCAAAAAGAAAGAGCCCGCCAATTGCTTTCAAGGAGGAAACCATGCGCTTTCATTTGGCCCTTAACGCGCTGCCGCGAGGCATAATGGCCGGCTTATCGATGCTGGCCCTCGCCTTGCCGGCCGTTCAGGCCCAACAACTTTCGCAATCGTCGCCGACCAATGCGGTCGTTAACTCGGACCCGATAGGCAGATGTCCGCCTGCTCCGTGTGCGACAGACACGGTTCCTTGGCCGGCCGGCAATCCGCTCATAAACCCGAACGCTATTTCACCGAGCATTCCCAGCGATAGCGGAACGTCGGCAGCAGCCCCCGCTCTTTCGCCCGGCCTTACGGCGGCAGTCGGCGGTGGCCGGGTGGCCCTGACCAACGTCGGCTACATCGACAGTGCCATCCCGCAGTCGATGTTTCGTACGCGCTTCGACGCCGCTTACGACAACAACCGGCCCGACCGCGCCGAATTTTTCTATCCCAAATGCGGTTGCTTTTTGCAGACCGGCCCTGGAGTACGAGCCCCTGGACCGCCGCTGCCCGAAACCCGCGTCGATTACCAAGAAATCACGGGTTATATCGAAGTGGCGCCTTCGGACCGCTTCTCCGTATTTGCTGAAGTGCCCGAGCGCTATATCAATCCCGAGCAAAACGCCAACCAGTCCGGCATTGGCGATATTAACTTCGGCTTTAAATACGCCTTTATCGCTGAAACGTGTCGGTACTTCACTCTTCAGCTCCGAACCTTCGTGCCCACCGGCGATCCGTTCAAAGGTCTCGGCACGGACCATACGACCGTCGAGCCGGGACTGTTGTTTTATCAAGCCCTGTCGGACCGGCTGATCTTTGAAAGTGAAGTGCGCGACTATGTCCCGATTGGCGGCACCAACTTCAGTGGCAATGTGGTTCGCTACGGCGTCGGCCTAAGCTACCTCTTGTCGAATGGTCCGAACTTCCGCGTCAGCCCCGTGGGCGAACTGGTCGGCTGGACGGTTACCAACGGCAAAGAGTTCTTTCTAGACGGCAACGGACAAGGCGTTGTGAAAAGCGCCGCCGGCGATACCATCGTCAATGCCAAGGTTGGCGTCCGGTTCGGTTTCGGCGATCTGCAAGAACGCGGTCTGTTGAGCCGATCCGACATTTATGTCGGCTATGGCCGGGCCTTGACCGGCGAAGTTTGGTACAAGGACATCTTTCGATTAGAGTACCGAATGCGCTTCTAATTCTGTTGCGAGCGACAGCAAGAGCCGGGGATATCGTATTCGGAGCATTCTCCGAAGATCGATGTCCCCGGACCGTTTTGGGCCATTATTAGCGGTTCAACAGCCCCTCGCCCGAGCCTACTTCTTTTGAATGCTAACCGTGAAATTCGCTGAGGCATTTTGTTGATTGGCTGCTTCGGGGGCTGTACCGAGCACATTGACGTCGGCCTTGTCTCCCGGAGCGGCGCTTTCGGCGGCCGTCACTTCGATTTCCACGCTGGTTTGATCCCCTGCGAGCGTGGCCTTGGGCGCGGTTACATTGGCGGGAAGGTTGCGAAGTTCGAGGGCAATGGTTCCTTTGTAGCCCGCTTTACGCGTGGCCGTCACCTTGACCTTTGCCTTGCCGCCCTGAGCTAGTTTCAGAGGCAGCGCCTCCACTTTGAGATCGAAGGGCAAAACCACAATGAGCGGCGTCGGCGGCGATGCAACGCTGAAATCTCTGTTATTGAACTTGGCTTTGCCGGTGAAGCTGAGCGGAAAGGAGCCGATTGCCGCGTTGGCAGCCGGGGTTAGCTGCACTTTGACTTCATTCTGGTCTTTGGGAATGTTCTTAAGAGTCGGAGCGACATTCGCCGGCACGCCGACCGCCGTAACGGCGATTTCCTCCGTGAATCCTGCCGCTCGGGTGGCCGTAATCGTTATACCGGCCGGGGATCCGCGCAGCGCTTCCGGCTGATCAAATTTCGCGGCAAGCGTAAACGGCGGCTTCTGCGTCACCGCTAAAGCCACGTCGGTGAATAGAAAGCGGGGCGGATAACTCAAATTCGCCAGCGCTTGACTGACCGATCCCCGTTGATTGGCAAAGCATGTTACGACCTTGCCGTTGATAGTCGCCTTACCCAAAATCTTGATGGACTGGGGGCCGACCGGCAGTTTCTCGTCTATGTGAACCGGCAACGACGCTGCGTGGGCTTTCGGATCCTTTGGCGCGCCGGCTGCGATTGTCGTCTGGCCGGTGATCCCCGTGGGACCGACGACGCTGACATCGATGGGGCCAGGATAGTCGCGGCGCGTCAAATTAATCGGAATGGCATGGTCGCCGGTTTGGGGAATATCGTATCGGTCGAGACCCAGTGAAATGTCAAATCCCGGTTCATAAGGCGCCACTGTGATTCGGTAGACCTCGTTTGGTCCGCCGACGTAGTTCAAATGCTGAATCTCCAGATAGTAGTCGCCATCCGCCGGCGGGGTGAAGTCGATGCGCTGGTCGGCAGGCGGAGCAGCTTGCGGGTTGGCCTTGGTTAATTCGGCGCCCTTGGCGTCCTTGAGCACCATATAGAGAAGCGTCGGCGTGTGGACTTCAAGGGTATCGCCTTGAATGGTTAGGCGTTGGCCTTTCTTGGCCGCGAAGACGTAATAATCGAGATCGTTCTTTTCCACAAAGCGACCCGTGATGCCGCCCGGAACTGCGATGCGATTGGCCTTGGCCATTTCATTGTTCGGCTCTTGCTCCAAAGCTTCCTCGTGGTCACTGCACAAAAGAGCGACCGGCCAACCGTGAAGGCCGTTGCTTCCCTTGGGCGCCACCCATACCTCATCCACGGCGGCATCGGTCGGCATCGTGACTTCTACGGGAGCGACGCCTTCGACGTTGGGTCCGGCAAAGTTTACGGAGACTTTGCTGCCGCGCTTGGCCGCCAGCGGCACGGGCGCTGTCGCACACGGGAAGTCGCCAATGCGAAGACGATAGAAGTAATCCGGGCCGCCGCGATAAGTCACATCGCGAATTTCGACGACATAATCGCCGGCGTCCTTGAATGTGTACGTCAGGCGAGCGTCGGTCTGTAGGCCGGGAGCATCGTTGCTATACGTGAGTTCTCGGCCGTTGCGCGGATCGAACAGGCGGATCTCCGGATCGAACGGGCTGCCCAGACGGTGCCCTAATACCTCAAAGCTGACGCGCTGGCCGACTTTGACGGTGACTTTGAAATAATCGCTCTTCTCCGCATCGGTACGGCCTGCCACCGTACAAGGAATCGGCACCGCTTGCGGGGTTGTCTTGGAATTGTTGGTCTCCACTTCCTGAACCTGCGGCAGATCATCAATGCAAAACAGGCGAAAGTTCGACATGCCGCGCCCGGTCGCCAACCGCAAGGAGTGAAAGCCGATCTGTGCGTCCCCCGGCACTTCGAGCTGGACACGCAGCTTGCCATTGTCCTTGCCGTTGTTGTTGTCCGTGGGAATGGCTGCCTTGGCAGGAAAGCTTGTCCACAAGCCGGTCGGATCGGCCAGGTTCGTCCCCGTAAGAGTGAGGTCCAGCTTGGTTCCTCGCTGCATCCCCATGGGCGCCGGCATATTAAGAGTCGGCGCTTGCGGATTGGGCGCCACGGGCGGCGGTTGGCCGTTGACCCAGCGGTCCGAGGCAAACATCAAGCCCAAAGAAAGACAGGCGAACTTTGTCCAGCAGCGAATTCGCATTGGCAACCTCGAGAGAGAGCTAAGGTAGGCCGTCTGACCTGCAGCAAAGGCGGGATTTTTGGCAAGCAAGAACTAAGGCAGTGAGAGTTTGAGTATACCTGCGATAAAGGCGTCTGGAAAGGAAAACCGAGAGTTTTGCCGCCCTCTAACGCCGTCCTGCAAACTGGAGTCCTAGGATGCGGCCAATGAAACGCTTACAATGCAATGCAGTTGAATTCGTCCGGGTTACGTGAATAGGTGCATAAAAAGAGAATAGAAGAGAATTGTTAGCCCTGCGCCGATGGAAATGCCATGAAGACTGACATCCAGATCGTTGACCGCGGTCGCGGCCTGCAACTTTCGACCAGCCGTATTACCGTACAGGACCTGGTGCCTTATTTCCAGGAAGGCTGTAGCTACGAGGAGATCCTACGTTGGATACCCACGCTCACCGTTGAGGAAATCGCGGTGGTCGAGCACCACTACAGAAAATACCAAGCCGAGTTGGATGAAGAAGACCGGCTTATTCGAAAGCGCACCGAAGATCGGGTTCGCCAACAACGACAGCGCATTCCACGCCCGTAACGGGGGTGAATCGAGGAATCGAGGCTAGTCACATGGATATTGAGCGAATTACCCACAATCCTGCCGTCATGGGTGGCAAGCCTTGCATTCGCGGCCTTCGCGTTACAGTCGGCACTATCCTGGGGTTGCTGGCTAGCGGCAAGTCGCGCGAACGGATTCTGCAAGCGTACCCATACCTTGAGCCCGCAGACATCGATGCCGTTTTGGCCTACGCCGCCTGGCGGCTGGAAGAGCGAGAAGAACCGTTGGTTGGCGTCTCTTAGGTGTAGGTTTGTTGAATTCTGCCACGAGTTCGCCGGTTTTGACCTCGGAGAGATCGCAGCCATTAGCCGGTGGTTGAGCGAAGCGACACCACCGGAAGAACGGCCCGAATATCTATTCGACCCCGCAGGGGTCGCAGAACGACAACGCACTCGGATCGCCATCTCCCAAATCCGATAGGCCGCCATGGGCTCGACTTTCCTCAGCGTCCATTAGCATCCCCTACGATCCGCAGTATCTAGACTGAAGCGGGGAGTCTCTGGCTCGCATCAACCCACCACCAGAGGCTTGTGTTCGTCGGCTGCCGATTGAAAATGGTCTAGCTGGAGACATTGCGGCCTGCTCGAAATCGCCGATACGGATTAGCCCGGAATAAAAACGATTTGTGTCTATTTTCCCTTATTGAGAAGCCGCGCCAGCGAGGCTTGGGCTTCGATGGTGAGCCGGGCTTGGGGAGCGCCCGTGCTTAGTCTTTCGAAGAGGTTCTTTGCTTGGGCGTTTGCGATGTGCTCCAGAATTTCCAGGGAACGCAGGTCACGTAGTAGTTCACCAGATTGGCCCTCATCCTCGATCTTGGCCAGTAGCCTTTCTAGCCGGCGGGTAACTTCGGCGGAAGGCTTTTTGGCTAGGGCCCCCTGGAGGGCCGGTGCTGCGGCGTTCCCAAGCTTTTCTAGCGAAGCGGCGGCATTTTCGCGAACCGCGAATGTCTCGTTGTCCAGCTCTTGGACGAGTTGATCGACGCGAGACAGATCCTTGTCATCGCGAATAGAGACGGGCTTGAGACGCTTGTTCAAAAAGTCCACCGATGAATGAGGGCTGCGAATCATCTTGTCCATTGCCTGACAGGCCCTTTCAGAGTCGGCCAGGTCACTCCAAAGACCGTTTAGCTCGTCGCTGGTGAGCTTGAGGGTTTGTCTCTTGTCCAGCCTAAGAAATGACGCTGCATCCCAAACTAGCGCGGTCGTGTCCGAGCTAGTTGTGGCGACGAGCTTGCCGCTTGGCGAGAAGGCGACAATTCCGATGCCCCCGCGATGGCCTTCTTGGCGATTGAGCCGTTGGCCGGTAAAGGCGTCATAGACTTCGGCTGAGGCGTTGGGTCCGCCATTGACTATTAAGGCCAACCCATCGGGAGAAAAACGCATGCTTGGCGGGAAGACATACTCGTCGCGCTTGATCTCAATTCGTTTTGCCCCAGTGTTTACTTCGCAAATATAGATAGCATTTTGATGGAATGGTTGATCGCCGCACAGGGCTATGGCCTTGCCATCCGGGGAAAGCACGACCTCATTAAGAAATGTTGGAGGAAGGGCTGCTGTTTGACGTACGCGACCTGTTTCTAGGTCCCACGTAATAAGGTTTCCGCCTTGCTTCTCGTCCACGGAATGGTGGCCAATCAAGGACCTCGAATCTGACGAGAAGGCAAGCTGTATTTTTCGATCTTCGGGGGTCTCAATCCGCGACGGCTTACCAGAACGTGCTAAACGCCATATCAAAGTTCCTTTCGAAGTCCCGTAATCGAGAAGCAACGTGGCGTCGGCAGAAAACTGAAGTTGATGCCAGTCATTTGATTGATCTCCAAAGCGATGCGTCTCCTTTCCGGTTGCCGTATCAAAAACGAAGACGCGGCCTTCTTTGGTGAGAGCCAATTTTTTTCCATCGCGCGAGAAAACGCACCAGCCGGATAAATCGATTTTGAAATGACCCATTTCCTTGCCCGACCGAGCATCCCATGTTCGCAAGACCCCGTCGGCGCCGGTCGTGAGGAGCATCTTCTCGCCAGATCCAAACGCAATGGCACGAAATCCTTTCTGTGACTCATCGCGCGGTAGAAGCTGCTTGCCCGTGGCCACATCATATTGGTGAAGGACTTGCGAATCACCTCGTGCTATGACTACGGTCTTTCCGTCTAGTGGAAATGCAGCAACATCTAATCTAGTTGAGGACATTGCCCGAGGATGTTGCCAAATCTCACCTCCTGTGGAGAGGTCCAGGAGAGCCATCTTTTCTCCGCCGCGCGTGTGGAGCAATACTTTGCTATCGGGTCCAAAAGTCGCGGAAGGAATGAAGTTCTTGAGAGCCGGTACGTGACGGAGTTCCTTGCCGGTGGCGACCTCCCATACTTGGCTGGGTCCCCCATCCCCGGTGGAGATGAGTTTTGTTCCGTCAGGCGAGAAGGATATGAAGCAATGGCTTTGACCAGATACATCGAGGCTAACCGTTTCGCGGTTTTTCGCGATGTCGAGAATGTGGATTGAACGCTTTTCGAAAGGGCCGACCCATGCGAGCAACTTTGCATCCCTGGAAAGAGCGATCTGAGCCGGGCGATACACGTCCCGGGCCAGTTCGTGAATAGGCAGCTGCCTGAGTTCCTTGCCAGTTTGCGTGTCCCAGACCCGAAGGGTCTTATCCGTCGAACGACTTGCCAAAACTTTGCCATCCGCGGAAAGGGCCGCTTCTTGAATCCTGCCGCTATGGCCGCGACATTCCACGGCGCTCTTGCCGGTTTCCAAATCAACTAGCTGCAGTGTGCCATCTGAAGTTCCAAAAGCCGCGCTCTGGCCATCGGCGGCCAGAGCGACCACCGTGTCGTAACCGAGCCAGGCTTTGCGCAGTTCAGGCTTCTCGGGCAGTCGACGCAAAACCCTTCCTGTTTGCATCTCCCAGATTGTTATTCCCGTTTGCGAATTGCCGGTCAGCAAAGTGTTGCCGTCTCTGGAAAAAGCCATGCACTCCGCGCCGTGAGGATCCAGACGCCAGCGGATTGTGCCCAGCCGCGCCAGAGCGCCAGGGGGCAACGCATCGCCAAACTGGTCAACCGCCTCACGATGCTTATCTTTTTCAGGAGGGAGAGGTTTCTGTTCTGCCAAGGACGATTGGCGATCGTCCGCCGATTCTCTGGGCTCTTTCGGCAAGGCAAGCAGCCCGGCGCCTGCCGCAAAGAGGCCGATTGCCAAGATAGACGCGGCCAGCTTAGGCTTTGAAAGGAGCAGCGTTTTCAAAACGCGGCGCGCCAGGGCAAGAGCATTGGCCGAGATCACCGCACCAGCCAGCGGTTTGCTGGCCAAATGAAGAGCAGCTTCCAAAGTGGCATGGACGAGAGTTGCCGGCACGGCGGCCCGCGAAGAATTGGTGATTAGCATTGCCGCGGCCAAGGCTGCCGACAGAGCCAGGCCGCGTTTTTGCAGACGCTTCTGAAGTAGGTCGCGCCCTTGTTGCACGCGGAGCTTTAAGGTGCTCAAGGGGCAGCCAAGTTGGCGCGCGGCTTCATCACGGGTTAGCCCTTCCAAATAGCAGAGCACCAATGGGACTCGGACCCTGGCAGGTAGACGGGCCAGTTGCTCATCGAGCGCGGTCTGCAGTTCCCGGCCGGAGATTTCGTCGAGAAGGAGGCGGCCGGATTGCCTCGAATGGCGTTGTTCACGAGCTAGGCGACGAATCGTCGCGGTGCGAGTCTTCAGGCTGATGCGACGCGCGGTCTCGTGAAGCCAACCCGCCAGCGACTCCTGCCAGCGGCCGACGCCGGCTCGGGCGACCAGCAAGAGGAATGTCTGTTGCCAGGCGTCCTCAGCGTCTTGGTCGTTGGCCAATGTTCGGCGGCAGGTATGGTAAACCATTGAACCGTGACGCTGGAGCAAGGCAGTAAAAGCCCCTTCATCCCGGCTATTTCGGAAGCGAAGGAGAAGATCGCGGTCGCTTAGGGACGCTGTGGCAGCCTCCGCCGCTAGGTGTTCAAAGTGCCGAACCAAGCCGCCAACCGTTTTGCAGGCCATCATAAGGCTCCGGGTACATCCTAGCCGTTCCCTCTAAGAATGCCCGACATCCGCCTTTTGGCCAAGGATTTTACTAAGGACATTAAACATATTTCTCGCTCTTATTAGGCGGCTTCACTACGTCGAAGCTGTGAACCGCTCCCATTCACTCGTCTCCTCGCGGACAGATCTTGATGTTCTGGCCTAGCCGAAGCAGAGCTTCGCGGAAATCCTTTTGCCGTTGTTTGATACCGTATAGCGGAGCGGTACAATGTATTCCCTCTGACTTGTCAGGCCTTTGGCGTAGAAAAGAATCCATGAGCAAGCCCCCCCTAAACTGCAGAAGTTTCCAGCAGCCAAACAACGGCGGCTCGATCAATTGCTTGAGAAAAACAGCGAGGGGACCACCACGACCAAGGAGAAACTAACCCTCGAGCATCTGGTTGCCGAGGCTCAAGAATTGATGGTGGCTAATGGCCGGCGGCTGCTGGAGTTTTCCAAGAAAGATGCCGCGCGGCCATCCGCGGATGCCGTGCCGGTTACCGTTTGGGTTCAACCCCAAGCCGCGGAGCGCTAAAGCATGGCGCAGGTTGAAGCCTTTCGGCGACTCGTCGAGGCGCGGGCCGGCGCGGCTTGCGAGTATTGCCGACTGCTTCAGGCGGCTGCCGGGGTTACATTCCACATTGAGCATTTCAGACCCCGATCCTTGGGCGGCCGGACGATTATGGCCAATCTCGTTCTCAGTTGTCCCGGCTGCAACCTGGCGAGGGCAGATCGTACGGAAGGTGAAGACCTAACCGGCCAAACTCGGCTTTTATTCAATCCTCGTGACTACGAACCGACTTTGCTGGGATGGCACTTGCATTTCACCTTGGACCACGACTCTGGCTTTATTCTGCCTCGCGATCCAACCGGTGAAGCGACCCTGACAGCTCTCCGCATGAACGACCCGCTTCGCGTCTTTGCGGGCTTAATTGCCTAAGTACAATTGTCCCGGTTTGGTGCCCGACTGCAATTCGATGATCGTGTCGCCTAGACGCATGCCACCCGCCGATTTGCGACCCAAGACCTCGTGTTCCGTTTTTCACCAGATGGGTCCGTTTTTCATCAGGGGTGGGAGGGGGATGAAAAACGGAAAACGATAGCTCTTTTACATCTCTTCCCCCTTCCCCAAGCTTCCCTGACGCAACGACCCTCTGGCTCAAGCGCCCCACCCTCTAGACCCGCACACATTGAGCTAGAGGGTAGAGGGTGGGTGATCAATTCTTGAACAGCTTGCGCGCTTTCGTTGTGTCTCATTTGAAGGATGCCAACCCGTTGGCCGCCTTCAGGCGCAGGCAAATGTCAAAAGGGTAAAGAAAAGGCATTTACGCCGCTTCCGCTAGGCGCGATTGATTGGTCTGGAAATGGCCCGGTTTGGCGCCTGGCGTGAATTCAATGATCGTGTCTCCTGGCTCGGCGCCGAAGCCGTCGCGCAAGGATTGGATTGCCGAGTCCTGGGCAGGCAGATCTTCGCGAAAGACAACGTAAATATCGGGGCGGGCCAGCAAGGATTCCGAGAGGAGTTCGGTAATTTGCTGGACATCGTGAGCGGTCCACGGCAATCCGGGCAATGCGTTTTCTAGGTGATTGGTTAATAAGGACGTGACCACCGATCGGGGCGGCAGGACATAGAAGGTTGCCATGGTGTAATCCTCCAGTTTCTGGTCTCTACATGCCCCATCGACCGAAGGGAAACGTCCAATTCGGCGAGCCCGAAGAGCCGCTATGCAATGTGCGTCGTCGTTACCCACCAAGCCGCATTTTCGCCATGCTCGTTAAAGTCGGTACAAAGCGTTAACCGCGTTCGAGCTTCTTGATCAAGACGTGCGAGCGGCGGCCGCTGCGTTCGAAGCGTTCGCGGCGAATTGGGGGAAGATCGTCGGGCGAGCCCATGTGGAAGCCGCCCTTTTGCATGAAGTAGTTGAACGCCTGGGTGGACAGGCAGAAGAGTTCGCCCGATCCGAGCGTCTTGGCATGGACCTCGGCATAATTCATCAGCTTGGCGCCGATTCCCTGATTTTCGTACGTGGGATCGACGCTCAGACACGCCAGCTCGGCCTTGCCGTCGCCGGGATAGCTGTGGACGGCCGCACAGGCCACCGTATTGCGATCCACTTCGAAGACAAAGAAGTCGCCGATTTGTTTTTCAATTTCGCTGAGCGTGCGGCGAACCAATTCGTCGTTTTCGATGCCGCCCTGGATCAGCCTCCAGATCGCCCGCGCATCCTTTTTGTGGGCCTTGCGAATGGCCTGGTATTCGTTGGCGTGCACTAGCGTGCCGATGCCTTCATTGGAAAAGACTTCGGCGAGCAAGCCTTCCTCGACGCGGCCGTCAATGATGTGCACGCGGGGCACGCCGCCTTTGGCCGCCCGCGTGGCGTTTTCCAACTTGGTCAGCACGGTGCCCGGCAAGTCGGCCCGATGCTTCTTCAAAAACGCTTCCGCCTCCTCGACGGATAGCTGCCGGTGAAACTCCTCGCCGTGTTGGATGCCGGGGATAGTCGTCAAATAAATCAACTTAGCGGCGTCGAGCGCCTTGGCAACTTCGAGCGCCACCGTGTCGGAATTGAGCCGGTAACTCTTTCCTTCCCCATCGCAACCTAGCGGCGGGATAACGGGAATCACATCGTGTTCGAGAAGGGCCTTGAGCAAAGGCACATCGACGCGTTCGAGGCGTCCGGTGAATTGTTGATCGACGCCCTGGAGGATGCCGGCGGGATGCGCGACGAGGGCGGTGCCGTAGGCGCCGCGCAAATCGTTCGCGGAAAGGCCCTCCAGGATTTCGTGCGTGACGCGGTTGGCCGCGGTCAACGCCAGTTGCAAGGTGGGGTAATCCGTGATGCCGGTGCCGTCGTGGTTCGAAGCCGTCTGCCCGGTTTGCTCGGCGAGGCGTTTGATTTGGTGCCCGGCGCCATGGACCAGGGCCACGCCGATGCTCAGGCTGCGCAAAAGCGCGATGTCCAGAAGGAGGTTGCCGAAATTCTCGCATTCGACAACGGCCCCATCCATCGCGATCACGAACACTTTGTCGCGAAACCGCGGCACGTAGCGAAGGATCTCTCGTAAGTCCGTTAACCGCAGCATGGCCCCTCACTTAGCGGAAGTGCGTTGACCCCCTTTTCCACCATCCTAAGATAAGACAGACAGCCCAAGGGATAAAGTGCGGATCTGTGCACGAGCCGGCAACCGACGGGTTTCAGACGCTTGTCTGTTGGTGGCTTTCTATTGGCGCGAGGATCTCATGGCAGAAAAAGTGGTCATCGTCGGGTCGGGTCCGGCAGGGTGGACGGCGGCGATCTATGCCGCCCGCGCAAACCTACAGCCTTTGGTCTTCGAAGGGGCCATCCGCGAGGAAAACCGCATCAAAGGCACGTTGCCCTTAGGTCAGTTGGCCCTGACGACCGAGGTCGAAAACTATCCGGGCCTGCCTTCGGGCGACTCGCGTGAATACCTGCGCACGGCTCTGCCTCACGACCGGCAGCCTTACTGGGTCCAGGCCAACAAACCGCAACCCGGCCACGGCATCAATGGCCCGGAAATGATGGAATTGATGCGGCAACAAGCGGTCAATTTCGGCACCCGCGTCATCACCGACGACATCGTAAAGGTCGATCTCCGTAAACATCCCTTTCTCCTGACTCCGCTGGAAGGCCCTGCCGTTGAAGCCCTTTCCGTGATCGTCGCCACCGGCGCCCGGGCAAACTACATCGGCTTGCCCTCGGAGGACCTCTATAAGAACAACGGCGTCTCCGCGTGCGCGGTTTGCGACGGCGCTTTGCCTCGCTTCCGCAACAAACCACTCGTCGTAGTCGGGGGCGGGGACACGGCAGTCGAAGAAAGCACCTACCTCACCAAGTTCGCCAGCGCCGTCCATCTCATCCATCGCCGGGATGAACTGCGCGCCAGCATGATCATGCAGAAACGCGTCCTGGATAATCCCAAGGTTGTCATTCACTGGAATCGCGTCGTGGAAGAGGTGATTGGCAACGACAAGGACGGCGTCACCGGCGTACGCCTCAAGAGCACGGTTGACGCCGAGAAAGAACACGTCGCCTGCGCCGGCATGTTCGCCGCTATCGGGCACACGCCCAACACCGATTTTCTGGATGGCCAAGTCGAATTAGCCGACAAAGGTTACATCAAATGGACCGTGCCGCAGCGCACCAACACAAGCGTTGAAGGCGTCTTCGCGGCCGGCGATGTGGCGGACAGCTATTACCGGCAGGCCGTGACGGCCGCCGGCACCGGCTGCGCCGCCGCTCTGGACGCCGAACGCTGGCTGGCCGCCAAAGGCCACCATTAAAGGGAATTCGAGGTTCCTTCAAGACAGTGACAATGGAAAGCCACCAGGCAGGTATAAAATTTGCACACCTTCTAGCACTCGCTGCCACAAATTGACTCGCCGGGTTGATTGGCTTATCAGGGAAGCGGTCAACGAAGGGGTGCCATGAACGTAAATGAAAATTTGCAAAAGCAGTGGCTGCAAGATCTTGCGGAAAGCGGCATTAGCCCGCCCAAGTTGCTGGATATAGCCATTCAATCCCAAGGCATCACAGATAATGCCACGGATGCTTGCGCTCGCCTGAGCGAACGTTTGCTCAATGCTCTTGCCGACGACCCCCTCTAGTGGTAAACCCGGCATCCGGTTCCTTCCCCATTCCATAGCCCTTGGCCCCGATCCATTCAAAGGTTGGCATGGCAGCATACGAACTAAATTGCAGGACATGCAATAGGATCACCTTGCATAGCTCCCCAGGAATCTACGTCAACGAAGAGGGGCAGAAATGCCGGAACTGGGTCTGCGACAACTGCGGCACCAGCACCGTCCACCGCGGTGAAGAAGACGCCGAGCATGCCGATGCCAGGGACTATAGTGAAGACCGGCAGCAATGAATCGAAACGGTCGATGTCCTGATATTTCTTTACGTACTCTCTCCTGACTCCTTGCCTTAGAAGTTGCTGCCTTGAGCGGCCGCACGTGAACCGCGGCAACTAGAGAAGGTCCGTCTACCCTTCCATGGTGTTCATCATTTCCTTGGCCTTTTCGGCTTCCGCATCAATTTGCACCTTGGTGTAGCCGCCTCGCATCTTGAAGTACAGAATTAAAAGTAGATAAAGGACGGCCATGACTGCCGGCACGATGGCAGTCAGCTTCAAAGCCATTTGCCCGCCGAAGAGATTGGCCTCCTTGACAAGCGGACCGTCTTTGTCGGCATAGGGCCTGCTCGCGTCCCACCAGTCGACCAGGGACTGTTCATTAGCCTTTGGTGGAGGTTGGTTCTTCAGAGTCCTCTCCAACTCGCCTTGTGTGTCCTTTGCCTGTTGTTCGAGCTCCTTTTTTGCTTTGGGATCAGTAGCCTTGTCAGCATCACTTTTCTCTTTCTGTTCGGTTTCATACAAGTCTAAGACGGCTTGCTTGGTCCCGTCCAAGCCTCGGACTTTGAATTCGACCAGAAAAGTTTTCTCTTCCTTGGCTGAGTAACGCTCGTAAGTCGGTTCAGACTTTGATTTCAAATCTGTCGTGGCGTAGTAGTCCTGCTTGAAGCCAATGCCGGGCGCTCCAAGAAGGCCGGCGGACAGCATTCCCACGCCACCGACCGCCCCAATCGTTAGCGACCCACCCTTGGGAAAGCGCTCGGAGACAATGGCCAGCATGGTAGGCCAAAGGAATGTCTTGCCCAGCGCATAAATCGTGGCAGCGACGACGCACATGAAAACACCGGTCGCATTTCCCAAGAGCGTTAAACCGCAACAACCCAATATGCCACTAATGCAAAGGAGCCCGAGAGGAGACAACCTATGTTCGATCGGCCCAGCGAAGAAACGCAAGGCGAACATCAATCCGGAAGTGTAGATAAAAAGCAGCATGCCCCAGGCGGGGTTGTTCAGAATGCCCCCTGTAATTTTGGGGATCCAACTATCCGTTCCTAGTTCGACATATCCGACGAGGGCATGAATGAGCAGCAACAGCAACAGGATCGGCGAGAGGAACTCCAGCAACATTGTGCCGAAGCTGACACCAGCTTGACCGGCTTCAGATTTCGGAAACTTTTGTCCGGCCAGCATAAGTCCGTAAATCGCCACAGGGATGAGGAACATTGACATTTGGATAAGCCAATGCACCTTGCCGATGGGCACCCATTCGCCAATCGACCCCCCATTCATCAAATACGACAAGACGCCGCCGGCTATCAAACCACCTGGCCAACCCGCGTGCAAAATATTGAGGTAATGCGTCTTCCGGTCCGGGAAAAGCGCCGCCACCATCGGATTGACTACAGCCTCGCAGATGCCGTTGCCGACAGCAAAAAGAAACATTGCGACGGTGAGGCTATACATCGTTGCGTCCTTGCCGAAGCGCTCATAGATTTCTCCAGTGCACAACTGCAAGCCTGCGGAAAGCAGATGCATCAAAACAGCAAGAGCCATGAGCCGGCCGTAACCGATCCACTCGGCCAAAAAAGCGCCGGCAAGGATAATGAGACCGAACCCCCAAAGGCCGCCTCCCGAGATGCCGCCGAGTTCGAGCTGGGTGAAGCCGTAATCCTTGGCCCAGTCGACAAGGATGCCGCCGCGCACGGAAAAACCCACGCCGGATGCAAAAATGGCAAAGAAGCCTGCCCAAAGAAGGCGCTTTGAATTCGGTGCAATTCCATTGTTCATAGCTCGGGTTCCCGTTGAACTTGAGTAGGAGAGTAGGTCTTGACCCAATGCAGCGGTCACGCCCTCGCCGGGCCAAGACGGTGGCGGACGGATGCCGCCAAGGCTACGGTCCGCGCTTCGCTAGATTGCATGTGGGCGGGTGTTCTTCCAAAGCGGAAAGCCTAAGCGACCGTATCATTTATGTCAATGACTTAATGGCCAGCGAGCGAAATTTGCGTAAGGCGGCTACGATCGGGCCATTACGAGCCTCAAAGCGCTGCGAGCCATGATCGATTGCATTCACGCCAATCCCGTTCGTCGCGGGCTGCACCCAGTTTTTTGTGCTAATGCGCCACAGTTCCGCTCTTTCAGCCGTAGTGCGCCCCAAATGCTTTCCATTTCTTTCCACGGGGGGTCCGGCGAAATGGAGAGAACCAAATCCGAGAGGCGCGGCTTCGAGCTTGCCTCTCATTGATGTCAATAGACGCTCAACGGAAACCTTGCCCTAGGGTGGCCTGATGAAAACCTGGGGTTTGTTTCATCCGTCTTTTGTTGCGCTGGCTGCGAAGGCCAGTTGGCGTCGAGCGAATAGGGTCGTGCCCAGATGGTGCTTACACCACTCCCAGATCGCTTTGGTGCGGCTATGTTCCATGGCCTGTTGGACC
>JBJMQT010000012.1:0-37697 GCA_045802525.1 Gemmataceae bacterium
AACTAGCACAAGAGATCATGACTCAAGAGGACAAGGTTCAAGGACTTTTTCCAGCAATGCTCTTCAACTTCAGAGTACGAGCGGCACAAGGCCGTGCCTCTTCCCACGCGGTGCCGATTCATTCACAAGCGCTGTTCATGAGATGAGTGCCGGCACAAAAAATGAACGATAAGACAAAGCCCCACTTTGAGCGCTATCAACATCTTAAGTCGTTTGCATCGCGGTATGAAAAGCATCTCAGCGCCGATTTAGATTGGCACTGTGTCATTCTCTTTTATTCCGCCCTCCACCTTTTGGATTGCTACCTGTCAACCAAGACCAACATAGGCTTTGTAGTTGACTCCCATCCCGCGCGAAACAATGCCATTAGAAAGTGTCCCGAACTCAACGCCATGCGCGCGTCCTACCGGAGTTTGCAGGATCTCAGCGAACAAGTCCGGTACGATCCGGGCTTTGTTTATCGAAGCCAAGATCGCCAGAATTGTCTCAAAGAGTTTGCTAAGACGGTTAGCGTCCTGGAACCGAAGGCTAAAAAGAAAATTGAGACCTGAATAATTCGCTAATTCAGCATTTTCTCGGGCCGCTCCAATTAATTCAGGGGTATGGCCGAGTCCTGTAACTCGCCGTCTCGGTTGCGGAGGAGTGAAACCTTTCCTAAGTTACTGGCGTTGGTTGGCACGCTCTGAGGTGCTCCGAAGGGCGTGCTGGAATCGTCGCTAACCGGGGCTTTCTTGCACCGGCCGAGATCGAGGCCTATCTTGGCCTGTACGCAACGAACCGCATCACGATGAAATCTGTTTCTATTGCCAATTACGGGTGATGGCGGATGAATTCGAGCGCCGGTAAGTTGTTTGAAAACATAAGTGGAGGCGTGAGTCGGAAGTCTGGCAGGTTCTACATGCAAATTCCCAGTTCTCTTGGAACGCGTCAAGGGCAACGGCTACCGGGCGCGCGGCACAGAGCCGTTCTCTGTCAGCGCCAAGGGCTCCACTCGCGAGGAAGCATTGGCCAACTTGCGTGCGAAAATCCGAGCGAGGCTTAAGGACGGAACCGAGATCCTGGGGCTTGAGCTTGGTCAAACGCCCGATGGCTGGTTGGAATTTGCCGGTATGTTCAAGGACGATCCGTGGATTGATGATTGGAAACGGTCCATCGAGGAATACCGCCAGAAGATTGACGACGACCCGGATGCGTTATGACCCTGTACGTGCTCGACACCGACACTCTGCAACTGTACCAGGAAGAGAATCCAAAGGTGGTCGCCCACGTCCGTGCGGTCGCGCCTAGCGAACGGGCCATTTCGGTCATGACTGTCGAAGAACAGTTGTCGGGGTGGTATGCGCAGTTGCGCCAGGCGAATGGGCTGGAGAGGTTGGCATGGGCCTATCGACGTCTATCCGCCGAAACGCGCCGAACTACGAGACCTGGGCGCCAAGGTGGATTACAGTGTCGATTCACATCATTATCACATCTCGGTCCCAGTACCAACCGCATTGAAATCCATCGATCGGATTCCGCTCTTGAAGTTGGCAAGGAAGTAGCGTGCTAGTTGCCTCAAGAGCGTAGGTCTGGATTGACGCGCGAAGGATCCGATCTGAATTGCCATGCTCGTCTAAAATGCAGAAGACTATTTCCAGTCCGGATAAACTGGCAAAGCGAGATGCTAATACGGTTCGCATGACCAGTTGCAGGGACCGGAGGAATAGCGTTAGGGACAATCGTTCGCGGTAAAAGTGAAGCCACACAACCAGGAATTCATCTGTCGCCGATCCTTGAAACGGCAAAACAAACGCTTGCGCTTGGCATGACATCGCATCCCGCAGCTCAAGACTTCCGTCGATTTGGCGGAGAAGGCCTTGCAATTCCTGAATGCGATCCCTCATGGTGACGCCACCATTGACCACTTGTTCATTCGCGAGCGCAGGTAGCGAATTCGAGTCATGTTAGTCTTCTTTATTGAGCGACAAAGCAGGGCAAGTAGACTAATCGAAAGCAGCCTTCACATCGCTGAGCTCTTTCGCCGGGCCTATTATGCAATGCCAAGTCGCTTACCAAGTCGGCCAATTTCCTGGAAGATTCCAGCGTCTGCCAACGGGCACCCTGTTTATAAACGAGACAGGCCTCCGCGTCGATGGCCCCGTGTCTTACAGTGCCGACTACTCCGATATCAAATGGTTGAAGACTTGTAACAAAGAGGGATTAGTCTACGAGGCAGGAGATTTCTATATCGCCGTCGGCGCCTCGGAGCCACTTTTCATAAAGCCTATTGTCACCGGATGGTTTGGCTGCCTGTGGATTACCAAGCCGCGTCTCAATAGGACCGTCCACAAGGAATTGCTTCAGCATTTGAACGGGTTGGATCGGTGTGCTGAAGGCCGGTGCTATGTCGATCTGGATCGAGCGCCCTGCCCCCTATGCCCGGTTTTAGGCCCTAAAAGACGCCGTATCCGCCTACGTTACCTTTTTGCGAGCGTCTTGGCAGCCCTGCTCGTCGTTTATGTGGCCACTTACCTTCAGTTATCACGACGCGGGATGCGGGAAGCCAAGGTGTACGGCATGGCTGGCTTCCTGTACGTTCCCGTTGATGAGGTTATCGAACCAGAGGACCTTCACTATTCCCTGTCACGTCACTATACCCGGTCGCGTCTGTATACCCCCATAAACGAGCTTGACCAATTACTATTCGGCGCCCGAGGACCGGTTAGAGGCATGACCTTTGGGCTTAGCAAGCAATCAGTGATAACAAAAGACGACACCGTGGAATAGGCCTTGGCATCACTCCGTGTCGTGGCAGAATGGGCTTTCCTGCTACGCCGGGGCGAAGAAAGGTCGCACTTTACGCAAGTCTGCTCATTACTATGTTGAAGATGAATCTGCAAGGTCCCCTTTAGCCATAGGCAGCCCCCGAAATGCTTTCCATTTCTTTCATAGGGGGTCCGGCGAAATGGAGAGAACCAAATCGGAGGCGCCTTCTCGGCGAGCTAGACCTTAGGTTTCGTTTTTCACCCCTAGCTTCCGTTTTTCACCAGGTAGTTCCGTTTCTCATCAGGGGTGCGTGGGGAATGAAAAACGGAAAACGGTTGCTCATTCTACATCTCTTCCTCCTTTCCCAAGCTTTCCTGACGCAAGGACCGTGTGGCTCAAGCGCCCCACCCTCTAGACCCGCACACATTGAGCTAGAGGGTAGAAGGTGGGTGATCGATTCTTGAACAGCTCGCGCTTTTTCGTTGTCTTTACTTGTCTCTCATTTGAAGGCGGCCAACGTCGAACCAAGGCTGCCAACACATTGGCCGCCTTCAAATGCAGGCAAACTCAAAAGTGAAACCCAGTGTGCCAAGCTACCCCCGTCAGTGTGCCAGGCTACTACCCCAGTGTGCCACCAAGATTGGCACACTGGCCTTTTCACTCCCCCGCCACGGGCACGAGCTTGATCGATTTGAGATCAATCAGCGCATTGAAAATTCGCTCGGCTGAACGAAACGTTAGGCGTTGCTGGCCGGCCGGGAGGAGGATCTCCCCGACTTTGGCTTGGCGATAGGTGTCCCAATTGCCGGTGGACGCGACGGCGCCGGTCAGTTGATTTGGCCCGGCTTGCAAGAGGAACTTTTTGCCGGCGGAGGCGTCGTCGCAAGCCCAGTCGAGCCAGACGGCATACTTGCCGGCCTTGGCCACCTTCACCGACCAGATGGCGTGATCGTCCCGGCTGGTCCAGTAGCCGAGATTGCCGTATTGCTTTTCGAGGAGCAGCGTGGGGCCGTAAATCTCGCAGTTGCTAGGCAGGAGGACCAGCGAGCCGTCTTCGGCGGCCTGCACAAGCTCCGGTTTGTTGCCTTCGAACGATTTTGGTTTGCGCTCGGGACCGACGGAACGAATATGGGCAATAAGATCGGCCAAATCCTGCGGCTTGATTTCCTTTTCGAGTCCTTCGGGCATGGCCGATTTGCCGGTGCTGATTAACTCTTCGAGATCGGTCCGCAAGATGACTTGCTTCTTACCGTCGGGCCCAACGAGCGTAACGCTGTTGCCGGTTTCGCTGGTGAGCACCCCCGTGTGCGTCAGGCCGGCTTTGGTGGTGGCAGTGTAGTTGACGTAGCGAGCCTCGACCGCGCGGTTGGGATCGAGAACGGCGATCATGATAGCCTGCGGGGACTTATCGCCCAGCGACGCCAAGTCCGGACCGACCTCATGCCCGACGTCGCCGAGCTTGTGGCAGGTGGCGCAATTCTTGGCAAACACCTCCGTGCCGCGCCGGGGATCGCCTTGCAGATTTACCACGCACTGATAGGCATCGACCACTTTCTGCCGATCCGGGTCGATGGCCGCGGCGAACAATTTGGCGGCGCGCTGGCGGACGGCGGCAGACTTGTGTTGGAGGAGGCACTGGCGGCGGGCGGCGTCCAACTCGGCGGCGACAATGCGCTTGGCCTCGATCGCCTCCAGCGCCGCGGCCGCCCATTCATCACGCCGGAATAGAACGTCCAGCGTCTGGGAGCGCTGTGCCGGCCCGTAACCTTTCCACCCGGCCAGCAGAAGCTCCGGCACCCGCGCGTCTCGCAATCGGCCGAGGGCGGCAATGGCGGCGGTTTGCAAATCCGCACCCGTTTGCGGCACCAGTAATTCCGCGAGCGCGGCAACATCTTCGGCTTGCTTGTCGACTCCCCGGCCCAGGATGCGAATCGCAAGCAATTGCTTCTCCTTAGGCGCTTTGGGGTTGGCAAGCGTGGCACGCGCCGCATCGAACAGACCGGACAATTGTTTCAGGGCGCCTTGCATCTCTTCATTGCTCGCACGCAATTTGGTAAGCGAGGTGTTGCGCTGATCCAGGCTATCAAGCAAACCGGCTAGTGCGGTGTATTGCCAAGGGGCGTAGCCGTCCTTTTCCGGAGTGGCCACGGCTTTGAGAAGCGTGATCATCGCTTGGGTGTGGTCAAGGGCGTTGGCCATGCGCAACAGGTTTTCCATGAGACCTGCGGGCGGCCCCTTTTGCCGGCTGCTCTCTAAGACCGCCAATAAAACCCGATCCAGGTTCTTCGCATTAACTGAGCTCATCACGGCCGCGGAGATATAGTGATCGCCCGCCTCGCGCACCGCCAACTCTCCCAGCGCCCGCCCGGCATCGGGAGCATTCCATTCCCCGAGCGTGTATGCCAATTGCAGGCGCACTTGGGGGTCAGCATCGGCGGCTAGTTTCACGAGGTCGTCGCCGAGTTCGGGAGACTGCGCGAGGAACGGTTCGGACAAGCGAATCGCATGACGGCGAACGCCCGGATGAGAGTCGGCCAGTGCTCGGCGAACAATATTGGGTTTGAGCGCCTGTAGACCATCGAGAGTACAGAGCGCGTGCAAGCGAGCCACCGGCCGCTTGCACTCTTGGGCCAGCTTCTCCAAGAGCGGAATAGCGGCTTTGTCGTGTTGCTCCAGGAGCAACTGCTGGGCGGTATCGCGCTGCCAGCCATTGGCGCTGTCCAGAGCTGCGACCAGGCCTGCGGTATCGAGACGATCCAGCCGGGGAATGCATCGCGGTTTTTCGCCGATCGGAAAAACGCGGTAAATGCGTCCCTTATCGTGCCCGGCCCGCAAGTCGAGCCGTTTCTGCCAATCCAGTGGAATCCATTCGGGGTGCTCGATGACTTGCCGATACATGTCGGCCACCCACAAAGCGCCATCGGGCCCGGTCTGAATCGTGGTGGGCCGAAACCAATTATCGCTCGAAGCCAGGAATTCCGTTTGTTGCTCGTCCGGGGCGCGCCGGCTTGTGAAAGTAACGCCGTTTGGGCTCACGATCTCGCGATGGATCAGATTGTGCACCGGTTCGCTAACAAATGAGTTGCCGGCGAACGCGGCCCCGAAGAGGTCGTCGCGGTAGATGATCGCGCTGCACGCGGAAGTGAAATGGTTAGCCGTCTCCGGATCGTTGAAACGAGGCAGCGTGCGGCTAACCGGAAACACGGGGGACGCTCCGGGGACTTCCGAAACCGACCGGCGTGGATCGGGGGAGGCGACATAGGGGTTGCGGCGAATGTATTGATCCGAGAGCACGTAGTGATAGAGCGGATTGCTGTTGTTATTGCCGAACCAATTGCCCCAATCGTCGCGGCTGCGGCCATACTGGGTCTGACCCGGCTGGAGGTCGAGCCCGCCGTCTTGAGGATGAATGCGGAAGTCGCGGCCGCGAATATCGACGCTAGCGCCAGTCTTTACGGATGTTACGGCGCCGCCGCTGTCGCCATTGGCGCAGTAAATCCAATTATCGAGCCCGCGCACCAGGCTGTTGACCCGATGTTGCGGATTGCCTTCGTGAAACCCGGTGTAAAGAGGTACGCGCTTGTCGGCTTTGCCCGTCCCCTTGGTGTCCTCGGCATAGAAGATGTCCGGAGCGCACGTCACCAATACGCCCTTGCCCCAGGGAAGGACGCTGGTCGGAAGACTTAAGTTGTCGAGGAAAACAGTCGCCTTGGTGTACTTGCCGTCGCCGTTAGTGTCATGGAGAACCTTGATGCGGCCGCCCGGCTTGCCTTTCCCGTCGACGCCCTGCGGATAATCGCCCATCTCCACGACCCAGAGCCTGCCGTCGGCGCCCCAGGCAAACGCGATCGGACTCTGCACAAGCGGTTCGGCGGCCGCTAGCTCCACCTGAAAGCCAGGGCGCGTCCGAATAGCGCGCAGCGACGCTTCCGGCGATTTGGCGGCCGGCTCTACGTTTTGAAGCAGCTCGTTAAGCGAGCGCCGATCGACATGATCCTTTAGGGCGGCGGTCTGTTCGTTCTGAACCCAAAGATGTCGCGAATGAAACCAAGCGCCGTTGTCCGACCCCGCTCGGGCAACGATCGGCAACGGATCTTGACCGCCGCGCGATCCGGCAAACACCTTTTGGGACCAACCTTTTTCCATGGAGGTGAACAGGTGCAGTGAATAGCCCTTCTCATTGGAAAAAACCACGTCCTCATGGCCGTCCTCGTCGATGTCCACGAAGCGAAGACCGTTATCCTTTCCATCGGCGTTGACGAGGGATGTTCCTTCCGGCAATGCAAACGGCAACTTCGACCAGCTCTTTTTTTCGGCCAACCAGGTGAAAATCGCCTGTTGCTCTTCATTGCTGACTAGCAACTCACAACGGCCGTCTTTGTCCAAGTCGCGAAAGCGCACACCGCGGTCTTGTCCTTTTTGGCTTGTCAGAATGGGTTGCCCCTCTATGTTCAGGCCGGCCAATAGAGTCTTGTCCTGGATCCATTTTTCTCCATCGAATTGCCAGGCCTCGTTGATTCTGCCGTTGCGGACTACCAGCGAAGGATATCCGCTAGATTGGACGATGCCGCAACACACGCGCTCGTCAAGCGTCTTGCCGTCTTCGCCCGTTCTTACAAATTGCACCGGAAAGCCGCCAGTGACCCAAGTTTTGCTCTTGGGCGACCACACGCGAGTTTGCCGCACTTTGTCATTGCCGATGACGACATCCAGAAATCCATCGTTATTGAGGTCGATCAAGCGAACGCCGTTGTCTTGGCCGTCTGCGGTCCGGATGGGATTGCCGGCTAGCAAGTTCTTATTAAGCCGCTCCTGGGCCTCACGAAAAGTTAGAAACTTCACTATCTTGCCATATTTTGACGCCGCGTAGTCAATAAGGTCCACGATTTGTTCGCTGCGGATCCAGCCGTGTGGGTGAAAGATTAGATTGAAGGCGCCTTGTTTCAGGACCGCCGCGTCCAGAGCGGCTTTCCAGTCGCTAACCGTGGTCGGGTTATTCGGTTGATGCCGGTGCTGCGCGAGCCAGTCGCTGGGCATGACGCAAGGGAACTCCCAGCAAAGCCGGCTCAGAACATAGGGATACGGGTAATCTTCGATGGTATTCACGAACGTTCGATCAGTCGGCAAATACTTGCGGAATCTGTCTTGGCCGTCTTTATCGATGACTAATTCGCGAGGCAGAGCAGGATCGTTCGAGGTGATCAGGTTGATGACTGAAGAATCAATAGTCAGGAAATTGCCCTGGGGTGTAATCTTGTCAAACATTTCGGCAAAAAAGCGCGGGCTGGGCGTGTTTAGCGAGTCGCAGCACGGGACGCGAAACGCGACGGGTCGATTGCCGGGAATCTTGTGAAGCAGATCCACGCAGCGGTCGTAAGTAGACTTCGCTTTAGCGAAATCGTTTCCCTGCAATAGAGGGCAAGGGTGATCGATCGTGTGCGTCTCTAGACTTAGACCTTCTTTGAGCCAGGCCTGCAACTGGGGATCGTCGGGGTCGATCTTGCACGTCATGATGCTCACAGGCGCCCGACCATCAATCTTCTTCAGTCGCTGTAAAATCGGTCGGAGGAACTTTTCATATTTGGCTGTTTCACGCATATCGTCGATGGCAAGAATTACGACGGCCTCAACGCCTTCCTCGCCAATCCACTGCGGTGTGGCGAGACGTGGGAAGGTGCGTGAAACGTAATAGGGATTGTTCTCATCCAGGTAGGTGAGCCGGTTGGCGTCAGCGCCCGCGGCCGTCCCGGCGTTAATGAGCTCAAACGCGAGCATAGAAAGGCAGGCATAGAAGCGCATTGGGTAACTCCTGAAACGGGAGGCGTTTCCATTCCACGCCGGATGGTCAACCAGCTTGGCAATTTCAAAGGATTTAGAATAAAGCCAAAAAAGAGCCGCCGCCACCCTGTTATTCCCGCGATAGCGATGAGGAAACAAGAAACGTTCGTCGCTTAGAAGATGTGCAGCGGGGGTGAGGCAGCCGGGGCCTTATTTTGAAGCGGTGGCGCTTTGATCGCGTTGGCGTTTCTCCGGGTTGGCTTCCCAGATCGTTACCGAGTTATCCTCGCCGGTGCAAGCTAGACGACGGCCATCGGGACTGAAGGCCAAACTGCGAACGGCGGCGCCATGGCCGCTGATAGAGAATACTTCTTCTCCTGTGGCGATATCCCAGATCTTTACTTCTCCGGCATCGGCCCCGCCTAAGGGTGTGCCGCCATCGCCGGTTGCCAGGCGCCGTCCATCAGGGCTAAAAACCAGGGCGCGGACATCACTGTGATGAGCATTGATCGAGTAAACTTCTCGACCGGAATCGACATCCCAGATCTTCACCGAACCATCTCGGCCCGCGCCAGCCACATTTCGATCATCCGGGCTCAAAACTATGTTTCTCACCCCATCGACTCGGCCGTCAAAAGAATATACTTCTTGGCCAGTGGACGCGTCCCAAGCCTTCAAGGATTTTCCAGAGACGCCCAGCAAGCGCTTGCCGTCGGAGGTAAACGCGACAGCCTTTTCCGCCTTTGGGATGGTCAGGAGGTTTTGAGCCGTCGCTACATCCCACAGCTTAATGGTATTGTCGGCGCCGGCGCTGGCGAGTTGCTGACCGTCCGGACTAAAAGCCAGCCCTCGGATGGAACCGGCGTGTCCGGTAAGCGTGAAATGTTCTTTGCCAGTAGAGGCATTCCAGACCCTGATTTCTCCAGGGACGAGCTTGCCTTCTTTTACGGCGTCGCCGCTCCCGCTTGCCACGTGGCGGCCATCCGGACTGAAGGCCACGCAGGCCACCCAAGAAGCATGTCCCTGGAGAGTGGCCAGGCATTGACCAGTCGCCACGTCCCAGATCCGTACTGACCGGTCCAGACTGGAAGTAGCCGCGCGTTGGCCATCGGGCGAAAAGCAAACGCCGATGACCCAATTGGTGTGGCCTTGCAGATTTATTTCATTGGAGGCGGGCTTCGTCGCCCAGAGCAAAACTGCCTTATCCTTGCCGGCGGAGGCCAAATGGTTGCCGTCTGGGCTGAAAGCCACTGCTCTCACCGTGGCGGCATGCCCTTTGAGGCAGGCAATTTCTCGGCCTTTTTCGGCATCCCAAATCCTCAGAGCTGAGCCGCAGGCTGCCGCAAGGCGTTTGCCTGGTGTGTCGTAGGCCACATTTTGAATAGATTCCCCAGGCGCATCCAGGCTATGGACCACTTTGCCCGATTTGGCATCCCACACGAGCAAGGTGCTGTCATCGCTGGCCGAGGCCAAGTGTCGGCCGTTAGGACTGAAGGCAAGACTATTCACCGCTCCGGTGTGGCCGATCAACGACAATTGCTGCTTGCCGCTGGCTACATCCCAGATTTTTACTTCGCATCCGGCAAAATTTGGGCTGCTCCGGTTCGAGGCTCCCCCTGCACTGGCCAGGCGCTTGCCGTCGGGACTAAAGGACAGGGCCCGCACGGGCGCTGTATGCCCTTTGAGGGAGAAAATCGCTTTTCCGGTGGCTGCGTCCCAGATTTTCACAATCCCGTCGCCGCCGGCGCTGGCGAGGCGGCGACCGTCGCCGCTGAATTCGATGCTCAGAACGGATCCAGAGTTCCCCTTGAGTGACAGAATTTCCCGGCCAGCCAGTAGATCCCAAATTATAACTTCCGGCAGCATCGAGTGGGTGTCCCGCAACCGCGCCACTCCAAGGGCCAGTCGTTTGCCATCAGGACTGATGGCCGCGGCGCTAATCTCTCCTTTGTAGCTCTTGCAGGATAGAGCCTCGGCGGGGGAATTTACTTCTGAGACTTTGACCGTCCCGTCGGCTGCGATGGTGGTGACGCGCCTGCCGCTTGGGCTAAAGGCTAGAGCCAAAACGGCGCGGTCGTGCTTGCCAAGCGATCGTAGTCTCCTGTCAATGAGGGAGGCAAGGTAGTGGAATTCCCAACCGCGCATTTCGCGCCGGGAGCTTGTCAGGACTTGGCTGGCCAGGCCAAGGTTTCCATCGCGTAGGGCTCGGTCTGCGGCGCCGATTTGGCCGGCGTATTTTGCTATGTCCGCTCGGTGCGCTTGCGTCTCAGCAAGTTTACGCGCCGCCTCCGCCTGGGTCTTCTCGCGTTCGGCCTGTTCCCGCGACGCTTCAGCACGCCTGCGCTCGCTTTCAATCTCATCCCGGACGGCGTCGGCCGTTGCCTTGGCCCGTTCCAAACGTCTCTGGGATTCAGCGGCGCGGCGCAGCTCTTTTTCCGTTTGTTCGCGCGCCGTGTCGGCCTTTTCTCTTTCCTGCCTGGCTTGCTCGCGCGCGGCCTCAGCCTGAATTCTTTCCTCTTCGGCGATTTCCTGGGCTTCGGCCTCGCTGGCGGTCAAAAGATCAATGAGCTCGCGTGCTTTATCTGCTGCAAGGCGTTGGCGCTCGGCTTCTTCGCTATCTTGCAAAGCGATGTCGCGCTCGGCCTGGAGCGCAATATCGACGTAAACGCTGCCGGCCCCCACTGCCAACCCCATTAAGAGAGATATCGCTGCCAGACCAGCCAGCGCAGGTCTTCGTCGGCCCCATTTCACAAGGCGTTCAATTAAAGGATCGCTCGGATTACCGTGCACCGGTTCCTTTGGCTCTTCACCAAGCGCATTCGGTGGCGTGACGGGCGGAGGAGTGAACGGTCTTTGCGTCAACGCGGCCATGACTTTCCCTAGCAAAGGAGAGTAAGAGTTTGTTGTGAAAAGTTGGTCGACGGCAAAAGCCGCCGCAAGAAAGGCTTGAGTAGTTATAGGGACTTGGCTGTCGTAGCCCTGGCTTAGGAATTAATCGATTATGGCAGATTTCCCTGACCCGTCAACATGGGCCAAGGCATTCAAGAAATCGCAAGCAATCAACTGTTAGGCCGCGCCTCTCCAGACAGTTGAACACGGCCGCCTTTTGATGGCGGGCGTCTTTGCCAGTCGAGTAGGAGAGGGGCCGTAGAACGGCCGCCTCTCCCCTCATCAAACCGGACGTGCAGATTTTCCGCATCCGGCTTACCCGTAAACGTCGGCCCTAGGCATGCGCATGACGAAGCCACGACGACTACAGGAACTGCAAGCCTAGGGCTTGCAGGTGAGTGTAGTACGACACGCCTTCCGGCGGGCGGAAGGGCCGTTGACTCCGACGACGCAGATGGCGAACCATCCGGCCATGCACAAACGTGTTGATCTTCCGAAACGCCACCCGCGGGTAGCCATGAGCAAAGTACGCACGCCAGCCACGCAGCAGCCGATTGACTTCCCCGATCACCTCCGGGATCGGCTGGAAGCACCGCTGACCGCCCGTGAGGGTTCGCACTTTGTCCCGCAGCCGCGTCAAGGCCTTGTCCGAGGGAAACACATTCAGGTAGCGTCGCTCCCGGCCATACCGGTCGCGGTCGTACCGCAGGGTGAATCCCAAGAAGTTCAGGCTCGACCCCGGTTGGGTCAGCTTAACCACGCGTGTCTTGTCTCGATTGATCCGCAGTTTGAAGCGTCCTTCCAACGTCTGCTCCACCCAGTCGATCAACCGCCGCGTCTGGTAGCGGGCCAGGACGACGAAGTCGTCCGCGTACCGCACCAGTTTCGCTTGGGCCCAGCGGGCCGGTCCGTCGGGAAGATGAAACCGCACCTCGAACCAATGCAGGTAGATGTTCGCCAGCAGCGGCGAGATCACCCCGCCCTGCGGCGTGCCCTGCTGGGCCCGGTGCACGGTCGGTCGTCCCCCTTCGTTCCGGTCCACGATGGGAGCCGTCAGCCACTGGTGGATCAGCTTCAGGACCGCACGGTCCGTCACCCGTCTCCGCACGGCTGCCAGCAATTGATCGTGAGGGATCGAGTCGAATACGCCTGCAGGTCCGCATCGTACACCTCCGACAACCCCGATCGCACGTGACCCTCCAGAGCCCTCATGGCCTGGTGAGCGTTTCTCCCCGGACGAAACCCGAACGAAGTGTCCAGGAAATCGGCCTCGAAGATCGGCTCCAGGATCAGCAGCACGGCCATCTGGACAATCCGATCCGTGACGGTCGGAATGCCCAGCGGACGCCGCGTGCCATCCGGCTTGGGAATGTACACCCGCTTGACCGCTTGCGGCTGGTAACGCCGGCTACGAAGTTCCTCCTGAAGGGCGTTCAGGAAGACCACGGCTCCCGGACCGTCGATGATGTCCTGGCAGGATTGACCATCGACTCCCGGTGCCCCGTTGTTCTTCGACACCAGCCACCACGCCGCCAACAGTACGTCGTGCCGATAGACCCGGTCGTACAACGCGTAGAACCGAAATCGCGGCTCGTGCTTGGCCTTATGGCCCAGTTTCCACCTCAGTTGAGAGAGTTTCGGCGGCAGTTCCTCGCCCCCTTTGACCTCCCGGTAATCCGGAGGCGGCTCGGAGCGCTGTGCTGCCGCGTCTCCCGTAGTGGGAATTTCTTCCAAGCGGTTCTCTCCTCCTCTTGTGAAAACGTGTTAACGGCAGGGTCCCTTCGCTCCACGGGCATTACCCCGTTTCGTCGCTACTATGAACCCCTCCGACTCCCGTTCCTGCCGCCCTGCGGTTATGTTTTCCCGCAGCCCGTTGACGCGTCCCCCACGAGGACGCCGCCACAGAAACGGGTCTCTCAGGTTCCTGATGATTCTGTCGACGCCCGCCGTCCTCTTTCACCCCGGGGAGCCGAACCGCTGCATCCGCTCGTTGCTACGCGATCCGTGGCAGGCTTCACCACTTTCGGAAGGCTGGCCACTCCCATGCTTTACGTGTCACGAGGCCGAACCAGGTTCACTTGCGTTACGGCTGGCGCCTTCGCCTTCCAAGGCTTCGTTCGTCGGGTTACCCCGCCGAACGCTCAGTCGGCTACCTGGCGAACGAGCAATTACCAGGATTCATTCCTTCCAATGAACAAGAACCACCAGACTTCTCCTGACGCACCGAAAATACACGAAAACATTCAAAACAGACTCGTGGAAAGCATTTGTGAGCTTTGGTGCCTTTTCGTGGCTTTTGAAGGTCTCGGCACCTGACCCTCTGGCCCAAGTGACCCACCCTCTGGTCCCCCAACACTGCGCCACAGGGTGATCAATAATTGAACAGCTGATGCCGACTTGCGCTCTTTCGTTGTCTTGGGCGTCTCTCCTTCGAAGGTGGCCAACGTCGGGCTCGAAGGTGGCCAACGTCGAGCTCGAAGGTGGCCGACGTCGGACAAAGGTGGCCCCGCATTTGGCCTGGGCCCCCCTTCGATTTTGAGAAGCTTTGGGCGCCTAAAACCTTGAACGCGGTCCCGCCCGCCGAGGTGCTATAGCAGCGACGAACAATCCTCCGAAGCGGGTCAGCCAATGAAAATGCTCTGACATTAACTCTGGCATCCGGAGCTTCGAAGCAGGTATGCTAAAGGAATAGCCGCGTTTCGCTCGCTTGTCGGAGGAAACAACCCATGCGTTGGAAAAACTCGGTCGGTTTAATGGGGATTCTTACGGTTTTGATATCGGCGGTTCCGGTACACGCCATCGACCAAGACGAAATCAGGCGGTCCATCGATTCCGGCATATCGGCGTTAAAGGCCGCTCAGAAACCGAATGGATTTTGGATATACGGCGAGGATCAAAAGCCTTCTTCAAACAGCATCGGGGCGACAGCGTTGGCCGGGTTAGCACTTTTAGAAAGCGGCGTTCCTGCCGACGATAAGGCCGTGCAAATGGCCGCCCAAGTGGCTCGGGTTTCCTGCGTGGATTTGACGCAAACCTATTCGCTTTCGCTGTGCATTATCTTTCTTGATCGTCTGGGGGACAAGAATGATGAAGCGTTCATTAGAAATATGACAGCCAAAATCGTGGCGGGCCAACTCCGCAACGGCATGTGGAGCTATAATTGCCCCGGAAACGGCGCTAAGGAGAGGACTGAACTTATCACTGCTCTGAAAGCCAGTTCCGAAGCAACCAAAAAACCCAACAACGTGGAAGGCAAGCGTAATGCTCAGCCGGGAGATCAAACCCGCGAAATCGAACAACAGCTTTTGGCGATCGCCAGCGCCAATGGATTAGAAGCTTCACGCAATAATGGGGACAATTCCAACACCCAATTTGCGTTGCTGGCCTTATGGGTTGCCCGCCGCCACGATTTGCCGGTGGATAAGAGTTTAGCCCTTGTGGACGCTCATTTTCGGACAACGCAAAGTCCCGATGGCGGCTGGGGCTATACCGGGGGATCGACCCCGTCCATGACTTGTGCGGGTCTGCTCGGATTGGCCGTAGGCAATGTCGCGGCCAGCACGTCCCTAAAGACCCGGCCCGGGAAGAAGGATACTAAAGAGAATAAGGACAATAAGGAACCTAAAGACGATAAGCGCACGCGTCCGGATAAACCCCGAAAGGATCTCGGGAAAGATCCGGCCGTCATGGCGGGTTTTAGGTATTTGGGGGCCGCGCTGGCGGGCAAGTTGGGAATGGTCAGGGGGCTCGAGCTCCAAATAGCCGGCGGGAAGGTGAGGCCCATGGCGCCTCAAGACAGCGACTATTTTGCCTACTATTTCCTTTGGTCGTTGGAACGGGTGGCTGTCGCCTATAGCATCGACTCGATTGGCAATACTGACTGGTATGAATACGGCGCTCAACAACTCCTGAAAAACCAAAAGCGGAACGGCGCTTGGTATAGTGCAAGGGCTGACGGGATGGTCAATACTTCCTTCGCTTTGTTGTTTCTAAGTCGGTCTAATTTGGTGCGCGATTTAACTACCGCTTTGAAAGGGTCGGTTCAGGACCCCGAAAAAGTAGCCAAGAAGGCCCCAAGCGGCGAAGCAACCACCCCCAAGGCGGACAGAAAACCGCTGGAGGGCAAGCCGCTGCCTCCGCCAGAGGCTCCCCAAGATCCGGATGCCAGGGGTCCCGCGACTGATCGCGAGACGGCTATCAAGCCCGCGCCTTCGGCTGCGCCCCAAGCGGAAGCTGCACGCCTCGGCAATGATCTAGTCAAAGCCCCGGCTGCTCGCCAAGAACAACTTCTCGACCAGTTTCGTCAGGCCAAAGGCAACGAGTATACGGCCTCACTGGCAAAAGCTATTCGCCAGCTAGACGGCGATAGCAAAAAGAAATCCCGCCAAGCGTTGGCCGATCGGCTGGCTACTATGACCTCAACCACGCTGGGCGAGAAGCTAAGCGATGCCGACCTGGAAATACGGCGAGCAGCCGCCATCGCGTGCGCCATGAAGGAGGACAAATCCCACATCCCCCGACTCATTGAGCTTTTGGAGGATTCCGAGGCGGCTGTGAACCGGGCGGCCCATGCGGCCCTAAAAAGCCTAACGAGCCAGGACTTTGGCCCTGCTAAGAGTGCAAGCCCGGAAGAGGTCGTTAAAGCGGCCACCGCTTGGAAGACCTGGTGGAAAGAAAACAGCAGCAAGTAGGAAAATTGATTTGTCACGCCAAGGGAGGCGTGAACCACTAACGGCCTTATCTTATTGATCCCCCTCAAGAGAAGCTCGGAGCGCTAAGGAAGAAAAAATACTCCCTGGTGGTCCGAGTTGGAATCTAAGTGAATCTTCACCTACTCCCTTAGGTCGCCGGCTCGCAGGAAGTGATTATGCCGCTGGTCGATTTGCCTCCCTTTCCTTCCTCGACGACTTTACCCGCGACGGTTCATCGCTTTTTGCGCGATGCGGATAGGCGGATCGAGCGATTCCGTTGGGACCGGCATTTCCCTGCATTCGTTCCCAGTGACTTTGCCTTGGCATATGGCAGCTTAGCGGCGCTGGAATCCTCCGGGATTTTGGAGGGACGCTGGTTTTGCGAATGGGGAAGCGGCTTCGGCGTGATGACTTGTTTGGCTTCGATGCTTGAATTTGACGCTTGGGGAATTGAGATTGAAGGAGAGCTCGTGGAAGCGGCTCGCGGCCTTGCCGAGGACTATGGCTTGCCGGCCGTATTCGTTCGCGGAAGCTTTATTCCTGCCGGCGGCCAGGTCTTTGTCAAAGCGGCGGGGCAGTGTGCCTGGTTGGCCGCGATTGCCGGCGGCGATCACGAGCTAGGTTTGGATCCCGACGATTTTGACGTGATCTTCGCCTATCCCTGGCCCGATGAGGAGCGCCTGACCGAGCAGCTTTTCGAACGCTATGCCCGCGCCGGCGCGATCCTGATGACTTATCACGAAGTAGGCGGCCTGCGCCTGCGCCAAAAACGCAACAAGGCGGGTTAGATCCCTTGAAGAAGTTGCGCCGATCCTTCTACCAACGACCGGCTATTGAGGTGGCGCCTGAATTGGTCGGCAAGATCATCGTCCATCGAATTGGCGGGAAGCAATACCGGGCACGGGTCGTGGAGACAGAGGCGTATGTAGGCGCGCACGATCTGGCATGCCACGCCTCCAAAGGCCGGACTCGCCGAACCGAAGTAATGTTTGGCCCTGGTGGCCACGCTTACGTCTACCTGATTTATGGAATGTACGAGATGCTCAACGTCGTAACCAGCGTGGCCGGAGACGCGCAAGCCGTGCTGGTTCGTGCTGCCGAGCCTCTGGACGGTTGGGACGTGGATCTTTCCGGACCCGGAAAACTCGCGCGAGGCCTGAAGATTGCCCGGAGCGAAAACGGCCTTGATTTAACTGGCAATAAGCTGTTCTTTCTAAACGATCCCATCTATCAATCGGATATCCTCACATCCAAACGAATCGGCATCGACTATGCCCAGGAATGGAAAGATGCTCTGCTTCGCTTTATCGATGCCAAGAGCCAAGCAGTTTCCAAGCCCCGCCGCAAATAATTATCGACGTACTGAGCCCGACCTCAGTGTTGCCGAAAATGATGCCGGGCATGAAGAAGTGTTCGAATCCTCATGTGCAGCCGTAAGAGAACGAGCCCGTTAAGAATTCGGTCCGCCAAACCGTGATATGGTAAACCTTTATTAAGCCTCAGGATATTTGACATTTCCAATTGCGGTCTTACTTTCTTAATAGGCTGTCAAGAATTAGTCTCCTCCCAGCGCTGTTCCCCCCGCGCATTTTTTGACGGGCCCGAATCGTCCAGGACAAATAAGAGGCCTCAAATTCGCTTTCGGCCTCCAAAGCGTTCTCCCCTTTATGTTCGGGTCCGATATTTACTCCCCGGCCAACAGCTCGGGTTTGCCTTGTCAGGAAATATTGTGAATTACGTAAACCACCAACGGCCTGTCCCCCTTTCACCGGGCGAAGCGGATAGCCCCGGAAACGCACATCTGTCCGGATTCCCGCGTGCCCAAGGTGGATCGGGAGGCCCAGCCATTGTCCGGCCGACGCCCTTGCCCAAACGCCCAAAAGGGCGCTGGTTTGTGGGCTTGTTGATGTTCGCAGCCGCCGCCGCTGTCAGCCATCAAGTATGGACCTCTTTCTTTCGTTATCAGGCCTACGGGACCGTGACCGGACGAGTGCTTCATTTGTCGCCACCTTGGGATGGAGTGGTCCACTATCTTCACGTCAAGGACGGCCAAAGAGTGCACCAGGGCGACTTGCTCGTGACCGTTGATAACGCGGACATGCGGCATAAGCATGCTCAGCTGGGCGATGAGCTTCGCCTTGCTCAAAGCACGCTGGAAGCTGAGGCCGCTAAGCTCAAATGGCAGCTCACTTTCAATTTGGACCAAGGGCACGGCGCTCTGGCGCAGTATTACGAGACCCTGGGACTTTTACTGAGGGAGCAAGCCGAGTTAGATTTCTTGAGAGGATCCAAGGAACGCGCCAATCACCTGCACACCGGCAACACCATCTCTGAGGAAGATTACGCCCGTGCCGCTTCCCTAGTAAAGGGCCAGGAGCAGAAAGTCGCTCAATTGGTAAGAGCGGTCGAAGAATTGAAAAGCCGTGCCGAACAAGCCAGCGCTCTGGTGAAGAAAGGATCCGATGGAGCTGATTTCGCTGACAATGGTTACCACCAGCTCAAACCATTCCTGACTCGGATCGAAACGTTACAGGCCGATCGGGTCAGGCTCCAGGAACGACTGGACCAGGGGATGATCCGGGCGCCGACCAACGGCTTGGTCGTCAAAATCCAACACTTTTCGGGAGAAGTTTGCAAAGTCACTGAGCCGTTTATCACTTTTCTCGAAGAAGATTCTTTGCGGATAACGCTCTACGTGCCCCAAAGGGCAGCTACAGCCATGCAAGGGGATGCCGAGGTGAGCCTAATCCTCGACCCTTATCAGGAGCCGCTGGAATGCACGGTTGCCCGGCTGGGCGATGAATTTGAACCGGCGCCAGAGCACCTGAAGCGTTACTACTCCGAAGGCGAAAAACTGTTGCCGATCATCCTTTATCCCAAAGACGAATGCGCCCGCTGGGTGGCATTACGCGTCGGCGGAGTCGTTAAGCTTCCGTACGGCTGGCCACTCTCTGGAACAGGGCGTTTTCCATGATCATAGATCAGGAGCCAACCGAAAAACGAACGAGGCAGGCCGAAGGCGATTGGAACACCGTTTTCGGGGCCGGTGAGACCTTTGCGGGGTCGCGTTCAGAGAAGAGGCAAATCGAGTCTGCGCGAAACACCGTTCTTGGCGCCGGCGAGACAACCTTGGGACAGGCGCCGGAAAAAGCAAAGTTCCGCTTCCCAAAGCCTTTAGTTGTTGTGCCTGTATTGCCCGACGGTGCACCAGACTGGGACAACCGGGGGATTGGCATCGACCTGGACTTGAGCTCGGTGGGCGAAATGGAGTTTTGTTGGGAAAACGCCCCGGAACTCGAGACTTCCGCGATGATTGCTCTTGTCCCGGATGCCGCCAGCCGGAATCGGACATTCGCGGTCGACGTGACGTCCATGCGTCAACTGGAAAAGGGAGCGATCAAAGTTGTGGGCCGGACCGGCGGATTTGCGGAAGAGGTTCTCAATCCGGCAAAGCTGATGCCCAGTTTCGACCCCAAAACTCTAACGTTTAAGCTGGGCTTTGCCCAGGAGATGCTTGACCAATGGGCTGCCATCGGCGCATTGGAACATGTCTTTGTTGATAAAGTTCGGGTTTGCTGCAAATGCAACGGCTTGCTGACTTATCGGTCAGGATGCCCGAACTGCGGGTCAGCTCGGTTGGACAACGATCAGCTCATTCACCATTTCGCCTGCGCTCACGTGGGTCCAACGGCTGATTTCGAAAAGGAAAACGACCTGATATGCCCCAAGTGCCGCGTGCGGCATTTGATCGTGGCTGCCGACTTCGATTATGTCATCGGACCTTACCATTGCTTGGATTGCCAGTGGAGCAACTTGGAACCGGAAGAAGTAGCTCAATGTCTGAGCTGCCGCTACCGGTTTCCCGCCTACCAGGCCAATACTAGGGAACTCAGAGGCTATCGTGCTAACCGTCTCGATCCGCTGACCTACCTACCAGCATCGTGAGCGCCAGAGGTCCTGAGCCATCCGGCAAAGACTCGCCCTATTGCGACATCCCGAATGCAACGTTGCATTGGCAAGGAACAGTTTAAAGAGGAATACCCTTGATGAACACCAGTCTCGTAACCGGCGGCGCCGGCTTCATCGGCAGCCACCTCGTCGAGACGCTGTTGGCAGCCGGCCGGCGCGTCATCGTGATAGACGATTTATCGACCGGCACGCTAACAAATCTGGCACGCGTTCAAAACGACCCCGGTTTGCGAATCGTCACCGGCACCATCACGAACGAGCCGTTGATCGAATCCTTGATTCATGAAGCCGACGATATCTATCACCTGGCGGCGGTCGTGGGCGTCCGTTTGATACTCGAAGAGCCCGTAAGAACGGCGCAGATCAATAACGATGCCACTGCCACTATTCTGCGGCTGGCCGCCCAAACGGCGAAACCCATTTTTCTCGCCAGCACCAGCGAGGTGTATGGCAAGAATCCCAAAATGCCGCTCAACGAAGACGACGACTGCATTCTCGGTCCAACGTCGAAAGGCCGCTGGATTTATGCTTGCGGCAAAGCCCTCGACGACCATTTGGCATTGGGCTACTACCGGCGTACGGGCTTGCCGGTCGTTATAGGCCGCTTTTTTAACACCGTTGGACCCCGGCAAGTCGGCCATTACGGCATGGTGTTGCCTAGATTCGTCGATCAAGCTCTATCGGGGGGACCGTTGAAGGTCTACGGCGACGGTGAACAGGTCCGCTGCTTCGGCCATGTCGCCGATGTAGTCCGAGCAATCCTGGACCTGATGGCCTGCCCCCAAGCCAAAGGTAAAGTGTTCAATTTGGGCAATGACGAACCTGTCACAATTCAAGGTTTAGCTGAACGCGTCGCCGGCCAGGTCAATCCTCTCTTAGCCATCGAAAAGGTGCCCTATTCTCAAATCTACGGTGCTGAGTTCGAGGACATCCGCCGCCGTGTGCCGGACTTGACACGAATTCGAACAACCATCGGCTACCAACCGAAACACGGGTTGGACGATATCATCCGCCACGTCATTGCCTGGAAAGAACAAGCCAAATCTATTCCATCGATCCATCAGGGCGGCTTGGAACCAAATCTTTCGACGTCCGCGGCTGGTTTTGTTGTGGGAGCCCCTGCCTGATTTCAATTCATCGAACGAACAGAGAACTAAGAGGGAGATTCGATGCTGGACCTTTCAACTCACTTGTCGGTTGACCAGACACCGTTGCCGCGAGCCTTGGCCCAGCGAACCTCGGCAATCGATGATTATTCCGACCTACTAGACGCCCTGGCGCGCAAGCAGGCTAAGATTGGCATCATTGGCATGGGATATGTCGGCCTGCCTTTAGCTCGCGCTTTCGTCGACCAAGGCTTTGGCGTTATCGGCTTTGATGTGGACGCCGGTAAAGTGACTAAGCTCAATAGGGGCGAAAGCTACATTGGCCACATTGCCGGCGCCTCGATCGCCAAGATGCGCGAAGACAACCGCTTCCAAGCGACGGACCGCATGGAACGCCTCGGCGAAATGGACGCCATCATCATTTGCGTGCCCACGCCGTTGACGGAAACCCGCGATCCCGATTTGCGCTATGTCGTCAGATCCGCGCAAGCCATCGCAGCGCAGTTGCGGCCTGGACAATTAATCGTCCTCGAAAGCACCACGTATCCGGGCACAACCCGCCATGATGTGCTTGGGATCTTGGAAAAAACGGGGCTACTGGCCGGAACCGATTTCTTCTTAGCCTTCAGCCCTGAACGGGAAGATCCCGGCAACCAGCATTTTTCCAATACGACGATTCCGAAGGTAGTGGGTGGACTGGATAAGCGAAGTCAGGAATTGGCTGTCCAACTCTACGGGCAAATCGTGCAGAAAGTAGTACGCGTTTCCTGCCCGGAAGTCGCGGAAGCCTGCAAAATACTTGAGAACACTTACAGGGCGGTCAACATCGCACTTGTAAATGAGCTAAAGGTCTTATTTGACCGCATGGGCATCGACATCTGGGAAGTGATCGAAGCCGCCAAAACCAAGCCCTTCGGTTTCCAGGCCTTCTATCCGGGACCGGGATTAGGAGGTCATTGCATTCCGATCGATCCTTTCTATCTCACCTGGATCGCGCGCCGGTATGGACTGTCCACGCGTTTCATTGAACTGGCCGGCGAGATTAATGCCTCGATGCCTGCCTACGTCGTCGGCAAGGTTGCCGAATCGCTCAATGACTGCGGGAAGCCCATTAAGGGAAGTAAGATTGCTTTGCTCGGAATGGCCTACAAAAAGGACGTAGACGACGCCCGAGAATCGCCGGGTTTGGCCCTTCTTGAGCTACTTCATCATAGGGGCGCGGTGTTAACCTACAACGACCCCCATGTTCCAGAATTGAGATCCCATGGACATCCGCTGCCCATAGAACCCATGCGTAGCCAGCCGCTCACTCCATCGTTCTTGCAGGCACAGGATTGCGTAGTGCTCGTCACCGACCATTCCGATTACGACGCTTCTTGGATTGTTGAACAATCTAGATCAGTCGTTGATACACGGAACATGACGAAGAGCGTAACACGCTTCCGAAACAAAATTGTTCGCGCGTAGGACAAAGCGACTGGGCTACTTAGGCAAAAGACTTCTTTTCTGGCGCTTCGCGCTTGAGTGGACGGCTCTGGTCATTACGCCGCGGTTGTTTTGCCGCTTGGTTCAATACAAACCTCACCGGTGATGTAGCTGAAGTCGGCGTTAGAGGCAAAGAAGACGTAGGCAATTTCTTCGGGTTGAGCCGGGCGTTCCAGCAAAGTCGGCTTGGCGCCTCGATAGTAAGAAACCATCAAATCACCGCCGTCTAGTTCATAAATGCCTGCCCCTCATCCCGGAAGGGATCCTTAATCCTAATATAGAAACGGATTGGGGTTGCTGCGCCCATTGCGATAGGCAAAGCCTCTTACCAATTAGGCATGAAGTTGGTCGAAAAAGGAGCATGAAAACCGATGTTGACACAAGCCGAAAAAGGGCGGGTCTTCCGGGCGCTCCATGAGCGCGATAGTGCGTTCATCATTCCCAATCCGTGGGACATTGGAACGGCCCGCGTTTTGGCTCATCTGGGCTTTGAAGCGTTGGCCACCACGAGCATGGGTTATGCTTTTTCGGTCGGCCAACGGGACAACACGATTGACCGGGACCGAATGATGATGCACGTGGCGGCAATCGCTTCCGCAACGGACCTGCCCGTGAGCGCCGATCTGGAGAATGGCTATGGAGACGCCCCGAAAACTGTCGGAGAAACCATCCGGCTGGCGGCGGCCGCAGGAGCAGTCGGCGGATCTATCGAAGACGCCTCCGGGCGCCCCGATCTCCCGCTGTATGATAAAGACCAAGCTGCCGAAAGAATTCGCGCTGCGGCAGAAGCGGCGCGGGCGCTTGGCTTTCCCTTCACCTTGACCGGCCGAGCGGAGAACCACTTGCACGGGCGGCCCGACCTTAAAGACACCATCGCGCGCCTACAGGCTTATCAAGAAGCGGGCGCCGATGTCCTCTATGCTCCCGGCCTAACCAGTCAGGACGATATTGCCGAAGTGGTTCGTTCGGTGAATCGCCCAGTGAATGTGTTGATGGGACTCCAAGGCGTTCCATTTAGCCTGGCCGATCTCAAAGCGCTTGGCGTTCGGCGCATTAGCGTCGGCAGCGCGCTGTGCCGCGCCGCCCTCGGCGCTTTCCTTCGCGCGGGACGAGAGATGCGCGAGCAGGGGACATTCACCTTCGCCAAAGTGGCGGTATCTCCACGGGAGATTAGCGCCATATTTTAGACCCGGCCTATTGGCCAACATGTTGTGACCTTCTTCATGGCGGCGCACCCTGATCTCGCAGGTACTCCGCGATCGCCGTGCGGCCGCCGTAGACGGCCCAACCGAGCGGCGTGCTCTGATAAACGGTGTCCCGGATGTCCAACCGAGCGCCTCGTTCGACAAGCAGCCGCACTACCTCCAAATGGTCGGACCAGACCGCCTGGTGTAGCGGCGTCGAATGCGCGTGAAACCCGTCCGGGTTGTAGCGGCTTGGGTCCTCTCCGGCATCGAGGATCAAGCGCACGATGGCGGCATGGCCATGCTGGGAGGTGAGCGCCAGAGCGATACGTTTACTTGGGCCGTCGGCGGAGGGCAACAACCGAGCTGTGTCGTCAAGTCTCCCCAGGCCGGCCAAGGCGCCTAAGTCGTTCAACGGCGGACAGCGCCTGGCGAGCGCCTCGGCAGTGCCGTGGTACCCGAACGCCAGCGCTGTGACAATTGCCGATTGCCAGGCCGAACCAGGCCCATTTAAGGCTGCGCCGTAGTCGAGCAGCGTTTCCGCGAGCGCGGCTTGCACGCCCGCTTTGGCCGGGTGACAACTCGACACCAGCATGCTCATGGTCGTGCACTTGTTGTCGTACATGTCGGCCAGCGCATCGACTTCGGCGCCGGCCTCGAGTAGGATCTTGGCGATTTCGACGGCGTTTGCCGGCGTTTTCTGGCGCCCGCCCTCGACGCCGTTGGCAGCGATATAGTGCAGCAGGGTCGCATGGTGTCTTCGGATCGAGCGGGCCCGCGCGAGTTCGGGATTGTCGCTCAATATCGACCGGAGCCCCGCGGCATCGCCGGAGACAACCGCTTCCACCGCAGCCTCAAAGCGAGCGATGCGAGCGTCGCGGCCGACGGCGTCGGTGAATTCCGCAAGGTCTTGCCAAGTCTCGAAGCCATATTCGCGGGCGACAACCGCCTGGGCGTCTGCGATGCCCAGTGCAGCCGCTCTTACATCGGCGACCGATTTGCCCCGGAAGCGCGGATGTTCCCACTTGAAACGCCACTCGGCGGCCTTGTCCTTGGCCTTTACCGCCTCGAATAAGTCCTCGGCCTGCTTTTGGTAATCCGGCAACGGGGCGCGATGGGAAAGAGGATTGGAATTGTTCATCTCAACGTCTCTCTAGACACGTTTGTAAAGCTCTAATGTAAGGAATCAACCGAGCTACTCTTAGGCTAGTCCTTTTGTGCACAATACAGTCCTCGACCCAGCGAGGTCGGTTTCGTTGCATTGCATGCGCCCCCACCCGCGCGGCGCCGCGCCGTTGAGCGTCTATGAGCGTCTTTGGCGCCGCTAAACCTTCGAGGTCTGCCATGATACAGGACAACTTGCCTTCCGTCCCGGACTCAGCTCTCTCCTCAGCCGCGAATTCGTTCCACGTCGTGCGCGGGCAAACCGCGCGCCATACCGCCATGCACAAGCAGAGCAACTGGCTTTGGCATGGTTACCTGGCTCCCGGCTGTCTGACTATGCTTACGGGCCCGTGGAAATTGGGCAAAACCACATTGCTCGCCGCCCTCCTGGGCCGGATGGCGACGGGCGGCGAGATAGCCGGTCAGCCGGTGCGGCCGGGCCGTGCGGTGGTCATCTCCGACGAAAGCCTCGACCTCTGGGATCTGCGCCTCGGCCAATTCGACATCGGCGACCATGTGGGCCTCTTGTGCCGGCCCTTTCGCGGACAGCCGTTGCCGCAAGAATGGGTCAACCTCGTCGACTACCTCGTTGACCTTCACCAAGTGGAAGGCCTGGAACTCGTGGTGATTGATTCGCTGGCCTCGTTCGTGCCCGGTCGCGACGAGAATAATGCCTCGTGCATGATGCAAACGCTGGCGCCGCTGCAACGGCTCACGGAGAAGGGCGTGGCCCTCATGATCGTGCATCACCCGCGACGCAAACCAAGCGCCCCCGGCCATTCGATGCGGGGCAGCGGCGCCCTCCCGGCCTCGGTGGACATTCTCCTCGAAATGGATTGGTTTGTCCGCAGCGACGAGAGCGATCGCCGTCGGCAGCTCCGCGCGTTCTCGCGCTTCCCCGAAACGCCGCGCCGCCAGGTCTGCGAATGGTCCGCCGACGGCCGCGATTACCGGACCCTGGGCGATTTCCACGAAAGTGCGTTTACCGAAGGCTGGAACGTGTTGCGTATCGTCCTCGAAGACGCCCCCGGCAAGCTTAAGCGCCAGGCCGTCCTCGACCAATGGCCGCCCGACTACCCGCGCCCGGATCCCGCCTCGGTTTGGAGATGGTTAGAAAAAGGCGTAGCCCGCGGCCTCATTCACCGCGACGGCGCCGGCCGCCGCAACGCCCCCTTCCGCTACTGGCTCCCCGAGCGCCTGGAGCAATGGAAAAACGATCCCATGTACATGCTGGTGCAACAAGCCGAAGAAGACCGCGAAAATCTGGAGCAGCTTTTAGGGAAAGGGATTTACCGAAGCTAGAGCGCGAATTTGGGGTCCGAGCGGACGTGAATCTATCTTAGATAACCTGAAATTCAACTGGGATATTGGCACTCTCTTCTTGCTGTTTGCGCGTCAGATAATTCAGACGCTCGAAGCCAATGACTCGGCCACGCCGATCCTTCATAAGAACGACATCATCATTGACTTCTTCGCAAACTGCCTCCTTTTTTGGATCATCGAACCAGACGGTTAGCGTATTGCCGGTGCGATCATGATAGACTCTTACTTTGTCCACAAGTTATGCCCTTTCTTGAGTTGTCTGGTGAAATATACGGTGATGACGAACCGTGCTTGCAGATTATCTCCACCCACTACTATGCATAGATACTCGCTCTTCGTGAGCCGATAGTACAAGTGGACGTAGGGGTCTTTCGTGCTCTCGCAAATGACCTCTGGATCGCGAATACATTCGTGTACCACTGCATCATGACCGGCCAAAACCGGGATTAATTACCGTCACTAAAATACATCACTTAGAAAAAATCGCCCTTGTGAATAATTAGGTTGCACAAACCAGGCGAATATTCCTTCCTTGACCCTGTTGAGCCTGAAAGTAGCATTAACGTCTTCTGCTTACCAGCGTCCAATCGGCCTTCGGGTTATGTGCCGGGCTTGATTAGTTAGCGCCGATCCCAGCTCTATGTTGTCTTTGTACATACCCGCAATCAATGCTTCATAGAACGGATCGATGCCGTCATCCCAGATAAGCATCTCAAACCCTTCGAAACCAGCCGAACTGCGACGAATTACAGAAAAGGAAAGAAGTGCGGATCTTTTGTCATGCTTTGGCTTGTTGTCATGCTTTGGCAGTGAAAGGGCCGGTACCGCCCTGCTGAGCATTCGACCGATTTCACCAGAATCTACATAGTACGGGTCGTGTCCATTTCCCTTCATCAGTCCCCAATCGTTTCCATAAACTGAATTGTTTTCTTGCAATTGAAGAAAACCTCGAATTGGAATGTGATCCTTAAGCGTTGAAAACACGACTGTGTCAATCGGTTTAAATTGTGGGCCCAAATAGGTGATTTTTGCTGACACCTCTCTCCAGAGAAACTCGTCTCCTTCAAAGAACGGGTCAATACACTTTACTTGAATGTCACCGAGTTCCCATACAGCCAAATCGCTTTTCGTCTGATATATCTGCGAGCACAAATGCTCAAGAGTCGATCGGCAATCAAGTAGAACGAATAGAGCGCATCCGCTGATGATCATTATGCAGCTGGCTTGAAGTAAGGACCTCTTATGTGTCGTCACGTTTAAATCTCCCAGGCTGGAAGCGAACCTCCCCACGAATGGCGGACCCAGTAGGCGATTAGCGGGCTATCTTAATTTCAATCTTACTGCCGTCTGGCAGATCCTTGATTTGTTTAGCCATATCACCTGCAAAAGAGGTCAACTCGACCAGCGAGATTGTTCCCATGTTCGTCACTTCGTAGGCTCCGCCGATCACCGCCGGCACCTTGAGACAATAACATCGGCCTTCTGGTAGCGGGCCAAGTTTCTCTCTCGCTTGTTCCACTAAACGCGACATCTCCCACTCTATCCGGAATTTATTAGCGCTGGAAACGGTCGCAAAATCTTCTGAATTGGAAGCGATCTTCTGGCACGACCACTCTTCGGGACAAATTCGCCAAAAAGCGCCGTCGGTAGCGCGAATAATCAGGTTTCCAAACGAATTCGCTGCGACTACCTCGGCGGGCTCAAGCCCCATCCAACCCCAGGCTTCGCGAATGGTATTGAGCATAGACCCTCGTCGCCCGCGGTAATGTTGACGCTCGTTGCTGCCGAACGAATTCGGCAAGAGAGATGTTCATGGCAGATCAAGCGCTCCGGTTGGAGCGCTTGAGAGCTTGCCGAGCTTTCGACTTCAGAATGGAAAGAATCGAGCCAACGCGTTCGAAGTTGTCCATCTCGGCGTCTTCCTCGGGTGTAAGCGTTCCCGCGCGTGCCTTGGCGGAAAGTTCGTGCATTCGGCTGATGTCGCTCTTGGGAAACGAAAGCCCCAGGATGGCGCGAGCCGTGCGCGGCGACAGGTCTTCGTCCGGATGAAGTATGCGCATCCAGACTTCCGCCTCAGTCTTTGGCGGGAGCGATGTAGTTTTCATGGGAAGTTATACTATCGCTGAATGGGGCGTCCGTTCAAGAGAGCGGTTAAACCGAGCTGGGAGCTTGTCGCTCGCAAATGGTCAACCCTCCCAGTTGGATCGCGGCAGAGTGGCCGATGCGGATCACGAACGAGATGCGGTCGGGATAGGCGGCTCGCGCGGCAGCAACCGCTTCTCCAAACGACGTGGCGATAAAGTGCTCGCCCGATTCGGGTTCAATCGCTACATAGCTGTTGGGATGCGTCGATTCCAATTCGGCCTGAAGGCGACTGTATATTGCTTTCGCACGCTCTGCAACTTGAGTTGTATGGCTGCAAATCATTGGCGGTTCTCCATTCAGGCAGCAAGGCCGGCAAGAAGATTTGCTGAATTGTATCAATGTATCAGACTTCGAGGCAATTCAGCGCTTGAGGAACTTAGTGCCCGCATGCTAAAGCCTCAATTGCGGAGGTATGCTAGATAAGGCATAATGAAGATGGCAACGAGCGAGAATGACAAACAACGTCAACCGAAGCCGGTTTTTTGGATCGCATCGAGCAGGAAAGATTTGAGGAAGTTTCCCAAAGGAGTTCGCCAGTTGTTCGGACAGGCGCTTTTCGATGCGCAGACCGGTGGAAAGCACCCGGATGCTAAGCCGCTTCGAGGCTTCCACGGGGCCGGCGTCCTTGAAGTTGTCGAGGCCGACCCCTGGAGCACCTATCGGGCTGTTTACACGGTGAAATTTGCCCAGGTGGTTTATGTTCTGCACGCATTCCAAAAGAAGTCCAAACGCGGCGCCAGAACCCCGGCCGAAGAAATCGATAAAGTGAAGGCCCGGTTGAAGGAGGCCGAGAAGCACTATGCGGAATGGTCAGCGAAACAAAAGAGGGACGACAAAGGCCGCCCTTAGCAAACCCATTCCTGTCGAGCAGGGCAGCGGAAATGTGTTTGCCGATCTGGGACTTCCCCATTCAGATTTGGCCCTCGCCAAGGCCGAACTCGTTCAGCGCATCCGCGATTTGATTGCCAAGCGTAGACTTACGCAAGTTGAGGCCGCGAAGCTTCTCGGGCTCGACCAGCCGAAGGTGTCTAGCCTCGTGCGAGGCCGCGTGGCCGGCTACAGCATCGACCGCCTTTTTCGATTCCTAAACGCCCTCGGCCAACGAGTCGAGATCACCATCCGACCAAGTGACGCCCAAGCCAGGGAGTGTGAGGTCGTAGTGACATAGCGGGCTCCTCTTCTTTGCCTTCTCTTTCGACATTTAGCGCGTTTGCTGAAAAACAAGCCGCTGCGTTTCAATTAGCTCGATCGCGCCTGCCGCCTTCACGCCATCGTGCTTGGGCGGCGACTCATTGCCAAAGCAGCCGGTCAAGGCCATATCGAGCACTTGGGGGCCGACTCCAACGGTTTGCTGTGAAAACGGCTAATATTGCGGTGGACCTTTCTAATTGATCAGATAAACAGGTCCAAAATTGGGAATGCGACCCTCCTCGATTATGCGGATCCACTGATCCAGCTCATGATTGGGCATCGTCCAGACCTTGGCACATTTCCTAAGGTACTCAAGCACTGTTCCTTTTTCACCCAGTTCCAACATCCTCAGGGCTAATTTCATGTACGGTCCAGAAAGCGGATGACCTTGCCGAAGCGCCCCTTCCTCAGCGGCCATCAATAACAGCCTCTTCGCTTTCTCTACATCCCCTCGCTCAAGCGAAATCTTCCCTAAAACTAGATTGGCCTTATGAAATAAATCATAAGCAAAATAATAATCAGAAACCTTGTACGCTTCCAAGACCTGCTGCCCATAGGAATCGCCTTTGTCGAAATCTTTCAACATCAGGCAAGCTTCTGCGCATCGCAATAGGAGATGATCCCGGCCGAGTCCAGAGTTTGAAGCCGATAAAGCCTTCTCATATTCCACGAGGGCCTGCTTCATTTTCTCCTGATCGATTCGACCATCTTTTTTTGCGTCAAGGAAATAAAGAAACCCCAGCTTCTTTGACCATTTGAAATGGCCATCGAGCATTTGGCCTCTCTTCAGAAAAGCTTCACTCAAGTTTAGGTCGATTTGAAAAAACCAGTGGGACGCGATCCAAAGCAAAGCCAGATCATTGGGCGCCTTGCGAAGTTGGCCAAGCCACAATTCCCGCCCTTGTTCGTAGGCATCTTTGTCGTCAGTAAACGAGAGAAATGCAAATGGCATTGCTAAGACGGCACAGCGGGGTCTATTAGCTATGATCCAGAGAATATGATCGCGCCGCGATTGCCGAGCAGAAGCAAAGTAAGTGGGCGTCAAGAAATAGGAACCCAGAAGTGCAATACGCCAAGCTATGGCCTCCGGGTTGTTCCGGACAATCTCTTCCATTTGATCTATGTCGCGCCATGCCAGGGACGACCCAATTGCAGGAAGCATGGTCGCTGCAAGATCATTTACTTTCGAATCCGGGTGCACGAGCGCCTGTTGGCAATAGGGCAAAGCGTCGACTTCATCAGGCACAACTTGGTGCAAAATGGTCAAAGTCTCAGTTGCCGTTTCCACATCCCCGGATTTGAGAATTTGGGAAATCGCCTCAGTATCCCACTTGGTTTCGCCTGCGAGGTCAGCACCAAGAGAAATCGGCCTTCCAGCTCGGATCATGGCCGAACATGACGGGCAAGTACCGTTAATTAGCAAGCTATGGGTTAGCTCGCATCTAGATGTGGCGTCCATCTGTCACCCGTGGCTTAACGCGTCATAGGCCGCACCTACCAGTCGAGATTGACCGAGTCGCAGCTTTCACAAACTCCTGTGCCCCCGCGCCTCAAGGCTTCGCCGCATCGATGACATTTGCCGGGAGACTTGCTTATGTGATAATAGATTTCCTTGGCATCACTAAGAGAGACATTCGCTATTTGACGAAGCATCCGGAGAGCCCGGATAGATTCGCCTTGTCGGAACAGCGATGCAATTTCGTTCCGAGCCGACGGATCCTGGAATGTCGGTACATGCCAGGAACGACCACAGGCTTTGCAGTGCACCTTGTTCATGTCATTCGGTCCGTCGCCGAATGCGGGTGGCTTCAGTCGCTGGTTCGGCGGTCTCTTACCGAATGCGAAACGGTGCGCGGCATCGTTCCGATTAAGGCCCTGAGCAAAGTATTGACAGACTCTGTCGTCGCAAAGACTTCAGCAACATCTGGGTCTAGCAGCACGGCTCGACTTCCGGGCTTTACATGTTTTGCAAAGCGATTCGGTCGCGCTTTGCTGTAATCAAATCTGTACTCCGGCAGCATGTCTTCGTCACACTGCGTCGGTTTCTTAGCGGTGCGGGTTTTCTTCATAGTCTTTGCGCTCCCATTTAGTGGCACGGCGAGCACTAATAATCCGAATCGCTTCTGCTCGCTCAGTAAAACAGACTAGCAAAAGTTGATTCTTCGCCGAATGTCCGACGATTATCTCTCGTTGCTCCTCCACCGAATGGACCTCGTCATTGAAAATCGCCGCGAGCGGGTCAGCAAAAACCGTGGCCGCTTCCTCAAAGGTTACTTGGTGTTTCCTGTGGTTGGATGCCGCTTTATCCTCATCCCAATCGAACTCCAAGCTCATGGGAAGCCCCATCTAACAACGAATTTGCCTGGCCCGTCGCGCGAGGCTACCCGAATTCTGCCAGAGCTTGAACTCAACAGCAAGCGGTGTCGAATCGAGGAGTTGCCACCCGACTCCCTTTTTCTTCTCTGAAAACCAACCAGCGGAACATGCTGGCGTGGTTCAGTTATTCAGTGGCGGCTCCCGCCTTCACGCCATCATGCTTGGGCGGCGGCTCACTGCCGAAGTAGCCGGTCCAGGCCATATCGAGCACTTCGGGGGTCAACTCCAACGGTTTGCTCTGAAAACGGCAGATGTCGCGGGCGCGCTCGATTAGATCCCGGGGCTCGCAGGCGCGCAGTTCCCGGTTTTGGGCGCGGTAGCGCTCTAAGAGGTCGTTGATGATCTGCGGAGCCGCCTCCACCCCGTGGCGCTTGGAATAGGCCTGAAAGATCTCGGCGTATTCTTTAGGGGAAGGTGCGTCCAAGCAAAGCCGGTAGCCCATGCGGCGTAAGAAGGCCGGATCGGTTACCGTTTCGGGATCTAAATTGGTGGCAATAATTAGCACGTGCCTTAGAGGCACTTGGATTTTCTGCCCCGTGGTCAGCGTGAAATAATCAATGTGGTGTTCCATAGGCGTGATAAAACGGTTGAGCAATTGATAGGGGGACACGCGCTCGCGGCCAAAATCATCTACCAAGAAGACGCCGCCGTTGGCCTTGAGGTGAGGCGGGGCCTCGTAGTAGCGGAGCGTGGGGCTGTAGATCAAATCGAGAAATTCGAGCGTTAGTTCGCCGCCGACGACGACCAACGGACGCCGGATCCGCACCCAGCGTCGATCGATGGCGCCGGACTTGTCGCCTTCGACCTCGACGCGCTGATGGATTTGCTCGTCAAACAACCGAATGACGCTGTTGCGCACGCTGATGCAATAAGGAATCCAGTAATCGCCCGAAAGGGCCGCGTGAATTTGCCGGCCAAGGCTGCTTTTGCCGTTGCCGGACGGCCCGTAGACAAACAGGCTGCGTCCGGACGAAACCGCCAGGCCGGCCAGTTGCATGGCTTTAGGCGACAAGACCAAGCCCGCCAGCGCCGACGCCACATGGTGGGGCTTGACCTCCGGCGTGCTGGCAAATTGCCAGCGCAACATGGCCGCATAGGCTTCCAAGCGAACCGGCGCCGGCCCGATATAGGCGCACACATCCATCGATCGCATGGCATATTCCCGACCCCGTTGGGTGATGCGGTAGTATGCCTTGGTCTGAGTGCTCATCATGGTCTGTTCAACAAGCGCGTCGCGGGAGAGCTGCTCCAGGATTGCGCCGGCGAGCGGCAGAGAAAGATGGAGCCGCTTGCTTAACCATTCGGTGGTGAACCGATTGATGGTGAGCGCAAGCCTTACTGCCAAGTCGGTCAAGGCCCCTTCTTCAACTTTGGCCGACTCAATGTCTTGCGGCGCCCTGGGGGCGATCAAATCGCCCACCTTGACCATGGGCGGCAAATGCGGGTCTTTGGCGGGCAAGTCACTGCCGGAAACGCTTGAGGCCATCGGCTACGTTCCTGGATAGTAGGAGATTCATTTGGGTGATTTACTAAGGTTTATTCCTACGCGCCTCCTCCTAAGATGCAAAGGCCACCCAGCTGGCACTGCCCAGGGTCACATCCACACGTCGGACGTTGAGTCGCCCATCGGAAAGCGAATCTCGTGAGCGCGAGCAGGACCTTCGGGTTCCTTGCCGAAGTCGAGGAAGAACTCCTCATTGAGCTTGAGGCCTCCCTTCTCCGTGTCCGTGTCGAGGCGAAGCATGAGCGAACCTTGCTTAGCAATGTTCGGGTAGAACTGATTATCCCAGCTGCTAACGAGCGAATCGGTCACGTAGAGCCGCTTGCCGTCGAGACTGAGTTGCAGCATCTGCGGGCCGCCACGAGCCGGCGTGCCTCTCAACTTAGGGCCCTTTCCAATCACCCCGCCGACCCAGACCTGACCCGTCAGTTTGGGTTTCGACGGGTCGCGAATATCATATTGGCGGACGTCGCCGTGCAGCCAGTTGGAGAAGTAGAGCCAGCGGTCGTCCAGCGAGACGACAAGATCGCTCATAAGACCCGGCACCGGAAAATCCCAACCCTTCAGCTCCTTCCCTTCGACCTCGATCACTTTCTCTGCTCGCCACTCGTCGCGATCTTTATAAAGATGCCACATCACGCTCGAGAGCGCGGCCCCGACGTAGGCATGCGTGCTGTCCGGATTGTGCTGGAAGCGAACCTCGAGCGGGACAATGCCTTTTTCACCGAGGTCGATGCTCTTGGCGATCTTGCGCTTCGACCAATCCCAGACATGGACGTGATGGCCGTACTTGCCCGCCTTGACGTCGTCGAGTTTGAATCCCGGCCGCGTCGTGCTCGGAGCGCCCCATTCGCTGCTGACCATTACCTTTTGGCGGAGTTGAGGCCAGAAGTCGTAGTTGTAATTCATCCCTTGGATGTCCGCTTCCCAGCGTCCCGCGACATCGAACTTCTCGTCGAGCAACAGGAAACCGCCCGGACCGTTGAGCTTGTCGTCGCCCAACATCGAGATCATGATCCGGCCGTCGGCAAGGCAGTGGACAGTGTGCGGCGCGGTAAGCTTGGTTTTGCGAATAATCTCGTCGGGTTCGATGACCTTGTGCAGCTTGGGTTTTTCAGGGGTCGCCGTATCCACAATGTGAATGCGGCTCGATACAAGTCCGGGAATGATAAGATACCGCCGGGCGCGTTGGCCGTGACAATTTGCGCAAGCATTCCAACCGAAGTGATGCAATTCGTCACCGACGTTGGGCATCGGCAACCGGTGGATGACCTGCGAATAAGTCTTCGAAGCGGGATCGAGGTCGATGGTCGCGAGATAATCCGGCTTTTTGACGTCCGTGCCGGCATATAGCCCAATGACATATCCCAATCGCTCCGGCGGCGATTTAGCAGCCGCTTCGGGCGTGGCAAAGGTCCGGCCGTCGCCCTGCGAGTCGCCCCGCAGGGGCCGAAGGTCCAGGGCCAATGCGCCCCCGGCGGCAGCCGAGGCCAGGAATTGGCGTCGATTCATGATTGGCTCCACTGTGTTAGTTACTGGCGCCAGCGCGGCGCTTGGGGCGTTGCGCTGCACGCCGATGTTGGGTGGCGTTTCTTGCTATCCGGGCCTTTATCAGCTTACGTATGAGGGAGGCCGGTAGGGGATTGTCCGCCTGAAAACGAATGGTCCCTTTGCCGCTGACGTTGTAATCCTTGAGTTCCTCCTTGTGGAAATCCCTCAGGCCGTAGAGGGCGCAGTGATTCGCGGCGGCGCCAAACCACACGACCCATTTGCCGTCCAAACGAAAGGCGGGCAGGCCGTAGCTGATACATTCTTCCGCTTGTGGGACCGCAGCGCGGATCGTCTTACGCAACTTTTCGAGCGCGACTCGCTTTTCGTCGCTTAGCGCGACTAGGTACTCGTCGATTGTCTTCGCTTTTGCTTTGATCTTGGGCTTAGAGGCCATGACTTCTATTCACGCGCTAAGGATTTACGTTTAAGACAGACGCAGGGTTTAGGACTATACCCGGTCATGATGTTAAGTGGGTCGACAAAACGGCTATGAGCCTATTCCGGCCGGTATCCGAGCTGGGCAGGCGGGTTGCTGGGACGACTGGGTGACAGAAAACTGGAACGCTGGCCGTGATCCTATGGCTCCGCAGTCGGCTGTCTCGATGCATCTTGGCGTGCTGCGCATGAGGTCCTTTAGCCGGTTTTAAGGCTCCTCAAGCGCTCTTGGGTTTCTTCGGAGAGCGGACGGGGCGAGCGGTAGCCGACGCCGCCGTGTTCAGGGCCACGGCGGCGCGAATGAGCGCTTGGAGCGCCTTTTCATCAATCGGGTCGCCCTCATGGAAATCGATGGCCCGCCGGGTGTTGCCTTCAAGGCTGGAGTTGAAAAGGCCTGCAGGGTCCGGGAGTGAGGCGCCTTTGGCGAAGGTCATCTTCACGACATTCTTATACGTCTCACCGGTGCAGATGATGCCGCCGTGCGACCACACCGGTGTTCCCAGCATCGCGTTCGACGGCTTTCTCCATTTCACCTCCTCGACCACTTCGGGGTCGGCCTGCTGGATGAGCATTCGGACGCGAGCGAGCGTCTCACCCCGCCAATCATTCAGATCCTTGATTCTCGCATCGATCTCCTGAGAATCTCCTTCTTTGCCTTCCTTCGAGTCGGTCTTCGTCTTTTTCATGGCGGTTGTCGCTTTCTTCAGAGTTGTAGTCGGCGGCCTTCTTTGCGACTTCTTCGCCGACGTCCAGAAAGTCCTTTTGGCAACTGTGTTCATTCGGAGCGAAGTTTGCTTGCATCAATAACATCCGCGCCCATGTGCTTAACGAACACTGCCTTAAGTTGGGGCATCCAGCGTCTGATTTCAGAGGGACTGAGATGGTCAGGGGCGAGACCGTCCGCCATGATTAGCCACTTCGCGAACTCTTCCGCAGAAACCGGTCCGGTTTCCGGAATGAAATCGGTTACATGGATCGGCCTGTCATTGTGGATGCAACCACACCATCCGAGCCCTACGCAGAACTCGTGCATCATCCCGTCGAATGCATTCGGGCGGCCCATATCCGAGCTCCGCTTACTGGTTTGACGCACGACAAGGCAATTTTATCAGTCCTAGTCGCTGGCTACTCGTCTTTCCATAACGAATCGTCGTCGGCCCATTCCATCAGCAGCTTGGCTCGCGCTTCGAGCAACGGTTCCAACTTCCCATGCGAATTCGGGTCGCCGATTCGTGTGTTTTCGATTTCCCGCGCATCCTTCCATGCCCTGATCACCGCCAACCAGTTTTGGTCGACGACTCGCATAGCCTTTCTCGGGTGCTGGGGCGGTTTTACGTCGGCTGACGAAATGTAATCTGTTGGCAAATCAGCACAGATTACCCACCAGCCGATCCATTCAGGCCGCTCATGGCTTTCAATAGCCCAAATTGAAGCATGGGGGGCAATATGCCATGCCGGCCCCTCGCCGATTCGACCATGCATGATTCTCTGGGAGCGAAGATAATCAGCGACGATCTTCTGCTGGTCGCTACACCAGCGTTGCTCGACCTCAGGATCATCATAATCAGGCTTGGACATCGCAGAACTCCGGCGAGGTGGCACGCCCTGAGGTACTCAGAAGGGCGTGCGAATGCTTGATGCGATTAGATTTTTTCACAGGGGATTGCGGATCCATCACGCCCTTATTCATAGGGCGCCCTCCACCATTCGCGCTGTCCGTGCAGGTTAACCGACCAAAGCACAGAACACTAATCAACACTGATCCACACTAATCGGAATGCTGCTGTCGTTCCTTCTAATTATTAGCGAAGATTAGTGCGGATCAGTGTTCCTGTTTTTTCATCGGCGATGACCGCGAATCGTATATGGGTTAGAGGGTGTTCCTAAAGGTCACGCAGCGCGCTTTATCCGATTTGCGGTGTAGCCATTAGCCAATCTCGATTCGCTGGGGGCCAGACGTTGGAGCATCAAATGGATCGAAGCAATTTGCACCATGGCTTCGCTCGAATCGCTCCGCCGTTCGTAGTCCTTGCTCAAGCGTCGATAGCGGCCAATCCATCCAAAGGTTCGTTCGACAACCCAACGTTTGGCAAGCAAGACAAAGCCCTTGCTGGCTTCGGGGCGGGAGACGATGTACAAGGTGTACTGGCGATGCTCCTGGACC
>JBJMQT010000169.1:0-17479 GCA_045802525.1 Gemmataceae bacterium
CAGCAGCCTCTCCCAGTCCAGCAATCTTATCCCTGCAACGGGGGGCGATCCGAATGCGCAGGCTGTTAACTCAATCAGAGAGCTCCAGAGAGTTTTGGCAAGAAATGCGCCTAAGGCGCCCAGCCCTGGGCTAAAACTCATCTCTGTTTCGGAGGAATAGGTGACGTTCCTCGCGAAAAACGCAAGTAAAGGGCACGAGTGGAGTGTTAACTGGAATATGGCCCAGTTCGTATAGATCGAGTAGCTCCCCGAATAAGACTCGAACTAAAAACAGAGCAGTTAACACAGGGCCTCAAAAACCCCCTTCTGAAGTGACACAACCACTTCAAAGACAAGGCCGAGCTGACCCCGGGAGCGCCTTCTTTGGCCGAAATGCCGCTGGAGATCGCTGACTTTTATCAATGACGGTTCAGTTAATTGACTCTACGCGACGCGCGGGCGATAATTTGCCCGGCGTCCTATTGCTAACTGCCTGACCGAGCCTTGATGTGCTGACAGTCTGGCAATCGCCAGTTCAACGACAAGGGAACTCAACGCGATGAAGGTTCGACTACTCACCACAGTCGTTCTGCTCCCCTTGCTCGGTGTCGCGCCCCGGATGGCAGCCAACGATCCCGCGCCTGCAGTCGCCGCCACGGAATGGGATCTGACCACGGCCAAGATTATCTGCCCGGCGAACCTTTCTTTAGCCGAAGCCAAGGCTGTCCAGATGCTTGTCGAGGAACTGGAGAAACGCTCGCTGGTCCGCTGGAGCACGATCCATGATTGGCCGGCCGATGGAACTCCCGTTGTCGCCGTGGGGCCGGCTGATTCCCTGCAGTCGTTCGCGGGACCGTTCGTCGACAAGGCACGCGGGGCAGGACCGAAAGGGGGAGCAGAAGGCTACCGTATCTGGATTGAGAAGCAAGACGACAAGGCGCCGGCAGTGTTTATCGTCGGCAACGATGCCAGGGGTGTGCTGTTCGGGGTTGGGCGGATGCTGCGCGAACTCCACATGACGCGCGCCAAGGTGACCGTTGCCGCAGACTTGAAGGTCCACACGGCGCCGAAATACCCCGTGCGAGGGCATCAACTTGGTTACCGCCCCAAGACCAACTCGTACGACGGATGGGACCTCAATCAATGGGAGCAGTACATTCGCGATCTGGCTGTGTTCGGCACCAACGCAATTGAGCTGATTCCGCCGCGGTCGGACGATGCAGCCGACAGCCCGCATTTCCCTTTGCGGCCCATGAAAATGATGGTGGGCATGTCGAAGCTGTGTGCCGACTACGGCCTGGATGTTTGGATTTGGTATCCGGCCATGGACGTGGACTACACGGATGCCAAGACTGTTGAGTTCGCGCTGAAAGAATGGGGGGATGTGTTCCGGAAGCTGCCGCGTATAGATGCCGTTTTTGTACCGGGCGGCGACCCCGGCCATACGCAGCCGCGGACCTTGATGACTCTCCTCGAGAAACAAACCGAGAACTTGCATCTTTATCATCCCAAGGCCCAGAATGTGGGTCTCGCCTCAATCGTTCAATCAAAAGTGGCTGGACGAGTTCAACACGATCTTGCAGCGCGAGCAACCGCACTGGCTGAGCGGCGTGGTGCACGGCCCACAGGTGCGCGTCAGCTTGCCGGAACTCCGCCGGGCGGTGCCGAAACGCTATCCGATCCGCCGCTACCCGGACATCACGCACAGCGTTCAGTGCCAGTATCCTGTGCCTGATTGGGACGTTGCCTACGCCATCACCCTGGCCCGCGAATGCATCAATCCGCGGCCGCTCGGCCAGTCGCAAATCTTCCGCGCCTTTGAGCATGACGCGAACGGATTCATTACGTACTCCGAGGGCTGCAATGATGATGTAAACAAGATCATTTGGAGCAGCCTGGGCTGGGATCCAGGTGCAGATTTGAAGGGCATCTTGCGGCAATACAGCCGCTATTTCGTCGGCGAACGTTATACGGACGACTTCGCTCACGGGCTGCTGGCGCTGGAGCGCAACTGGCAAGGACCGCTCCTGACAAATGAGGGCGTCTACACTGCATTGCAACAATTCCGCGAGTTGGAGAATCGCGCCAGTCCGCGCGAGCTTCTCAATTGGCGCTTCCAACAGGCGCTCTATCGGGCGTATTACGACGCCTACGAGCGGCGACGCCTGATCTATGAGACGGATTTGGAAGAGCGAGCCATGGAAAAGTTGAGGACTGTCCGAAGGATCGGGTCACTCGCGGCGATGGACCAGGCCGAAGCAACGCTGGATCGGGCGGTCACGGAGAAGGTCGCCGTCGACTGGCGGGCGCGCGTCTTTGAGCTGGCCGAAGCTCTGTTCCAAAGCATCCGCATGCAGCTCAGTGTGGAACGTTACAAAGCAATCTCAGTGGACCGTGGAGCGAATCTCGACACCATCGACGAGCCGCTCAACAACCGGCTCTGGCTGAAACGCTACTTCGCCAAGATTCGTCGATTGGACGCAGAAGCCGACCGCCTCAAGGGCATCGATGAGATCCTGCACTGGACCGATCCGGGACCCGGCGGCTTTTACGACGACTTAGGCAACCTGACTCGGCAGCCGCACCTCGTGCGCGGCCCGAGCTTTGAGAAGGACCCGGCATTCCGCCAGTCTTCCCTGGTCGGCATTGCGTACGTTCCGGGCCGGCGTATGTCGTGGTGTCGGCACGCCGAGTCACGGAATGACGCCGCTCTCTGCATGCGCTACACCGACTTGGACCGGACCGCCCAATACAAGATCAAGGTCGTTTACGCCGGCGACAACTTCCGGGTGCGTATACGCCTCCTCGCCAACGAGGCGATGGAAGTGCATCCCTTCATTCAAAAGGATCAGGAATTGAAGCCCCTAGAGTTTCACATTCCGAAAGCAGCCACCGAGCGCGGCGAACTTAATCTGACCTGGACCCAGGAACCCGGCGCCGGCGGAAACGGCCGCGGTTGCCAGGTCGCCGAGGTTTGGCTGATGAAACGGTAAGGTGATGCGCAGAAGGTCTTATGAAGGTCTATTCATGTAGTGTTGATCGCGCGGCACACCGGCGGGGATAGCTTGGGCCACTGGCTGCTGTACTGGCCAATCCTTTAATTTCGTGGATGGTATTCATTGCTTTGCGCCTGCGAGTTTTGCACGCGCACCAGTGCTCAGCCCTTGCAAACTGACCGAAATGGGCAATACACAGCTCAGTGACAATCGAATATCATTAACCAACAACTTCTAGGAACGTGTGGCAAGAAGAGATACCAATTGCCCCACATAGTTTGCGATAGGCCCCGACTTCATGCGTGTGAAAAACAATGAGGATTACATACGTAGAACCTGGAAAGCAGAATGACGTGATCGAAGAAGCAGTATCCTCGGATTACAGCTTCTAACCCGACTCGAAGCGATAAGGGACAAGTACCTCAAGCGACTCGACCACCCTATCGGCGTGGATTTAATAACTGAAAAAGGAGACTAACTGTCAGTTGGACTTGGCTCTAATGATAGCACTATCTTCTACTATCCTGTCGAAGGTGAAGGCGTGGTCCTCAACTCACTAGGCGACGAACATGCGGAAGGCAGGCGCTCCCCGAGTACGACTTCGAGGGGACGGCGGACCGGAGCTTGGCCAGTTCATCCCATTTCCGGTGGAAGTTGGACATGGAATCCGTGATGGGGTCCCAGAACGCATCGACCGGCAACTCCCAGGCATCAGCAATCCTCAAGTCGTTCGCAGTGGTGCTGCTTGCCAAGGCTCCCAAGGTCGGCGGCACGGGGCCGCTCCCTGACCAAGAAACGACAGCGAGGCCGAGCGCAATACCGACCGCGACCAACCCGCATGCGAGTGGGAACAAAACCTGGAATTCCTCATCGGTACATTCTCCTGAGTGGAAGGAAGCGGGTACGCCTCGATGGCTAAACCCGACGGCACGGGTTGTGATCGCTCGTCCGTCAGCTAAGTCATCAAGAGCCACATGCGGGCCTGGGACGGCGGCGGGCGGCGCGGCGGAGAGCCGCGACGGGAGTCGCCGGCTGCATTACAGCGCTGGCCATGTTCCTTCAGTCGTGGATGACAGGAGACCTGCGGTCGGGCCAGCGGCGGGGTCGGAGACCCGCGCCGAACCCGGGCGCGAGCCTAATCCGCGCCGAGCACGAGGCCAATGGGGTGGATTCGGGGAAGCGCTGGGTTATACTGAGGGTTTAGCCGACCTTCCCTGCCGGTTTAGATCCACGACCTGCCGCCGTCCTCCATCCATTCGCCAGAAGCCTCATGAACCGCCGCAAAGCAGTTTTGTTCATTGCTTTTTGCATGGGTCTGGCAAACGCCCCTTTGTCTGGCTCGGAGCCAAAATCCCCCATTATTACTCCCCAGCAAATCGAGTTTTTTGAGAGCCGCGTTCGGCCGGTCCTCATTGAGAATTGCTTCAGTTGCCATGGTCCCAAGAAGCAAATGGCAGGGCTGCGGCTCGATTCCTTGGCCGCGCTCCTTAAGGGAGGGGACGATGGCCCGGTGGTGAAGCCGGGCTTGCCGGATGACAGCCTGCTAATCCAGGCGATTCGGCAAGTGGGCGATTTGAAAATGCCGCCCAAGAAAAAATTGAAAACCGAGGAGGCCGAATCGCTGGCCGCTTGGGTCACGATGGGCGTGCCCTGGCCAGATTCAGCTCAATCCAAGGATGCTGAGGCTGGGAGAAAACACTGGGCGTTTCAGCCCGTCCGGAATCCTAAGGCGCCGCAGGTCAAAGACGGCCAGTGGCCGCGGTCGCCGATCGATCGCTTTATCCTAACTCGATTGGAAGAGAAAAAACTGGCGCCCTCGGCGCCGGCCGATCGCCGAACTCTTCTCCGCCGGGTAACTTTTGATCTCATCGGCCTGCCTCCGACGCCCGATGAAATAACCGCATTTGAAAAAGATGTTTCCGCCGACGCCTACGCCAAGGTGGTGGATCGCCTGCTTGCCTCGCCGCATTACGGCGAACGCTGGGGCCGGCATTGGCTCGACGTGGCCCGCTATGCCGACACCAAGGGCTATGTCTTCTTTGAGGAGTCCGAGTATCCCTGGGCATACACGTATCGCGATTATGTCGTTCGATCCTTCAATGAAGACCTGCCTTACGATCAATTTATCGTCCAGCAGCTTGCCGCGGATCGACTGGACCTCGGTAAGGATCGCCGACCGTTAACGGCGTTGGGGTTCCTGACGGTAGGCGGTCATTTTATGAGCAATCCCCATGACATCATCGACGACCGCATCGACGTCGTCACGCGCGGTCTCATGGGGCTTACAGTCACCTGCGCCCGTTGTCATGACCACAAGTTCGACCCCATTCCAACCAAGGACTACTATTCGCTCTATGGGGTTTTCGCTAGTTCCGTCGAGCCTAGAGTCCCGCCTGTTTTTGCCGATCCGCCCGCAACGCCTGCTTACGAGGCGTTCGCCAAAGAGCTGAAGAGCCGTGAGGGCAAGCTGGCCGCGTTTCTCAAGTCCAAGCAAGACGAGGTCTCAAACGCCGCCAAAACGCGGGTGGCGGAATATCTCTTGGCCGCTCACTCCCTAAGGGACCGGCCGAAAACGGAAGACTTCATGCTCATTGCGGACGGCGGCGATTTGAATCCCGCCATGGTGATTCGCTGGCAAGCTTATCTGAACCGGACCCGGAAAAAACACCACCCCGTTTTTGCTCCCTGGCATGCGTTCGCGGCATTAGCGGAGCGTGAATTCGCAGACAAGGCTTCGGCGATCTGTTTAGCGTTGGCTTCGCAGAAAGATCCGGAAAGACCTATTAACGACCTCGTGGCCAAGGCCTTCATGGAGAAGCCGCCCCAAAGTCTTGCCGAAGTCGCGCAGCGCTATGCGGATCTCTTGAATGCCACTGAAAAGCTGTGGCAAGAATCCGTCAAGCGCGCCGCGGATACGCACGGCGCTCCGCCTGCCTCTCTGCCCGACCCCATTCGCGAGGAACTTCGTCAAGTGTTTCATGGGGCGGATGCGCCGCCCAACTTAACCGCGGGACTCTTTAATAGCCTAGATCTCCTGCCGGACCGGCCCTCCCAAGCGAAGCTCGATGAGTTGCGCAAAGCGGTCGATCAGTGGCGCGCGACCGGCCCTGGCGCGCCGCCTCGAGCCATGGTCCTCGAGGATGCCCCCGTTTCTTTTGAACCGCGCGTCTTCTTGCGAGGCAATCCCAACCAACTGGGCGACGCTGTGCCGCGTCAATTCTGCGAAGTGCTTTCCGGATCGAAGCGAACGCCTTTCAAGGAAGGCAGTGGACGCCTGGAGCTGGCCCGGGCCATCGCCGATAAGAATAATCCTTTGACGGCCCGCGTCTTGGTCAACCGGGTTTGGATGCACCATTTCGGCGCCGGCCTGGTGCGAACGCCCAGCGACTTCGGATTGCGCAGCGATCCTGCGACGCACCCGGAGTTGCTCGATTATCTCGCCACCTATTTCGTGGAACACGGTTGGTCCATCAAGAAACTGCACCGTCACATTCTGCTGTCGGCCGTCTACCAACAGAAAAGCGACGATCGCCCCGAACCCCAGCGGCTTGACCCAAGTAATCGGCTGCTCTGGAAAATGAATCGTCGCCGGCTGGATTTCGAGGCGACGCGAGACGCTCTATTAGCGGTCTCCGGCAAACTGGACCGCACCATTGGCGGCCCATCGGTCAAAGATATCTTCGCGCCAGCCGCCACGCGGCGCACCCTTTACGGGTATGTCGATCGCCTCAAAGTCCCCGGCCTCTATCGCTCCTTCGATTATCCAGGCGCTGACGCCACTAACCCGCAACGAGACCAAACCACCGTTCCGCAACAGGCGTTGTTCATGATGAATAATCCATTCGTAATTGAATGTTGTAAAAGTTTGAGGGAAAGGCTGGACGTCGAATCGGTAAAGGAAACGGAAGAAAAAGTATGTCACATTTACCGCCTTCTCTATGGACGACCGCCGGCCAAGGAAGAGTTGGTTCTCGCGCAGGATTTCCTAACAAAAGACAAAGATCCGACTTTGGGATGGCAACGCTTGATTCAGGCTCTAATAATGAGCAATGAGTTTAGCTTCCTCGACTAATAAGAACGGGTTTGATCCTAGAAGGACTATATGCCTTCGCCGTTTCCGGGAATGGACCCCTATTTGGAGGGGTCGCTGTGGATGTCGGTTCATTCCCAGTTGAGCGCGGAAATTGCCCGCCAGCTAGCGCCCAAGCTGCGCCCACGCTATCTCGCTTTGACCACGGAAAGATTTGTCATGGAGATGCCCGAGGACGTGGCCGTGGCTAGTATGACCGTTTACCCCGATGTCGGCTGTAAGGCCCATTAAGCTCAGTGATGCCTTGCCGGCCATTACGGTCCCGCTCCTACCGGGGGATCGGGACGTAACACTCGACCTCCAATTGGCGTTCAAGACGGTTTACGACTTGCTCGATTATGATCTTGCAGTTGATTACCGCCGGCCCCCCGAGGTCAAACTTTCGAACGAAGAGACCGATTTGGTCAAGCAATTGCTCCGGCAATGATCATCAGGAATTCTGCGATGAAAGGCGCCGCCGACGTTCTTCTGACTCGCCGTGCATTGCTGCGCCGGGGCGGCATGGGCCTAGGCATGCTCGGCCTCGCTGCGACACTTGGATCTGAGGGGCTTCTCGGTTCGGCGGCTCAAGGGGCCGCCATCGATAACCAGCCGCTTGCCCCCAAAAAGCCGCATTTTCCCGCCAAGGCGAAGCGCGTCGTTCATTTGTTCATGAACGGCGGGCCCTCGCACGTCGATACGTTCGATCCCAAGCCGATCTTGGATAAGTTTCACGCAAAACCGCTGCCTAATCCCACTCTCCGCACCGAGCGTAAGACCGCCGGCGCGCTTCGGTCGCCCTACAAGTTCAAAAAATACGGCGAAAGCGGCATCGAGGTGAGTGAACTGTTCGAACAAACCGCCCAGCACATCGACCAAATGTGCATCATTCGCTCCATGGTCGCCGAGGTGCCTAACCACGAGCCTTCGCTCATGCTGATGAACTGCGGCGAAGGCCGGCAGACTCGTCCCAGCATGGGCGCCTGGGTCACTTATGGCCTTGGCAGCGAGAATCAAAATCTTCCCGGCTTTATTGCCATGTGCCCCGGCGGGCTGCCGATCGTCGGCGTGCAGAATTGGCGGTCCGGTTTTCTTCCCGGCGCCTATCAAGGCACCTACATCGACACCCAGCACACCGACATCCGGAAGCTTGTGGAAAACATCAAAAATCCTACGGCTTCCCTCGCGGATCAGCGCCGCCAACTTGACTTCGTTCGCCGCCTCAATGAACGTCACTTAGAAGAGCGCCAGCGCGACGCCCAACTCGAAGCACGCATCCAGACGTTTGAGCTGGCCTACCGCATGCAAACCGAGGCGACCGACGCCTTCGACGTCAATAAGGAGCCCCCCGCCGTGCGCGATCGCTACGGAAAAAGCGTCCATGCGCGTCAGCTCCTGATCACGCGGCGTCTCTTGGAAAGGGGCGTTCGCTTCGTTCAGGTCTGGAGCGGGGGTGATCAGCCATGGGACAATCACGACGGCCTGGAAAAACAGCATCGCGCGCTAGCCCAGTCATGGGATCAACCCATAGCGGCTTTCTTGAGCGACCTCAAGGCACGGGGTTTGTTCGACGATACGCTCGTCATGTGGGGCGGCGAATTTGGACGCACTCCGGTTGCCGAACTGCCGCAGCTCAGCGGCCGCGATCACAATCAATACGGTTTCAGCATGTGGCTGGCCGGCGGCGGCGTTCGCGGCGGTCATGTTCACGGGGCTACTGACGAATGCGGTTTCGCCGCAGTCGAAGACAAGGTCCACGTCCACGACTTGCACGCGACCATCCTGCATTTGCTCGGTTTCGACCATGAAAAGTTGACTTACCGCTACGCCGGCCGCGATTTCCGTCTAACCGATGTCTACGGCCAAGTGGTCAAAAGCATCCTGGCCTAAGCCAAATCAAAAAGCAGAAGCTCGGTCTCTTCCTGAGGGCTAAACTTCAGCAAGCCTTCATTGCTGATCGAGGCCCCATCACCCGCCTGGAGCTGCTTGCCAGCGCCGCAACCGTGCTTCCTTAGCAAGCGCTTTCCACGGTATACTCACGAAGTCGGAGCATTCCCCGCATCGCTCTTGGCGGGGCATTCGAGCGTGGCCGTTACTTCGCAGACGTATATGCGATTGGCGCGGGCCAGGGTTTGAATGCTGCCGACCGTTACTTTGTGCCCATAGAAATCGCCGTGCGCAAAGGTGATCGAAAGGCAACCGGATCAGCAAGTGGAAGGAGGCGATTGCCGAACTGGAAAAGGCGCAGAGCCTCCGAAATCTGGTTGATGCCGGCAAGGGCACCATTGTCTTTTCCGATGCCGCGAACAACGGCTTTTTCCTGGCCATGGCCCACTGGCAGCAGGGGCAACAAGGAGAAAGCCCGCGAGTGGTTCGCCAAGGCCGTGCAGTGGATTGAGAAAGGCATAACGGACCACGCCGAGACCAAGCGCTTCCGCGCGGAGGCGGCCCAACTGCTCGGCCTCCCGGAGCCGCCGAGCGAACCCGACGTCTCGAAACCGGAGGAGAAGAAGTCGCCGTCCAAGAAGTGAATTCAACCCTTAAACCTCGGGGAGACCGGTGAGCCTTAGCCGGCAAGCTCACGGCCCACCGATCCCCCACAAGGAGCTGTTCCCATGATGCGCAAATGCAAACCAAGTTTCAAGCCCCGTCTGGAAATCCTGGAAAACCGCCTGTGCCCGAGCAGCTATTCCGTCATCGATCTCCCGGGACTCGGTGGTTCGACCGCAATCAGTGAAGCCCGCGGCGTCAACGACTCGAGCGTGGTGGTCGGCGACGCCACGAACACTACAAGCGGCAACGGGTTCGAACACGCCGTCGAATGGCAAGTGGATGCGACCGGCAAGGTGGTAACGACGGCTTTGCCCGAAATCGTTTCGCGGGCGAGTCAAGCCAATGACATCAATAAGTCGTTGCAAGTGGTCGGCTACTCGGATACGACTTTGAACGGACCTGATCCCCAAACTCCGAACACTCCACACGCCGTACTTTGGCAGGCAAATGCCGCCGGCACGTTTGTTGTGACCGATCTCGGCGGCCTGCCCAACTACCCATACACCTCGGCCGCCGGCATTAACAACCTGGGGCAAGTGGTCGGCAGTGGAAACAACGGCAGCTTTCAGCACACTGCCTTCCTTTGGGACAGCGCCAACGGCATGAGAGATCTCAACAGCCTACTTCCGGTCGGCTCGGGTTGGCAACTGACTGGCGCGTCGGATATCAACGACAATGGGCAGGTCACGGGAACGGGGCTAATCAGCGGCGCCAGCCACGCCTTTCTCTACAACCTCGCCACGCCCACAACGCCGTCGAGCATCACCGACCTTGGCGTGTTCATGGCCGGCAACAACAGCGGCGCTAATGGCCTCAACAGCTTCGGTCACGTGACCGGCGCGGCCCAGACCGGTGCCAAAGACGCTTACGGCAACGTCATCTCAGACGCCTTCCTCTGGAAAAGCAACTTACTGACGAACCTGGGTACGCTGGGCACCGCGGGCAGCAGCGGCCTGGCCGTAAACGACTCCGACGTGGTGGTCGGCATTTCCCTGAGCACCAGCCGCAACAGCGCCAATTCCTATAACTCCCTCGCGACCCGCTGGCAGAGCGGGGTGGCGACGGACCTCAACAAACTAATCGGCTCCAAACCCAATTGGACGCTGCAGCGGGCCGACGACATCAACACCTCCGGACGGATCGTGGGCAGCGGCAAATTCGGCACAGGCCCGGCTTTGCAATTCCACGGCTTCCTGCTGGTGCCGACATCGGCCAACCTGACGGCCGCATCGACCGCCATCCGGCCGGTTGCGGACACGCTGAACCCAAATCAGGTGCAACCGCTGCTGATGGAAGCGCTCTCGCGCTGGGCCGCGTCAGGAGTCGATACAAACATGATCAGCGGCGTTCATGTGCAGATCGCGGATCTGCCTGGCGATATTCTTGGCCAAGCCGTCGGCGACTCCATTTACATCGACGCCGACGCCGCCGGCTGGGGCTGGTTCGTCGATCCGACGCCGCACAAGGATTCCGAGTTCACTACGCCCGGCAACCAGGGCGAGCAGAACCGGATGGACTTGCTCACTGTTCTAGAACACGAATTGGGCCACTTGCTCGGCTTCGACCATCAGGAAACCGGCGTGATGGAGGATACCCTGGCGACGACTGCCCATGACGCCAACTCGAAGCCGGCCAACTCTTCGCAAGGGATGGCTGGCTGTTTTCGTGGTGGTGCCGGCCCGATGCGATCCTCGGCGACGGCGTCACGCTCACGGGCGGCGGGACCTTCGCCAGCGTGGCGCACACCTTTACCGGCCCGACCGCCGGCAGCGATTACCAGGCGGCATCGGGCCCGCTGACGATACGTGGGCCGCGTCTGGAGCTTTCGCGACATCACCGGGCGCAGGCGGGCCGAGGAAGTGCAGGCGCGGCTGGCGGCCATCGTTGACGACTCCGAGGACGCGATCGTAAGCAAGACGCTCGACGGCACCATCCTCTCCTGGAACGCTGGGGCCGAGCGGCTCTTTGGCTACACGGCAGCGGAGGCCATCGGCCGGCTGATCAACCTTATCATCCCGCCAGAGCGGCAGGGAGAGGAGTTCGAGGTTCTGGCGCGGCTCCGGCACGGGGAGCGGGTCGAGCACTTCGAGACCGTCCGCCTGTCCAAGGAGGGCCGCCGGATCGACATCTCCTTGACGGTCTCCCCTGTCCGCGACGTCGAAGGACGCATCATCGGCGCGTCGAAGATCGCACGCGACATCACGTACCGGAAGCAGGCCGAGGAGGCGCTCCGGGAGGCGGATCGGCGCAAGGAGGAGTTCCTCGCGCTGCTGGCCCATGAGCTTCGCAACCCTCTCGCCCCACTCCGGAACGATACCGCTCCACCCGCGCCTGGCCAGGGAAGCCTGCGCCCGCATTTCCGGAGCCCCCCAGGAAACTAAACGTCAGCATGTTCGGGTTAAGAGGGTTAAAGATGTCGAATTGCAACCCGGCCGCGAAGCGCCAGTCATCGTTCTTGAGCTGGGCGTAGGCCTCAATCGGGAGAAAGCCGTAGCGATCGACAATGAGGGCGTCGTTGAAGAGAGCCAAGACGACCACCCCGCTGGTGTCGAAGTCAAAAAGCTTGGGGCCGGACACCATGCCAAAGAGTGTGGTAGCGCGGGCGTTGGCGTCAAACGTGTCCTGGTTGAAACCGAACGGAGACCGAGGCGTCAAGAAGAACGGGATGCCCGGAGCCAGCGGCCGGGCATGGTTGTAGTAGAAGTCGGCCGAGATGGCGCCGCCGAGCAAGAGCTTGATTTGTTCGTCCCCCGTGACGACCGTCAAGTTTTTGCCGAGGGTTTCAACCGTCTTGGCCAGCGTCTCCAGGGTGGCGGCCGCTTTGGCTGGGTCAGCGGTCGCAGCAGCCGCGTTGGCCGGAGCGGCTGGTTGACCGTCCGGCGAGGAAGGCTGGACGGGAGTCCCCGGCCCCTGGTGCGGGCCGCTTCTTGTCTCGACAGCGCGTAGCTCAGACACGGACGGACCGATGGGTGTCCCTTGGCCCAAGGCGATGCCACCGACTGCCCAAGCGAGGACAGCGAGCAAAATTCCCGTTCGAGACATGGGCCAAAAATCCGCCAGAAAGGAAGAGCGAACCTATTCGCGTCCTCTTTGAATTATCGTCAGGCAAGCCTGAGAAACTTTACCGGTTTTGCCGAAAAAGTGGACTCTGTTGATCTGGCCGAGTTGGTCACGCCCAAGGACTTGGAATGGCTCGTCGGCGACTGGTCGGCGAAGTCGGACGAGGCCGAGGTCCACACGACCTATCAGTGGGATGACGACAAGGGGTTCCTGCGGCCGCTTAGTTTATGTGGGACCGATCAAAGCGGTTCACTGGCCAACTGGCAGCGTCAGGGCGGGACCGCCCTTCCGGACTCCGAGGAGGTTAGCGTGGGTCATGGCCAGCATCAGTGAGAAGGTGGTTTTGGTGTCGCCGTCCCGGCCTCGTACTTCAGCCGTACCCCATCCGCCTGCCCCTTGTGGCGCAGGATCGCGCGGCACACGTCCCGGTTGCTACCGGCGGAGCGAGATGCCTGTAATCCGCTATGTATTAACTCAATTCGAGAGCTCCAGAGAGTTCTTAGCCGTGATGAATCCGGGTCTAGCAATGCGTGATGGACTCAACACCGCTGAGGGGGAAGGCAATTCGCTTATCCTCCACAAAAACGCAAAGAAGTGAGAATACTCTGTTTGTTAACTCAAAAAGGCCGAGTTCGCATAGATTGAGTAGGTCCCTGACGCCTACTCAAGGAAAAGCTCTCTAATTGTCGTTCGTTGTGAATGGGTTGTTGTGATCGGAATGGGAGTCTGCAAAGCCGATGACAAACTTCGATCGCCGCAACTCAAAATCCAGCAATCACTTCCTCAGCATAACCTTTCGCAACGCGGGGCTAACGGGGTTGAAGCTAACCCAACTGACGTATCCGCCTACCTCCCGCGCCCTCGGACAACGACATGCGGTCCAATCTTACACCGTAGGGAACAATGTTTCGTTAAACTGCGCCACCACCCTGGGGCTATGGCGGTGGCCCCCGGTGCGCCGCTGGAGTTCGCTCAAGACTATAATGGAACAGTTTAACGATGCCGAATTTACTGCACGGCGCCAGTTCTTGTGGGATGGGTGGTTATGGCACGATTCAATCCAGCGAAAACCTTCAATCAAATTCGGGCCGATAGCCAGCGTGAGAAAAAGGCCGCTGAGATGGTGCGGCAGCAAAAGCAAGAGCAGTGGGCCGCCTATGGTCGACGCAGCGCGGCCTTGAATCACCTGATGAATCTCTTTCCCCGGGAAGTCGCGGAGTACGCGCTGGACGTTCAGAAGGCGACCGGGTTGATGGTCGAATATGCACAAACGTTGCCGGCAAAATGGGTAAAAGCTTGTGTCAAATTTGTGAGCCATCGCTTGGCAGACTCGGCCGCGGAGGGGCGACTTGGCACCCGAGATGTCAGGTTCAAGGAGGTCTTGCTGAACCTTTTACTATTCGCCAAAGCCGGTAATGATGCGAAAGTCGCGGAGATATTCGGTGAAGCTGCCCGCGCCTACCCTTCCGACCTCGAATCCTTTCGGCATTATCTTGTGAACTGGCTCGCGGACAAGGTTGTGGACACCTGGCCTCCGCTGCCGGCAGAATTGGAAGAACCTCGTGAGGCGTCGGAGGCGGAAGTCCGCCTGAGCGAGGGATCGACCGTGGCCTCTCCGGAAGAATGGCTGCCGGCCACGGAGGCGGTCGAATGTGCCGAAAAAAGCGGGCATCCAGTTGGGCTGAAATGGCTGACGCAGGATGCTCACAAGCATGGAGTGCGTATCCGCCCTCGGCAGCAGCCTGGCAGGCATCGTAAAGAAGTGGAATGGACCAGCCTGATTCTGTTCTTGACGAAACATGCGCAGCGCAAAATGGAATTGGACGACGGCGTTAGCGATCGTCTGCAAAAAGCCCGGGCAGCCAAGCAACAGGGACGCTCGCTCGAAGAGCTGAGTTGACCGATTAGATACTAACCACTCTCTCCACACCGCCGGAAAAGCAGGTTTTCTGGGGCTTTTCCCTTACCGATCCGTTACCTGACGGGTGCTTGGTATCCTCGTGTGCGGTTTTGATCGCCCATTAGCCGTAGCACGAGGGCATGGCATGTCCGATCTGAGCACTCCGTCCCTTTCCTCAATCCAAACGCTCATCTGCTTGCCAAGCCGGCATGGCTGGCCCATTCAGTTTCTTTCTGAGCTGGCACCCCAGACGGCCCATCGGACTGGAGGATGGTGCCCAACAAAACATGAAGAAGAGAAGCTGAGTTCACGTATTCGGCAATTTGCAGACCTGCATTAGGTCGGTCGGATCGGCGGAAGTTCTCTGTGTGCATTTCCTTGCTACTTGCTGAAAGGTAGAGAATCGTGCGCGTCAAATCCTGGAACATTGAACGGATCAAGCCCTATTCCAACAACCCGCGTGTCAACGACCACGCCGTGGACGCCGTTGCGGCCTCTATCCGCGAATTCGGCTTTCGGCAACCGATCGTCGTGGATACGCACGGCGTGATCATAGTCGGGCACACCCGCTACAAGGCGGCGCTCAAGCTCGGATTAAAGGAGGTGCCCGTGCATGTTGCCACCGATCTGACGCCGGCCCGGATTCAAGCTTACCGCATCGCCGACAACAAGACGGCGGAATTGGCCGACTGGGACCACGATCGGCTGGTGCAGGAGCTGGCTGAAGTCGAGAAGGCGGCGTTCGACCTCGATCTTCTCGGCTTCTCTGCCGACGAACTGCAAAAACTTTGTGGCGGGGAGATCACCCCCGGCCTGACTGATCCGGACGAGATTCCCGAACCTCCGGACGCCGCAGTGACGAAGCGCGGCGATCTGTGGATTTTGGGTGAGCACCGGCTCCACTGCGGAGATGCCGGCAAGTCAGCAGATCTCGATCGCTTGCTCGACGGAGCACCGGTCCATTTTGCCAATACGGACCCTCCCTACAACGTGAAGGTCGAGCCCCGGAGCAACAATGCAATCGCTGCTGGTCTCTCTTCTTTTCAGGGGACCAAGCACCATCAATCGATGGACCTGGCCCGCCATCCGAAGAAAGCCAAACCCACGGCCGAGAAGCTACGCCCACGGGACCGCCCGTTGATAAACGACTTCGTATCAGACGCGGAATTCGACCGTCTTTTGCGGGCGTGGTTCAGCAACCTAGCGCGCGTGCTGTTGCCCGGTCGCAGCTTCGTTATCTGGGCCGGCTATGCAAACCTCGGGAACTATCCCTCGGCGTTGCGAGAATGCGGTCTGTACTTCAGTCAGTCAATTGTCTGGGACAAAGGCTGGCCAGTTCTCACCAGAAAAGATCTCATGGGCGCTTTTGAGCTGGCGTTCTACGGCTGGAAAGAGGGCGCCGCTCACCTGTTCTTCGGTCCGAACAACGCGACCGACCTCTGGCAGGTCAAGAAAGTGACCCCGGCCACCATGGTTCATTTGACCGAGAAACCAGCGGATCTGTCCGTGCGCGCCCTGCAGTATTGCAGCCGACCGGGCGAGAACGCCCTGGACCTGTTCGGGGGATCTGGCAGCACGCTGATCGCCGCCGAGCAAACTGGCCGGCGTGCCTTCCTGATGGAGATCGACCCGCTTTATTGCGATGTTATCGTCCGCCGCTTCGAGCAGTTCACGGGCAAGAAAGCCGAGCGCCAATCCGCAGGTTCACGTTCGCGGCGAAGGTTGCCGGCTCGAAGATGAGGTTTCTCGTCAGGAGGTGTAGACATGGCAGGTCGGAATTCCCAAGAGCGGTTTCGCATCCTCGAGCGCCGCAAACGCGTCGCCGGGATGTATCTCCGTGGCATGAGCCAATGGGAGATCGGCCGCCAGCTCGGCGTCACGCAGCAATGTATCGCCAAGGATGTTCATGCGCTGGAAAAAGAGTGGCTTGCCTCTGCGGTCGTCGCCATTGACGCGGCCAAGGCCAAGGAACTGGCTCGGATCGATCGCTTAGAACGAGTCGCCTGGCGTGCCTGGCGGCGTTCGTGCCAGCGGAAGGAGCGGGCCACCACCCGCATGGAACGCAAGCTTGATGAGGACGCTCAGAAAGCCAAGACCGTCACCAGCAAGGCCACGGAGCTGCGCGATGGCAACCCGGAATACTTGAAGCGCGTGGAGTGGTGCATTAACAAGCGCTGCGAGCTGCTGAAGCTCAATCCGCCGCAGCGCCTCGAACATGGCGGCAGCGCCGAGCTGCCCCCCATCCAAACCGAAATGCAAGTGGAGTTAACCCGTGCCCAACGATTTGTTCGCATCGCTTCGCTCCTTGCCGATGGCGGAATTGTACCGCCGGATGCCGCAGATCGAAGCGGATCGGGCGAAACTGCAGATGCTTGATGCGGAGCTGCTGGCCCTTGACCGCCGGTTGTGGATCCCTCTCCCCGGCCCGCAGGAGGAGGCTTACGACAGTCCGGCGGATGAACTGTTCTTCGGCGGCGCCGCCGGTCCCGGCAAAACGCAGTTGCTGCTGGGCCTCGCGTACACCAAGCACCGGCGCGCGATCGTGTTCCGGCGGGAATACTCGCAACTGCGCGAGATCATCGAGCAGACTTCGCACATGATCGGGACGAACGGGGCCTATAACACGCAGGAGCACATCTGGCGGCTGCGCGATGGGCGGCGCATCGAGTTCGGCAGCGTGCCGCACGAGTCGGATGTTCGCAAGTACCAGGGCCGACCCCACGACTTAATCGCGTTTGATGAGTTGCCGGAGTTCACCCGCAACCAATATCAGTTTCTGCTTGGCTGGAATCGCACGGACGATCCGCGCCAGCGCTGTCGGGTCGTGGCGGCTGGCAATCCGCCGACGGCCATGCAGATGCTGGGCCTTGTCGTGCAGGACTGGGCGCAGCAGGAAGCGCTCGGCGACCTGACGCCGGTCGC
>JBJMQT010000013.1:0-62857 GCA_045802525.1 Gemmataceae bacterium
AAAACGACCTATTCCGATGAAAAACGGATGGAAAGAATCCTTCACCTCTTTTTATGTGCTTTCGATAGAGATGAAGCCGTTGAAGTCCCAAAGCCTCACCGCGCACCAGGTGGGAGTCGAAGACTCGTCCCACCCTACACGACTACATAAGCGCTAAAGCCGCATAGCATTCCGGCAAAATGCCCAGCATGGAGGCCAGCAAAAGTAAAGGGGCCTGGCGAGGGCTTTGCCGGTTAGTAATGGAATTCCATGCCGAGGTTGACACCCTGAGCCCAGAAATCTTTGTTGACGAACGTGAAAAACGGGCGGGCGGGGCCGGTGAGCGGGCTGGGACCGGCGCTCGTGGGCAGTTGCGACGGGTTGACGACCTGGTCGATCTGTTCGCTGGGCCGGGCCAGGTCGCTCAGGTAGAGAAGATCGTAGCCGAGGTAGACGCGGAGCGCTTCACTGACCTGGTAGCCGACCTTGATATTGAACTCGGGGAGGATGGCGAACTGATCGTGATGGAAGCGGCCAATGTTGGTGGGTAGGGCCAGCAGACCGCCGGTTTGCACATTGGCCGCGCCGCCGGGGGGCGTCAGCGCCGTGGTCCCGGCGACGATGACGGTCTCATGGTTACTGCCTACCGCCAGCTTGGCTTGGCCCTGGACGAAGAAATCGTCCCAGCGTTTTTCGCCTCTTAAACCGAACTGCATGGCATAGAGCCGGTTCTTCGTGCCAAAGAGATCGCTGACGACGATGGTGTTGCCGGCGCCGGCCGGAAACGTGGCATCGACGAGCAGGTTTTCGGTGATGCCGAGACCTTCGTCCACTTCGAAGTAGCGGAAGCCGGACAGCAAATCCAGGCGGAAATCGGGGCCGCAGCAGAGGTTTTGCAGGGCGTTGAGTTCGGCGCCGTCCATGCGCGTGGACGTGTTAATAACAACATTGCCGCCGATCAATCCAGGAAAAGCCACCACCTCCGTATCGTTAGCATTTCGGTTGATGTTAAAGAAGGGCCGAGCGATAACGGGTGCGCCGGCGACGTCGGTAGCGCCGTTCGCATATTGCGCGGAGCGTGAATCGGTCACGAAATAGTTGCCTTCCAAGCCGACGAGCATTTCTTCGTCCAGCCAGGCGCCAAGCGTAAGGCGAACGCCCCAATGAGGTATGCCGCCCAGGCCGGAATCGCCGATCAGCGTGCTCGTGCCCGGTTCGCCAATGATGCCGCGCGACGCTTGGGTGCCCACAGTGACGAGCGGCGGCACGCGGTCAGGCCGGGTCCACCAATATAGGTATTCCACACTGGCCCACACCGTGTAAGGAGGTCCGCAACTGTCCCCGGCTCCGCAACATCCTGTGGGGTGGGCGACGACCGGAGCGGCCGGCGATGGCGCCGGAGCATCCACAACGGTGGCGGGCTTGGCTGTTTCGGTAAAACGGCCGCTCATAGGTATCGGCTTGGGCGGTGGCGGCGCTTCGGTTACGTGCGGGAGGCTTAGCTGCTCGGCCGTCGGATTCGGGAGGGCTTGCCCCAATGAGAGCCCGGCCGACGCCAATAACAAGGAAACCGATGCGACGACTACAGTGCGCATGGGCGCTCCATTAATCGAGATGCATAACGCGCCCTACGGAGTAGAGACGCTATTTGCCGGGTAGGCCGTGACACCACGAACCGGTACTGATCTGTTTATCGGCAAAGTCGTCAAGTCCGCTACAACTTTCGGGTGCAATGACGCCAAACAGGTGGGACCGAACGCTGGTATTTTGAAGGTCCTAACTTTACCCGTCCACTTCAACCTGTGCATCTTGTGAAATTGACTCCGATAGGCACTCCACCACGCCAGCCAACCGCGTTTGCGTGCTGTGGGCCAAAAGCGCGTCAAAGAGCATGATGTGAAGCCAAAGGAAGTCTGCCAACGTGTTGGCATCCTTGGCCCGACGTTGGCAGCCTTGGAATCAAAGAAGTCCAAAGGCGCTAAATCAGCGCATAGGTTTACACGTGTAAGTGCAGTGTGCCAATTCTGGTGGCACACTGGGGTAGTAGGTTGGCACGCTGGCCGGGCTTGGCTGGCACACTGGGGATGAGGGGACAGGCGGCCGTTCCACGGCTCCTCTCCTACTCAACTGATTAAAGGTTGTGCGGCCCAGGCGGACATCACTCGCTTGCTTGGCTCTCAGACTTCGGAAGGAGTACGGGAATCGAGACCGCCATGACGACTTTCCCTTCCGCCCTCTTCCATAAGGGCCCGGTACAGTTTATAGCCTTTCCAGATTCGGGCATGATTAGAAGCGTCAGTACGAACCAACCGAGCCACAACAGGACGATAACCGGGAGCAACAGTACGGCAACAAGGGCTGCTCCCATCGCCTGTTTTTCCACAATCCGACGTCGTGCTACCAATTGCGTGGCGGTGATCCGAGTGCCAAATTCGCGCCGGTCTATCTCCGTAATCGGATCGCGAGGACGGCCATGCAGCGCCTCCAAGGCGAGGACGGTAACGACCAGCAGGGTTAGCTCCTGGTTTAGGTTACAGCTCAAATAGACCGTCTGGGTTCCCGGAGCGGTCCCAACGCGGTAGCTGTACAATTCGAGCTGGTCTTTTGGGTCGCAGTCGAACGCCAGGTAGGCGTGAAGGTCATATACATCTGCCTTTAGGTCCGCGCCTGACTCCGTCACCGACATCGCCAGCCCACTCAACTCGGTTACCTTCTCGGCGATGCGAGACAGTTTAGGGGCTTGGCCGTCGAAGACAACCTGCGCGACAACGACTCCCATGGAGAAATACCCCAGCAGCCCAACTACCAGCCTTAGCCCCCGAAGGCTGCCTGCAACAATACTACACGCCCGGAGAACTAAACGCGCGGAACTAAACGGGACGCGGACAGATATGGAAGACAAGGACTCCCTGGGAGTTCTAAATAACCGGCTGATTTAGCGTGTTGATGGGGGACAGCAGGAATTCATTCGATCCCAGCAAAGACTGCGAAAGGCTTAACGTGTTGAGTTGGCCGGATTGAAGTTGGTTGAGGAAATTTGTCTGCTCGATGGGAGACGGTTGCCGTCCCAAAGCTTGCAAGAAGGCGGCGTCGATAGCGCTAAGCTGGCCGGCGGTGGTGCCGCTGGATGCCAAGATGGCCGGATTCGTGGTATTGATTAGCGCGCCCGGCAAGAGTGAAGCAGAATTCGCGGCGGCGATATTTTGAACAACCGTCTCCGGCGCCGTTCCCGATTGCAGTTGGCCTGAGAATAGAGCGAGGTCGGCAGCACTGGGAGGCCGGCCGAGAAGCGTCTGAAAGAATCCCGTCACTTCTTGGTTCGCGAATGCCGGCGTATTGACAATCGAACTGAGAGTCTGAGCCCGGGTGGCGGCCCCGCTGGTCTCGGCAATGACGGCGTTGTTCAGAGTTGTTTGATTTAGAGGGGCGCCGCCGCTGAGAATGCTAAAGGAGTTTTGGACAAATGCCGCCTGTTGCAGGAAACTGCCTGCCGGACTGCCCGGCAAATTGCTTCCTAAGAAAGGCAGCAAGCTGACGAAGCTTGGTCCCGTCACCGTTGCCAGGGCACACCGATCTTCCATTGTTTCGACGGTTGGATAGCAATGTCGTCCAATTCTTCCGCAACTAGAAGGCTGATTCCAACTTTCAAAGACCCACTTGGTTAACCGGGCGACGACTGCTTTCATACGATGACCTCTCAAGAAGCCGATCGGGGCGGGTAAACCGAGACAGCAAAACTCATCTTCTCGTAGAAGCAAACGGCTTGCCAATGAACACATTCGTATAGCTCCTTGGCAGGCGGGAACAGCGTTGAAGGTTGTAGGCGCCCAAAGCTTCTCAAAATCAAACGGGCAGGCCAACTCCGTGGCCACCTTGGTCCGACGCTGGCCACCTTCGAGCCCGACGCTGGCCACCTTCGAAGGAGAGACGCCGAAGACAACGAAAGCGCGCAAGTGGGCATCTGGTGTTCAAATATCGATCACCCACCCTCTACCCTCTAGCTCAATGTGTGCGGGTCTAGAGGGTGGGGCGCTTGAGCCAGAGGGTCACGGGCCGAGAGCTTCAAAAGCCACGAAAAGGCACAAGAACTCACAAATGCTTTCCACGGGTCTGTTTTTAGCTTTTTCGTGGGGGGCCTTATAGACGCTTAGCCGGTTCCGCTAAGCTCTACATGCCCCCGCAAAATCGTGAAGGCCTTGGAGCTCTGCGCCGTTAAAATCCGCCCTACCGCGACTCTGCGCCATTCCCAACGGAGTGCGCTTTGATAACGTCCTCAGAAACGGGGCCAAACTCAAGGAATTCCCTTCAATACACCGGAAGGGATCGTCGGAGTTGAGCGGGGATCTGAAACGAAAGACCTGTTTGCAATGCCTGCCGTGACCAGTCCTTTTTTGACGGATTTTGACCTCTATCTCCTGGCGGAGGGGAGTCATTACCGTATTTATGAAAAGCTCGGCGCGCACGTTAGGGAGCAGGAGGGCATTGTGGGCACGCACTTCGCCGTGTGGGCCCCCAACGCCCGGCAGGTTTCGGTGATCGGCGATTTTAATGGCTGGCAGCCGGACGCGCATCCTTTGCAAGTGCGTGGGCCGTCCGGCGTGTGGGAAGAGTTCATCCCTGGAGTCGAGGCCGGCGCCCTTTATAAGTACCGCATCATTGCGCAGACCGGGAACTACTGGGTTGATAAAGCAGACCCTTACGGCTTCGCCGCCGAGACTCGGCCGCAGACGGCATCCAAGGTATGGGATTTATCCCGGTATAGGTGGGACGATGCCGGCTGGTTGGCAAGGCGGAAGCGGGCCCAGGCGCTAGACGCCCCGCAGTCGATTTATGAAGTGCACCTAGGTTCCTGGCGGCGTGTGCCCGAAGAAGGCGATCGCTGGCTGACGTACCGAGAACTGGCGACGCAGCTAGTGGACTACGTCAAAGAAATGGGCTACACGCACGTGGAGTTTCTGCCCATTTCGGAACACCCGTTTGATGGCTCGTGGGGCTACCAGACCGTCGGCTATTTCGCGCCGACAAGCCGGTTCGGCACGCCATCCGACTTCATGTTTTTAATCGACACCCTGCATCAAAACGGCATTGGAGTCCTTCTCGATTGGGTGCCGGCCCACTTCCCGCATGACGAACACGGGCTGGCATATTTCGACGGCACACACCTCTATGAACACAGCGATCCGCGTCAGCGCGAACACACCGAGTGGGGAACGTACATTTTCAATTTCGGCCGCCGTGAGGTGGCGAACTTCTTGATTAGCAACGCGCTTTTTTGGCTGGATAAGTACCATATCGACGGACTGCGCGTCGATGCCGTCGCCTCCATGCTTTACCTCGACTATGCGCGTAAACCAGGCGAATGGATTCCCAATGAATACGGCGGCCGCGAGAACCTGGAAGCCGTGACTTTTCTGCGCCGCTTGAATGAGCGCGTTTACGGCGAATTTCCCGATACCCTAACGATTGCCGAAGAGTCGACAACTTGGCCGATGGTTTCCCGGCCTACTTACTTGGGCGGTCTGGGCTTCGGCTTGAAGTGGGACATGGGTTGGATGCATGACACGCTTTCTTACATGAGCCGCGATCCGGTGTACCGCAAGTATCATCACGACCGGTTGACGTTTCGCATGATGTACGCGTTTACGGAGAACTTCGTTCTGCCTTTGTCCCATGACGAGGTGGTCTACGGCAAGAAGTCGCTCTTGGGAAAAATGCCCGGCGACCGGTGGCAAAAATTCGCCAACTTGCGCCTTCTTCTTGGCTATATGTTTACCCAGCCGGGCAAGAAGCTGCTATTTATGGGCCAGGACTTCGGTCAAGAAAGGGAGTGGAATCATGACCTTAGTCTGGATTGGCATCTGGTGGACCAACCCCTGCATGCCGGGCTCCTGCGCTGGGTGCGTGATCTTAACCTCTTTTACCAACGAGAGCCGGGACTGCATCAACTCGACTGCGATCCGGCGGGATTCGAATGGGTCGATTGCAACGATTCGCAGCAAAGCACGCTATGCTTTTTGCGGAAGGGCCGTTCGGCCGACGACGTTCTTTTAGTGGCCTGCAACTTTACGCCGGTGCCGCGAGCCGATTATCGTGTCGGAGTGTCTGCGGCGGGCAATTGGAGCGAGATCCTCAACGGCGATGCATGTCTTTATGGCGGCAGCGGCTGGGGCAACTTTGGCGGGGTAAATACCGAGCCCTTTCCGTGGCACGGTCGTCCAAACTCGCTCAACTTGACGATTCCTCCCCTCGGTCTCGTGATTCTAAAGAGCCCGGAAGCCTCCCTAAATGCGAACAGCGGGCGTTAAGCCCGCTGTGGAGGCCTCCGGGAGAAATCTGGAGGCTCGACACTTTATGATGTCGCACGGCACAGAAGGTTAGTAAGAACTTTTGCGCGTCACGCTGCTGCTGTTGTCCTTCTTTGTGAAATCAACGACGGCGATTTTTCCCGCCGCAACAGTTACCTTACGCTCCTGAGTCCGCGATTCGCCGTTCTGGGTCCATTCGATTTTGATATCGTACGTCGCTTCTTTGCCTTGGTCCAAATTTGGCGTGACGAAGTAACGAGTCAATCCGCTACTTGAAACAGGTTCTCCGTCCATCCAAACCTTGGTAGACGGGTTAGGCAGAGCGATCTGTAGGGCGCCGGCATCAGGCGGAGCGGCACGGAGTTCTCCCGTGCGATGCGGCAGTTCTTTCTTTTCTCTTCCGGCATAGCCGGCTTTTCCACCGTAGCCACTGAGATCATTCGCGCTGCCATACCCGGCCGCATTCGGCTGCGTTGTCATAGAGGCCGCGTACGGGGATTGCATTGCCATTTCCGGAGACTGCATTGCATACTGCGGTGGAATGCGGAAGGGCGAAATCGCAGGGGCTCCTTGGGCATTTTGTTGCATGGCCGCTTGGGCAGCAGATTGGGCGGATGCTGCACCCAGCTGACCGGCTACACTCGACGCCATTTGTGCAGGCCCGTTATTAAGCGCCGACAGACCTGCTTGATTCCTCAGAAACATTAGACCGCCATTTTGCGGGCCTATGGGCGCGGTCGGCATTTGCCCATTCTTGAGGAACACGGTAGCGCCCGGCGTCCTAGGTCCAATAGGCTCGGTAGGTCTAGGCGAGGTTGTAGTTGGACCGATCGGCCTAACGGGCGTTGCCTGCTGCGCCCGGCCCGGAACGGCTGCGGCCAACAAGGTAAAAGAGCCTATTAGGCCGGCAGCAAGAATACGTAATGACATGGCTGTCCCTCCCGTTTTTATTGTTTGCCCGCCCAAGCGGTCGCAAACCGCAAAGCCCAAAATTCTCTCATTTAAGGGGTTGCACAAACCATGCCAGCAAAACAGTTTCTTGCCATGCATCTTTGGCGTAGCAAGGCACTTATTTTGCTAACGGCGGAGGTGGAGTTTAACCAGCAGGCAGACGAACCACGAATTCGCTTCCGCAGCCTGGGCCGGCGCTGTGCGCTTCAATCGTCCCGCCATGCAAGCGAACCAGACTGCGCACGAGGCTGAGCCCTACGCCCAATCCTCCTTGTGAGCGTCCTTTGTAACGATCAATCTGCGTGAACATGTCAAAGACGCGCGGCAACATTTCTGCCGAAATGCCGACGCCTGTGTCTTTGATCCGTAGGACGACTTGCCCTTTCTCGCGCCCGGCAATCAGGTCGATGCGACCGCCCGGATCGGTGTACTTGGCGGCGTTGTGGAGCAAGTTTGACAAGATCTGAGAAAAACGCACGGGATCGGCATCCAACGTGATCGGTTCGGGAGGAAGCATAACTTCCAGGGTGTGTCTGGATTTTTCAATGATGGGGCGGCTCGTCTCGACGGCACTCTGCACGACCGCGGCCAGTTCCACGCGTTGCTTGCGCAATTCGATCTTGTCGCTGGTTACGCGGGCGACGTCGAGAAGATCGTCGACGAGGCGGACCAGGTGGTTGACTTGCCTTTCCGTGATCTCCAGCATGCGATCGCGGGCGGCCGCGTCGCCGGCTTTCATGCGAATGACTTGAAGCGAATTTTTTATTGGCGCTAGCGGGTTGCGCAGTTCGTGAGCCAGGGTCGCCAAGAATTCGTCCTTACGGCGATCGGCGTCTTTGAGGGCCTGCTCGGCCCGCTTCCGCTCGGTGATGTCGGTTAGATTGACCACGCAGCCGACGACTTGCTTCCTACCGTCCCGGAGGGGGCCGGCGCTAAGCAAGACACCAATCGATCGGCCGTCGGGACGCTTAAGGCTTGTTTCCACGCCACGCAAAGTTTCCCCGCTCAGGACGGCATCGAGATTAATTTCCGGAAACGCCGCACCAAAGAGGCGCAGCATTGTGTTTTGTCCTGCCATCTCATTGGCCGCCTGCGAGGCGCGGATGATTTTTCCGGATTGATCGCAAACGACAATCGCATCAACGGCTTGCTCCAGGATGGAGCGTGCCAGCGCCTCGGCGGCGATCAAGGCTTCCTGCCGTTTTTGCTCAGTCAAATCGGTCACCATCAAACAAAGGCCGGTGACCCCTTCGTGCAAGGCGTTGACGCCGAGATAAACGGGAACGACGGCGCCATCGCTGCGGCGCAACATCACTTCGCCGCTGGTTGCCTGGCTTTGCGCATCGCGCAGCAGGGCCTCCAAAAGAGGAAGGCTTTCTGGGGCCGTATGGGCCTGAATGCGAGTGCCGAGCATGCTGGGGAAGTTCTTGGCGAGTAGGCTGGCAAAATGGCGATTGCAATACAAGATGTTCCCATCGACAGTCAGCGTGGCCGCGCCTTGCGGCATTTGTTCGACGAGCAAGCGGTAGGGCCGATCAGCGCTGTCTAATGTGTAAACTTGTTCTTGCTCGGATTGGCTGACAACAACGGCGTCAACTTCACCGCCTTGGATTGCCCGTATCGTATCTTCGGCTTCTTCGAGTCGCCGACGCAACTCTTCATTTTCTTGAACCAGGTGATCAACCGATTGAGTTGGCAAGGGAGGGCTCCTTCAATCCCGTACTCTTCTCCGACGCTCAGGCTCCGTGCCGCTCCACGAGGTCCAGCCCGCGCAGGACACGTTCTTCGTTGGCAAGGTCGCCAATTAGACGCCGAAGAGGTAAAGGCGTCTTTTTGAGGAGCGTGGGGGCCGCAATTATCTGCTCCCCTTTGGCCCGGTCCGGCTCCTGGTAGAGGTCGATGATCTCTAAATCGTAACGGCCAGGCAGGCGTTGTTCACAAATAGCCCGAACGGTGGCGACAGCCTGAGTAGACCGCTCCGTCAGCCCCGTAACGAAAAGGCGCAAGAGGTAGCGGTCGTCCGTATGATGGAGCCTGCCGGGGAAGACTTGGTCGACGTTATCGACGCAGCCCGTCGATTCCATAGCGATTAGCACCTTCCAGATGTCTGGGTTAAGAGGACCGTCGGCCAGAACGCCCGCCGCTCGCTGATATCATCATTGGATTTTCGCCGGGCGCAACTGCAAGCCAACCAAAGCGCGCTCGACGTTCGATAAATCGCCGACGATCTTGCGAATGGGGTTGGGCAACTTGCGCACCAGCGTCGGTATGGCAACGATCTGGTCTCCCTTGGCCAGTTGCGGGTTAACCACCAAATCGACCACTTCGATTCGATACTTGCCCGCCAAGTGCTCCTCGCATAGTCTTTTCAGATTTTCAATGGCCGCCAATGATTTGGACGTCTGTCCGGCGACATAGAGGCGTAAATCCCACACATCGGGATTTGCCAAGGCGGCAGCGCCCTCCGCAGCGTTGAATTCAGAAACCGCCTTGATGGTTCGAGGGTTGTTCATTTCCGCCCTCCCTTGGCAGATTTCAGCCGGAAACTATTTGACTCGTCCGCGTCGGCTTTGCGGCTCTGCGCCATGGCTGTGCGCTCTTGACGGGCCCGTTCCTTGATCGCCTGTTCCTGAGAAGCCAGCCGTTGCAATTCTTGTTCCTCCGCTTCCAAGCCTTGCCGCAACGTTGCCATCTGTGCTTCAAGGCTTTTGCGCTTTCGCTCCGATTCCGCCCGGCGCCGTTCCAACTCGGCCTTGCGAATCAGGATTGCCTCTTCATCGCGGGCTTCCTGGGCTAAACGCATGGATCCGGTGAGAACTCCTTCCGGTCCAATGTACACATCGTTGAGCTCGATCCCGTGGTCGGTAAGCAAAAACTCCCTGATTTGATTGGAATGGGCCATGCCGCGCGACTTGAGGACATACAAGGCTCGATTGCGTTCACCACCCAATTCGATGTCGCGCAGCAGGAGCCACGTGTCAATGATTGAGGAGATGCCTACCTCGGTAGACTCCAGCGCCCCGCCGCTGGAAGTCAAATTAGTGAAGACAGCCGTTGTTTTTCTTAGCTTGAGGAAATCAATCAAGCGGACGAGCATGGCGTTGTTTTCGGATATCGAACCCGCTGAAGTGAAATTGCTGATGGGGTCTAAGACAACAAGCGCCGGTTGAAACAACTCAATTTGCTTGTGCATACTGGCCAGATGCATTTCCAGGCCGGATAGCGTGGGGCGCGACGCCTTGAAGCGGAGCAGTCCCTTCTTCAACCACGACTCCATGTCCAGACCGATAGAGCGCATATTGCGCGCGAACTGGCTTTGCGATTCCTCAAATGCAAAGTAGAGACAGCGTTCGCCGCGCCGGCAGCTGGCATCGGCAAAGTGGGCCGCCAGACTGGTCTTGCCGATTCCGGCAGTGCCGGAAATGAGCACGGAACTTCCTCGGTAAACACCCTCGCCTCCGAGCATCGTATCGAGACGGGCTACGCCAGTGGAAATTCGTTCATTGGACGCCTCGTGCTGCAAGCCTAGCGATGTAATGGGAAGGACGGAAAAGCCGTCTTCGTCAATCAGGAACGGATATTCATTGGTGCCGTGCGTAGTGCCGCGGTATTTGATGATCCGCATGCGCCGAGTGGATTGTTGATCGGTAACCCGGTGATCGAGCAAGATGACGCAATCGGATACGTACTCCTCGAGTCCTTGCCGAGTGAGCGTGCCGCCGCCGCGCTCGCCGGTGATTACGGCCGTGACGCCCTTGTCCTTAAGCCAGCGAAACAGGCGACGCAATTCCGCGCGGAGAATGGCCGCGTTGGACAGGCCGCTGAAGAGCGTCTCGATGGTATCGAGCACAACCCGCTTGGCCCCAATCGTATCAATCGCGTAGCCGAGCCGGATAAACAGGCCCTCCAGGTCGTATTCGCCTGTCTCATCAATTTCGCTGCGCTCTACGTGGACGTGGTCCAGGCTAAGCTTGTTCTCCGCAACTAGCGCGTCCAGGTCAAAGCCCAACGAACGCACGTTGGCGGTCAATTCCTCGGCGTTTTCTTCGAACGCCATGAAGACGCCCGGTTCGCCATACTCGGTGGCCCCGCGCACCAGGAACTCCATCGCCAGCAGCGTCTTGCCGCAGCCGGCGCTCCCACAGACCAGCGTAGGCCGGCCGCGCGGGAGACCTCCGCCGGTAACTTCATCAAGCCCTTGAATACCGGTCGGCGCTTTCGGCAACGGGCGCGTCTCGGCTTTTCGGTAATTGTTGGATTTCGCCGCAGAGGACGTGCGGTTACGTTGCGCGGTGCTCATCGTTTGAATTTGTTGTCAAGGGTTTGGCATCCTTACCCTGGGCCTTCAATACTCGGTAAGGAAGGAAAGCCAAACCTATCAAGCCTTGAATCGGATAGCAAGCGATTTCGCGGGAGTGTTGGCAAACAGCAAATATCACGTGAGCCAAATTTGGCTGGAGCCTTCAGCGGATTCTTCCTTGTCCTCCAGAATAAAGGGGATTCCGCTAAGTCGACCGTGGCCCGGCCGGCCAATTCCTCGACCGGTACGTGCGTACTGTGCGAAGAGCCGCGCGGTTTTTCCTTGCCAGTACAAGGGGCGCTTGGGCACGTCGGTGCCAGTTACTGAGAAGAACAATGCGTCAATTGAGAATCTCTCAGGGAAACAACAACTTGCTTGATTGAGGAATGCAGTGTTAGAGCCATCGTCTACAGGCTCGACGAATGGCCACATGGCTCTAAACCGTAGGGAGAGGCGCTAGTTCGGAAGTGCAGGCAAGGAAATTGGAGCCGATTTTCTTCTCATTGGTTTTGAAGTATTCCAAGCTTCGAGACCACCCTTGTGGCTGAATCAACTGCTTTGGAATCGGAACCCCAGGCAAGGAATTGCGGTTAACTTGAGCTTGGAGCACTTTTGGCTTCCTCGCGGCAATTGGAAAAAGTGGAATAGGAGCTCGATGGCGTGGCATTTGCTGAATCGTGGCGGCGTCAACGGCCTTTGAATTCGGCTCCGGCACCATGGCTGACAGCGCGCTAAAAATCGTTAACATCAGCGAATTCTTTGGCTCTTACCGTTGACAATGGTGAATTATCTTGGCTAGACTCCATTCTTCCGTGCGACCGGGTAATCCGGATCCCTGTCAAACCCACCCCCAACCGGTGGCATGGAGATAAGGACGCCTTGCCATAATGCTTTCTTAAATCGTTTGACCTGAATGGCCCGGTCGAACGATTACTACTCTCCAAAACGTGTCCCCACATCGCCGTGGGATAACTCTCCAAGCGTTGAGTTCTCCTTAGACGAACTGTAATTTGCGGGCTGTTTTTTGGGGAAGTGCCCAGTCATGCCGATCCTGCCGCCCGAAACGAATTGCTATCCGCATAGCCTTTTCCTCTCCCCTGATGACGGCTTGCGCGCCAAGCGATCGTGGTGGGTGCTCCATACCAAGCCGCGTCAGGAAAAAAAGCTGGCTCAACAGATGTTGAACGCCGAGGTGCCGTTTTATTTGCCCTTAATCGCTAAGCGCAATCTGGTGCGCGGGCGGGCGGTTCACTCCTACCTTCCGCTCTTTTGCGGATACGTTTTTTTGCTGGCAGACGAACGCGAGCGAATTGTTTCTTTGGCGACTAAGCGCGTCGTAAATTGTCTGCGCGTTGGCGACCAAACGCAAATGTGGAATGACCTCGACCAGGTTCAACGCCTTATTGCTTCGGGAGCGCCCATCACTCCTGAAGAACGCTTACAGGCCGGGTCGCCGGTCGAGATTTGCCACGGTCCTCTTGCGGGACTGCGCGGAACCATCCTGCGCACTGCCTCGGGCCGCCGATTCGTGGTCCAGGTGGATTTCATACAACGAGGCGCTTCGGTCCTGCTGGATCAATTTAGTCTCGCTCCAGTGGCTGCCGAAGAGGTGTTGGTATAAAAAAGTGATTCGAGTGAAGTCCTTTCAAGGCAATGGCGCCTGACTCCAAAAGGTCAAGCATGTCCGGCACGAGAGCGACTCGATGACGAGTCCCTAGCCAAAAGGTAGCCGGTCGCTTGGCCCCGCCCTAACGGAATAGGGTCGCAAAAGAAGTTGGGAGGCAGCGCTGCCATCCAATTCCCTTTAAGACAGCGGGCGAAACAATGCCCCGCCCGGTTGTCTTTCTTGGGCCGTTTGGCCCGCGATCACGGACGATCTTCCAAACTTAGCCGCTTTGGGGCTTTTTCGGTTCTTGCCGTGCAGCAACCGATGGGGACGAAGTCCGCGCTTTTTCAGCTGTGCTAGATGACTACCCCGATTAATGGATTCCTCATGGAGCGAAGCTCCATGCCTCTCCGCGGAAACAAAGACCATTCCGAGAACAGGCCGAGCCGCCACCGCACTCAGGATGAGACTTCTTTGCCGCTTTAGTGATAGAAGCCGGTTCCCTGGAATCTGAACCCGAAGGTTTCCAAGAGGTTTGTTATGTTGGACTTGTTCGCCGTTTCTGTAAGTAGCTTCTTGTTATGTTTACTGATCACCCCTTTGGCCCGCATATTGGCCCGCAGATACCATTTGGTTGATCGCCCTGACGGCCGGCGCAAATTGCACAGCGAGGCTGTCGCGGTTGCCGGTGGGATCCCGTTGTTGCTTTCGGCTTCATTGCCGCTGCTTCTGTACTGCACCTATCAAAATCGGCTGGAAGCCGGTTTAGGTGAAACAATGATCGGTCTCCTATTGGCCTCCGTGTTGATCTGCGTGGTCGGCATGGCGGATGACCTGGGCCGGTTGCGCGGCAGGCATAAAGTGCTCGGTCAAGTCGTGGCCGTTTGCCTGGTGATGAGTTTCGGCGTTCAAGTTCACACGGTTCACCTTTTTGAGTACAAGCTGGAATTGGGTCTTCTGTCGATCCCATTCACCGCTTTTTTGCTTCTTGGGGCAATCAACTCCCTGAACCTGCTTGACGGCATGGACGGGTTGCTATGCTGCATCGGCGCCATCATCTGTGTGGCCATGGCAGCAACAGCCCTGGTGGGTCAGAACCTGATCGCGGCCTGTATAGCCCTTTCACTGGCTGGCGCCTTGTTGGGATTTCTGCGGTATAACTTCCCTCCGGCTACCATCTTTCTCGGCGACTCGGGCAGCATGCTAATTGGGCTGGTTGTTGGCGTCTTAGCGATCCAGAGTTCGCTGAAAGGCCCGGCCGCCATTGCCTTGGTTGCTCCGACCGCCGTCTTGATTATTCCGATCTTTGACACCTTAGCCGCCATCCTGCGCCGCAAGCTGACGGGCCGCAGCATTTATTGCACCGACCGCGGTCATCTGCACCATTGTCTACTGAGGCACGGGTTCAGCGCGCGCGGGGCTCTTCTGCTGATCTCGGGATTTTGCCTGGTCACTATGGCCGGTACTTTTGCCAGCCTGGCAATGAAGAACGAGCTGGTGGCCTTGCTGAGCGCAGTTTCTGTCATTGCCATTTTGATCGCAACCCGCTTATTCGGACATGCCGAGTTGGAATTGGTCTTGAAGCGACTCCGCAGCTTTGCCGTACAGTTTGTCCGAGGTCCGCGCACCGAAAAACCGCATGAGACTGCGGTTCGGTTGCAAGGGACTGTCGACTGGCGCGAGCTGTGGATGGCGATCGTCATCCGGGGCACAGAACTTAACCTGTCTCGGATTCGGCTCGACGTGAACGCGCCGGCGATCAACGAAGGCTATCACGCACGCTGGGATCGCGGTCACCGAGATTCGGAAGACATCCAACTCTGGCGAGCGGACATTCCTTTGTCGGTTCAAGGCCGGATGATCGGGCAAGTGGAAGTCACGGGCTATCGCGATGAGGAGCCGGTTTGGACGAAAATGACCGCCCTTGCCAACCTGCTTCAGGAATTTGAAGAACAGGCTTCACGGCTGACTGATGGAGCGTGGAAGGCACTTCCGCGAGAGGGCATGGCTGCCCGGCCAATAGAGCCGGCTGAGGAATTCGGGTTAGAGGAGGACAAGATGTTGGAGGAAGAGAATGTCGGCGCCGGTCCACGCGTCTCAATGATCGAATCGCGAGGCCTGGCTGGTTAGTCAGAGCTTACAAGCCACTGCGCGAGCGGCCTTATACCCGCCTATCTTGAACGTATTCGGATGCCAGAACTCTCCACACGACGAAATCTGCTCATTGTCGCCTTGGCTGCGATTGCCGGCCTATTCCTATGGAGCTATTGGCCGACTTTGGAGGATTTAGCCAACCGTTGGTCTACCGAACCGACATATTCTCATGGATATTTGGTGCCGTTCTTCGCCGCCACGCTCTTGTGGATGCGCCGTGAAAAGCTTCGAGGGCAGACACTAGCGCCAAGCGTCTGGGGGCTGGTGTTTGGCTTAGTCGCACTGTTCATGCGTATGGGATCGGGTTACTTCGCTCTCTCCTCGGTGGACCGATTCTCGATCATACCAGCGCTTGTTGGCTTGTGCATCGGCCTGGGTGGCCGGCCGGCCTTGCGTTGGGCATGGCCCGGCATTGCTTTTCTTATTTTCATGCTGCCATTGCCGGCCGGCTTTGACCAACTGCTGTCGGCCCCGATGCAACATTTGGCGACCATAGCCAGTGCACATGTTTTGCAAACGCTTGGATTCATTGCGGAGGTTGAAGGCAACGTCATTGTCCTGAGCGATTCCGAGCTAGAAGTGGTGGAAGCTTGTAGTGGGCTGCGAATGTTCGTCACGTTTTGCGCGTTGACCACTGCCGTCGCCGTGCTGATGAAGGCCTCTTGGTTGCGCAAATTGATTATCGTGTTGAGCGCATTTCCTTTGGCCATGCTGTGCAATATCGCTCGCATTAGTGCAACCGGCGTGGTTCAACAGACGCTGGGGATCCAGGCGGCTCATATTGTGTTTCATGACATTGCCGGTTGGCTGATGATTGCGCTGGCGCTGGCTCTTCTCTTCTTAGAGCTAAAGACGCTGGCATATTTGTTTGTGCTCGACAGGGCTCAAAGGCCTGCGAGCCAATTGCGAGACACCTTAACTGATTACGGTTTTATTCGTCCAAATGCAAAACGGTTGCGGGCCGATGTCAAAGGTCCCGTCACACCTGCTAGTTTGGCCGAGGTGAAATAGGTTTCGTCCCCATAAGCTCGCTCCTCCAGTTACCGCACAGCCAATTAGATGTTGCACCCAAGGCCCAAGCGGACTGGTAAATAACTTTTCAAGACAACTAGGTGAGGTTCCATGGCCGCCACGTATCCCATCTATTTTTCCGAACAGTCCTCCAACGGGAGATCGTTGACGCCCTATAGCGCGCCGAACCCCGCTGAAACCTCTCGAACGCTGTTGCATTCATTTCGCAATCGCTGGCCGCTGGCCGCCGGCGCGGGCCTTATGCTAGCCCTAATCGGCGCGGCCGCCGCCTGGTGGCTTATTCCGGCTAAATACACGGCCCTGGCTTTATTGCGAGTGTCAAGCTGGGAGCCGGCCTTGCTTGACGATCGGCATAATGCCCCCCCCACCGAAAAGCTGACTTACCAGAAAACCCAGGCTGCTCTGGTCACCAGTGGGCCTGTTTTGCAATCCGCTTTGAAAAACGACAAGGTCAAAGAACTGGGCAAAGAGAATGCCCGCTCCATGGCAGCCGGTTGGTTGCAGGAGCAATTGTACGTCGGTTTTAAAGAGGATACGGACATTTTGATGGTTGCCCTTAGCAGCGCCGACGCCAAGGAGGCGACCGTCCTTGTAAACGCCGTCGTCGACGCCTACATGGATGAAGTAGCTCGCGAGGAGCGGAACCAGCAGACCGATCGCCTTGATGACTTGCAAAAAATCTACCTCAAAACCCAAGACTCCCTCCGCCGTGAAAAAGAGACCCTTAAAGTGTTAGCCGAGCGCTTGAAAACGAGCGATTCGACTGCTCTGACTATCAAGCAAAAGAATGCGCTGGAGGAATACGGTTTACTCAAGAAAGAGCTGTTTCGCCTTCAATCGGAATTGCGGTCCGCGGAACTAAAATTGAAGCTGCAACAGATCGAAATCACTCCAGAGGGAAAGCCCGATGTGCCGGCCTCGATGATCGACGAATTAGTGGAAGCCGACCCGGTTATTCAGGCGGAATTGCTGCAACTGCGGCAAGTTGAACGCAACTACGAGACGACTAAGAATGTTTCCCAACCTGGCACTGTGGCCCTGGCTCGCGCGGAACTCAAAGTAAAGCAAGCCAAGGAGGCTCTTGAAGACGTTCGACGAAGTCGTCGGCCTGTTGTCCTAAAGCGCTTTGCGGACAAATTTGGTCAGGAGACGAAAGTCTCGCTCCGCAAGACCGAGCAACAAGTCGCTGCCCTTAAAGACCAAGTCAAAGAAATGCTCGAAGAGGAAGGTAAACAGAAACAAGAAGTTGAAAGCATCGGCAAGAATTCGTTCGAGCTGGAAGCCAAGAGAGCCGAAATCGCTCAGCAAGAGCAAGTTCTCGGCGCGCTTCGCGCGGAAAAGGACCGCTTGGAAATCGAAACCCAATCGACTAAGCGCCGCATTTTGCCTATTCAACGCGCGGAGCTTCCGGAAGAAAAGAGTTACACCGCCAAAACGCAAGGCGCGGCAGTCGCCGGATTCTGCGGTTTTCTTTTAGGCGCTTGGGGGGTCTCCCTGCGAGAAAATCGTCAGCGCCGCATTCGGTCCGTCCAAGAAATCAACGAACTTGGCATGAAAGTAGTGGGCACGTTGCCGAATCTGCCCAATCGACATCGCCTGACGGCGCCTCAGACGCAAAACCTGCCTGGGCCTTATTGGGGCAATCTCTTAGGCGAGTCCATCACATATCTTCGCACCAGACTTCTTCATGAGAACAAGGACAATTCCAAGCAGCTTCTCATGATTGCCAGCGCCATGCCCGAAGAAGGCAAGACAATGGTTGCGGGCCATCTCGCCATCAGCATTGCCCAAAGCGGCAAGCGAACGTTGATCGTCGATGGCGACCTGCGTAGGCCGATTCTGGGCAGCCTCTTCCAGGCGCCGGCCTCGCGGGGCTTTTGCGAGGTCCTCCGGGGCGAGGCGATCGTGGACGACGTTATCTTTCCTACCCCTGTCGACGGATTGTTTCTCCTGCCCGCGGGCTGCTGCTCGAATGAAGTGCTGCAGGCTCTCTCCCAGGAGAACCTTCGAGAAATCTTCGCCAAATTAAGAAGCGAGTTCGATTTCATCATTGTCGATTCCTGCCCACTTCTGCCAGTATCGGACGGTCTGCTGTTGGGGCGGCTCATGGACGCAGTGGTGCTCTGCATTCGGCCAGGGGTCAGCGAGACTCCTTCAGTCCTGGCAGCCTACGAGCGCCTGCGCGGCCTTAACATTCCGGTTGAAGGCGTTGTTATCAACGGAGAGCGGACGACTTTCAAATCGGCCGGCTACCTCCGTTATCTCGGCAGCGATAAGGCGGCTGCCGGTTAAGCAGGGCATTTCAAACCCTCGCTGAAAGTAATAAGCCATGTCCCGACTGCTTATTCCAGCCGCGCTCACTGCTTTTTTGGTCCTGGGCGGCCTTGTTCATGGCCTGTGGACGGACCGGTGGAATCCGACTGCGGACGCTTTGGTTGCCGAGGCTTCTTCTCGCCTTGATAAAGTTCCTTTGAAAGTGGGCGCTTGGCAAGGAACCGCCGCTCAGTGGGAAGAGATTGATATTCCGACCATTAGCGAGCGCGTCGTAACGCGTCAATATGTAAACCGGCTAAACGGAAACGCAGTGTCTGTATTACTGGCGTGCGGTCATTCTAGGAATCTGTGGATGTTTCATACGCCTGCCGATTGCTATCCCGCCCACGGCTATGCTTTGGCTGGGTCGATTAAGGCGCGCTCCATCCCCGTTGAAGGATCTTCGGAGAACGCCGATTTCTTCGTGGCTGATTTCCATTTGAACAAAGAAGCGCAATCCCGAATGGTTCGCGTTTTTTGGTCGTGGAGCGGAGCGGGCAGCTGGCAGGCCCCGGAATTTCCACGCTTTGCTTTTGGCCGGTATGCGGCTCTGGACAAGGTCTATGTCATCCGTGAAATGCTAAAGGCGGAAGAGCCTTTGGACAACGACCCCTGCATCGGATTCATCGGCGAACTGGTTCCTGAACTAAGCCGGAGTCTTTTTGCCGGCTCGTGAAGCGCAAGAGCAAGAATGGCGAAAGGGTTTCGGCAGAAATCACTCATGCGTGAAAAACTGAATGTAAAAGCCGCGATCATCCTGCTTAGCTCGTTGGCGGTCATGGGCGGTTCCTATTTTGCCGCCCATGCCTATCAAACCACGCGCAACATGGATGCACTGCTGGGCTCGGCGGATCTAGCTGAGAAGCAAAATCGGCCCGACCGCGCCGCTAAGTTCCTTGGCCTTTACCTGAACGGCACGCCAGATGATTTGGAAAATAGGATTCGCTATGCTCAACTGCTGGACCGCTTGGCTCAGACCCCGCGGGCTCGTCAACGTCTGATTCCGCTCTTCGAACAAATTCTCGTCCGGGATCCGCAGCGTCCTGCCATTCGCCGCCGCCTGGCCGACCTCCAAATTGAAGCTCGCCAAATTGACGATGCTCTTATTACTTTAAGAGAGCTTTGCCAAGATTTCCCGGAAGATGGCGAAATTGAATTCTTGATGGCTCGCTGCTTCGAGGCCCGGAAAGATTTCCCCGAGGCTGCTGATTGGTACATCAAGTCCGCCGAGCACTCGCCAAAGCGCATCGATACGTATCTTCGTTTAGCTCGCGTCCTTACCAAGAACATGAGCATGGCAGACGAGGCCTGGGGTTGGCTTCAGAAAATGGTCGACGCCAATCCCAACTCATTTCAAGTGTATTTGGCTAGGGCACGCTTTGGTAAAGACGAAATGCGCGGAACCGACCAGGTCGAACAAAAGGCTGCGGAAGATATCGAAAAAGCACTCAGCTTGGCCCCTGATGAGACAAGTGTCTTACTTGCTGCCGCTGATGTTGCCCGCCAAGACGCTCTAGACCGAGGCCGAAACCATCTGCTTCACCTGATTAAAGTGCACCCTGATGAGCCGAGGGCTTATGAAGCGCTTGCCGGCATTGAACTCAGCGCCCAGCGTCCCAAAGAAGCCGAAACCTGGCTGCGTCGGGGCCTCAAAGTTGTTCCCGGTCACGGCAACCTCCTTTGGAATCTGGCAAACCTGCTGATCAAGCAAGGAGCCACGGATGAAGCGCGTAAATTACTAGGCGAACTTGCCAAGACCAACGTGGCGGCCGCTCGAACCGCTTACTTGCAGGCGATGCTTCAGGTCCAAGAAGGCAATTTGCGGGAAGGTGCGGATCGCTTAGAAGCCATCCGCCCTTATCTTACCGACGCTCCCGAATTACTTGTCCAGGCGGACGTGCAACTGGGGCAGTGTTATCGCGGTCTCGGTGATTCCCACCGAGCCCTGCCCGTTTTTCGCCGCGTTATTGCCCAAGATCCCCTTAATGTTCCGGCTCGCTTAAGCATTGTTTCGATTTTCCTTGACCAAGATCGTCTTGAGGCCGCATTGGAGGAATGCAGCAACCTCATGCATCTCCCCCGGCCTCCCGCAGCCGGTTGGCCCATGCTTGCGCGTCTGCGAATTTTACAGAATTATCGGTTGCCTCCTGCCCAAAGAGAATGGGAGCAGGTCAACATCTGTCTGGAAAACGCTAACAAAATCACTGCAAACTCCCTCGAAGTCACACTTCTGCGAGCGGAAGCCCTAGTGGCTCAGGGAAAAAACGAAGAGGCACATCGTCTGCTTCGAACGGCTTGTGAACACAATCCTCGTGTGGCCGATTACTGGCTGGCGATTGCGGAACTTGCCGAGCGGGACGGAAAATTGGATGCGGCAAAGCAGGCGCTCTCCGCAGCAAAGAAGAACGCCGGCGACACGGTTGAAGTGCGTCTCGCGGAAGCGCGCTATCGCGTCAACCGCGCTGATGACGAGGCGTTGCAAGCCCTTGCCAAGCTTTCCGAAGGAATGGAGAGATTTCCTGAGGCCGACCAGGCGCGCCTCTTGAATGGCTTGGCCATCGCCTATGTCCAACTCCACGCTGCCGACCAAGCTAGGAAGACATGGGGAAGGCTTGTAGAGCTTCAGCCTAAAGAACTCTCCATCCGCCTGTGGTTGTTCGACCTGGCTCGTGAGGCGAACGATGAAGATGAAATGGTTGAAGCCCTTCACGCGATTCGTCAAATTGAGGGACCCGAAGGAGCACTGGGAGATTACAACCAGGCCCGCTACCTCATCTGGCAGGCACGCCTGCTCGAAAAGCGCGGCAAGGACGGTGCGCCGCAGCTCCACCAAGCACGCGGTTTACTAAATCAGGCCGGCGAAATGCGGTCGGGATGGCCACGCGTTCCCCTGGCTTTGGCGGAGATTGATAAATTAGAAGGCAGCCCTGAGCGTGAAATCGACGATCTTGTTAAAGCTGTCACGTTGGGTGAGCGGCAACTGCCTGTGATGCGGCGTGCCGTGGAGTTGCTCTACGAACGGCACCGGTATGCCGAAGCCGATTTAATCATTCAGAGGTTGCCGATCGAGACCCCGGTATTCGGCAACCTGCAGCGATTGGCGGCCCAGGTGTCGCTTGAAAGCCATGATGCCCCGCGTGCTCTCACGTTCGCCCGTAAGGCAGTTTCGACCGACTCACGCGATCCAAAGGACCATCGTTGGTTAGCCGAGATACTGTCTGCTGCAACCGCTCCACTTCCGGCCCCGGAAGCCGAAAAGGAGTTCCGTAAAGCGATCGATCTGGACGGCGCCGATGCGGATTCTTGGGTTGCCCTAGTCGGTTATCTCGCCCGCACCGGCCAAGCAGCCGAGGCAGAAGCCACTATTGGGCAAGCCCGGGAAAAGCTTGCCAAACAAGACGCCCAACTGGCTCTTGCCCAATGCTATGCAACGATAAATCGACTAGACAAAGCCAAAGCTCTTTATCAGACGGCCCTGGCCGAAAGGCCTGATGACTTAGCGGTCTTGAGAAGTTGCGCTGATTTCTTTTTAAGAATCGGGCAATTGTCCAGTGCCGAGCGCTGCTTGAAAAAGATAATCCGTGTCCAAACGAAAAATCCTGTAGCAGTCCGCCAAGCCCAGAATCTCCTGGCCGTCGTGCTGGCGTCCGGCGGCGACTACAAAAAATCGCGCGAAGCACTTTCAATATTAGGCCTGTTGCAAGACGGGCCGGAAGTTCGGCAAAACGGCGTCGTTAGCGTCGAAGACCAACGAGCGCAGGCCGTCGTCTTGGCCACCCAGCCCGACCGCCGCCAGCAACAAAAAGCAATTCGCATCTTGGAAGAACTGGATCAGCATCAGCCACTAAGCGATGAGGATCGTTTCCTGCTCGTTCAACTTTATGACCGTACAGGTGATGATCGAAAGGCGGCCGATAGCATGCAGCGGCTCTTAGCTGCCAAGGCCCGCGAACCGCGCTATGTGGTCTATCAAATTCGATCCCTGCTTAATCGAGGCCTGCTCAACGACGCCGAGCTGTGGTTTGCCACCTTGGAAAAAGCGGCGCCTAAAAGTATTCAGACTCTTGAGCTAAGAGCCCGACTGCTCAAGGCGCAAGGCAAAGAGTCCGAAGCAGCCGCCCGGCTTACCAGCCAGATGTCTGTGCAAGAGCCGGGGCAAATGCTAGAGTTGGCTCGGCTGTTCGAGGAACTTGACTTTGCGCCAAGTGCCGAGCCGCTCTATCGCCGATATGCCGAACATAGCAAGGATCCACAAGGTTCCTTGCTGTTGGCTCGCTATCTCGGACGAATTAACAAATTAGACGAGGCTCTGAATCTGTGTTCTCAAGCGTGGTTGACCTGCCCGCCGGAGGCGGTTGGCAATGCGAGCTTGGCAGTGCTGCACAGCGCGGCTGTCAAGGATGATCGGTCGCTGGCGGTGAAGCGCCTCCTGCAAGCGGCCATTCAAAAGAATCCCAACAGCAACGGCTTGCTGGTCTGTTTGGCCGACCTGGAGGATCTTTCCGGTCAGCATGCCCAGGCGGTGCGCCTTTACCGGGAAATATTGAAAAGAGACCCCTACCATCCCGAGGCGCTGAACAACCTTGCCTGGTTGATCGCCTACCACAAAGGTTCTGAAGAGGAATCCTTACGTCTGGTCAACCAAGCGATGGAGCAACTGGGTCCGATTCCCGAACTACTGGACACGCGCGCTGTGGCATATTTGGGTCTCGAGCAGGCCGATCGAGCTTTAGAAGACCTCAATGATGCCGCCAGCTCAAAATCCGTCGATAAGAAGACAATGGCTTCGATCAAGTTCCATTTAGCCCGCGCGCTACTCATGGAAAACAAAAGACAGGAAGCCACCAAGGCGTTCCAGGCAGCACAACAAGCCGGGCTGAAATTCGAAGAACTCCACCCTTATGAGCGCGACGGCTGGCAAGAATTGGTCGCCAAGGCCAACTGATTCATGCTGGCTCCGTCCGCTCTGTCACCTGAATCCGCCGAGACCGTGATTCCCCACCGGAAAATGGATATTGCAGTGTGTTTGATCGCCCTTTTGCTGTGCCAAGCCAGGGTCTGGGGAGTCGCCTTGCCCTCCGGGGGGGTGCGCGAGGTGGTGGGCCCAGCGAGTTCATCCGTCTCCCAAAGCGCCAAAGGACAATGGCTCTGGAGTTATCTGCACGGTTTTGCAACAACGCGTCCGAGCATCGGGAGCGGCCTGGCGAAGCGACAGGAATTAGATGATTTCGGCAATGTGCTTCTTTATCACCTGCAAATGAATTTTCAGAACGACGGGGCGTCTTCGCCGAGCGAGAGTGATGATGGCGGCAAAACGGTCCCGACGCCGGGCCGTACGGCGATTACAAATGAAGCGCTGGCGCCTGCTCCGTACGGCATGAGTTCCCACGGCACCTCCTGGCATTTGGCAAGCAACGATGTGCCGGCTGCCTTTCTTCCTTGGCAAAATGTTCACGCCCCGCCGATTCTACGAGGAACGCTCGAAGAACGGGATAATCTGTATGACCTTTGTACGATATCGAAGTTATTCCATCCTCCCCGCTTGATCAGGCCCCGTGATCCCCGCTTCTAATCTTGTTTCGATCAAGCAATTCGAAATGCATGAAAGGTAAAGTTGCATGTTCAAATATCTCTTAGGCTCCGCAGCCTTGGCGACCCTGCTAGTAGGGTTTGCCGGACCGGCCGGAGCAAATCCTTTGCCCCCTGGCGGCAGCACGGGCGTGCCGACAGGGATACCGGAGGGGACAATCGTCGCCTCACAAACGTCCGCCTTTGATTTTACGAGCACGGGCGGTCAGACCCATGTGGGCACTGTCCAACAGGAAGTCGTCCGAACCGCTTCGGGCAACCTCGATTTCCTGTACCAGGTTTCGTTTAACAGCGGCTCTGGCACCATCGGTTCCTTTGGCGTCCATAACTACGCTGGATTTGCGACCGATGTCATCCAGAATACCGACGGCACCGTGTTCCAGCCCGGCACAACAACCCGGGCTCCCGGCAACATTTTTACCACCGGCACCAAGACCGCTATTATGGCCGAACGAGGCCTTTCCGGAGCAACGATTCTTTACACTCTGGAAAGTGCTCTAAGGGCCGGCCAAAGTTCCTTCGTGCAGATCATCCAGACGGACGCCACGCTGTTCGACAATAAAGGCGTGGTTGATGTCAATGGGGGCCCGCAAGAAGGTTCATTTGGAATCAATGGCACGCTGGAACCATTAGCTTCCGGCGGGCCGCAGATCGTGCCAGAGCCGAGCACCATGGCGATGTGGGGCGGCGTGGCACTGGGTCTGGTTGGCTACATGGCCGTGCGACGGCGGAAGCTTGCTTCGGCAGCCCCGCAAGTTGCTTAAACCGTTTATCGTTTCGGATGCCTCCGTTTCCTCCCAAGGGAGCGGAGGCATCCCGCGTTTTGCGTCTGGAGTGATCACCCGCTGCTGGCATTTGAAATCGGGAATAGACAGTGCGCGTCTTATTTTTGAATCGATCCTATTATCCGGATATAGAAGCAACCGGACAGTTGCTTTCCGAACTCTGCGCGGATCTTTCCATCCGCCACGATATAACGGTCATCGCCGGTCAACCCAATTTCATCACCAATGGCAAGAAGGGGGGGCTAATCGATCATTCCTTCCATGAAGGTGTTGACATTGTGCGCGTCCGCAATTTGCGTTTTGACAAGAAGTCGCTTCTGCGCCGCGGGGCGGGCCTTATTAGTTATCTATTCTTGGCCTTTTGGGCGGCCCTATGGCAACGCCGTCCGGATGTTATCGTGGTCGAGACGGATCCTCCCATACTAGGCGTTATGGGTCTTTTACTGAAACGGTGGCATCGCTGTTCCTTGGTGTTCTATCTACAAGATTTGTTTCCCGAGGTCGGGCTGATTCTGGGCCACTTGAAACCGGGCTTATTGACATTCGTTCTGCGCTGGATCACACAAATTACGCTCGATTATGCCGATCGGGTTGTTGTCCTTGGCGAAGACATGAAGCAGCGCGTGGTCCAGCGCGGCGTTGAGCCGGCGAAGATTGCCATTGTCCCTAATTGGGCGGACGTATCGGCTTTGAAGACGAATGAGACGAATGAGAGGAATAACTCTCTTCGCAAAGAATGGGGGCTAGAAGATCGATTCGTTGTGATGTACTCGGGAAATCTGGGGCTCTCGCAGAATCTCAGCCAAGTTTTGGATGCCGCTGAAATGCTGCAAGGTGAGAGGGCTGCTTTTGTATTTGTCGGCGAAGGGGCGGCCAAAGAGAGGCTCATGTCTTTGGCAGCGGAGCGAAAACTCGACAACGTGCAATTCCAGCCTTACCAGCCCAAAAACCAACTGGGACTCTCGCTGGCTGCCGCGGATGTCCACTTGATTCCGCTCCAGCGTGGTCTGGCCGGATACATCGTGCCCAGCAAGCTGTACGGGATTTTGGCGGTGAGTAGACCGTATATTGCGAGCGTCGACGAAGAGAGCGAGGTCGCCTTAATTACGCACCGGGAAAAGACAGGGCTGCGCATCGAGCCCGATTCGCCGACAGCTCTGGCCAATGCCATTCGTTGGTGCCTCACGCACCGCAAAGAGCTGGCCGAGATGGGACGCCGGGGCGGGCTGGTCGCCGAATCTTATTTCGACCGCCGCCGATCCGTGTCCCTGTTTGCTTTAGTCCTGAAGGGGTTAGAGAAACCGGAACGCAAGGTGGCGAGCGATTCGGCAGAAGGTCAACATGAAGAAACGGGATATGCGACACGGTCCTTGGCGTTTCTTCGAACCGATAGCTGAGGGAGCAGAGTAGGCGATGTCGTCCGAAGCACCTTATTTGGCAAATGGCGTCAGTCCCTCAATCCTGGTGCAGAATTATCGGTCCAAGCTGCCGCCTGCCTCCGCCGTCCACATACGTCCCGGAACCGGCTGGCGGACGTTAGATCTGCGCGAGTTGTGGCGCTACCGCGAACTGCTGTGGTTTTTGGCTCTCCGTGACATCAAGGTGCGCTATAAACAAACAGCCCTGGGGGTGGCTTGGGCGTTTCTTCAGCCTGTGTTCACGATGGTGGTTTTCACGATTTTCTTTGGGCGACTGGGTGGCATGGAAAGCCGCATCCAAAGCTCGGCGCCTTATACCGTCTATGTATTGTGCGCGCTCATTCCGTGGCAGCTCTTCGCCTTTGCGGTCACCCAGTCGAGCAATAGCGTCGTATCGAGCCGGACTTTGCTCACCAAAGTTTACTTCCCGAGGCTGCTGATTCCAATTGCGCCGCTGCTGTGCGGGTTGGTCGATTTCGCGGTCGCCTTCGCTCTTTTGGTTCCGATGATGTTGTTCTATGGCGTTGTGCCGGGGTGGGGATTAGTCGCGCTTCCCGCCTTTATTGTCTTAGCGTTAGCCGCGTCCTTGGCCGTTGGTCTTTGGCTGTCAGCGCTCAACGCGATCTATCGCGACGTGCAGTATACGATACCTTTTCTAACGCAGTTTTGGATGTTTCTCACCCCCATCGCCTATCCCAGCAGCATTGTCCCGGAACGTTGGCGCCTGCTTTACGGGCTTAACCCCATGGCGGGTGTAGTTGACGGCTTTCGCTGGGCGCTCTTGGGCGGCGAACCCCCCGGCCCAATGTTGGCTGTTTCAACCGTCGTAACGCTGATCTTGCTCGTCGGCGGGTTTTATTATTTCCGCCGCATGGAGCGGACCTTTGCAGACGTGGTGTAAATGAGCGACGTGGCTCTTTGCGTTGATGGCCTCGGCAAACAATACCGGCTCGGCAAGCGCGAGCGTTACCACAGCTTGCGCGACAGCCTGGCTGAGGCGTTGAGATCTCCTCTACGGCGCTGGCGCGCCCGGCGGACGACTGCCGGGGAAAGCGCCGGCGCTGCGTCTTTTTGGGCGTTAAACGATGTTTCTTTTGAAGTGAAGCGTGGCGAAGTCGTCGGCATAATCGGACGCAACGGCGCCGGTAAATCTACATTACTAAAAATTCTGAGCCGCATTACAGAGCCGACTTCCGGAGAAGCGTGGATAAACGGCCGCGTGGGCAGCCTGCTCGAAGTCGGCACTGGCTTTCATCCGGAACTCACCGGCCGCGAGAATATTTATCTCAATGGCGCCATTCTGGGCATGACGCGGCAGGAGATCACTCGCAAATTCGAGGAAATTGTCGCCTTTGCCGAGGTGGAGCGTTTTCTTGACACGCCCGTCAAGCATTATTCCAGCGGCATGTACGTCCGGTTGGCCTTTGCCGTGGCGGCTCACCTGGAACCGGAAATCATGATCGTTGACGAAGTCCTCGCTGTAGGCGACGCCGCTTTCCAAAAGAAATGCCTGGGCAAAATGAGTGAAGTCGCCAATACGGGCCGCACCGTGCTGTTCGTCAGCCACAACATGGCGGTGATGGCGAACTTGTGCGATCGCGGCATCCTTTTAGAACAAGGCCGCGTCCATGCCGACGGCACGATTCAGGAGGCCCTCAATCTTTATAGCCGGGATTTCAACAGCAACCTTTTTATCGGCGAGGCCCGGGTTGATGCTCCTTGCATTAGCCGCGTAGAGCTTGATCCTCAAGCATTGCACGAAGGCCGCCTCCGCGTTACGGTTGCCTTCAACTCGCCTTATCCGCTGGACCCCATCGTCGGCGTGGTGGTCTATTCCCGCCAAGGAAGCCCGCTATTTGGCACCAATCCGCAGCTTCATAGCGACGGCTATTGCGGCCAAACGACAAAGGCAGGCGCCGCTACGGTGGAGGTAAAGGACTTGCCGCTATACTCCGGCTTTTACAAGGCATCGATTTGGCTAACCGATCGCCATGGCACGGTGCACGATACGAAGCCGGACGCACTGACTTTCGAATTTGTAGCGCCGGAAGCTTTGCCTCATGGCTTATCTACGGACTATATTGGCCCCCTTCGCATCCATGCCGCATGGAAACTAACGCCGAAAGCCTGATGCTTCGTGAAGCCAAACCCGCACCGGCGGGAGCGGAGGCGGAAATACCGTCCGGAGAACTCGTTGCCCGTTCGCGGATTCCGCTTCGAGCGCAGCCAGGCTACGCGGCCAGGTCGTTCTTGAATTGGCTGCGCATCGGACGACTGCGCCGGCAAGGAGCTTTGGTCGGCAAGCGATGCCGCATTGAGCGCGCCGTTGACGCCCGTCTGGGATTCGCTCAGGGCCGTTTTGGCCGTGTGATGATTGAATCGGAAGTCCACCTTAGCCAGGGAGTTTTGCTGCACGCTTTCGGCGGCGCAATCACTCTGGGTCGCAATATCTTCATCGGGCCGTACACCGTGATTTATGGCCACGGCGGCGTCGCCATTGGCGCTAATAGCCTGGTCTCGATGCATTGCCGGATCCTTTCTTCGAATCATTCCATACCCGACGGGGACACGTTGATCCGCTCTCAGCCCGATTGTCTGCTGGCGACAACCATTGGGCAGGATGTCTGGTTGGGCGCGGGCGTGACGGTATTAGGTGGGGTCGCCATCGGCGACGGCTGCGTTGTCGGAGCGGGAGCCGTGGTAACAGACAACTTGCCGGCCTACGCCATTGCCGTCGGCGTTCCGGCTCGGGTCGTTAAATATCGGCAGGGAGCCCTATGATATCGGTTATTCTTCCCACGCACGCACCCAACGCTCATCGCCTGGCCCGAACCCTGGATGGATTGCGCCTTCAGACTTGGCCGCGCGAATGCTGGGAACTTCTTATCATTGACAACGCCTCGCCTGATCCGGACATTTTCAAAGCGCATGATCTGACATGGCAGGCCCGAACGCGCATCATACGCGAAGAACGGCTTGGCCTTACCTACGCGCGCTTGGCAGGCATTAAAGCCTCTCAAGGCGAGATCCTTGTCTTTGTCGACGACGACAATGTCTTGGAGGCGCACTACCTGCTCGAGACCGCCCAGATCTTTTCTCACCATCCTGAGCTTGGGGCCATCGGAGGCAAGGCTCTCCCCGAGTGGGAAACTGCTCCGGAAAATTGGGTCCATGAGTTCGCTTCCTGTTTGGCTCTGCGCGATTGGGGCGATGAGGGGCGGCTTTCCGATGCATCGCGGCAGGAAAAGGCTTATCCGGAATTTGCTCCGGTCGGAGCCGGCATGGCCCTGCGCCGTGAAGCGGCGCTCCGGTATGCCGAGATTGTCAGCAGCCAGAAAAGTAATGCCGTCTCTGACCGCAGTGGAGGGAATCTCTCTTCCGGCGGGGACAACGACATTGTGTTGACCTTGGCCGAATCCGGTTGGAAGGTCGGCTATTTTCCGCAGCTTCGCCTGACCCATTTGATACCGGCGAGCCGGCTGACGCGTTCTTATCTGGCCCGGCTCAATCACGGCATCGCCCGTTCATGGGTCGAAGTGTTGAGCCGCCACGGCATTCGGCCCTGGCCGCGTATTTCTTCGTGGACGATCCCTTTGAGGAAGTTTCGCGCCTTTTGGCGCTATCGCCCTTGGCGAGACGCAGCCTCCTACGTCCGTTGGCGGGGCGCTTGCGGCAACCTCGAAGGGCGCGCTTCCTTGTCGCCTGAATCCTGAGTCGCCTTGGCCCAAGGGGGCCAGGCCAAATGGGGGCCGCCTTGGTCCGACGCTGGCTACCTTCGACCCCGACTTTGGCCACCTTCGAATCAAAGAACTCCAAAGGCCGCCAACTGAGCGCATGGGTTTACAGGTGTAAACCCTGTGGCGCAGTGTTGGTGGGACTAGAGGGTGGGTCACTTGAGCCAGAGGGTCGCCCCCTAAAGTTCGTTTCACGAGCTTCGGCCACCGTGAGAAACGATCTTTTTCTTCGCAAGTGCAGATGGCTCTGGCCCTTAGAAAAGATCGTTTCTCCTACCCCCCCCACACACCCCTGCTCTAGCCAGCTTGAAACGAACTTGCTGGTCCATAGAAGCTTCCCCGGAATTTGATACGAAAAACACGAAAAGGACCACAAAGGTCTACAACTGTCTGCAGTAGAGATTTGTAATTCATGCCATTAAACGGTCAAATGCTTGATTTGGCCCGGCGTTTCAAGGTCGGGCGAGCGTTCTATCGCACCTACTATGCGCCTGCCGGTTTCCTGAGCAAATGCCGTCAAGAAGGATTGGCGAATTTGTTGTTGAGCCGCTTGGGCCGGGCGCGCATGGCGGCGGCGGCCGCGCGATTGCCCGCCGTTCATCAATCTGCCCAAGGCCCGGTTCTCGACCTTCACTTCTTGAGCGGCCGAGACTTTTGGTACCAGACTTGTTTTTGCGCGTTTTCGATGATCCGCCGTTCCGACGTCCCGTTGCGGCCGATTCTCTATGACGACGGGACTTTTTCCCCACTAACCCTCGACCGGATAAGGCGGCTCTTTCCTCTAGCCCGCTTCGAGTCGAGCGCTGCCATCGAGAGCCGATTGAATGACGCATTGCCCGCGTCTCGGTATCCCAGCCTTCGGGCAAGGCGGCTTGTTTATCCTCACCTGCGCAAGCTTACCGACGTGCATGCCGGCTTGCGCGGCTGGAAAATGGTGCTTGATTCGGACATGCTTTTCTACCGCAAACCCACCTTCTTACTTGACTGGATGCGCGACCCCGACCGCCCTTGCACCATGGTCGATGTGGCCGATTGCTACGGTTATCCGATGGATTTGTTGAGCGAACTGGCAGAGGCGCCGATACCCGGTCGGGTTAATGTCGGGATCTGCGGGCTCAAAAGCGAAGACATCGATTGGGACCGGTTGGAATATTGGTGTCAACAGATGCTCGCGCGCGCCGGCTCGCATTACCTTCAGGAACAAGCCCTGACCGCCATGCTGCTGGCCGGCCAAAATTGCGCTATTGCTCCGCCGGATGATTATGTGGCCAAACCCGCTCGAAACGAAGTGCGACAACCGGGCGCCATCATGCACCATTATGTCGCGGAGTCCAAAGCTTGGTATTTCCGGTATGGCTGGAAGCACATCGCCAACAATGTAAGCCATTAGTCTTCAGTTTTCGGAATATGGTTTCTATGCAACCGCTCGTTTCCATACTGATTCCCGCTTACAACGCTGAAAAATATCTCGCCGATACGCTGCGCTCAGCCCTAGCCCAGAGCTGGCCTGCCAAGGAAATTATCGTTATTGACGATGGTTCCAAGGACAACACTCTGGCGGTTGCCCGGGCGTTCGAATCAGCCAACGTCAAAGTAATCGCCCAGGAAAACCGCGGCCAAAGCGCTACGGAAAACCACGCGCTGGAGGCGTCCCAAGGCGAATTGCTGGAGTTTCTCGACGCCGACGATTTGCTGAGTCCGGACAAAATTGCCACCCAGGTTCGCAGGCTATGCGAAGAGGGATTTGATTGCATGGCCGCGTGTCGTTGGGGGCGCTTCTACGACGATCCGGCCGGCATTCAGATCAAGCCAGAGCCGTTTTGGAAAGATCTGCCGCCCGTTGATTGGTTGACCCACTGCTGGGAACGCCACAGCATGATGCACGGGGCCGCTTGGCTCATCCCCCGGCGGATTGTCGATCGGGCGGGTTTCTGGAATGAGAGCTTGTCTCTAATCAATGATTTTGACTTTTTCACCCGCGTTAACCTGGAATGCCGGCAGATCTTATTCTGCTGGGAACCATGCACCTATTACCGCTCCGGGCTGCCAACAAGCTTGAGCGGCTCGAAGTCGGCGGCGGCGTGGGACTCGGCAATCCGTTCGCTGGATCTGGGCACGTCGAGGTTGCTGGCGGCGGAGGATAGCAGCCGGACGCGGCGGGCCTGCATTCGTCAGTATCAGGAATTTATCTTTGCCGCCTATCCGGACTGCCCGGAATTGCGGGCCCGCGCTCGACGGCGCGTCCAGGAACTGGGCGGCGAACGGTTCGCGCCCCAAGGAGGTCCGGTTTTTCGAGCGGTTTCCAATGTCGTCGGTTGGCGTATCGCCAAACGCATGCAACGACTCAAGCAACGGTGGTCTTATGTTGGCAGTTGATGTTTTCGATCAGACGTATGCCTCGCTGGAAAGCGCGCCGGAATGGAACCATGCCTCGGCCGCCAAGAATACGGCAATTCCGGCCGTTGTGGTCTCCGCCTCAGCCTACTTGGATACTCAGAGAGTGCCCGGAGGCGTGCAGATTTGCACGCAAGAGTATTTGGCGACGTTGCGGGCGGCGGGCTTTGCTGTGACGACCTTGGACTACGAGCCGGATCGGCGGTTGCGTGCTCGATTACGGCGCGTTTTGCAACCTCGGCCCTATGCCAATAGGCTGCCCCCGGATCTTGAAGACCGAATCGTCAATGCGGTTAACGAGAAAACGGCTTACGTTTTTCTCAACCAAGTCGATCTGGCGCCGTTGGCGGAAAACTTGAAGAAGCGACTGGGCGGACGGGCCAAGCTCGTCTTGCTCTCACATGGTTTGGAGAGCGTCGATCACTTGCACTTTCTGCGAGCGCGGGGCCTAGCGGGGCCGTTTCAGAAAGCGCGGCCGGCCGATTTGATGAACCTGGCCCGCCGCCTGGTTGCCGAGTGCAACCATCGCCTGCACCTGGACCACGTTTTGTGCTTATCCTCGTTTGAGGCAGAAATCGAACGATGGCTGGGCGCCCGCCAAGTGCAGTGGTTGCCGCGGACTATTTCCGGAACGCCTCTGGATTGGCGACCCAAAGGAACTTTTATCGGCTATGTGGGCACGCTCGACCACGCGCCCAATACGGAAGGGCTGGTGTTGTTTCTGCGCGCTTTGGAAGGCGTTCGGCCTCCATGCCTGCGCGTGCGTGTCATCGGCTCGCCGCGAAAGGCCGCCGAGCAGATCGCAAATCGCTATCCCTTCGTCGATTATCTGGGACCGCTGACCGACAGCGAACTCAGGGAAGAGGCGGCGGGATGGAACGGCTTCGTGCATCCTTTATTCTGCTATGCGCGCGGGTGCAGCACCAAATTGGCGGTTGCCCTCGGCTGGCAAATCCCCGTCCTAACGACTTCCCCCGGCTGCCGAGGCTACATTTGGCAGGAAGGGCGCTTGGCTCTGGGCGAAACACCAGAAGAATTGGCGGCCTTGGCTGTGAGAATGCTGGACGACGAAACCGCCCAGAAGGCGTTTCACGATGTACAGCGGGTTGTCCAGACAAGCCCGACGCTGGATGAAGTGGCCGCTCGAGTCCGGAACGCCTTGTTAACGGCAGACCCGAAGGAAGCCCTGTGCGAATCCTCTTGACGGCGGATCCGGAGTTGCCGGTGCCGCCCCGCACTTATGGCGGGATCGAGCGGATTATCCATGATCTGATCCGGGGTCTGCGCGCGCGCGACCATGAGGTTGCCTTATCGGCTCATTCCGACTCGGCGACGCCGGCCCACAAGATCTACGCTTGGCGTGCACAGAATTCCCAAGGGTTCGCCAATGCCTGGCGTAACGCCCGAGCGCTTCGCGGCGCCGTCCGGGATTTCCAGCCTGACATCTTGCATAGCTTTTCTCGGTTGATGTACTTACTGCCTCTACTGCCTAACCGCCTGCCCAAGCTGATGTCTTACCAGCGGGAGCCCAGTCGGCGCACAACAACTTGGGCGGTTCGTCTCGCACGGGGACGACTAGCCTTTACCGGATGCAGCGAGCACATTTGTCAAGAGGGACGGCCGGCTGGAGGGCAATGGACCGCAATCCACAATTTTGTGGACATGGAACGTTACACTTTTCGCCCTGCGGTTGCCGCCGATGCACCTTTGGTGTTCTTGAGCCGGGTCGAACCGATCAAGGGGGCTCATCTTGCAATCGAGGTGGCAAGGCGGACAGGACGCCGTTTGATTATCGCGGGCAATCATGGCGACAGCGGCGAAAACGGCCGGTATTGGGAAGACCAGATTGTCCCCCATCTCAACCGGGACGGCATTGAATATGTCGGCCCGGTCAATGATGAGCAAAAAAATGAACTGCTGGGCCAGGCGGCGGCGCTGCTCGTTCCCGTTCAGTGGGAAGAACCCTTCGGCATAGTATTCGTCGAAGCGTTGGCCTGCGGCACGCCGGTAATCAGTTGCCCGCGCGGCGCGCTGCCCGAAATTGTCCGTGAAGGGCGCGAGGGCTTTCTGTGCCGGTCCATAGAGGAAATGGTTCAGACCGTCAACCGCCTGGACAGGATCGACCGGGCAGCCTGCCGTGAGCGCGTCAAGCATTCCTTCTCGGCCGACGTCATGGTAGGCCGCTACGAGGAACTTTATCAGTCGTTATTGACTGCGGGGTAACATGCCGGGTCGGGTTTTGATTGTCAGTCCGCATTTTCCGCCCATTAACGCACCCGACCATCAACGGATTCGGATGGCGCTACCTCATTTGGGTGAGTTTGGCTGGGACGCTCACGTCTTGGCCGTTGCCGCCGAGGACGTTGAAGGTTTCCAAGATCCCGACCTAGTGGCGACCCTGCCTGCCGATGTCCCCGTGACACGCGTTCGAGCCATCCCGCCCCAATTCACTCGCAAACTAGGCTTTGGCAGCTTAGGTCTGCGGTCATATTGGGCGCTGAAGCGCGCGGGCACTCGGCTCTTGCAGAAAAAACGCTTTGACCTTGTTTACTTCTCCACGACGATCTTCCGAGCAATGAGCCTGGGACCCTTATGGAAAAGGCGCTTGGGCATTCCTTATGTTGTCGATTTGCAAGATCCCTGGGTGAACGATTATTACGCGCGGTCGGGAGATCGGCCTCCGGGCGGCCGACTCAAACATGGCTTCGCCCAGTGGTCGGCCCGGCGGGCCGAGCCGAAAGCGCTGCGTGCGGCGGCCCACATCGTGACCGTCTCGCCGGCTTATCCGGAAATGCTGCGCAGGCACTACCCCGACCTGCCGGAAAGTCGATTCACTGTGTTGCCCTTTGGCGCCTCCGAGCGCGATAGAGACCTCGTTAAATCGCGTCAGTTCACCCATCGGATTTTTGACCCGGCAGACGGGCGGCGCCACTGGACGTACTTGGGTCGCGGCGGCTCAGATATGGTTCGGAGCCTTCGGGCTTTGTTCTTGGCACTCCGGCAACTTCGTCGCGATGTTCCTGAAGTGAATCGCTTGCGGCTTCATTTCGTGGGCACGAATTACGCGACAGGCAGTAACTCGCAAAAGACAATTGAACCCATTGCTCAGGACATGGGATTAGGAGACCTCGTAACGGAAGAACCGGCGCGCATTCCTTACTTGCAAGGGCTCGCGCTTCTAAGATCAAGCGATGTGTCGTTGATCATCAGTTCTGATGACCCCGGCTATAGCGCCTCTAAAGTTTATCCTTGTATCTTGGCGGAACGCCCGGTCTTGGCTTTAGTTCACAAGCAAAGCCTGGCCGGCCACGTCATTGACCAGTGCCGGGCCGGGGATGTCGTCGGCTTTTCCTCGGAACATACTATTGAGCAAATCGCTGAACGAACTGTCCCGATTCTGCGCCGCCTGCTGGCTCGACCCGCTGCGGAAAGCCCGGTGATAGATTGGGAGGCCTTTTGCCCGTACACGGCGCGGGAAATGACCCGTTGCCAATGCGCTGTCTTTGATGAGGCCTCGCAGACGGAAAGCATCAGCCGCCCAGCTCTCGTAGAGGCTGGGAGCCTTTAGGCAACCGTTGTTACGGCTCGATTAGTAATGCCTAGCTAAGCACGCCAAACGCGACCCCAATGTCCACATCAACTCTGGAAATCGAAAGACCAACGCCCGTCTCTTCTCCTTCCCGGGGAATAAGCAGCCGGAACTTTCTTAGCTTTTTCTGGCTCGGGGTAGCGGGCTTGGTCGTTTACGCTCTGCTAGGATTTCGCGCAGATTCTGTAGTGCCGTCGCTGCTCGGTTGCCTGATCGCCTTTTGCTCGGTGTTGCCGATGTACTTGTGGTGCATGGGACGCGTTCCCGGTCTGCCGCTGTTGCCCATTTACATGACGATGTACTTGATCGCTTACGCCATTCCGTTTTGGGATCACCAGCCGCAAATCATGAAATATAGCCAAGAGGTTCAGATTCAGGCGGCCGTGACCACTGCTGGATTTCTTTTGATCATCACTTTGGTCTGGATGCATTTTGCCAAACAGCCCACGCCTCCTGGGGAAGTTCGAGTATTTGAGGGAAAGAACATAAACGCGGCGACGCTGCTGATGTTGGGCGTAAGTTGCGTTTTTGTCGTGTTGATGCGCGGCGGCTGGTTGAACTTTCTTGGTGAGACTTTCACGCTGGTGCGTTCTATCATCTTGGGCGCCGGGTTGGCCGGAACGTTCATTGCCGCTTACCGAATGAGCACGGGGCAGCTCACGGGAACGGCGAAGGTCGCCGCTCTTTTTTTCATTAGTCTGGCGATCATCACCCATATCACGACCTTGATTCTGGCTAATACCATGGGCTGCCTGGTCATGCTCATGTTGGGGTATTTTCTGGCGACCAAGCGCATTCATGTGGTTTTCTTTGTCGTCAGCGTGGCGATTCTGGGGTTTTTGCATATGGGCAAGTCCGATATGCGGGCCAAACATTGGAAGAAAGACGCCGCGCTGCAACTTAGCCAATTCCCAGGTTACTTCAAACAGTGGGTCGGCTATTCGGCGAGAAGCATCGCTGATAAAGCCCGAGGCACGCAACGCTCCAAGAGTCAAGCAACGCCGATGGAACGGCTTTCCAATGTCCACATGCTTATGCTGGTCCAAAGCCAAACCCCGGCTAAGCGGCCTTACTTGGAGGGCGCCACCTATCGCGTTCTTCCCGAGATGTTGGTACCCCGCATCCTCTATCCTAATAAGCCGCGGGCCCACGCCGGAACCTACATGCTTAGCATGTACTATGGCCTGCAAGATCAAAAAGCGACCATCACCACGACGATTGCTTTCAGCCTGGTCAGCGAGGCGTTTGCGAATTTCGGCTATCTGGGCGTGGCGGGTCTCGCGATTGGGATCGGCGCTTTGCTCGGTCTGGCCACACGCCTGTCGGCCTATGACACCGGTCTTTCCGTACGGCTGTGCTTTGCGCTGATGTGTTTGCAGTGCCTCTATCTTTCCGCGGATTCGGCCAGCATATTCGTCTCCACGTTTTCCCAAAGTCTGTTCATTTTGGCGATCGGGGCGGCGCTTTTATCCACGCGGTCCACTCCCGCGCCAATCGAAGCGGAAATGATAACGGCCGAGGGACGACGGCCCTCGGAAGGCGACTTGATTGATTCCCTTAGCTCTTCACCGTCCTTTTAAAGAAATCATGAACCGGCTAGCCTTCGTTACCACGCACCCCATCCAGTACTATGCGCCCTGGTTTCGCTGTCTCGCCGGCCAACCGGACCTACAGCTTAAGACATGGTACCTCTGGGATTTCGGCACAACCAATCAAGTGGATAATGGGTTTCAACAAGCGATCCAATGGGATGTGCCGCTCTTGGATGGCTATGACTGGGAATTTGTACCCAACCGGAGTCGTCGCCCGGGAACGGCCGATTTTTGGGGCATCGACAATCCCGAATTAATCGGCCGGCTTCGAGCTTACGATCCCTCAGCGGTCCTCTGTTTGGGTTATAACTTTGCCACGTTCGCTCGCCTTCTGGTCCATTGGAACCGTTCGCGCAGCCCCTTAATGCTTCGCGGCGACTCCCATCGCCTGGTCCGATCCCAAGGGCTCAAAGCCTGGGTCAAGGCTCAGGCATTGAAGCAGGTCTTCCGCCGTTTTGCCGCATTCCTCTATGTCGGCAAAGCTAACCGGGATTACTACCGAATGCACGGAGTTCCCGACGAGCGCTTATTCTTTAGCCCGCACTCCGTGGATAACGAGCGCTTCATGTCAAATCGATCCCAAGTGGAAAGGGAAGCAGCGGCATGGAAGCGGGAACTGGGCATCTCGGAATCTAAACGCGTCGTTCTATTCGTAGGCAAGTTTGAGGAAAAGAAACGCCCCTTGGATCTATTGAAGGCCTTTGCCCGCGCCCGAGTCAAAGACACCGCTCTGCTCTTTGTGGGCGCGGGCGCCTTGGAAGCGGCCATACGTGACGCGGCCCGGACGGCGTCCGATATTTATATAGCGCCCTTTCAAAACCAGTCGCAAATGCCACGGACTTATGCGGCGGCCGACGTTGTCGTGCTTCCGAGCTTTGGGACAGGCGAGACGTGGGGCCTCTGTATTAACGAGGCCATGTGCCTAGGCAAGCCGGTGATCGTCAGTACTCATGTGGGCTGCGCGCGTGACTTAGTTGTTTCCGGAGTCAATGGCTTCGTTTTTTATGCCGGCGACGTGGGCAGTCTTAGCGATAGCCTGCGCAATGTTCTAGAAGATCGCGATCGCATGGAGCAATTCGGCCGGGCGAGCTTCCAACGAATTCACAATTACAGCTACCAAAAAGCGACCGAGGGGTTGCTCCAAGCTCTTGCTTGGTTGCAATCAGGAAAAACAAGTCAAGGAAACGGGCGGCAGAGAAAAGACGACCAGGAGACGGACTACGCCACAAAAGTCCGTGCTGGTGTGGCCTAGGTCCTCCGTTGGGCGGCCATCACGGCCGATTGGCGGCCGTGAACCAATAAAAGGATTGCGGAGTGGGGCGCTTGTTGAAGTCGAATCTGTTTGCGTTGGCAATGTGTTTTTGCCTGGCGGTGGCGACCTGCTTTGTCTCAAATAATTTGAACGGTCGCTTCCAGCACCGGGAAGAGACCATCAAGGAGCAGCTGGGAATCATCTCGGTTACGCCTTGGGAATACGATGGAATAGAAACCTATTATTTTGAGTTCCAAAACCGGATCCTGTTTGCCGCCGCGCTCAAAGGGATCAGTAGTCTGGGGGTGCTCAAGACTTCGCAGGCCTACCTGTTGTTGCGGTTTGCAACCTGTCTGGCCGGCTATTTCGTTTTCTGGAAATTGTTAGAAGGGATTACGGCCAACCGCAAGGCCGCCATGGCCGGCGTCGGCGTCTTATTTTATGTACTGGTCTTATCCTGCAATCATCCCTGGGAACATCCCACCGACTATCCGGACATCATTTTCATCTCGTTGTACTTGGCGTGCGTCTTGCGCCGGGCCGGTCTGCTGCTCATTCCGCTGGTAATCTTGGGAAGCTGCAACCGGGAGTCTTCGCCTTTTGCGGGCGTGATGTGGTTTTTCCTGTATGGGTTCACAGACGACAAAAAACTTAGAGTGCGCGAGACGTTTTTCGCCGGAACACTCTGCATACTGGGCTATGTCAGCGTCACCGCGGTCCGGTATATGATGGGCGGACAGCAGGCGGCTGCTCCGCAGACCGTGTCTATTCTTTATTTGGCGTCCTATATCCGGGAAGTTGTTCATTCACCGAGCTTGACTTCTTGGCCGATCTTGCTGGCCTGCCTGTTCACGCCAGCCTTGCTGTGGCTCTGGGCCAATCGCGAGCGAGTCCATAGTTTCCATATACGCTTGTTGGCAATGGGGCTGGTCTTGGCCGGCATCACCGCGGTGTTTTCCAATCTGCGAGAGATGCGGGCCTTTATCCCGGCCGCTATCGTCTTCATATTCGCTGCCGCCGCCGCGGAAACCGGGATCAATTACTTGCAACAGCCTTTGCGTGGCGCGCAAACCGAACCCGGAACGCCGACGCGCGTGGGCATAGCGCGAAATCGCCCGTTCTTGTCGGCATCCAGGAAAGACTCCTAATAGACGGATCGGGTCGGCTTACATAAACTTAATAAAATAGGTTCATCTTTATTGGGATACGAGAGATCGACGTAAGCGAAATTCGGAACTGACGCTTACTCACGGGGTTAAAAATATCCATCTCCTAATGGATCGGTCCCCTGACGTATTCGTGACGCCTGCTCAGAAGATTGCTCGAACTCTGTTCCCGTGGTAAGAGCTGCTCCGAAATGACCTCCATTCAATCGGCATGGCCCGTGAGCGGCCAAGCGAAAACCGCTGGACTATTCCTTGGCGCCATCTCTTTGCAGCCGGGCACAGGCGGTATTGCTCGCGTGGCGCGCCTCATGGCCCGCGTCCTAGCGGAGGAATTCGCGCCAAACGAGCTGCCAGTCCGGGCTCACACGCTTGCCGACGGCGTTGTGTCCGGCGAACTCGGTTTGCCGGTGACGCAGTCGTACGGCTCGCGCGTGCGCTTTTCACTTCAAGCCATGTGGGCCATCCGCGAATGCCAGCATTATCTCTATGACGGTTGCCAACTGGCTCAAGTGCAGCTCATCCCCGGCCTGCGGCACAAACCGATGCTGACCTTCATTCACGGCATTGAGGTGTGGGAGAACGCCAAAAAAGGGTATCTGCGGAGCGCACGCCATGCGACCGTGTTATTGTCGAACTCCGACTTCACGCGGCGCAAAGCAGACGAATTGCACGGCGGTTTTTCACACGCCCGTGTCTGCTGGCTGGCAACCGAGCACGATGCCCCGCCACCGGAGGCGCCCGATTTCGATCGGCGCCCGGAAGTTCTAATCGTGGCTCGGATGGCCGAGGAGCGCTACAAGGGACACCGGCAGCTGATCGCCTGCTGGCCCAAAATCGTCGACGCCGTTCCGGATGCCCGCTTGCGAATCGTTGGGTCGGGTCCGGATGTGCCGGCCATCAAAGCGCTAGCGTCCCAGTCGTCGGCGGCCGCAAATATCGTCTTTGAAGGCCAGGTTTCCGATGAGGAGTTAGATCGTCTGTATGCTCGGGCATCGATCTTTGCCATGCCCAGCCGCGGCGAAGGATTTGGCCTGGTGTACATCGAGGCCATGCGGCATGGCTTGCCGGTTATTGCTTCTCGGCACGATGCTGCTCCCGAAGTAGTCCAGGACGGCGAAACCGGCTTCACGGTCGATCAAGATCATCCTTATGAACTCCCGGAACGAATCATTCATCTCTTAAGAAATCGCGATGTTGCCCGGTCTCTGGGAGAACGCGGTCAACGCCATTGGCAGGAACATTTTCGCTATAGTGCGTTTCGAACACGTTTTCGACCCCTATTGCGCGAGTTCCTAGCTCTATAATGACCTTTAGCTGACGAATCGAGACCTTCGGCGTATATTGTCGCTACTGCCATTCGGTGTTTGCTAGGAGGCTACGCTGTCAATCCGCTATCTAAGCCTGCGGTTGGATTGCACGCTACGGAGTGCGGGCTTCGAATTCGCGATAGGCCTAAAGGTATCTGGGCTTGGCTTCGGGGTGCAAGCATTCGGCGCTATGCCTGGTGGAATCAACGGGAAATGATTCCCTCTTACCTTGCCCTTCGTAGAAAAAACGGCAGATTTATCGAGTCCGAAAGCAGCCTTCCTATGTGCGGCATTGCCGGCATAATCGCAGAACGTGAGGAGCTTGTCCATGAAGCTCTTCCGAAAATGGTGACGGCCCTAACTCATCGTGGGCCCGACGATGAAGGCACGGTTTACCGGCCATTTCGACAAGGTTTCGTCGGCCTCGGTTTCCGGCGGTTATCCATCATCGATTTGACGCTGGCAGGCCATCAGCCAATGAGTTACCCGGACTCGGGGTCTTGTCTCGTTTTCAACGGCGAAATCTATAACTTCCCTTGCCTGCGCAAGGAATTGGAACAGCTGGGTCAGCGTTTTGTCGGCCACAGCGATAGCGAAGTTTTGTTACAGGCCCTGGAGCGTTGGGGGCCGTCTTGTCTGGCAAGGCTGCAAGGGATGTACGCCTTTGCCTGGTTAGACGGCAAATCTCAGCGCTTGATCCTTGCGCGCGACCCGATGGGCATGAAGCCCTTGTACGTTTATCGGCGTGCGGGGCTCTTGGTTTTCGCGAGCGAAATACGGGCTTTGCTGGCATCGGGCCTGGTTCCCAGAAAACTCGATCGGCAAGGTTTGGCGGGCCTGCTGGCCTACGGCGCGGTGCAACAACCCTGCACGATTGTCAAGGGAGTTCAAGCCTTTCCGGGAGGACATTGGGAAGGGATCGAAGCAACCGAACAACCCAGCCGGCCGACCCCCTTCTTTCACTTCCCTAAACTTCGAAGCGATGCCAAGCCCGACGACGCCGTCGAGAGCCTCAGAGGTACCCTGTCCAAAGCCGTTCGCGACCACCTTATTAGCGATGTCCCAGTTGGCATTTTCTTGTCGTCAGGATTAGACAGCACCGTCATTGCGGCCCTGGCAAGCCAGCATACCCAGCGCATGCGGAGTTTTACCGTCGGCTTCGCGGACCAACAAGATATGTCGGAATCGCAGCCGGCATCGCAAACGGCTGCTTTACTGGGCCTCGATCACACTGAAATCCAAATCAACGAACCGGAAGCTCAAGAGCAAGTCCTGGATTGGCTCAAAGCGGTCGATCAACCCTCCGTTGACGGGTTGAACATTTATATTATCTCGCGCGCGGTTCGGAAGGCCGGCATCAAGGTGGCACTTTCCGGCTTGGGTGGAGACGAGCTCTTTGGGGGCTATCCCAGTTTCGTCGACGTGCCCCGATTGCAACGTCTGCACAAGCGCGTCACCTGGCTGCCCCATTCAGTCCGGCGGGCGCTTTTCACCACCGCGACCTTGTACCGAAGCCGACCTGTTCGCGATAAGATCGGCGACATTGGCGGCAGCAACGGCAGCCTTGTAAACCTGTTTCTCCATCGCCGAAGAGCTCTCCCCGATCGAGACCTTGCCGCCTTGGGTCTTAAGGCCGACGAGCTCGGTCTGGAAGACAACTTTCAGCCGGCCGAAGCCTTGGCCGGACTAGCCCACGACTGCCCCGATCCAGTCTGGCAAATATCTCAGTTGGAAACGCGCTTTTATCAAGGCAATATGCTCTTGCCCGATGGGGATGCCAACAGCATGGCGCACGGGCTCGAATTACGGTTGCCCATGCTCGACCAACGGGTCCTGGAGCTGGTGCTGCCTTTGCCTGGCTCAGTCCGTCTTCCGAACGGGCGTGCTAATAAGCACTTACTGCGGAAGGCGTTTGGTCGATCATTGTGGGCCGGCATGGCGGGACAAAAAAAACGCGGATTTACCCTGCCAATTTTCCGGTGGATGAGTGGAGCGCTTCGGACGTTTAGCGAAAACAGCTTGGACTCCCTGAAACAAACCGGTTTTCTCCGCCCCGAAGGCATTACCGACATCTGGAACGGCTACCTGCGCGAGCCGGACAGCCCCATGTGGTCTCGAGCCTTTACGCTCATCGTCTTAGGAGAGTATTTGCGAAAGACCGAGCTGAATTGACGGATTGCGCTTCTCAGCCCCGATCGGCGCTTGGATCAGACCTCAACAAATCGGAATAATGCTTCACCCAACGCTGAGCGATCTGGTCCCAGCTAAATCGGTCACGAACAAAAGGTCTCGCCTTTTCCGTTGCCATGCGTCGCAGTGGGTTATCATTGAGCCAACGCCTCAGTTCGTTCGCCAAGGCGTTAACGTTGGTTGCCACAACCCCGCCGACACCGGCCGCCTCAACCTCGGCATGGATGTTAACTTGGTCCGAGATCACAACTGGCGTTCCCGCTGCCAGTGCCTCCACGACGGCGATGCCGAAGTTTTCTTGATAGCTGGGCAAAACAAATAAATCAGCGTCAACAAATGCGGCCAGCTTATCTACTCCGTACAGCATCCCGGTGAACAAGACTCGGTCTTGTAAACCCAGTCGAATGACGTCTCTTTCCAAATCAGCACGATAGTCGTCGAGATCAGGCCCCGCAATAACAAGGAGCGGCGCCTCCTCCGCTAGACGGGCGAATGCGGGCAACAAGAGATCCAGCCCTTTCTTCGGATGCAATCGGCTCATGAACAGGACCACCGGGCGTTCGGAAGCAATTCCATACCGGCTTCGAAAAGCGCCCCGAGCCGGCAAATGCGCGAATTCATCGAGGTCGATGCCGTTGGGTTCGATTAGGCAAGGCGCGTGCAAACGGAGCGAGCGGGTAAGGTCGCGTTCAGGTTGTGAAGTGAAGTGCAAGGCGGCCGCGCGGTTGAGATTAGTCCTCAATCGCCAGCGCAAGTAAAGGGCCTTTTTGAGGCGGCCTTGGGCTAGGCTCCACGGATCCAGCATGCCGCAGGGCCGAATAAGATAAGGCTTGCCAAGCCGGTAGGCGTGCCGCGCCGCCTTGTGCTGTATTTCTTCCCACAGTCCGTGAATATGAACAATTTCGGCCTCCTGAATGGTTTCCGCCATGATGCCGGCTAGATCGCGATGGCGCGTCAGCGGACCACGGCAGGGACCGATTAACCGCACCATAACGCCCTTTTCTTTCATCTGCTCGGCGAAACCCAGTTGGGCGTCGGCCTTGTAGGTAGCCGCAACGCTGACCGATAGTCCGGCGGCAGCTTGGGCCGTCGTCAAACCGCGAAGCGCTTCCGCTGGCCCGCCGCTGCGAGGATCCAAACTAGAAATGACGTGCAAAACTCTCATTCCCTTGGCTTATCGCCCGATCGCTTGAAATCCAGATCCGAGTTCATTTGATGCACGAGGCTACTATCGTCCGCGACCGAGTCTTGCCCGAGCCGACCGATCCGCGCATCGACGATTGGCTTCACCTGGCGAATCGGGAACCCGAGGGAAACTGGCCGGCGACGGGCTCGATTCCTGTTTCCGTTTTGATACCGGTAAAGAATGAACAATCTAACCTGGCCCAGTGCATTGAGCCTTTGCGATGGGCCAATCAAATCGCCGTTGTCGACTCGAGATCCTCGGATGCGACTGTTCCGCTCGCCCAGGCTCTGGGCGCTGAGGTTTACCAGTTCCACTATTCCTCAGCCGGCTGGCCGAAAAAGAAAAACTGGGCGCTGGAGAATATACCCTGGCGCAATGACTGGGTTCTGATCATGGACGCCGACGAGCATATGACCGGGCCCCTGGCTTGGGAAATCGTCGATGTTGTCAACGGCAAAGCAAAGCCGGGCAATGGCTGCGGCGACGGCTATTACATCAATCGCCGTTTCATGTTCATGAAACGGTGGATTCGCCATTGCGGCTATTACCCATCTTGGAACGTGCGCCTTTTTAGACATGCCGTGGGTCGGTATGAGCGCATTGCGAATCTCGGAGACACCGGATCGGGCGATAACGAAATCCATGAACACATCGTGCTCGACACGGGCGAGCCGGGCTACCTGCAAAATGATTTTCTCCATTATGCCTATCCTGACCTGGCGACCTGGATCGAGAAGCACAACCGCTATTCGACGTGGGAAGCCCATGCCATGCAGGCGGGCGATGCCGGGCAAATGCACGCATCTCTGTGGGCCGGGCCGATCGCGCGGCGGCGCTGGCTGAAGGCACGCACACGACATCTGCCGTTCCGCCCTTTGCTCCGCTTCCTCTACGCCTACTTGTTTAAGGGCGGTTTCCTCGATGGCTATCCGGGCTATTGTCTTTGCCGCTTGCTAGCCTGGTATGAATTCGTCTCTCTGGCGAAGCACCGGGAAATGCAACGATCGCGCGCTTGACATTGTTCCAGAAAAAGGCTGTCTGGCCGCCTTCGGGACGGTGAAGAGGCGGCTTTCACAAGGTTCTTTACGCCATGTCCCTAGTGCAGTCGAATGAAAAAGCGTTGCGGACACTTTCTCAGCGGACGGCCTATGAATCGCCGTGGTCCTTGAGCGTGCGCCTCCGAGTGGTCCTATGGGAAGTGGTTCGTTGCTTGCTGTTCCGGCCGACGCCTAAATTCTTCTCCGGTTGGCGAGTCCTTTTATTGCGGCTATTCGGCACGCGCGCGACCGGTCGACCTTTTGTAGCGGCCTCGGCGAAGATCAAGATGCCCTGGAACCTGGTCCTGGAGGACCGGGCCTGTATCGGGCCGCATGCCGAGGCATACAATCTCGGCCGCATCGTTCTGAAAGCCCGCTCCACGATTGCCCAGGAAGCGTATCTCTGTGGCGGCACTCACGATTTCAGCCGACCTAATCTTCCCTTAGTCGTCGGCGACATCGTGATTGGCGCCGACGCGTTCGTCTGCGCTCGGGCGTTTATTCTTCCGGGCGTCACGGTCGGGGAAGGCGCCATAGTCGGTGCCTGCGCCGTGGTCACGCGGGCCGTGCCACCCTGGACGATCGTGGCCGGCAATCCCGCCGTGGTGGTCGGTCCGCGCCATTGGCATGACGCCGCTTCAGCCAACGGCATTGACGAACTTCGGAATTGACTTGGTTTTCTCCTCTTAGCTCTCCCAATTCGCGTATCTGAACTTATCCTCTCATTTGCAAAGGAGCATGGGTTTCATGAGTTTCCTCCAAGGTAGACGGATCCTTGTTACGGGCGGCGCAGGCTTTCTCGGGAGGCCCGTTTGCGAGGAGCTTGCCAAGTTCAACCCTGCCGACATCGTCGTTCCCCGAAGCGCCTGGTGCGATTTACGCGATCGGGAGGCTGTTCGCGGCCTTCTTCGGGAACACAAACCCGACGTGATTGTTCACCTGGCCGCCGTGGTTGGCGGCATCGGCGCCAACCGGATGCATCCCGGTCAATTCTTTTTCGACAACGCCATTATGGGCATACAGCTCATGGAGGAAGCGCGGCTGGCCGGCGTCGACAAGTTCGTGGGTCTGGGAACCATCTGTTCTTACCCCAAGCACACGCCCGTGCCGTTTCGCGAAGAAGACCTGTGGATCGGCTATCCCGAAGAGACAAACGCTCCTTATGGCCTGGCCAAGAAGATGCTGCTCGTGCAAGCCCAGGCATATCGCCAGGAATACGGCTTCAACGCCATCACGCTCCTGCCCGTTAACCTTTATGGGCCTCGCGACAACTTCAACCCCGATTCCAGCCACGTAATCCCCGCGCTCATCCGCAAGGCCATTGAAGCGCGCGACGCCGGCGCTGAAAGAATGGAAGTGTGGGGAACCGGCTCGGCATCGCGTGAATTTCTCTACGTTCGCGATGCGGCCGAGGCCATCGCCTTGGCGACCGAGCATTACAACGAGCCTGAGCCGGTCAACATCGGCTCAGGGCGGGAGATAACGATCCGCTCCCTGGCTGAAATGATTTGTGATTTCTGCGGTTTCAAAGGCGAGTTGGTTTGGGATCCGACCAAGCCCGATGGCCAACCGCGCCGTTGCCTGGATACCTCACGGGCTCGGGAAAAGTTCGGCTTTAGCGCCCGCACTAATTTCCGCGATGGCCTGATTCATACTATTGCCTGGTATGAAAAACAGCACACGCCGCGGGCACGCCCACATTTGGCCGAGTCGCAATTGACGGCCGCCAACCCAGCTTGAAATGCTTCATCTTTAGCAAGGCTAACGACACCAACCCGGAGCATGAGCAGGGACATAGACTTTACCCTGCTCATGCTCCGGGTTGGCGTTGATAACCCTGAGACAAATCTCACTTCTAGGCCACCCAGGCTTTTTCCTCGTCTTTAGCCAAGCGCGCCGCTTGCCGGCGCAGTCTTGCGATAAGTTCGAGGATTGGCTCTTCCCGCGCAAGTGGATCTTCCCAAAGGTCCATGCCCATCAAGCGGTCGTACCAGTGCTGAGCCGACTCGCCTGGCTCCCGTTTTAGCACTTCGGCACTCATTTCGCTCCCCTCTAGAATACTGTGCTTTTCCGATTCGGCGTCTCTCCTTAACTCTAGCATGCAAAAGTCCTTCGTTTTGCTCAATGGCAAAGCATGGTATTGCCGGCCAGTTCATCGTGGCTAGGCTAAGATGCGTCCAATTAAAGAACATGCTGAAGTGCCTTACGGAGAAGAAATCATGAAGCGACTGTTATTGGTCGTATCGGTTATGGGGCTCGTTGGAGCTGCCGAGCCGACGACCGAGGACGCCGCTAAGAAAGAGCTGGAAAAACTTCAAGGGACCTGGACGATGGCCGCACTGGAGGTGGATGGCAAACCGGTCCCCGAAGAGAAATTGAAAAGCTCTACGCTAACCATCAAAGGCGAAAAGTACATCATCAAAGTCAAGGATGACACCCATGAAACGATTATCAAACTGGATCCCAAGAAGAAGCCCAAAGAAATCGATATGACATTCACCGAAGGCGCCAATAAAGACAAGGTGCTCAAGGGAATTTACGAGCTTGACGGCGACACCTTCAAGATTTGCCGAGCCCTCTTGCCCGACAAGGACCGACCGACCGAATTCGGCACCTGGCCGGACACGGGCGTTTTTCTTGTCACCTGGAAACGGCAAACTGCGAAAGAGTAAGCCGGGAAAGGTTCGCGTCACTTCCCCTCCGGCGGCTGCCAGAGTTCAATTCGGTTGCCTTCGGGGTCCATGATCCAGGCGAAACGGCCGTATTCGGAATCATCGCGCTTGGGATCGATTTCGACTCCTTCTTGCCGCAAGGCCTCCAGCAGGGCGTCTAGGTCCTTGACGCGGTAATTAACCATCAAGCTAGCCTTACTGGGCTCAAAATACTTCGTGTCTTTCTTGAAAAGCGACCATACCGTCGTGCCTTTCATGTTCGTATCGTCGGCATGCCGCCAGGCAAAGGTAGCGCAGCCGTGTTCCTGTTTGATTCCCAGGTGCTTTTCATACCAGGCGCCAAGCTGCTCGGGGTTCTCCGCCTTGAAGAAAATCCCACCCAGACCCGTGACGCGTTCCATAAGGATCCTTTCTGAGGCTCCCACTTCCGGGAAGCCGCATTTGCAGTAATTTTAAGCCAAGTTCCTTTAAGACTATGAAAAGCGGTGAAGGATTCTTTCCATTTCTTTCCAAGGGGTGTGACCCCCTGAAATGAAATGAAACGGAGCAGAAAAAGATCACTTCTAATAGTCAGGTGATCTAGTGATACGATGTTTTGGGGGGGCCTTGAACATTTCACGCGTTCCCGCCCGCCGACGTGCTTTGGTTTGGGCTGGATCGACAAAACTATTGCCACCCGACCGGGCGGCGAGGAATTATTTTCATCCAGGCGACTTATCCCGATACGGAGGCGGCTCGGAGACATCGTGTTGCAAGCCATGCGAAGAGGCCATGCGCCGCATCGTGACGAATATGATAAGCCCCAGCAGGAGAAAGAAGCCGGCCGAAAGACCGAGATTCACCAATACAGTAAGCATAATTCCCCCCCCTGCGCGGCTCGAAATGACGGGCTCCATGGAAATCCGATCTCCCTGGCTTGGCTAAAGATTAACCGCTTCAAGGCAAATCAGATATATAAAACGCTGGCATTTTTCACCTACGGGCCCTAGGGTAGGCTTGTTGCAACCCATTTTGGAGTAATCCTTATGCCACGGTACACCCTCGAAACGATTATCGTCATCCTGCTCATCCTTTGGTTGCTCGGCTGGCTAGCCATACCAACAGCCGGAAATCTGATTCACCTCTTACTGGTCGTCATCCTGATCGTGGTAATAATTCGTCTCCTGCAAGGACGGGGGTTGTAAGGACCGATAAAACGGTAGCGCAAAAAAGTCGTGTCGGCGTTCACTGTCCTGCTAGCATTCAATTGAGGTGTCGTCATGGCATTGTCGTTTTCGTGGGCCACAAGACGGTTTGCGTTGGCGATTCTCTTTCTGCCCTTGGCTGGGTTTGGAGCCGAGCGGAAACTAGCCCCGGCCGCCGCAAGAGGGCGCCCGGATAAGCTGTGGGTCTATGTGGGCACCTATACCGGTGACTCAAGCAAAGGCATCTATCGCTTTGATTTCGACACGGCCACCGGCAAATTGACTGGCAAGGCGTTGGCGGGGGAAGCATCGAGTCCTTCCTTTGTAGCGATTCATCCGAACCATCAATTTCTCTACGCGGTCGATGAAGCCGGCGAATACAAGGATAAGAAAACCGGCATTATCAGCTCTTTCGCCATCGATGCGAAGTCGGGCGATCTGAAGCGGCTCAACCAGGAATCATCCGGTGGCGCTGGGCCATGCCATCTGATTGTGGACAAAGCGGGCAAGCATGTTTTGGCGGCCAATTACGGCGGAGGCAGCGCCTGCGTATTGCCGATCAAAGCCAACGGCGAACTGGGTGAAGCTACCGCGTTTGTGCAGCACAAGGGTTCCAGCGTTAACAAAGAACGCCAAGAGGGGCCGCACGGCCACTCCATCAACCTCGATCCGGCCAATCGCTTTGCTTTTGTCGCCGACCTCGGTCTGGACAAAGTTTTCGTATACAAATACGACACCGACAAAGGCACGCTGACGCCCAACGATCCTCCATTTGCCTCGCTCGCCCCCGGCTCCGGCCCGCGCCATCTCGCTTTCCATCCCAACGGGCGTTTTGTCTACGTGATCAACGAACTGAAATCCACCGTGACGGCCTTCGCCTATGATCCCGATAAGGGGGTCTTAAGAGAGCTGCAAACGCTATCGACGTTGCCGAAAGATTTCGCCGGCGACAATACCACGGCAGAGGTCGTTGTTCATCCTTCGGGCAAGTTTCTTTACGGCTCCAACCGGGGACACAATAGCATTGTCGTCTTTGCCATCGACTCCGATACGGGCAAGTTGACTGCTGCGGGACATCAGAATAAAGACATCAAAACGCCCCGCAATTTTGCCGTGGATCCCAGCGGCAGGAACCTTCTCGTCGCCAACCAAGACTCCGACAGCATCGTGGTCTTTCGAGTCAACGAGCAAACCGGGGCTCTCGCGCCTACGGAGAATAAAGTTGAAGTGGGCAAACCGGTCTGCTTGAGGATGATGCCAATTCCGAGGCCGGCTGATTGAGGTCCTGGCTCTCATGTCTTCTTTGAAAGTGGCGCTTGTCACCGGGAGCGGCAAACGGCGCATCGGCTGGTATGTTGCCGATGCGCTTGCCAATCGCGGCTATGCGCTAGCGATTCATTACCGCAGTTCCAGAGCGGAGGCGGAAGGAACGCTCAAGCACCTCCAGGGCCGTGGCGTGGATGCCATTGCCTTGCACGCGGACTTGGCCGACGACCATGCCGCGGGAACGCTTGTGCAAAAGGTGGTGGATCGCTTTGGCCGCATCGACGTGCTGGTCAATTGCGCGGCGATCTGGAACAGCATGCCTTTAGAAAAAGTAACCGCAGCCGACGTTCGTTTGAACTTCGAGGTAAACGCGCTTGGCACCTTTCTTTGCGCGCAGCAAGCCGGCCTGGCAATGGTCAAACAACCCGAAGGCGGGTGCATTATTAACATGGGCGACTGGGCGGAAGCGCGTCCGTACTTGAACTATGCCGCCTATTTCACCTCTAAAGGGGCGGTCACGGCACTCACGCGTTCCTTGGCCGTCGAACTCGGGACACGGAATCCCCGCGTGCGCGTCAACTGCATCCTACCTGGACCCGTCCTGCTCCAAGCTTATCTCTCCGCCGACGAGAAAGAGCAATCCATAAGAGGCACTTTAGTAAAACACGAAGGCGATCCCGAAAGCATCGCTCAAACGGTGCTATTCTTTATCGACAACGAGTTTGTGACGGGAGTCTGTCTTCCCGTCGACGGCGGCCGCACAATCTACGCGCCCGAGTAGAGAGGCACGCGCGTATAATGCCCAGGGGGAGATGCTGTGCTCCTAAAGAAAACCTTTCTGCGTGTCGTCCTTCCCGGCGCCGTCGTAATTATGGCTTTTGGCGCCTGGCAACACTTTGGCGCGGGCAAATCTATGGAAAGAAGAGGGATTCCCATGGGGGAGAAGGTTACCAAGACTGAGGATCAATGGCGCGAACAATTGACTCCCGAACAGTTTCAAGTTACCCGGCGCAAAGGCACCGAACGCGCCTACTCCGGGACTTACTGGAACTCCAAAGAAGACGGCATTTATGAATGCGTCTGCTGCGGCCAACCGCTCTTTGACGCCAAAACCAAGTTCGAATCGGGCACCGGCTGGCCTAGCTTTTGGGAACCGGACGACGAAAATCATGTTTCCCTGATCGAGGACAATAGCTGGTTCATGCGGCGGACGGAGGTGATTTGCAGTCGCTGCGACGCCCATCTGGGCCACGTATTCAAGGACGGCCCGCCCCCTACGGGACTTCGCTACTGCATGAACTCGGCCGCCTTGAAGCTTGTCAAGAGAGGAACGGAGAAGGAACCCGGCGATCCGGCTCAGTGATGGCCTCCGTCAATGCAAGACCTCGGAACCCCGATCTTTACCAGTATTTTGCAAGGATGAGCATAAGTCCTTACAGGATGAGGAGAATGGCCAAGTCCAGGAACCTTTGGCGGTTCTGCAATTCTGACTTGTTAGAGCGTTTCTGTGCAAAAAAATGCTTTCTGTGCAATAATTGGCGTTTCTGTGCAAAAAGCGTCATTTCTGTGCAACCAGAGGGGTGTCTGGTTTGCACAGCAATTTGCACACAAACGGCGCCCTCGAAAACTGCTTGATCAAGCTCGTCGTCCCTACGGGACTTGAGAATTGAGGCGCTCTTTCTCCCAGCGATTTTACTAGCCCGGCTCGCCGGCAAACCGCGTAAGCCGGAATCGGTCGATTGGCAAATCCGTTCGGCCCTTTTCCGCCAAGTCAGCCAGCACTTCTCCAACGACCGATGAGAATTTGAACCCGTGACCGGAAAACCCGGCCGCGACGACAACGTTGGCGTGCTCCGGATGTAGATCGATTAAGAAATGACGGTCCGGCGTCAACGTGTAAATGCATACCGATGCGTCTCGTCGCGGTCCGTCCGCTCCAGGCAAATGGGCTCGGATAAAACATCGGACCGGCTCCTCGTCTTTCGCGCTCACCGTGCGCTGGATCTCAGCCGGGGAAAGAAGTTCCGGCGCTCCATAATGCTGCGCCACTTTGACCCCATTTGCGTTCAGCGCGGGTATCCCATAAAAGTGGCCGAAGGCGGTATCGGCAATGAAAAGCGGGAAGGCGTCGCGGCGAAAGGCACGCTCCTCAACTGCGCCAAACCAGAACACCAGTTGCCGCATAACAGTCAAATGAGCGCCGAAGGCGGCAAGCAATTGCCGCGCCCACGGACCAGCCGTTATGACCAGGCGATCCGCGACATAACGGTCCTTTTCCGTCTGGACAACGACCTCTCGTGGATTGGCCTTCCATGCTATCACGGGTTCTCGATCGCGGAGCGTCGCTCCCAGGCCGCGGGCCTCGGCAAGGTGCGCTTGCACACAATCATCCACGAAAAGGATTCCTGCCGAGCGTTCCAGCATTCCGGAATACTCATCCCCAAACCGAAACTGGGGATACCGGCGCCGAATTTCGCCGGACTGTAGATGCTCGACGGGCAACTGGTGTTCGTGAGCCGAGCGCAGGACTCCCGCCAACATCTCGCTGCCCCTTGGGCCGATGCTTAAGCACGAGCATTCGGTAAGGAGATGCTTGCCCTGCCGTTGTTCCAGATCGTACCAGCGTTCAAAGGCCCGCTGCACGAGCGGCACGTAATCGGGATGCTCGTAATACGCCTTGCGGATAATACGGCTATGGCCGTGGGAGCTGCCCTGGTCATGGCCCAGCGCAAACTGCTCCAGCCCGAGGACGCGGCGTCCACGGCGGGCCAGCTCGAATGCCGTGGCCGAGCCCATGCCGCCCAGACCGATCACGATAACGTCGAAATGGCCGTCTTCCATCCGAAGACCTCACAACCGGCATGTTTTCGCATCTAGCTCAGGTAAGCCAACCCGGATGTCCGGTTGGTTTTCCTTGAAAGCGCGGCGGCCAAGACTTCTTTGGAGCCACATAGGATGGCTAAGTCCTTGGCCCTCGTGATCCCCGTGTAGATCAATTCTTTCGTCAGCAAGCGGCGACCTCCTTCGTGAGGCAGGACAAGGAGCACCTGGCCATACTCCGAGCCTTGGCTTTTGTGGACGGTGAGCGCAAAAGCCAATTCGTGCGCGGGTAAAGTCTCTATGGGAAATGAAAGGAATTCATCGCAGCGCTGAAAGTACACCCGGTAGCCCCCCTCGGCAGTTCGCAAAGCAATGCCGACATCGCCGTTGAAGAGCTCCCGGTGATAATCATTGCGGGTAACTAGCACCGGCGCTCCAGCGAAAAGAGGGCTATTGCCGGCGCTGTCGAATCTGGGCCTCAGTACGCGACTCAAATAGTCGTTGATGCCCTCGCAGCCCCAAGCGCCTTCACGTATTAAAGTCAAAATGCGAGCCTGGCCCAGATAGGCGAAAAGCTGGTTTAGATTCCTATTCAGTTCCTCAGAAGGTTCGAGTTCAACGGCTTGACAACGCCTTATCAATTCCAGATAAGACTCCCCATTATTCTGCGGAAATAGATAGTGATGCTCCGCCCATTGCATCAGGGTCCGCTTCCATTCAGTTGAAGAACCAGGTTTCGTTTCCATGAGCCAACAACCACCCTGCTCGGCTACGTCCGCAAATGAACTGGGCCCCGAAGGCTCTGTGCTGTCCTGTACTTTCACTTTACGCAGCAACGTGAAAGACGAGAGCCGATCGAGCAGTGTTTGATCCTGGCGATTTATGGCCTGTGCCACTTCTTGAATTTGCTTTCCTGATCGAAAGTTCTCGTCAAGCATTACCAACACATCGCGAAGCGGATGTTCAGCGCCGGACGTCGGAAGCTTCACGGCGGGTAGTAATTCGGCGAGCCGGGCAAGGGTATCAGCGCTATAGCGCTGTCGGCCATCAGCAGGCGCCAGATGAGCTAACAAAGCCCCCGCCTCGACCGACGGCAGCTGGTCTTTATCGCCCAGAAGAATCAGCTTCGTTTGGGGCGCGACCGCCGCGAAAAGCTGAGCCATGAGCACCAGGCCGATCATGGACACTTCATCAACGATTACAACATCGAAGGGCAGGGGGTTCTCGGCATGGTGCCTGAAAAGCCCCAGTGACGGTTGATACTGAAGCAAGCGATGGAGCGTCTGAGCCCTAATATCCTTCAAGCTCGCCACAGGTCCCGCTTCGTTGCCTAATCCGGGCAGGCCCGCGAAGCCTCTTCGAATGGCATCGGTCAGGCGTTGAGCGGCAAGGCCGGTGGGCGCTGCAAGAGCAATGCGGTCGGGGGCAATGCCGCTGCGAAGAAGGCAACGCAGTAATGTAAAGATGATCGATGTCTTGCCGGTCCCCGGCCCGCCGGACAGGATGACAAAGTTGCGGAGCAGGGCCAGCGCCAAGCCTATTTGTTGCCCATCATTCAAGCGCAGCGCGTGGCCTTTATTAATTGGAGGATTGTCAGCCAGAACCTGTTGAATGGCAGTTTGAAACCCAGCCGCCGGGGTGGCTTGACCGGTTTCCAAGCGTCTTTGCAAAACGGTCACGAAATCCATTTCGTACTTGAGGAGCTTCTGGAAATAAAGCAAGTCGCCTTGGGATCGCCCTGTCCGAATGACTGGCCGATCGATAGCGCCCTCTGTGCCGACAATTTGGGGATAGCCATGCTCCTTCAATCCGGCGCTGATGCGCGCCGCCCAGTTGCGTGCCCTTTCCCCATCCGAGAATTCGGCCAACCGGCCAGCGAGCGCCGTTTCCTCTGTAGGGACGCAGACGCTCCCCTCCTGCAAAGCGGCGAGCATGATTATCAGCAAGGCGTGAAGCGGTTCTTCATCGATATAACCGGACAGATCGAGTAGATCGTGCACAGTGCATAAGTCGGTATAACGAATGCCGCAGAGGTCCGTGGCCGATTCGTAGAGTGCAAGCAATTCGGTTCCCGCCTTGGGAAACAAGAATTGCAGGAAGCGCCGAAGTTCGGAAGTGTTTAACATTCGGTTGCCGCGCCGTTGCTAAATCTGAATCCCAGCCATATCTTCGGCCGTCGGCCGGTGAAAGAAAACGCCGTTGTCCTCATTTATGCCGTTCAGGCCGCGAAGATAGAGATAATACACTCCGCCAAAGTTACGCGTCCAATCGAACGCTTTTCCCATCCTGAGCTTGAGCCACCGGTGTAGAGCCTGGACGTAAAGGCGATACTGAAGAATGTAATTGCTGTCGATCATGCTTTGCCTTGCCCCGTCCGGCGAATAGCCTCCGGGCAGGTAGTTGGTCTTCCAGTCCACTAAGAAATAGCGCCGCTCTTTGCGAACCACAAGATCCATGAATCCGGTAATGAATTCTTCGCGGACAATCTTGGCATTCACCGGCTGGTCTTGTTGAGGAAAGTAAAATTCCATTTCATGAAGACGGTCTTTTTTAGGGATGGCCCACAGGGGCCCGCCCAAGTCCGCCAAAGGCGTGTGTAAAGCATGCCAGACAAGTCTCGCCAATTCCTGACGGCAAACCTCTTCAAGCGCCGGATCATTTGTTATTCGGGCCGGGAGCTTGGCCCAGTGACGTACGCGAATTTGCTCAATTAAAGCTTGGGATTCAATCGGCAGCTGTTCCGGAGCGCCGGCGTGCCCAATGTTCTCAAAGTCCGCGGTCTCTAAAATGTCGTGAACCATTTCCCCGAACACGGGGCCTCGAAGCGGGTCCGCGGTTTCTAATATGTCTGGCTCATCATCATCGTCACGGCGCATTAGCTCCGCGTAGACCGTCTCCTCTGAAGCCGCGGCTCGGTCTTGACGATGCAGGCTCGAAAAGGAATTAACTTCAATGCGCCGGCGCGGCAAGTCCGCGTCGAGGCGCGGGAAAAGCCTGTCAGGCAACTTGACGGCTAGGGAGCAGGGTCCCGGTTCCACATCCGCGGCCGGACAGCCCGCTCTTGGCGACGCCACTGTCGTGAATTGGAGCTGCCTCGAAGGATCGATAATTTCCGCATAGGGGCTGCCGAGGGCCGCGACCTTCGATTTGTGAAGCGCAGGACTGAGGATGTCGAGGACGTGACCGGCCTGGCCCCTGAATTTCTGGCCTTCCCTAAGGTAGGGAAGATAAAGCTTGAACATGGCCCGTGTCAGGCCGACATAGAACAAACGGCGCGCTTCCTCGTTCTGTTCTTGCTTGTGCCGTTGCGTCGAAACGGCATCGGGGGCCAGGTCGAAGACGACATGGCCAAATCGTGAGTCGCTATACGTAGCCCATCCCGGTGTTTGCCCTGCCGTAAACCCGCCGGCAAGAAACACAATGGGAAACTCCAAGCCCTTGCTGGCATGGATCGTCATTATCTTAACCTTGGGGGCTTCCGTTTCCACCGGCTGAAGATCTGCTTCCTCCTCACTTGCCGCGCGACGCTTTTGCGCCAAGAGATCCATAATGCCGAGTAAATCCAAATCCTGAGCATAGGCGGCGCGCTGCAAGAATTGCACAATATGACGCAGATTGGCGCGCTGGCGGTCGGCATCGGGATTTTCTTTATCATGAAATAGAAGGCCCGTATCCTCTTCGAGCGACTGAAAAAGCCGTGCCCAATTTCGCCGATCGGCGGCACGCCGCCATTGCTCAATAAGCTTCCGGGCCGGATGATGACCCGGCGAATCCTCCGCTTGTGACAAATCCGCGGCAGGAATACGAAAGAATCGAGTTAGGAGACCTTTGGCAAAAGCCTGGCTATCTCCTGGTTGCGCGATGGCCCGAAGGAGATATTGGAGATGAATAGCCTCGTCGGATTGCCACAAACCGGCCAGCTTATGGAAAGAATAGGGGATCTGCAGCGCACTTAATTCCGCGACCACCGGGCCGGCCTCGCTCCGCTTGGCGACAAGGATGCAGATGTCTCCTTCATTGAGTGATCTCGTAGCGCCATTTTTTCTGTACTGAAGCGCCGAGACGCCATGGCGGGGCAGCAGACGCCCCTTGATTTCCTGAGCTATAAATTGCCCCATGCGGTAGCGGGCTGCGGTGAGTTTATCCGAAGCCGATAGGTCTATTAGATTCAATGCCGAACGGCCGGTGTGGTCGCTCTCCAGGTAGTAAGGCGCCATTTCTTGAGGGGCGGGGTCAACGGGTGTAAACGGCAGGCTTTGCCCGAACCAGTCGCCTTGGTTGAAAACCTGATTGAGCGCTTTGATCAGCCTCGGCTCCGAGCGCCAATTGTCTTTCAGTTCGAAGACCTGGGCCTGATGTTGGCCCTGCAACCGCGCTTTCGCATCCAAGTACGTATGCACATCGGCGCCTCGAAAACCGAAGATTGCTTGCTTAGGATCGCCAACGACGAAAAGGCGATTTTCACCGGCGCCTTCGACGAAGAGCCGTTGAAAGATGCGCCATTGGATGGGGTCGGTGTCCTGGAACTCATCGACAATGGCGTATCGATAGCGTTTGCGCAGTGTGCCCAGGAGCCACTTGTAGCGGGGATTATGCGCGGGGTCTAAGGCTGCGTCGACGTGGGTGAGCATCTCCTCAAAGCTTTGCAGGCCACGCTCGCTTTTGTAATGAGCCGAGTACGATTGGAGGCCGTGCACGGTCTCGATTGCCAAGCCGTGCCTAACTTCCTCCCAGTTGAATCCCGTTCGCAGGTTTTCGAGTCCCTTTACGACCTTCTGTAAATTGGGACATAGCTTAGGAAGGAGGGGTTGATCCTTAGGGTTCAGTTTGTCTGTTAATAGTAGAAAACCGCTAGCGGGGAAGGAGCGTTGTCGGGCGGATTCACGGAGAAGCCGGCAAAAAGCGGTCAGCGGTTGTTGAGCGGATTGGGGACTTGCCAACCACCGGAGAACGGGCAATAAAACCTGCTCTCTTCGCGATTTCAGCCAACTTTTTGGACTGGTCAACTTTCCATACCCGGTCCACCACTCATGTCCTTCTATATTGTCCGGTTCGAGAGGCTCCGCCAGCCGGCGCAAGGCGGCATGCCGTTCACTCAATTCGACTTCGAGTTCCTTTAGCCGATTACCGAGGTCGGCAGCGGGAAGCGGCAGGATTTGATGGCCGCATTGCCGGCGAAACAGTCCAGCGATTTGCAAAACATCTCTTTCCCACGATGCGCCGCCTTGTTTTCCATCGCTGAAGCCGGAAACCTCCAAGACGGTCGGCAGCAGTTCTCCAAACTTTGTCGGCCAGACCGTCCGTTGAATATCACGCAAACAGATCTCGAACAGCTCCGGATCGTTTACCAGCTCCGGCCTAAGGTTTTGTTGATTCTCGAACGCATACTCTTGAAGGATACGCTGGCAGAAGCCATGGATGGTGAAGATATTAGCCTGGTCGAAGGAATCGAGAGCCGCCTGGATTCTTTCCAGCCGGGCAGGCGCTTTCTGGAGCATCGTTTCCAGTTCTTGCCGCAGACGGCTCTTCAACTCCCCAGTCGCCTTTTCGGTATACGTGACGAGGAGGATCTCATCGAGCTGGGCTCGTCCCTCGGCGATCAAGAGCTTGGCCAACTCCACGAGGGTGAAGGTCTTGCCCGTGCCGGCCGAGGCTTCGATGACTGCGTGTCGAGCGGGGTTAATCACAAGGTTCTTCTTTTTGCGCGGTCCTTACCGATTGCGCCTCGGCCCTTGGTCTAGCAGACGAAAGCGGCGCTGCACCTTTTCCAAGGCGTCCTCTGGAACGTGCGGTTGCACGATTTGCAGCAAGTTCATCGGATAGTACATTCTTCCCATTGGTTTTTCTTGATCGTCCTCGTAGGCCTCCTCGATCATGCGGACATACTCTCTTTGCTTATTAGCCGGCCATTCCCGGGAAGGCGCCTGATAAGCGGCACGAAGGTCGTTGCCCTTTATTAAGGCAAAGGGAAGTAAATCGAAGGAAGATCGATCAAGAAAATCGCGGGCCAGCGCCGCCAAGTAATCGGCGGCCGATTCCGGGCTGAAATCCTCGGGCTGAAAAGGAATGCAATGAGTGCCTGCGGCGTGAGCCAGATGAACTCGGAAAAAGCGGTCTCCAACCCAATCATTGGAGCCGGAATCCGTTTGGTGGAGACGGCTCCTAAGAGCCAGATAAAACAACGCGGGCTCCAAGAGAGGAGCGCTCAGCTGGTCCGCAGGCACCTTATCTTCATCTTTGTTCCCAGGCACCAGAACGTCGATTGCCTCAGGGCTTCTCCAGACTAAGGGCAGCGATCCTGTCAAGGAGACTTGGAAGGAAGGTTGCCCGTCGGAGGGACCGCCGTCTAGCCTGACCGCCGGAAATCGGCATCGAGGACGGATCGGCGCGCCGCTTTCACCAAGGAGCACTGGACCGCAAAACTGAGCCTGTTTCCGCGCTTTCAGGAATTCCACCAGCCCGGTCGGCCCTTCTAGACAATCTTGGAGTTGTTGTTCGAGTCGAGCTTGATTTATTTGGCCGAATGCCCCGTCTGGTGTTCGGCCGCGCAACCGCCATTCATCGTAAAGGAGCCGAAACCGCTGCCGCCAATTCTTTTGGGCTTCATCTAAGGAAGTTGCAATCGCGGCTGATACGAAACGTTTCTGCGCCGCTTTCATCAATTGAGAGGCGATCAAAGGCCCCGTGTAAAACGGTTCAGCGTCGGCAGGTTCGATTTCTTCGTCGTCGAAAAGTCCTAAATGCCGTTTCAGAACCGACTCCGCGGGACAATGCAGGAATCCCCTCAGCGTGGATAAGGAAATTGTGAGGTCCTTTCGGGACGCTCGTTTCGGTTCAGAGGGCACGGCGAATGACTTGGTCGCATCCTTCAAGCGCTCGTCGATCTCCTCGCTCTGTTTTGGTGTGAGGTTAATTTCTTTTCTATGGCGAGCTTCGGCTAGGGCGAGCAGACGATCCTTCTCTGAGTAATTTACGAACACGTCGAACGGGCTTTCCGGGTCGGCTGTCGCTAGCAGCCTAATGTCATTTCGCAAAAGGGGCGCCTTTGCGATCTTGAAATCCTTGTCGGCGGCGACATGATCGTTCAAAAATCGACGTAATTGATTGATGGGACTAGAGGGGTGGAATTCCTGGTCCTTTTGGAGGTCACGACAATTGTAGAGCAAATAGACTTTAGCGCGCGCCGCTGTCAGCGCCTGCAAGAAATGGAAACGGTTGGCTTCTGCCGGCAGTATGTCGCCGGCACAGCGCTTGCGGCCGCGCAGATCGAGGCTAGGCAAGCGGTCGGAGCCCGGGAAAAGTCCTTCCCCCAGTCCTACCACGTAAATGATTTGAAAAGGAACAGGCAACAGCGCCTTCAAAGAAGAAACGGTTACACCCGCCGTCAAGGGATCGCCCTTGCGGGCCTTCAGCGTCTCCAGGCTTTCCTGCACGTATTCCCGTATTAAAGCCAGCGGCAATGCCGAGCCGGCCATTTCCTCGTGCAGCGAATCCAGCAGTTCTAGTCTCTCAAAGGACTCCAGCAGCGCATCCCGGACTTGTTGCTCGGCAGGCTGGTCGTGCGGTATGGCCAAGAATTCGTCGATAAGCCCTCGCAATTCTTCTCCCCAGCGATAGCCTGAAGCGGACAAGCCCCGGAGAGAAGCCAGCCTGGGCAGTAATGGATCGACGGCCCGCACGAATGTTTCAAGGTTGTCTGCTTCGCCGCATTCCAAATCCGAATAAGGAATGACATCCCCAAAGCGAGGTGGAGGCCCTTCTTCATACTCTCCGGGGATATCCATCAAACGTCCCAGCCGCAATCGGCGAAGGCCATGCTGCCAAGAGTACAGCGGCGAGTCGGAATAGCCTCGCTCCTTCCGATCTTCGCGGTCCCAACCGTGATAGATGCTAAGCGCCTCCACCCAGCGCGGCCACATTTGCGCCTGTTCACGATCCACGCCTAGTTGGGCCAGGAAACAGGGATTAGTCAAAACTGACAGAACGCGGGAGCGCGTAAATGATTCCAGAGCCAGGTCGAGCAAACCCATCACGGCATGGCCGTATGAACTCAACTCCGCAGCCGAATAGTCAGCCAACGTGTAACGAACAGCCTGGGGTGCGCGCTCGAAGACCGCCTGGATAACGGGCCGGTAGGCCGCCATGTCGGTGGCCAACACGGCAATATCAGACTGCTTGAGCCCTGGATTCTCCTGTAGATTGTGCAAGATGCTCTGGTAAACCGTCTCGACTTCACGATAAATGCCAGGGCAAGCGACGACTTGCAGCGAGCAGTCTTGCGGCAACGGCTCTTCCCCGACGGGACGAGGTTGGGTTAGACATTCCTGAACCCGCTGCAAAACGCACGGCCGATCCCAAGATCGCAGAGGAGGAACAACTTCCATAGCAAAGGGCCTATCTCCTTCTAATAGGTCGGCCATGAGCCAGAGCGCTTCCGCGCCGGCTTGGCCCCACGCTTTGATTAACTCCTCGCCTTGTTGTGCGGGCTGCTTTTTTAGCAAAGGAGACTGCCGAAATCGGTCGGCCAGCACTTGCAAAGCCTGTTCGCCTTGCTTTGACGCAGCAGGGAACTTTTCAAGTCGGCCTGCCAAAGGATTGAGATGATACACGCGCAAATCATAGCGCTTGCCTAGCCACCGCAGCGTGCGGACGTGCAGCGCTGAAATCTGCGTGAGCCCGAAGAGATGAATGGGCAGGGAATTGTCATTCGCACGAAGCTGCTCTGGGGAAAGCTCCATGACCTCGTTGGCGTATTGAGGAAGCGTCTTGGCCGAGGTCTTCAGCGCCTTCTGAAGCCGGGCTCGCAAGCCGTCCGGTTCGCGCACAATTAGTTCGAAAAGCTCGCGCTGCCCTCGTTCAAGAGCAAGTGCTTCCGGCTGTGCCTGGGGATAGCCATCTTTGTGGATCAGCCACTTTTGAATCAAATCATCTTGGCGATGATATTCGTAATCGCGAATGAGGTTAGCCAGCAGGCCGGCCAGTTGCCAGGCTCGCCGCCAAAAATCCCGACCCCGCTCCTGCTCCGGTGCACCCAAA
>JBJMQT010000014.1:0-9200 GCA_045802525.1 Gemmataceae bacterium
ACGAGCTTGGCCTTTAGGGGGTCGTGGGCCGCGAACTGTACGAGGGCTTCGTGCAAGTCGAGCAGCTCGCCGGCCGGTTCGGCTGACTGAAGAGCGTCGATATCGAGGTGTTCACGGCGCCGCCCGCCGCCGTGCTTGTCGCGCGCCTTCCGGCGGGCGCTCTCGACCAGGATGCGGCGCATCGACTCGGCGGCCGCGGAGAAGAAATGCCGGCGATTGGCCCAACCCGGATCGCTGCCGCGCGCGGCGGTTTCTGTCGCGGCCACCAAGCGCAGATACGCTTCGTGGACCAGGGCGGTAGCGTCCAGTGTTTGACCCGGTCTTTCTTGAGCCAACTTTTTTGCGGCAAGCTTGCGCAGCTCCTCATACACGACGGGTAGGAGTTGGTGCGCAGCTTGGGCGTCCCCCCGCTCGATGGCGTTCAGAATCTGCGTGACCTCAGCCATGCCTGCAAAATTACCGATGCGCAATGAGGTCAGCAACTGAAAAGGTTGAAATAGGGGAAGCGGCAGCTCCTAATTAGGGCACTAACGCCAGTAGAAAGTTCTCCAAAGCCAGACATATTTAGTACACCAGCCGGTTGACTGCAATGGCAGAAGATGTAACGGAATGATTGGCAAGGCGTGGTAACTGCCGTCCTAATGTTGTGACCATTTTTTGGAATCAGGACCTCAACACGCTTCAGTCCCACACGCCAGGTGGACGCGAGGGAACCGGAACCCTCGTGTCCACCAGACCGGGTAGACTTATGTGAATCAGCGTATTGGTGGTCCCGACGCCTGGTCACGTCATTGCCCTCCGCCATTGTGAAGTCAAGTGATCCCGTCTCTCCCAAGAGCACTCGGTGCCGTTCGTTGGTGAGGTTTGGCGGGCGGGGTCGGGTGTTGCTTCGGCGGCCCGGCTTGTCGACTTTAGCGACTAGGCCACGCCCTGGCTCGCCTCAGCACGCTTTTCGCGGTTCGCATGGCGGCTGGACGCCCCAGACTTCTGACACCCGCGCCTGCCTCTCTGGCCCTCGCCGACGACGGTGCCTGGGAAGGCTCTTTGATTTCAATCCTAAGCGACACGCTCAGACTAATCAGCGCAATGGTAAACCCCGACCGCGACTATGTGGCAGAAGGTTTCTCGATACATGCGTCGGATCGCCCCGCGCTCATATGGTTGACTCAGAGGCGCCGGACGATGGCCAGATTATTTTGACTGGAATGAGGGCTTTTGGGCCGCTTTGCGGAGTTCCTAGGTAGAGAGGTCGAACAACGACGTTCGATCTCGAAATGGTTCCTCTACCTGGAGAACGAAAATGACAGCCATCACCTCAGTCCGGAAACTAACTGCGGACAACTTTCCGGCCTTATTGAAGCTGTCCAATCCCTCCTTGGCTGAAATTGCCTTGGTTTTTAGGAAACTTCACCATCTGGTGGAATCGCTGCCCCTAACCACGGACCAGTTCTGTTTCGGCCACAATTGGTTATGTAGCGCTGAACAACTCTGGGAATCGGGCGACCACCATGCCGCTCGTTACCAGGTCAACCAGCTGGTCAAGAAACTCAAGCTGTAACCAAAACGTTGACGATCTTCCCTCTCCCGGATTACTGGGAGAGGGGATACAGCGATGTGGGACGAGAGTCCAAGTCATTTGGTCATTTACAACCGTCAAACAGCCTGCCTACAATCAGGCATCCTTTATCGACCAATGCCCAGCTTTCACTAGGCTTGTCGCCATGGCAGAGCCCGGCTCCGTTACGCAATGGATGGACCAGTTGCGCGTCGGCGTCGTGCCCATTTACGGCCTGGTCCAGGGGCCGGACGGCAACCCCTCGTATGCCATGCGGTTCATCGAGGGCGATTCGCTCAAGGACGCCATCCACCAGTTCCACGAGGCCGACAAGGCCCCGCGCGATCCCGGCGAACGGACCGTGGCCCTCCGGCAATTGTTGAACCGCTTCATCGCCGTGTGCAACACCCTGGCCTTCGCCCACAACCGCGGCATCATCCACCGCGACTTGAAGCCCGGCAACATTATGCTCGGCAAGTACGGCGAGACTCTCGTCGTCGACTGGGGTCTGGCCCGTTCCTTCGCCCGCACCGACAGTGATCCAGCGAACGGCGAGGATACCCTGATACCGCCAAAAGAGGGCCAAGCTCCCGATGGGACAAGAATGGGGCAAACCAAGGGAACGCCCGCCTACATGAGTCCCGAGCAAGCCGAAGGCCGCTGGGATGTGGTCGGCCCGGCTAGCGATATCTACAGCCTGGGGGCAACGCTCTATGACCTACTGACGGGCGTGCCGCCGGTGCGCGGCGGGGACTACCTTCAAGTCCTTTCCAAGGCCCAGCGCGGAGAGTTCCCAAGGCCGCGCACAATCAAAGCGGACATCGCCAAGCCGTTAGAGGCCATCTGTTTAAAGGCGATGATGAGGGGCAGCACGGACCGGTATCAAACGGCTGATCTCATGGGCAAGGACCTGGAACTGTGGCTGGCAGACGAACCGGTCTCGGCCTACCGAGAACCGTGGTCGATCCGCTGGGGTCGGTGGAAACGCCGGCATCGGCCACTCGTGGTTGGAGCATCGGTCACTTTATTATTGACTCTTCTTTCCCTGGGGGTGGCTGGGGTTTGGTGGCAACGCCTTCGCAAAGAGCAACGCCATGACGTGGTAACAGCGCTCGAACGCATGGCCGAACTGCGTCGCCAGGAACGCTGGCTTCAAGCCAGGGAAGTGTTCGATCAGGCCGACAACCGGGTGGGCCCGTACGGCCCATCGGATTTGAGAGAAATGGTGGATCAGGCACGCCATGATCTGGATGTGGTGAGACGCATTGATGAAATCCGCCTCCAGCAAGCGACCTGGGTAGGTGGGCAATTAGATAACAAAGGAGCGGGTCGGCCATACACCGAATTGTTCGCTCAGTCTGGTCTGGCCAGAGAAGATGAAGCGGCGGCTACCGTTGCAGCGCGCATCCAACAGTCTTCCATAGCGTCCCAGCTTGTGGCCGCATTGGATGATTGGGCTCTAATTACGCAGGATGATTTGCGGCATGAATGGCTCCTGAAGGCCGCACGCACGGCCGACCCCGATGCTTGGCGCGATCAATTCCGCCAGCCGCAGGTTTGGCACGAAAAGGGAGCCCTGGAACAACTGGCCAAGACGGTCGATTTCGGGAAACAGTCACCGCAATTGTTGACGGCGTTGGCAGCGGTGCTGCGAAACAATAAAGGAGATGGGATCGCAAGGGCATGGACCTCAAGCCGGATTTTGCCGAGGCTTATTACAACCCGGGTTTCTGACCGCTGCCCAAGGGCATCATCCAACCGATTTCTGGTTAAATTTCAATCTTGCTAATGAATTACTTGACGCAGATCCAAAAGAAGCAGCAGGTTATTATCGAGTAGCCCTGGCGATCCGCCCAGAAACCGCGGCCGTTTACAACAACCTGGGGATTGCCCTTCGTAACCAGAAGAAACTGGATGAAGCAGTGGCCGCTTGCCGCAAGGCCATCGACCTTAATCCTGACTTTGCGGAGGCTTACAACAACCTAGGGATTACCCTTAGTGACCTGAATAAGTTGGATGAAGCAGTGGCCGCCTGCCGCAAGGCCATCGACCTCAAGCCGGACCTTGTCGAGACCTAGGGGCAGTAATATTCAAAGTCGCCGCTAGTCAGGGATTCGGTCCCATAGAGCGGCCGCGTCCATTTTTCGTAGAAGTTGTTGAGATTGTCCCACGAGGCAATCAGCACGCCAATGACCATCAAGATGACAATGAACCGTAGACGCGCTTGGACTACTTTGGCGACTTGCCACACTTTCCACCAAAAGGTGTGCGCGGTGACTGGCGCATTTGATTGGGCCGGCGATGGCGCGGCGTTTGGTGAAGAATCTTGAATAGGCATAAAACCGTGCTCCTGTTGGAGGCTTTTCTTTTTGGCTTAGCGGTTCCCGGTTGATGGTGATTGGATACCAATGGGATCACAAAACGACCGCGCATTGAAGCCGGAAGGCCTATTGCGTGCGCGATGCTCCAAGATCCGGCTCTTGGTTTTTCCGGGATGCTTAAATCAAGAAATGTTGAAACAGGGTGATAAGATCTGCAGGCGGACCGTGAAGTGAATGGCTCCCCGAAGAAAGTTGGCCGTCCGGCGAATAATGATCGGCTAGACCGACAAACCCGTCGGCCGGTAGAAGGCCAAGGAACGTATATGCGATTTTGAAGATCGGCGATTCAGGGGCATAGCCGGTTTGCCCGGCAATTATTGCCTTCTTACATGGCCAATTCGGTTGATTGCGGTCTTGAGATGAACTGTTGGCCTCACGATTTGGGGAATGTTGGGAGCAACACGACCTTTTGGAACCATTGCCCGACGTGTTGCCGCAACAGTGGCAAGCACAAGAGCAGTTGGCTGTAGGTGATTCAGGCAAAGGATTACCTTGATGCGGTGCTGGCCCGATACACGCGCAAACCGACCGTGGCACTCCCGCCAACGACGACATTGCCGCAGCCGTCCACACCAACCCAACGCCAATCAATCGCCTAAGTTGCTGACTTCCCAAAATGGACCTCCCTGCACATTATGGCCCACGGGGTTTGTTTTGACAACGCCGCGTTGTGCAATATGAGATCCAGTAAAGCACGTGCCTAAACCCTCAGCGGCTTTTCCATCAATTAATGCTTCGGGCTGGGTTGGAATTTGCAGGGAGTTCGCCTCTAGCTAAAGCAGGGCCGTGATTGGTTTACCGGTGTTCAGGTTAGGGCCGGTTGGCCGGAATAAAAACGTGGCGTCTCAACTTCTTCTCGCCGTTCCAGCGGTAGGCATATTAGGAACCCGCCTTTGGCTACGCTGTAATCCACGCAACGTGAACTTTGTTTAGGTAACGAGGGGATTACCGGCTCTTCCTCGCGGACGGGGACGGCTCCAACGCCAAGCAGGGTAGAGAAAGGCCTACGGTTCCACCTCATGCCTTCGTGGACGCCGGACGGCTCGTGGGTCTTTTTTGTGGCCGGTGAGCACTACGATTGTCACCCACATGTCACCAAGGCCGACGGCACGGGCCTTAAGAAGCTGGCCAGCCGCAACGGCTACCGCGGCGTCATCGACTTCCTCGACGTGTACGACTTCCATGACGGCAGCATCGCCGAACTAGTGATTGATGTAACCGGTACGGGCGACTTTTCACGAGACGTTCGAGATTAGAAAACCTTCGGCTGGCCGTGGTTCGCGGTCATAGTCTAGCAGTTGGTGGACGCGAGGGAGCGGTTGCGTCCACCCAAACGTGGCACATCCGCCGATTCTCCCTACAACGTGAAGGTTGAGCCCCGGAGCTGGTTGGAGTGTTCGACCTGGCGGGCTGGCAGCACTATCGTGTTCCTCCTCTCGGTGATGACTGGGTGGAATCTGATTTGCGTCGCGTAGTGCGACGCCTAGTAGGCAAAGCACGCAGAACTAGCGGCTCAAGGTGACCGCGGCCGCCGCCATTCTGATTTGCGGGCGTCAAGGTTTGTGTAGGAGGGACTAGAGCTGTCATAGCTTGAGAAAGCCGCATTTCATCTATTTATTGCCAGCGGGATTTATTTTGACTTTGGTGCTTGGGAGAAGCGCATCTCCGAATAGCCTTCCGCGCTGGTATCGGGCTGTTTGTTAATTGGTAGTAGTTGTAAACGATAAAATCCGGACCTGCTCAAGTCATACCACTTTCGTAAATCCAACGAGGCGACCTGCAATTCCTTTGTGGGTGCCAGCATTTGGGTACGTTCAGTTGTGAGTTGAGCATGCAGGTTTGATGGCACTTCTTGCCATCCGGCCTCACGGGTGGCTTTTGGAGCAAGTGTACCATGAGGCGAAACATATTCCTCTGAATAGAGAAGACGCAAGCGCATGCTTTTTTCGGCAAGTAGGGATGTCTGATGGAGTCCGCTCACATTGCGCATAATAATGGAGATCGGCAGGGCCGTTTCGGCCGACAGTCGCGGGGGCAACTGTTCATAGAGTTCAACATTAAGAGGAGGGCCGTTGAGAGCGGCTTGATAGCCGGACCCCCGGGCCACCCAATTATAAGAATTTGGGTACGAGCCAACTTCATTTGGAATTAACTCAATGTCTTTGGCTGGAACGCGAGCAAGGTGATTGGAACCCGCAAATCCATAAAAGCGCTGCCACTTGCCATCTTTCAAAACTTCCTCGGCCTGAACAACCTTCCCGTCCTGTTCAAACCCCTTGATGATGGTCTTTTTACCAGTGCGAAGTTCTGTCTTTTCTCTCTCGGATGGCTGATTTTCAAGCGTTATCCATCGTGCATCGTGCGGCAGTTTCAGACCTGCCACGACGCGTGTTTCACCTTCTCCCTCAAGCGAAAAGATCGCCCTGCCTTCGCCCACGTCATTGAGGGATGCGGGTTTGCCCGGAAGCAAAGAGGTTGGGTGCTCAAAAAGGTGTTCACCATATTGGCGTAGGAATTTGGTACACGCTGCTACGGCTTTGTCCCGCTTGGCCTCAGGCCAATATAACTCGCACCGCGGCGCCGCCTTATACCTTTTACCTATCTGCCAGGCTACGTAATCGCAAAATCGAAATTTCCCCTCTACACCTTCGTCAGGAATTTCGAGTTCACGACTACTACCACCGCCGCCGGAAGAATTGTAGATTCCGGGCAGATTCATTGTCAAAGAGCCATACGGGCCAGCGTGAACCGTGCCTTCCCCTCCTTTGTTGGATAGTTCTTTGAGGACTGCCTTTCGAAACGGGGGTGCTCGAAGTAGTCCCCGTTGGAATCAACTGAGGAACTCGGCTTACGCCGGAGCGTTCTGGATCAAGTTGCATGAGAGGCAGCCAAGGTGATTTCTCGTTCCCAAACAGGTTCTCTGCGGCTTGTGCCATTCCCGGGTGATCGAGATGGTCCACCATGGGACTAAACAGATCAATCGGCGAGTCACCGAGCATTTTAAGCGTGGCCTTGTTGATAAAAACCACGTAATCATTCAAGCCCTTTTGATCGCCTAATTCACAAATGCGATCAATGAGTAAGGTATACCCGTACCAATGTTCCCCCTCGCGCAACCGCTTCATTTGCATGAGCAACGGGTCGATGGACGCTTTCGGTTCCCACACGGCCAGTGTAAGGGCTAGGTCAGCAGAAATATGGACATTCTCGGTTTGGTTCATTCGTTTTAGAAGCAATTCGGTGACGGAAGGATTTTGCTTCTTCCGGAGGGATTCCGCGACGAGTTTACCTCCTTTTTCCGATTGTCGCAATCGGACCGACCTGCCCGACCAGACCATCGTCCCACTCGGTATGGCCACATCATCGGGAACCATCAGGCGCTTGGCGGCTCCGACCCATTGTTCCGGATTAGCCTTGTCGTCTGCGAGGATTGCAAACCAACGCTGGGCTGGCGGAGTTTTCTTTGCCGTTTTCACATGTTCATGGATCAGTTCCGCTAACTTCTTGCGGGTATCATCCCCGTTTCTTGTTAGATTGTCTCCTGTAGCGCGCGGCTCGAAATCCGATTGCGCCAGAATGCCACTTAGGGCTACGTATGCCGCCTCGTGGACACCCAAACAGGTTCGGCTCTGCGAAAAATCACGCCAAAAGTGGACGGAACGGGTCATGCGCCGATCCTCGGCGAAGCAGTTCAGAAGAGCTTCAAGGGCTGGCTCTCCCTCGCGGATAAGGGCCTCAACAATAAGATCGCTACTTAGGCTCACACCGCCTGGTTGGCCCCATTGCCTCGCGTTGACTTCGTCCAGCCGGGCGACCAAAGCGGCAATTCGTTTAGTCTGATCAGTGAGGCGACCAGGCCCAATGCAAACGACAGGATCATGACCTCCATCCATGGCTCTGCGCTCCTGGTCGGCCAACAATTCAGGAAGTTGATCAACGAAGCTCAGGAAATGTTTGGCTTCCTTTTGTGGTTGAATGCCTCGTTTCTTGGTTTCCTCTTCCACTTTTTCATTGAAAGCGGACAGGCGTCGAAAACTGGACAAGGCAAGGACATCATCACCCCGCATGTGAGCACCCAAAGCGCGATCAAATTGAATCCAGCCCCAACTGGCTGCCAACCCAAGATACGGATCGGATTCCTCGCGCTTCAGATTGTTTTCACCACCTTTTGGTGGCTGATGGTTTGCTTCCCATAAGTCCGACGCCAAGGCTCCTTCACCCAATCGAAGCAAGAGGGCGGTTTCTAGGTTGCCCAGGCTGTGGTGCCAAAGCGACCAACCTTCTTCACTTTGAGGCTGGTCAGTCTCCCTGCCACGGCGGTTTCTCTCCTTTTTTCGATCATCAATAACCTGTTTGACCTCAGTGTGCAGATCCGCCTTGTCCCCGATAGTAACCAGAGGATACACCAGTCCATTCCAGCAAACCGCAAAACGATGCTTGGCGCCTTCTTCAGTGGGCAGCATCCAGCCGCGCGTGTGGATTACGCCACCATCGCCGGTCCAGCAACTTCCCGTCGTTACAGAAATTACTCGGTACTCACATCCGCGCGGATCAGCAAGACCTTGGTCAAACAAGAGGGTCGCTGCGTCCACAAACTCTTTGGGAAGCTCGTTGTCAGGCGGCTGCCACTTTGCCTTCTGTTGAGGTGGCTCAGGGATGACTTTGCCCGTGAAAAGGGGCGAAGGCTCCTCCACCCTAGGAAAAGTTCCTTGTGTAGAATGCGGCCTAAAGAAGGCGACCAGGACCATCGTCCACAAAAGGAGATGGAATTCACGTATGTTGTTTGACATGGCAGGTTCCTGTGAGCTAATACTTTTTGGATTCTAATCTTTCAGCACATGTTACCATTCGTCCAATGGAATTTCTCGGCACTGGCTATGGCAGCTTTCAGAAGTGAGGTGCGTTCTTGGTATCGTGGGCGTCAATCCTAGCTCCTCTAAATCTGAATTTGACCTTTCCGTTAGACTAGGCCCCTGAAATGGAAATCGGCAAATCGATTTTCGCATTATGCTTTAGAGGGTGTTCCTAAAGGTCACGCAGCGCGCTTTATCCGATTTGCGGTGTAGCCATTAGCCAATCTCGATTCGCTGGGGGCCAGACGTTGGAGCATCAAATGGATCGAAGCAATTTGCACCATGGCTTCGCTCGAATCGCTCCGCCGTTCGTAGTCCTTGCTCAAGCGTCGATAGCGGCCAATCCATCCAAAGGTTCGTTCGACAACCCAACGTTTGGCAAGCAAGACAAAGCCCTTGCTGGCTTCGGGG
>JBJMQT010000015.1:0-48798 GCA_045802525.1 Gemmataceae bacterium
GAACTCGACAATACCATCAGCGCCCTACAGGACCCCAATGTCTCTAAGTTCGTGTCGCGGAGTTGGGGCGCCAAGGGGAATTCGGTTTCCGAATTGGTCGACGGGATGACCCAGCAAGGGCTCAAATTCGCGGCCGCCACAGTCGGCGACGAGCCCTATTACACTTCCTTGTATACATCGATGGTCACATACACCACGGGCATATCCCAGCTTCGCGCCCAAAAGGGACCTCAATAAGATTCAGGCGGGCAAGCTGCCATCGCAGCGCTGAAAAGACAGGTTTTGCGACCTGGTGGATTTCAGCGAATCGGTAACCGCCGTCCCTTCGTGAAATAGGGACGACAGATCTACGGCTCCGTGAACATCGACGGCACAACGTTCTTGTCGAACTAGAGTTCCTGGTTGCTCAAGTGGAGCACCCACCTTTGACCGCGGGTTGCGGAGGGCGATCCTTCGATGGAAGAAGCTCTCAGACGCGGATGGGAGAATCTCTTCGGCCGTTTGGACGGCCCGATGAGTTTCCGGCTGATCATCCAGCCGGCCGCGGCTGTCTACTTTGCGATCCGGGCTGGACTAAGGGACGCGCGCAACGGGCGGCCCCCTTTCTTGTGGACCGTTTTCTCAAACGCCGGCCACCGGCGCGAGGTGGTGCGCCACGTCCGCAAGGATGTCGGAACTGTTTTCATCATTGCCCTTATCTTGGATGCGATTTACCAGGTCATCATGCATTCTGGCATTTACACGCTGGAATTGCTGCTGACGGCAACTATTCTGGCTCTCGTCCCGTATGCGTTGCTTCGTGGCCTTGTCACTCGCCTCGCACGACGACGATGGACCCCGACAGGTGCCGAGGAACAAACCGGAAACCAAGGAAAATGAAGCGAATACCAGCAACAAGAAAGAAAGGAAGGCTAACATACACAACGACGATTGGTGGCGGTCGAAATGAGCAATCGTTTTCCGTTTTTCATCCCCCACCCATCCCTGATGAAAAACGGAACTTCCTGGTGAAAAACGGAAGCTAGGCGTGAAAAACGGAACTTTGGGTTGAAAAACGAAACCTAATGTCTAGCTCGCCGGGAAGGCCCTCCAATTTGGTTCTCTCCATTTCGCCGGACCTCCTGTGGAAAGAAATGGAAAGAATTTGGGGGCATGGCTATGGCTTAGATGATGAAACGGACAGGTTACCTTCAACCAAAGCCAGGTCGAGCCTTGCGTAAAGTGCCACCTTTCTTCGCCGCGGCGGGGCAGGAAATCCGATTTTGCCGTAACATGGAGTGATGCCCAGCTAATCCAAGATGTCCCCTTTTGTCTTCAATCATGGGGCTGCGCAAGCAGATCCCGCCGATCGACCAGAGCCTTTTTGTTGAACAGAATCAAAACACGCCTCGTTGGTCTGAGGCGTAGCCCTCGTTAGAACTTCCACTGCGCCTGAAATTGAAAACCGACGCCATCGTTGTTCAGCACCATTGTATAGGCTGTCTTGCGATAGGTGACTTCACCACTAACCCGGAATGCCTGCGTCACGTCCCAGATCAGGTTGGCGAAATAGGCCTGGTTGCGCAGTCGCTGGCCGGGAGCGAGGTCGCGATCCAGGGGGTCATCGATCCCGTAGCCGATGTGACTGTGCAGTTTGTCCGGGCATAGGTAGAAGTAGACTTCGCACCACTCTCCGGCGGAATGGACGCCCCGGAACGTCACCGAATTGATGTCTTGGAGAATCCCTCCACCATACGTGCCGAGCGTTTGTCCTGCGTAGACTTCTCCCTGGACGCCGAAACGGTTGGTGATAGCCCAGCGCAGATCGGAGCCAAGGCCCCAGACGCTTGCCACCGCTTGTGTCTGAGCCGGGATTGTGGTTCGAATCTGACCAATAACGCCGGAGATGCCGATCTCAAATGGTCGCCTGACGTCCTCCCCTTCGCCGACAAGCGGTCCCAATGCAAGGGCCGCGCGTCCCTCAACGTTGGGCCAGCCGTTGTCTTCGCTAATTCGGAACTCATCATTTACCAGGGTAGGTATCGGCTCACTGACTCCGAGGGTGAAGGTAAGCAGCGATTCATCAGAGGGTTGGATAAAGCGCTCAATCCGAGCCTGGCTGCGTATTAAACCTGTATTGCCGGTAGCTAGGAGGGCGGTGAAAGGCAGCACGGTCGGGTTGAGCGGATTGAAGATATCCGGCTGCAAGCCGGCTGCGAACCTCCAGTCGTTGTTTTTCAGGTAACCAAAAGCTTGAAGGGGGAGGAGCCCATACTGATCGGCAATGATTGGGTTGCTGTAAAGGTTTGCCCTGACCTGGGCGCCCGTCTCGAAGTCACCGATTTTGGGGCCGGTGATCAGCGCGAACAATGCCGTCTGCCGCCCGGTCGCATCGAAGGTGTTCTGCCTGATCCCAGAGCCTGGCCCCGGAGTAAGGTAGTAGGGCGTGCCGGGAGCGACAGGCCGAGCGCTGTTAAACAAAAAGTCGGCCGTGATGGCCCCCCCGAGCGTGAGCTTGAAGTTGTCGTCCAGCAATGTGACCGTGAGTTTCTGGGAATGCTCGGGTACCGACTCCTCGATCATCGGCAATTTTCCCTGTTCGACTGGCTCCTGCTTCTCTTGGCTACGAGGCTTGCCGTTCTCTGAATTACCCGTCACAAGCGACGCTGCGAAAGAAGTGCTCGCGAAGGGACCAACGGCCATCCCCGGTTGCTGGCGCGTGGTGGCTGCCGGGGCGGGCCCGACATTCGGCGATACTGGCGATGACTCAACACCAACTTGTGCAGCCGATCGTGCTGCGTAAACGAGCAAAGCGGCAACACAATAAGCCGTGATCCGTGGCGTCATCCCATTCCCCGGATTGTCCTCCGAATCTTTTGCGGCAGGAGAAATGGCAAAATTTGCAGAATCTGTCAATTGGGAGATTGTCCGGTTTGGCTTATTTGTTAGAGCCAGCGCAGTAAGCCGGGGAAACTAGGCGGCCGGGTGAAATTGCACGCTGCCGCGAGATCAAGTCCTTAACGTTGTAAGAATCCCCCAACGCGCCGCCAGTGTCGAGGCGACTACCGGGAAGTACTAGACGATTTCGATGGCATCAACCTCAGGCGCGTTCGCCGCTCCAAGCGGTATTGTCAAGTCTCACCAGCGTTCGCAGGCCGGCGAAAGTCGGCGACTGGACAAGAGCTTGAGAAACAGGCTGGGGCTGGCCAGGCGGCGGAAGACTGAATAGATTAACGGACACTTATTTGTAGGCATACTGATCTGCGTCATGGATGTGCTTAACGATGCTGGTGGATTCCTCCAGCACCAGAACGTGACCGTTCCATGGAAGAGGCACTCAGGCAAGCGTGGGATAATCTCTTTGATCGGGTAGATGGACCGATGAGCTTCCGGCTGATCGTCCAGCCGGTTATTGCGACATTTCTTGCGATTCGAGCGGGATGGAAGGATGCCCGCGAAGGTCGGTCGATGTCCTTTTGGACCCTTGCACGCAACCCGAGTCAAACGCGCGCCATGCTCAGAAACATGTGGATAATTGCCGGCAAGGTATTTCTCGTCGCGCTCGTGCTTGATGCAGTTTATCAGATTATCGTCCTTCATTGGATCTACCCAGTCCAAGCCCTGATCGTAGCCACGCTGCTCGCACTGGTTCCATGCATAGTTGTTCGGGCTGTCGGGAATCGCATTGCGGCCATAGCTTACCGGAGACAGCCAACGGCGAAAATAGAAGTGCCACGGCTTGACTCGAAAGACGCCGGGAGCCCGCCTGAGATCATTCAGCATCACGACATCCAAATAACGCTCCGCGAAGAAAAGTAACAGAAAGAAAGGAAGACTGACATGCAAAAGGACTACACGAAAGCCGCAGCCATGGCGATTCCGAAGGGCGGCTACTTCGCCGACAAAATCGAGCAGGGCAGATACGGCCCGATCTTTCCCAAGACTCCGGCGTGCTACGGCTTCTCCTGCATTGCGAAGATCATCCCCGGAAGGGAAGAGCACCTTTACAAACATGCCAAGGTTATTGAGAAAGCAATCGCCGATAATCCGGATACACTCGCTATCCTCCAGGCACACTACTTGAGGTGGGTGATCTTCACCATCAAGGGGGAGAGCTACATGATGTACCAGGGCATCTTCGATACCGATTTCGATAAATACTGCGAAGATGCCTCGATCCTCTTCGGGAAGACGGGCATCCAATCAGCTTTTGAGGCCCTCGAGGGATGGCCAGCGGACTACGCGACCAATCCTTCGTCGATAGTCAAGTTTTTCCGGGACCACCAATGGCCAAGCTTCCTCGAATACAGCGAGCATCCCTACGTGAGTTGCGACGAAATCAAGAAAGCCCTCAAGCTGAAGGCCGCTTTCTCGACGGCGCTCGACCAGATGCAGTGATAACCGGGGGGATCCTCGCCTTCACATTCGCTAGGCGCGGCAAAGCGTGGAAGGCCGAAGGCCACGCGTGGAGTCGCTTGAACTGAGACGGAAACTGCCGCCATGCTCGAACTCGATGACATTCAACATTTTCTCTTGACGCGCCCGCGCGCCCGAGTGGCGCGGTACGGATTTCTTTCGTTTCGCAAGCCGGATCAAGGCCGTGCGTGGCTGTCGGGCATCATCGACAAGGTGGGGACGGGCAAGTCGGTCGCGCCCGATGCGCCACCGGATGCCCGCTGGGTAACGGTGGCATTTACCTGGAACGGGTTGCGAGCGCTTGGGGTCGATGAAGCTTCACTGGCTGCCTTTCCCGAAGAGTTTCGCCACGGCATGGGGGCGCGGGCGGAGATTCTCGGAGACACCGGCGCCAATCATCCCGACCATTGGGTCGGAGGATTGGCGAACCCCGATCTTCACGGCATCGTGATTCTTTTTGCCCGTGATGTGGCCGAACGCGACCGCTGTGTCTGGGAGCACCAGCAATACGCCGCGCGGTTTCCGTCGGTGGAGGCCCTCTCGACCCTGAACCTGGAAGCAACACCGCCACTGGAGTACGCTCACGACCACTTCGGTTACCGTGATCGCCTATCGCAGCCAGTCGTCGAAGGGACTGGCGATGTGCCGACACCCGGTTCCGGTGCGCCCCTCAAGCCTGGTGAGTTTTTCCTGGGCTACCCTGATGAGGGGGGCGTCACCCAGTTGTTTGGGCCTACGGTGCTGAGCCGCAATGGGAGCTTCTTGGCGTATCGCCGGATGGAGGAGCACGTCGGCGCATTCCGCGAGTTCCTGCAGCAGCATGGCAGTACACTGGAGGAACAGGAGCTGATCGCGGCGAAGTTGATGGGGCGTTGGCGCAGCGGCGCTCCGCTCGTTCTTTCGCCGAACAAGGATGATCCAAGCCTCGGCGCGGACCCGCAGCGCAACAATGACTTCAACTATTCGAAGATGGACCCGTACGGCTACGCGGCGCCGCTTGGCTCGCACATCCGGAGAATGAATCCGCGCGACACCGCCGCTAACATGAATCGCCGCCGAATGATCCGGCGCGGCGGCACTTATGGCCCAGCACTGCCGGAAGGCGCGCCGGAAGACGGCGTCGAACGGGGCATTGCAGCCTTCGTCGGTTGCGCTAGTCTCATCCGGCAGTACGAGTTCGCACAAAATGTCTGGGTTAATGACCGGGCGTTTCATGAGCTCGGCAACGAACGCGATCCGATCATCGGCGCCCATGATGGCACACTGGAATTCAAAATTCCCAAGCGGCCGATCCGCAAAGTGATCAAAGGCTTGCCGGCCTTCACCACCGTAAGAGGCGGCGCCTACTTCTTCCTGCCGGGCATAAGGGCCCTTCGGTATCTTGCGGGGCTAATACCAAAGGAATGATCCAATGAGCGCACTAAAGCAGCTTGGACGAACATATAACCAGAACCACATTCCGCGACCGTATACGGCAGGCAAACGACGTTTTAGCATCTACTGGACGTGGAGTTACCCCTGGGAGGCTAACCGAGACTTGACAGAGTTGGACAATCGGTTCTCGACAATGACCGAGGTACGTCGGGTTGCCTGGCCGAGCTTTGAGAGCTCAGAGTGGGACAAGAGGAATTTCCTGCAGGGCATCGAAGGCACACTAGAACTGTTCCATCGTTCGACCCTTGCCTTCCAGCAGATCGTAGGCGAGACGACCGGTCATCCCGTTGCTGTTTATCAGCGCATCGACCAGGCAGGGTACAAACTGCCAATTGATGAACGAGTTCTCGCCGATACCGACACCTTGATGGTGTTCGGCCTGGACCACCTCGTGTCCGAGCAAGAAGCGGAGAAGGGGGAAATAGACGCCATACAGGACTGGCTCAGGCAGGAAGGCAAATGCCTGCTGCTAGCGCCGCATCACGACGTGGGCTTCAGCGGCGACATGAAGCAGCGTCAGATGGAGTACAAGCACCATGGCGATGAACTAGTGCCACGCCAGCAACGCTTCGGCCAGTACACGCGCTCGCTGATGAAAGCGCTCGAAGTGCCTGTGCTCAATCAGTTCGGACTGAGGCCGGCCGTCGTCGAGGGAACCAAAGAAATTGCGCCTTTGGCCATTAATCGAGAGCTGGACAAACTTGGCTTGCTAAACGGGGTGACCACCTTCAACTTTCATTTGCATCTTCCCCACTATGCGCTGACGAATGGGGACACGAAGTCAGTTCATTTGCTGGCCAGCCAACCGGTCGATATGTCCCGGCCGCATCCGTTCACAGCGGCTGGCAATCGGGAATTCAACACCTGTCTTTGGATGTCGCCAGGCGGCAAACGCGGTGGCCAGCTCCTGCTTGTGGACTCAACCAACTTCACGACCTTGTTTGGCGGGACCGAAAGTTTGGCCCGATTCTGGAGCAATATGGCGAAGATGTGAGGCGCTCCGTCGCTATGAGCACCGCGCGAGACGATGATCGATTTCGCGAAGGAGAGACATAACGATTGATCAACTGAACCAACTGATCAATCTTCTTGCCTAGATCGACTCGTTTGAGATGATAGTGGCAAACGGGCCAGTCGTGACACTTGCCGACGTGCCGTTCGTCACCAAGAATTGGAAGTTGATACTCAGCGCGTTGTCTGCGTCGCCACGTCGCGGCAGACTAGCAGGTTTTTGCGCTAGTGGATAAGTAGTCGGCCCCCAACCGCGCGCTTAGTCTTAGCGCCTCATTGTATTCCTCCTCCGCTTCTTGCAATCATCCCGTGTCTTGTAGTTGATGGCTTGGTTATCTTGGGTGCAGACCAGTGTATGGCGGAACTCGGGGCGCGAAGGGTAATTGGCCGCCAGTCCCTTCAGCAAGTTTATCCCACAGGTCCGCTGACGCCGCCATTCCATGGGAACAGGCATGAGCACTCTTCAAGAGCCATCAGCTCGATCGCTAACGACTCAAGAGGCTGTGGTTCTTCTGCAACAGATTCTCTGCGCCGTCGAAAAGGAAAAACGCCAGCGCTGGGTCGAAATCGCCTGCGCCGTCGTGCTGGCTCTGGCCACCACGGCTTCGGCTTGGTGTGCTTACCAGGCGACCCTGTGGGGCGGCGTGCAGGGCTTTCGCATGGCAGAGGCCGGAAAGGCGGGGCGGGAATCCTCCGAGAATACGATCACGTCTCTCCAGTTCCGCGCGTTCGACGCGTCCATGCTCTTAAAATTCATCGAAGCCAAGAGCGCAGGCAACACCAAGCTGGCTGACTTCCTCTATCACCGCTTTCGCCCCGAAGTGAAAAAAGCCTTGGATGCCTGGCTTAAGACCGATCCGTTCAACAACCCAAACTCGCCACCGTCGCCTCTCGCCATGCCGGAATATGTTCAGAAGGAAGCGGAAGAAGCCAAACGTCAAGAAGCATTGGCTGAGCAGGCGTTTGCCGGCGCGCGAGAAGCTAATGAGACGGGCGACCGCTACGTGTTGCTCACGGTGATTTTCACCTCGGTCCTGTTTTTCGGCGGCATCGGCGGAATCTTTGATTCGCGGTGGCTGCGCGTGGTGCTGGGGATCATTGCTTTGGCTTTGTTTTTGGGTACGATGATCGCTCTGACGGCCATGCCGATTTGCCGGGAATAACGAAATGAAAGGACAAGACAAACATGAACTGGCCTAAATTCGCGAAGAAGCTTCTTCTGGCTAACGGCCAAATTAACCAGCTTGAAACCTCACTAATCAAGCGCGCTATGCTGGAAGACAATGTCGTGGATAAGGAGGAGGTCGAGTTTCTCGTGGAACTCAAGCGCGAAGCGGTGATGGTTCATCCGGAATTCGACGCCCTCTTGCTCAGCGTTCTCAAGAAAATTGTCATAGCGGACGGGGCCATCTCGGATGCCGAGGCACGCTGGCTGCGTAAGATCTTGTTTTCCGACAACCAAACGGTCCGCGCCGAGACAAAACTCATCGAGGAACTGCATCGCGAAGCCAAATCCTGTGGCAAGGAATTTGAGCAATTATGGAAGGACTGTACGCAGCTGCAAAAGTCCCAATTCTACGGCTAACGCTGGAATTCGAATGCCATTGATTTCTCTGACAGCACGGAAACCTAAGCTATCATGCTTGTATTTGCGTTACATCGCCTCCAAGGATTCCCCAAAAGCCGCCTCTTTCACAAACCATGCTTATGTGTGTCAAGCGACGAAAGCTGGAGAGTGTCGGATTGCGATTGAGGCATAGTCTCTCACGACTCGCTATGGCGTATGCGCCGATTGCAAACTGCCCCTCCTTAGTCGCGCCAGGTGACGATTGATTGCCGTCTCGGCCATCGTATGGTGCGAGCGCCAAGGCCCAAGATCAGGGCGATACCCGTGCAAGACCTCAGCCAAAAAGGCTTACAGAGGCTCAATGCATCTCTCGATATGGTTCCTTGGGCTATTGACAAACGTGCTGATGGGATAGGCCTCCATGTCTTCCGGATTAAAGGGACGAAGTAGGCCTTTCAACGTATCCGGCAATTCCTCCGAGTCCAACCGCACAGCATAATCCATGGGACTGAGAATGACCGGCCTGCGATGGTGCAGGGGCTTCATTAAGTCATTGGCATCAAGACAGAGGCAGCAAGGCGCCAGTGCTTAAAATCGGTGAAAGTTGGGCGGGAGAGTCTGTATCAATAATGCCGACTGTGCAGATTCTGACGAACGGCTTGGCAGCGATCCTTGGCAGTTTTTCCACACCACTGTTGCATCACGCTTGCAGGGACAAGTAGGCTGGACCGGATAGCAAACCCACTTAGGAAGAACCACGTTTCGTCAGCAGGACATGCTTCCATAGCGGCCTGGGATCGCGCCGGCGCGAAAGTTATCTTCGATATCTAATGGGAACGAACCTCGGAGAAACCGGGTGGTATCAATCTTTTTGGTTTGCCAAGGGATTGGAAAAACCAAGGAGAAGAGAGAAGGAAGCCTGTCCTCATGACTGCACTTCAGATTCGAGAGCCGATAGAAATGACGGGCCCTGCAAACGGATCAATTCCGACCTTTGCACGCCGACCCTCGCGTGCCGAACTCATTGCCCGAGGAGAAGGACTCCGCAATAAATGTCCGCGCCGCGCTCACGCCATTTGGCAAGCCCCCGCTAATCGACCTGACCCGGTCCAATTAGTCAAAGAAGGGGATAAGGGCCGCATTCCCCAACTAATTCCACTTCGCCATGGGCGCATGATTGAATCGCCGTTCACTTATTATCGCGGGGCCGCGCTGGCCATGGCGGTAGATCTGGCGAATTTGCCAACCACGGGTGTTCGCGTCCAAGCGTGCGGCGATGCGCATTTGGGAAATTTTCGAATCTTTGCTACACCCGAACGCCGGGCCATTTTTGATATTCACGACCTGGATGAAACACTGCCAGCGCCATGGGAATGGGATGTCAAGCGCCTGGCGACCAGCTTCATAATTGCGGCGCGCAACAACGGGCTAAGCGAGAAGCGCGCCAAGGAAGCCGTACTCACATGTGTGCACTCCTACCGTGAGCGCATGGCAGAGTTAAGCGAGATGCGATCGCTGGATGTGTGGTATCACAGTCTGGATGCCGACAAACTCGTGGATGAAATCAAGGACTCTGAGACGCGCGGGCGCGCCAAAAAGCGTCTGGCCAATGTGAAAGCACTCACCGCTCTCGAGTACGACTTTCCCAAATTGGCGGACAACGCCAGCGAATCGCCGACCATCCGCGACAATCATCCGACCATATATCATTGGCATGAGCACGGCTCGGACGAGTTCACCGCCTCGGTTCGTGAAGGCTTTGCCCTCTATCGGGACAGCCTACAGGATGACAAACGCTTGCTCCTTGACCGGTACGAATTCAAGGATATCACCATAAAAGTAGTTGGTGTCGGCAGCGTCGGCACTTTCTGCAGCATCATACTGCTGATGGCGGGCGAGCGTGATCCGCTCTTTCTGCAGGTCAAGCAGGCCAGCGCTTCAGTGTTGGAGCCGTACGCGGGCAAAAGTGCATACGCCAACAATGGCCAGCGTGTCGTGGAAGGCCATCGGCTCATGCAATCCGCCAGCGACGTATTCCTCGGCTGGACTGCAGGTCGGTTTGGTCGCCATTTTTACATACGCCAATTGCGCGATGCGAAAATTAAATTCGCCATTGAGACGTTCGGCTCGGCCGAAATAATTCAGTTTGCTGAATGGTGCGGCTGGACCCTGGCTCGGGCCCACGCCCGCTCGGGCGAACCCGCGATGATAACCGGCTACTTGGGCGAAACCAACACGTTTGACCAGGCCATTGCAGCTTTTGCCGTAGCTTATGCGGATCAAAGCGAAAAGGACCACGAGGCTCTTACCATGGCCGTACGCGCGGGCAAATTGGAAGCGGCGATTGAACGGGATTAGCGATCAGGAAACCAGTCTTCCACAGCGCGGGCGCAGCCGCGCCTCGGTGCCTCTTCAAGGACTTCCGAGAACGGACCGTCATCGGCATTGCCCTTTACGGCCTTTGGCGGGCGGCAGACATATATTGGTCGGCATTGAGTTCGGGCTGCGATGTCAGTTCCTCGGAAGCTGGCTGTCCCAGCCACGGTAATTGGCGGCAACCGTGTGCTGAGGCCTCGGTCTGACCGCAGGATATCCCGGTAAGAGTTGCGGCATTTCCCTTTGGGTGCGGGGCAGACGTGAGCAGCATCGTCGAACGCTCTGAAGCTTGGTTGATCGCTCTGCTATTTGCCGGCGCAATGCTCGGCTGCTGGACCTTCGGTCGACGTTGGGGGCGGCGTTGTTCCAGCGAGTCGAGCGAGGATCCGGGGACCAAGTTTACCGATGCGAGCCTAGCGCTCCTTGGCCTCTTGCTCGCCTTCACCTTCGCGATTGCCCTTGGCAGGTACGACCAAAGGCGTCTAGCCGTGGTCGCCGAAAGCAACGCGATCGGGGATTTTTATACCTGCGCGAGCCTGCTCAAAGAGCCGTATCGTTCCAGCCTCCAGGATGTCATACGGGACTACGCCCAAACCCAACTAGACACGCCGCATGAAACACTCATCGGAGCGGACGAGAAAAAGGCAACCCAACGTTCTCGGGTAAGGTTCGCCCGCATGACCGACATCGTCAATGAGGCAATTCCGGCGAGCACCCCGATCGCCCTTTCCTTGACGAATACCCTGAACAACGTCACCAGCAGCAGCGCTTCTCGCCTGGCCATGTACCAGGAAAGGCTACCCTGCTCCATAGTGTTTCTGTTGTTTGTGGCATCCATTGTCCCGACCTTTTTGATCGGAGAAAAACAGGGTGCATCGCGGAAGGTGCACGTGTCCGGATCGTTGACCTTCATTGTCCTCGTGGCCCTTGTAGTTTTCGTTATCCTCGATTTGAATGAGCCCCATCGAGGTATGATCGTGGTCAGCAAGGACCCGCTCGACAGAGTGATCGGGTCAATGGGCAATTGACGGCCAGCGCTGCAACTGATGTAGGGCGCGTTCTCAAGCCTCTCTTGGTTGAAAAGAATCGTGGAATCGAGGAGCGATCTCGGCCGGTTGGGCAGAAACTCTCTTAACTCTCGCCCTGTACTTACCCACGAGTTAACAGCCCACCGCGGGGCACGGCTGTCCGGTGGCCTGCTGCATCACTTCCATGTTCTCCACCGGCCCGATGCAGAATAACGGGCACATCTCCAGGAAGAGAAACGCCCTCGATTAATTCATGGGCCATATCGATCGATAGGGATGAGAAAGGCCAAAGTCGGATTAAGTTCACAATGAGCTGCGTTTCTGCTCATTTGACGACGAGCAAAGGGATCACCTGGGTGCGCAGGAACGCCGATTGAGTGCCTCCAAAATGGCCGCCGCGGTGGCCTGTGTGCTCGTCGTCGGCGATCCAGGGGTGCTGGTGCAAACGAGCATACCGAGCCTTGTCTTGGGGCGATGTGACGGTGGTCAAAAAGCCGGTTCGGCCGGCGGCAGGCAGCTGGTCACGGTCTGTGGTGCCCAAGAGGGCAACGCCCACTCCAAGAAAAAACCAATCCTCCGTACTGTAAAAGACATCGATTGGGCAACAGGCGAGGGCTGGCCTCAGATCGTAATGCGCGGAAACGGATGGGGCCAACAGCACGATGCCGTCCACGCTTCCTGGCGGCAGCTCTTCGGCCGCAGCCAGCGCCACGGCACACCCTGCGCTGTAGCCAACCAGATAGATCTGGTCTAATGGCCTGGCCTGCCGACTGGCCGTTATCGTTGTGGCCAAGCGTCGGCCCTCGGCCTGGGTATGGGCAAAATCCATTTGATCGGCAAAAATGCGGCCGTTCCCGTGCGACCAGGCGACTGGTTTTACCTCGAGAAGTATGTGAGACTCTCCGAGGGCTTGCCGCAACGCAGCGGGCAATCTTCCCAGGTTGCCTGCTCCCTCGGCTGCCAGAACGACACCGTGCGCCTGGGCTGGTAGACCTGAGGCCACCGTAGTTTTATCCGGCCCGCTCGTGCAACCGGCTGAAGCGAAGACCATCACTGCAATCAATATGCGGCGCGACACGTGCTGACCTCCAAAAGACCAGGGATCAGCCTCCTTCGTTAATTTACGGGAGCGTCATGGGAGGAAGCGAGTCGTAACTGATTGTCACGACCTGGAACCTACAGAATGTGCGCGTTGTGCATGACACAGGCGGCAAAATAAACAGCTTGCCACGCGCCTAGAATGCACAGTCCATATGGTCGGCACGGGCGGCAACCATCATGGCGGTTAGCACTTCACCCGAGTCCAACATTTCATAACATTCATAACACGCACCCATCTCGTTTGATGCAACTCCTTGGCAATACATATGTAGACGAATGTTACGAAACGCCCAAAGCGACTCCGTGTTATGAAACGAACCGGCTGAAAATCGATCCGGATCTTCTTCTCCTGAAGTCGGCCTTCAAGAATTCGATACCGTAAAGCAAGAACTTCACCCTATGATTTCGCCAGTTCCTGGAATTGCTCCTTCGCCACCGACAGAAGGCCATGAAGGGCGCGGTCGAGGAATTGCGAAAGCCACCAGCCCGGTTTTGGTCCTGTCATGGGATGCCGATTCAGGCCTTGAAATCGGGCGGCTAGAAGGGCATGCTGGGCTGGTGCATGGCCTAGTTTTTCCAGCGACTGCAAGCGCCTTGTTGGCGGCGGCGTCGATGGTCCGTTCGCCTGTGGAAGAAACATAGCGGCAAGAAAATCCGCCGCTTTTGTGACAGTCCTATCCAAAGTGATTCAAGATGAAAGCTGGAACCGCACGTCTTTCCGGGCAAGCCTGGCGGGAATGAAACCGAGCGTTGAGCTCCGTGATATGGGCTGATGGTCTGAATCTGAACGCTGAAAGCGGAGGAATGCGGAATGGAACAACCTCAAGCCACCAAGGTCGAAGCCAAATCAGGATTATCCTCGCTCGTTCCCAAGTCCCCCAGGGCTCGCTACCGAAACGTGCTCAGTATCATCGTTTCTCTATTGGCGGTGCTTGCGCTGTTCACGCCGCTCTATCGGGCCGACGTTCAGGGACGGGTCGGTTTGCTGCTCCTGCTGACGGCGATTCTCGAAATTGCCCACGGCTTTCGGCGGGCAACCCCATCGGCTCAGCGGACGGCGTGGGTCAGCGGCGGCATCACGCTGGCCATGGGAGTCCTCTTAATCAATGCCCCGTTCGTGGCCGCGTCGGCCCTAGTGCTTTTCCTCGCGGGCTGGTTTGCCATCGATGGCGTCCGCTATCTCCTCGGCGCGTTTCGACGGCGCAATCAGGTGCAGACAAAATGGGTCTGGATTTTGGCGGGGGCGGGCAATCTGCTCGTGGCCGGACTGATCTTGGCCGTCCGTGGGACGACCCTGTCATGGACTATCGCGATCGCTGCTGCTCTTCGCATCCTGGGAACCGCTTCGAACATTGTTTTGGCGCCCGTGTTTACTGCCCACGATTCCGGTGAAAATGCGGTCAACAGTCTTGGCCTGGCCGATTCTCCTGAGCTGGAAGCGGTCGCTAATCGCATTGCCCAGGAGGAATCAGCCCGGTCCGCCATCGATCGCGGATGGATTCTCGCCTTGGTTGCCGTCTTGTTCGCCATCCACCTGGGCCGCATGGGTTTGGATCGCACTTTCCTCGGCATCGTTTCGCCGGGTTTCGCCGTGGTTGGTGATTTGTTTATCGCGATGGTCCTCGCTTTTGTGGTAATCATTCCCGTGAGCGTGGTTATTCGACGGTTAACGCGTGGGGTGGAGCGGCGTGCTTGGTCCTGGTGCCTGGCGGTGCCGAGGGAGAAACACGCCTGGGTTCGCCGGGTAATTCAAGCGACGTTGAGTCGACGCCTGCGTCGGTCCATTCGCTTATGGCAAGCGCGCTACTCGCTACGTGCGGCGTTGAGCCGGGGATTACAGCTCGGCTTGCCGCTCGCAGCGATTCTCGCCGCAACCGCCCCTGTCTGGGGAATGAGCTGGTATTTTAACACCGAGAATTGGGCGGCCGGCATGTGGAACTCGTGGGCCGAAGAGCGGACCGATGTCTGGCGCGAGGCGATGATTCGGGCCGTTTGGGACGAGGAAAAAGATCGGGATCCGGCCCAGGCTTTTGCGATCCACCCGCCCGGGATCGCGCCGGATGATAGTTTCTCGTTTTTGGTAATTGGCGATACGGGGGAGGGAGACGCTTCCCAACACTCGCTGCGCGCCCAGTTTCTAGAAGTTGTGCGCCGGCAGGACGTCAAATTCGTTGTCATCTCCTCAGACGTGGTTTATCCCACGGGCGCCATGAAGGACTACGAAGCCAACTTTTGGCTTCCTTTCATGGGCACAACCAAGCCCGTTTATGCCATTCCGGGGAATCACGACTGGTACGATGCGCTTGACGCCTTTGTTGCCACGTTCTTCCAACCGGACGCGGCGCGAGCGGCCATACGGGCGCGGGTCGCGGTTGACAAGGGCATCAGCAGCACCACCAACGCCCGGATCGAAGAACTCATTGGCACCGCCGAGCGACTCCGAAAGGAATACGGCGTTCCAACGCAAAACCAGAAAGCGCCGTTCTTTCAGTTCCAGACCGATGCCTTTGCGCTCATCGCGGTGGATACGGGAGTGGCGCGAACGTTGGATACCCTTGAGATGGCCTGGCTTCGGGCGGCTTTGGAATCCGCACGGGGTAAGACCAAGATGGCAATTCTCGGCCATCCCCTTTACGCGGGCGGCCACTACCAGGCGGAAGGCGACCCCAGCTTCACCGCTCTGCACGCCTTGCTCCGCGAGCACGATGTTGCCATTGTCATGGCCGGCGACACCCACAACCTGGAATACTACCGGGAGCCGCGAAACGACGGTGGGCAGCCGATCCATCACGTTGTCAACGGAGGGGGCGGCGCCTACCTGAGTTTCGGCACCGCCCTCGACTGGCCCGCGAATCCGGCGTTTCCGGACTGGGCTTTCTATCCCAGTAAAGATCTCGTCGTGAAGAAGATTGAGGAAACCACTCCCCTTTGGAAATGGCCCGCCTGGTGGTGGACCAAGCAACTGGGCGCCTGGCCCTCGTCCCCCGAGTGGCTGTCGGCCGCCTTCGATGTCAATGCGGCGCCCTACTATCAGAGCTTCATCGAAGTGCGCGTTGAACCGAGCCACGGCATCATCCGCTTGATTCCTAACGGCGTTCACGGCCGGCTGCGCTGGAGTGATTTGGAAGCAGCGCCCGGGATCGTTCCCGCTGGAAATCACAGTGACGACTTTGTCGAGTGGGCTGTGAACATGAACCCTTGAAATTGCCGGCGACGGCTGGGATGGGGAAGAAACTGAAACGTACCTCCTAACTTCTCTTAGCAACGGCCCTGAGACCGAGAGCCAGCATCACCCAAGCCCAACCGTTAAAAATCATTTCGATGCCGATGAACAGGCCGATAACCCACAGGGCCGCTTCGGGCAATTGGCGATTGATGATGACGCCTAATAGCAACGTGACGCCTCCGTTTAGCAGCGCCCAACCCCAATCCTGGAACCGCACAGCCAGAGCCGAGATGATGCGAAACGCGCCGCTGATAATTAAAAAGATGGCGATGAACTTAGTAATCAGCACCATATTAATTACCGGCGAGTCAACGATCATGTACCCAACGACGAGGTAGAGTACGCCAATCAGTATGTGAATCAACATGCCACTCCATTTGCCGGCCCAAAATGCGCTGACAATTTGCGTGATGCCAGCGGCCATCAGCAGGAAGCCCAAGAGGACGACCGAGGCGAGGGCCGGGACCAGCGGATCGACGATGCAAAATGTTCCTAAGATGAACAACGCAACACCCAATAGCAGGAAACACCACCATTGATTGCGCAGGGAGTGCAATTCGTGGGAGCCCGAAGAATCAGAAAGCGCAGAAATAGATGACATTGGCCTACTCCTCAAGGGTGAAGCGGTTTTTATCCAGTTTACCTAGGTGTCCCAGATTCTAATAGTTAAGCGGCTAAGAGAGCAAGGAGCAAAAGTTTATTCAGATCCCAAAGATAGGAGGTTGACAGAGATAGCGCTTCACAGAAGAGGAACCCTGCCCCCCGTCAAGCACGGCGTCGTCCTGGCCGGCCCAGCAACGGTTCACGCCGGTTGGTTTCGGATTTTGCTTGAGCCCGGTCTATAGGCTAATGACAATGGCACGTTGGGCCGGGCGGCCGCGGTCACCGCGGATCAAGATTCACTTGATGAACGAGCCCAAGCGTTAAGCGTGGTTTTCAGACTTCACCGCTGAAGATTGCAAAGCCGCGAAATCTTTAGCGGGACAGCGTGGCGTGCCCGCAATGACCCGAGCAGAAAAGGAAAAACTATGACCGCGGACCAAAAACAAGATGCACCCAACGGAGCACGTGCTAATGAGGTCCACATCGTTGCTCATTCCATGCTTTTCTACTGGTGGCCGGTCTGGGCGGTAGGCCTCCTCTTGGCCGGCTTGACCTGGCTGGGCGGCTACTGCCTTGCCATCGTGCCGATCGGTACCCAGGTCGTGGAAGGTTTCGATGGCGGTAGGGAAGCCCTAGTGCTGCCCACCGGCGCCCATCTGCCCCAGGACCCTGCAACAGGAAAGCCGCGTGAGCCCACGCTCCGTGTCGCCAGTCGTTCAGGCTACGGCGTCGTCTTTATCGTCGTGATACTCCTCGTCATCTTTATAACAAACGTGCCGATCCGCGGCCTTTGGTCGGTGATAGCAATCCTTACCGTGCTCCTGGCGACAATCCTCCTGGCTCTGCTCGGCTGGTGGGATGACATCCTTGAGGCGGCGGCTCACTCCCACGTGTACATTAATGCGTTCGGCTACCTGGCCATTTCCGTGCCGCTCCTTGCCCTTTGGCTCGTGGTCGTCTTGCTTTTCGACCGAAAGGTTTACATGGTTTTCGTCCCTGGGCAGCTGGTGGTCCACCAGGAAATCGGCAGCGGGGAGGTAGCCTACGACACCAGGGGTATGGTTGTCGCAAAGCGGCGAAGCGACCTCTTCCGCCACTGGCTGCTCGGTTTCGGCTCCGGCGACCTGCTCGTGAAGACCGCAGGGGCCAACGCTCAGCAACTCGAGATGCATAATGTACTTTTTGTCGGGAACAAGCTCCAATTGGTCCAGCAGATGCTCCAGACGCGCGAGGTGGTCAGCCGCACCTGATCCCCAGGGCACGGCGCTAAGGCCCTTGGACGTCCCTCAAGGCTGAGCGCATAACCGCCAACTACGTCACGTCGCGCCCGTGTTGGCGAAGCGTCGCCACAACTCGTGAGGATTTGATCAATCCGAACTCTCACCAACATTTTGCAAGGATCGCGTAAATCACGCGTTCTTTTGATTTACCGACCGTGATCGCTTGTCGTTTGCTTTTGGGCTGCGTTTGTGTGCAAAATGCTGTGCAATACAGACACCCCTCTGGTTGCACAGAAATGACGCTTGTTGCACAGAAACGCCATTTCTTGCACAGAAACGCCTTGTTGCACAGAAAAGAATTCAGAAGAGGCGGATGACGGCTGGGCAGTCAGCTGCAAGACGCTGTCGTAAATCGGGCTTCTGGCTCCTACGCTCCGCGGAAACCTTAAGAACAATGGCATGTCAGTGACTGTCTTTCCGTGCAAATGAATCCAAATAGTCGCCTTGCAAATCGCTAATACCGGAAAAATCGCTGCATTCAGCAGAGTCGACCGTCCGATAGTATATTCGGGAACATGGCATCGTTTTACCTTAAAGGTGCGAAATGCGCAAACTTTTCAGACTTGCCCAGGCCGCCATAGTGGCCTGCATAATCGCCCTGGCGTCCAACGCGTGGGCCGGCGAGAAACAAGCGGTAAGCGATGTTGGCGCTCAAGATACGCCTCCCACTCCCAGTGCAGCAAGTCCGCCAAAGGACGCTGACCCCCAGGCAACTCAGCCCACCGCGCCTACCGCACCAGGCGGATCAAATCCCAGCATGTCGTCGCAGCCGGCGCCCTTTACAATCGATCCGAACGCGCCGAAGCCCGCTGGTGACGATCAGCATGCCTTCAGCGGCAATCCTCCTGTCCAGGATCTATCCAGCCTGCTCGGCGGCAAGTTCTTGAACACTAAATACAAGTGGTATGGCTTCATCCGCCTTGATGGGATTTACGATGGCAATCCCATTAAGAGCACGGACGATTTTGTAACTTCCAGCATTCCTATACCCCAAGGGCACGGACAAAACAGTGTTTTGACGCCACGCTACACCCGCTTAGGTTTCGACACCGAAACGCCATGGGAAAGCATGGATTGGACAGTGAAAACGCGCATCGAGGTTGATTTCTTTAATGGCAACACCTCCGGAGTCTTCGGCTCGTTTCCCCTAAGACTTCGGTTCGCCTGGGTAGACTTCGGACCCTTCCTGATCGGTCAGGCGCCTTCTTTGTTCATGGATTATGATGTTTTTCCCAATGTTTTGGACTACGAAGGTCCTCCCGGCATGGTGCTGATGCGGCAACCGATTATCAGCGCTCACTGTAAGTTTTGCGATAAATTCAGAATTGCCGTTGGCGTGGAACAACCCTATTCAGACATCCAATGGTTCGAAGACGGCCAGTGGATCGTCAATCCTAACTCGGGCATCGTTGCGGCGCCACATGTCGGCAAAAATATTCAGGACGTGCCGGACTTGACCGGGAATGTCCGTTACGACGGCACCTATGGCCACGTCCAAGTGGCTGGCATCGCCCGAAAGCTGACTTTTCAGACAGCGGACGGCACGGAGTTGGACCAAATGGGCTACGGCGTCAACCTGACAGGCACCTGGCATCCGTGGGCAATGATCTGTGGCGCCCCGGAGAAGTTCGAGGATCGGAATTGCTGGGAGCGAAGTCGCTTTCTGGGGCAGTACGCCGTCGGCCGGGGCATCAACCGCTACATCCAGGACGTCAATGGCCTAGGTCTTGACGCAACCTTCGATCCGGTCCACGGTTTTCGCGCCATTCCCTCGTACGGCTGGTTCCTTGCTTACGAGCAATGGTGGGGCAAGAAGTGGGCATCAAACTTTACTGTCGGCGGCGGCACCTGGAGCGACCTGACAGACACACTTCCGGAAAACACCTACAGGCACGCGACCTATTACAGCGGCAACCTCATCTGGTTGCCTGTCGAACGGCTAGGCGTCGGCCTCGAGTACCTATACGGCACCCGCGAGAACAAGGACGGCGAAACCGGCCACGCGCATCGGATACAGTTGGCGGCTCAGTATCGATTCTAATGGGCGCCGGTTGAGTTCTGCAACAAAGTCGCGAGTCAAGAAAGCCATCGAGAGCCGCGCAGGCAGCAAGCGGTTGACTAAACCGCTGACTTCCTGTGCGGCTCTTTAATTCGCCCGTAGGGCATTTCGCCGTGCTGCGGGTCCAGTCTCTTTCAAGAAGCACGTCAAGATTAGCGCCAGAATAATTCCGTACAAGAGAGGTTGAAATCCAGCTTGGTAATGTTCGAGCTTCATTGCCTCATCTTCGCCGGCAGCCGCAACCAAGCGCGATCCGAAAATTGGCCCGAGTAGGGCGCTAAAAGTGAAGTTGATGAAGTTGACTACGCCAGTGGCCGAACCTCTCAACTCAGGGGGATTGGCTTCCTTGATGACCGTGTACGGCAGCATGGCGGCCCCGGAAGCGATGCCCATCAGAATTCCTACCGCCGGACCACGCAATATGGCGGGATCGCCGAAGAGGATCCAAGCCAAGACGCCCAACAGGATCGCCGAACCGCCGAGGATGACCGGCTTTCGACGGCCTAGTTTATCCGAAGTGAAGCCGAGCAGCGGACAGCCGACCATCCACCCGAGCGGCACTGTCGCCGCCAGCGCTACAGCGACATCATATTCATGGCCGCGCGCCTCTTGAACGAAGCGCACACCCCACGTCATGCCAAAGATAGTGGTCGGTATAAAGAGCAGCCCCGAAATAAAACCACATAGGATCGACTGCGGGTTCCCAAACACCGTCTTAAGAGATCGAAGGACGCTCATCAGTCCCACGGCCGCAGCCGGGGGCGGCTCCTTTGGCAGGAGTAGAAACAGCAAGACGCTGATACCGAGTCCTAGGAAACCGGCGTAGGTCCAAAATCGGCCCCAGGGAAGACCGCCCTCAATGATCGGGCCGACGAGAAACTGTCCTGCCGAACCACCCGCCATGCCAAACATTTGCGTAGCGCCGATGAATGACGCCGCCAAAGATACAGGAAAATTCTTGGTGATGAGATAGACGGCGCCAACCAAGGCAAACACGCCGCCAGCGCCCTGCAGGAATCGGCCTACATTGGCAGCGGCAATATTGCCCGTGCCAAACAACAGCGCACCGACGCCGACCAGCGCGGCGCCAATCGGAACGATTCGCTTGGCGCCGAAGCGATCGATGGCGGCGCCGGCCACGAGGCTAAAGGGCGAATAGCCATAGTAAAACATGCCGACGATCGCTGACACCCCCAGCGCGTTGACGCCGAATGCTTCCGTCAATTGCGGCATCATAACGCTTGGCGCCGAGCGCAAGGCGTACTGATAGAAGTAATAAACCGCCACCAGCAACCACGCTCCGACGGCAGTGGCGGAGAGTTTTGTTCCCATGGATCTCTCAAATCGTTTTCAATCCTGCGGCGCGGAACCGAGAAATTACCCCTTCGAGCTTCTCGCGCGAAGGCGGTTTGGCATCTCGTAGTTGATAGTCCATTCCTAGCTTTTCCCATTTGAAGTGGCCCAGTTGATGGAACGGCAGCACGTCGACGCGTTCAACATTGCCCAGACTTGCCGCGAAATCCGCCATTCGGCCAGCTTCGTCCAGGCCGTCGGTCCAGCCGGGAACGACGACATAGCGGATCCAAACGGGCCGTCGCAGGGCGGCGACGCGGCGTGCGAACTGATGCACAGGCTCGACGTCCTTGCCGGTGAGCCGTCGGTGAAGGTCAGGCGTGACGGCTTTGAGACCGAGCATCACCAGGTCGATACAGCTAAGGTCCTCGTCGCTCAGCCGGTCGCCAAGATAACCGTTGGTTTCGACGGCGGTATGGACACCTAGCTTCTGAACAGCGGCAGCCACTTTTAGGACGAAGCGATGTTGCATCAGCGGTTCGCCGCCGCTAATGGTCAGGCCGCCTTTCATGGTGCGCAGGCCGTGGCGATGCCGACCCACCACCTCCACCGCTCGAGCCAGGCTAACCGGCATCCCATTCGTCAGCTTCCAGGTGTCCGGATTATGGCAGAAAGCGCACTGGAACTGGCAACCGCTAAGCCAGGCTACGATGCGCACTCCTGGGCCATCGACACCGGAACCGGTTTGGAACGAGTGAATGAAACCCCAGTCGCCGCTCTCAAGCGCCGATCGAATACCGGTTTCCCCAACCTTTTCGCCGAGCGAGAGACGCAGGTCGTATGGACTGCCCATAAGCCCGCTATCAGAGTCGGGTGTAAGCGGTTCCATGGCGGTTATGCCCCGTGAAAGGTGCGGCTAATAACGTCTTTCTGTTGCTCGCGGGTCAAACGCACGAAGTTTACGGCGTAACCCGAGACGCGGATGGTGAGCTGGGGATATTTCTCTGGGTGTTCCATGGCGTCGAGCAATGTCGCGCGATTGACCACATTGACGTTCATGTGATACCCGCTGGCGCCAAAGAATGCATCCAGGACGCCTACCAGATTCTGCACTTGTTCGTCGGGCGTACGACCGAGCGAGTCCGGCACCATAGTGGTCGTGAGCGAGATGCCGTCGGCTGCGTCGCGATAGGGGATCTTCGCCACCGAGGCGGCGGAAGCCATGATGCCATGGGCGTCGCGGCCGTGCATCGGGTTAGCGCCGGGCGCAAACGGTTCGCCTTTGCGGCGGCCGTCCGGCGTGTGGCCGGTGTTTTTCCCGTAGACGACATTCGAGGTTATGGTCAGTACTGACTGAGTGTGGATGGCGTTGCGATAAGTGGGAAACTTGCGCAGCTTGCTCATGAACATCGAAACGACGGTCGCCGCCAATTGATCGACGCGGTTGTCGTTGTTGCCGAACTTCGGGAAGTCGCCCTCGATTTGATAATCGACCACCAGCCTCGATTCGTCGCGGACGACTTTCACACGGGCAAATCGCATGGCCGAAAGACTATCCGCCACCACGGAGAGACCGGCAATGCCGAACGCCATCGTCCGCACCGGGGCGTAATCGTGCAAAGCCATCTCGATGCGCTCGTAAGAGTATTTATCGTGCATGTAATGAATGACGTTCATCGCATTTACATACACGCCGGCCAGCCAGTCCATCATCCGTTCGAACTTCCCAGCGACATCATCGAAATCGAGGTATTCGCCCTGGACCGGTTCGACGGATGGGCCAACCTGCTTGCCGGAGATTTCGTCACGGCCGCCGTTGATGGCATAGAGAAGGCACTTGGCAAGATTCGCGCGAGCGCCGAAGAATTGCATCTGTTTTCCGACCAGCATTGGTGAAACGCAGCAGGCAATGGCCCCATCGTCGCCCCAGGCGCCGCGCATCAACGAGTCGCTCTCAAACTGTAGAGCGCTGCTTTCTATAGCGACCTTTGCCGCATATTTTCGGAAATTGTCCGGCAGCCGGGGCGAGTACCAGATGGTGAGATTTGGTTCTGGCGCCGGGCCCACGTTGTGAAGGGTGTGGAGAAATCGGAAGCTGGTCTTTGTCACCAAGGACCGGCCGTCATCTCCCATCCCGCCGATTGATTCGGTTACCCAGGTGGGGTCGCCGGCGAAGAGTTCGTCATACTCCGGCGTCCGCAAGAATCGCACGATCCGGAGCTTGATGACAAAGGCATCGATTATCTCTTGGGCCTTTTCCTCGGTCAGCGTGCCTTCGGCCAGATCCCGAGTGAGATAAATGTCGATAAACGTTGAAATTCGGCCCAGCGACATCGCTGCGCCATTTTGTTCCTTAACTGCTGCCAGGTAGGCGAAGTAAAGCCACTGAACCGCCTCGCGCGCAGTCCGCGCCGGACCGGAAATATCAAAGCCGTAACTCTTCGCCATGGCTAGCAGTTCGTTGAGAGCCCGAATTTGCTCGCTTAGCTCCTCTCGGTCGCGAATCACGTCCTCCGTTGACATGGCGGCGTCGAGCGCCGCTTTCTCCTGTTGCTTATGCGTGATGAGCCGCGCCACCCCGTAAAGGGGGACGCGGCGATAATCTCCAATGATGCGCCCACGTCCGTAGGCGTCCGGCAGGCCAGTGAGGATGTGAGAGCTGCGGCAAGCGCGGATATCAGCGGTGTAGGCGTCAAAGACTCCTTCATTGTGTGTTTTGCGATACTTGGTGAACGCCTCGACCACCGCGGAATCGGGCTCAAAACCGTAGACCTTAAGCGAATTAAGAACCATGCGCAGGCCGCCGTTGGGCATGATGGCGCGCTTGAGCGGCGCGTCGGTCTGGAGGCCGATAATAATTTCGTTGTCGCGATCGATGTAGCCGGGGGCGTGGGCCGTTATCGAGCTGGGCACCTGCGAAATATCGAGCACGCCTTTTTTGCGTTCCTCGACAAACAAATTCTCCAGCTTGTTCCAGATGCGCCGGGTGCGATCTGTCGCCGGTGCTAGAAAAGCGTCATCGCCGTCGTACGGTGTGTAGTTCTGCTGAAGGAACCAGCGCACGTTGATGTCGCGCTGCCACAGTCCCGGATTGAAACCGCGCCAGGCAGCTTTGGGTTCAGTTTGTCCCACAGTCTTCCCCTTGGTTCGCGTGCGTCGAATTGGAAGAAGCGCGTCGCGCAGTCATTGGAGCGGACGCAGCCTTTCGCCGGATTCATTCTAGCAAAGGGCTTCTACGCGAGTAGGACACGGTCAGGCAGTTTCGCAGATAGCGCGGCTCGCGTTCGATTAGGTTATTGGCAGAATCACCGCCAAGCCCGTACCGTAAAGTTCCCCTTGCAGCAAGTTAGGCAACCTGGGCGGTCCGCAGCTTTCGTCCGTGCCTGGGCCTGGTGATCAGCGGTACTCGATCCCAACAGAAGCTGCCGCCGGATCGGGCAGGGAATTCGAAGCACCCTTGACACACGAGAATTTAGCAGTATAGGTTCCGACTTCGAAAATTAAGTCATATTCGGATGGTGCGGCCGGCGGTTTCAACTGGGATCCGCCAACCGCTGGGGGACCCGGCCATGAACTTCCGGTTGAGATCGATTTCTACAAGCAGCGGTTGCTGGGGACGAATGTCGACAACGATACGCGTCATGATGCCTGTCTGGATCGTTTGCGGCTGGCTAATTGGTTCGCCAAGTCAAACGGTCGCACAATCCCCGCCGGCGCCGCCGAGCCAAGAAACCGAGTCAGCAGCGCAGATCCAGGACACGATTCGGCGTTTGAACGAACGTCTGGATGTGCTCGAGCGAGACAATGCCGCGGCCCGCGCGAAGAACGCACGCCTCGAGGACCTCATACGCGGCCGAAATCCTGATGCAAAGTCCGCCGACAAAACCGCACCGCCGAGTTCACTGCCACCGCTGACCGAGCCAAGTATAGCGACTGACTCAACTCCCGACGTTGCGCCTGCGTGTCCCAAGAGTCTCGCCGATAAAATCGTCGAGGGACTCGGAACCCGGTATGACAACGGCTTTATCCTGGTGGAAACGCCCGACAAGGATCAAGTGCCTTACAAACTTTGGTTCAATTTATTCAATCAGTTCCGGTATTTAAACCAGGAATTGCAATCCGACACGTTTACTGACCACCTTGGCAACGTGCGTCATGTTGATTCACGAAACGACCTCAACGTGAACCGGAACCTGTTTTACTTCCAGGGCTTCGTCTTCGATCCCGATCTCATTTTCAACGCCATTATCTGGTCTTCAAATTCGGTGGCAACGGTAATCCAGGGCGGATACATCGGCTACCGGTTCGACAAGGCGTTTACCCTCTACGCAGGCTATTGGGGAATACCTGGCTCGCGGACTAACACCCGGAATTTCATGTTCCTCGAGGGTGTCGAGCGAAGCATGGCGGACAACTTTTTCCGCCCTTCCTTCACACAAGGTGTTTGGGCTGAAGGCCAGCTCTGGGATCACCTGTTCTATGAGATTTATGTCGGCAACTCGCTGAACACGCTGAACGTCGACACCACGAAGATCGACAGGAATATGGTGTATTCGGGTAGTACGTGGTGGGAACCACTCGGCGACTATGGCCCACCGGGCGCTGCCCGGATGTCGTTCAGCGATCTTGAAAATCACGAAACCCCGGTCGTCCGGATCGGGACGTCCATGACGGGAGCCCGGGAGGACCGGTTTTCAGACCTTACTCAGAACACCCCCGATAACAGTGCGGTGTACAATTCGGACGGGGTACTCTTCTTCTCCACCGGCAGCCTGGCCCCCGGTGTCACGGTGCTGCTCGCCAACTATTACATGTGGGCGCAGGACTTTGGTTTCAAGTACCACGGGTTTTCATTCAACGCACAGTACTATTTACGGTGGCTGAATTCCTTTAGGGCCGATGGACCGTTGCCTTTGGCCAGCACTTTCGATCATGGGTTTGAAGCGAGCGCGGGCTATTTCATCTGCCCAAAGAAGTTTGAGGTCTACGGTCGGGCATCGGCCGTATTCGGCGAATTCGGGGATTCGAACGAATACGCCATCGGGTTCAACTGGCACCCCTGGGGGAACCGTGGCTTTCGCCTCACCGGCGAGGCCAATCACGTGGAGAGCTCGCCGACCAATTCAATTCAAACGATTTACAACTCCGGCATGACCGGGTGGAACTTCGTTCTGCAAACCCAGCTCTACTTTTGATTCGGCCCAGCGCCCAGCAGTGCTGTTAGGAAGGGCGTGGGCCCGCAAGCGGTCGCGGCACACACGCCCTTCCCCGTGGTCGAAATCAGCACAGAACGAGATTTGCGGCCAGACCGGCCTCGCTCGTCTCCTTATACTTGGCGCTCATATCCCGGCCGGTGTCGGCCAGGGTCTTGATCGTCGTGTCGAGATTGACGCGGTGCCGCGACGCGATCTCGTTGGTGGCGATCAGGAAAGCGATCCACGCCTTTACCGCGCCGAAGGCGCAACGCTCGATGCAGGGCACCTGCACGTAGCCTGCGACCGGATCGCACGTCATTCCGAGATGATGCTCCAGTGCCGACTCGGCAGCGTTCTCGATGACCAACGGCGTGCTGTCCATGGCCTGGGCGATGAAGGCGGCGGTCATAGCTGAGGCGACGCCGATCTCGGACTGGCAGCCGCCCTCCGCCCCGGAGAGCGTGGCGTTGTGCTTGCACAGGTAACCGATGGCCGCGCCGGCGAGCAATCCCTGGCGCACCTTGTCCAAAGGCAACTTCCGCTTGCTCTCGACCAGGGCGTAAAGGACCGCGGGCATCACGCCCGCCGAGCCGCCCGTGGGTGCGGTGATGACCAGGTGGCCGCGAGCGTTCTCCTCGGAGGCGGCCAGGGCGCAGGCGGAGACTTGCGCAATCGCACGGTCGCTTTCGTACTTGTCGTCCTGGGACCGGGCCCAGACGGTGGCCGCCTTTGAGTGCAGCTTGATGGGGCCAGGCAGGACGCCTTCCTTCACGGCAAGGCCCGCCTTCACGGTCGCCAGCATCGCATTCGCGATCTTGTCCAAGAACGCGTTGATCTGCTCCTCGGTCTTGCCCGAGACGGCCACTTCGTTGGCCATGATAACCTGCGCGATCGAAAGCTTGTTCTCCTCCGCATGGCCGCGGAGTTCCTTCATCGTCGCGTAGGGATACTTGGGCTGGCCCTTCTTGGGCGGCGTATAGCCCTTCCACTCGTAGAACCCGCCCCCAGGCGAATAATACTCCAGCTCGAGGATGGCCTTGTCGCCAGCCATCAGTTTGCACGTCATCGTGTTGGGGTGAGGAAATTCCCCCTTGGGATTGTCATAGATGATGTCGGCCAGCGACAGGTTGAACGTCTTGTCGCCGAGCTTCACCGGGTAGGTCTGTTTTGGCTTGGCGATCATCTCGTCGAGAAACAGCGGGTCCACCGTGGCCGGTTCTTTGCCCAGGAGGCCCGCCAGCGAGGCGCGCTCGGTGCCGTGCCCCTTGCCGGTGGCGCTGAGGCTGCCGAACAAGTGAACTTTCAGCCCGGTGGCTTTGGCGAGCTGGTCGGCCGGCAGTTTACTACAGCGCTGGTAGAAGTCGTAGGTGATGCGCATGGGTCCGATCGTGTGCGAACTCGAGGGGCCGGGGCCGACCTTATAGAATTCGTCCACCACGGTCATCACTGGGCCCTTGGACCTCTTCACGACATCCAGGTCAGGGGACATCGTGGCGCCCAGCTTGGGCTGCGCCGCTTCTTTCGCGGCTTGCTGGGCGCGGGCTTCGGGTGTCCAGGTGGTTCCGGTCATCGCCGCCGCAGCGCCGATCACCGCGTTGCGCATGAGGAACGACCGACGGTCCACCTCCGTAGGCATAGCTGATTCCGGAGGCAAAGCCGGAAACAGTCCGTCATCGTTGGCAGAGTTAGGCTTACTCATTGTGTGGACTCCTAGTTTGCGGGGAATGGCTGATTGCATAACTGACAGTCGAGAACAAGGCCCTATTCCTCACCGCCAGCCAGTTGCTTGAGGAGAGCGGACAATGTTTTGCGGACCGATTCGACCGTATAGGGGTCGTCCGCGTGAGGTGGAGACCCTGCCTTCTCGAAGTAGGGCCGCTCGCCGAAAATGCGTCCCCATTCGATGTCGGCATGACGCACCAGTTCCTCCAGTAGGTACTCTGAACCCAGAATTTGCTGGCAGTAGCTGCCCAAAACCATGAGCGGTTGATCCAAGTTATTGAGCAGGAGTTCGCTCTCCTTGACGCCGCGGAGCAAGACGACGTGCAATCCTCCTGCGGCGTCTCCCAGGCGCCGTGTTAACCAGAGGTCGACCTCAATCCCTACCTGTTGCGTCCGCGCGATCGGCGACTCGCCCTTCATGGCGCCCGGACCGGCCATACGCCCGATGGCTTCGGCTAGCGTGAACTTACGCCCCTTGCGGATTTCCCGTTCGAGTTCGGCATCCGCATCAGAACGCTCGTTGCTCATGTGGCTATCCATTCGTCCAGACGCGGTTTCGCCCGTGGACCAGCACGTCTCCAAAGAACAGCTCGCGGTCGCCGGCGATGCGGACACGCACGACTGATTGGTCGCGCACGCCGCAGGGGAGGGCGTTATCGGGCGCCATTGTGAACATGATAGAAACTGGACTTCAACCACTATCCTACGCATTTACACCCATATCGGCGGCGACGGCCCGTGTCCCGCTCCATTTCATCGGCAGAGACATCTCCGAAGCCTGCGAGGTGAATCGCTCTCGTTGCCACGCCCGCCGACGCCTGCTTACTTGGGCGCCGCCTCGGGTTGCTCCACCGAAACTAGCGTCCACTGCTGCGTGCTGCCCTTGCCGAAATGCACCAGCATGGTCGTTTCCGACTTGGTCAGGTTGGCGAAGCCCGCTTCGTAGATCGGTTCCTTGCGGTTGCCCACTGTCCATGCGGCGCGCTGGGTTTTTTTGTCCACAGAACCGTACACCGGTAGGGTCGTGTCAGCCAGCGCGTTGTAGTAGTTGCCGCGGATCGTTCCCGACTTGTTTACTGCCAGCTGGAACAGGTCATTACCATTGACCTGCTCACCCTGGACCATGGCGAATACGCCCAGCGCAAGCCATTCCTCTTCCTCAGTCGCCGGAGCTTGCTTACCGCTATCGGCGAAGGTCACCGCCTGCTCCGCGTATTGTTCCGGGGTGGCCACAGCGTCTCCGTTTACGTAGACGGTGTCGCCCTCGTAGACAACGTTCGAGCCATAGTCGTAATAGACTGGTTCGGCGGGGTATCCACAATAGTTGGAGCAAGCGGCCCACGTGGCGGTGCCAAAGACGGCAGCCGCCGTCGTCCAAGCCGCGGCCCGCCAGGCGCCAGGATACCGGCCCCACCAATTGCCGTGGAAACAATCGTAGTGGTTGAAGTTATTGCGGACCAGAGACCCCTGGTTGACCAGCGCCTGGCGGTTAACGGCAACGGTTGATGGCCTTTGCGCGATGGCGCCGGACTTGGCAAGAGCGCCCAGGCCGGCAGCGCCGGCCAAGCCCGCAGCGCCGCCAACCCCACCAAGCCTGCCCGGCCCACCAATGCCGCCTGCACCGCCGACGCCTCCCGGTTTGCCAATATCTCCGCGGCCAACACCACCTGGGCCGCCAATACCGCCGGGTTTACCAATATCTCCTCGGCCGATGCCACCCGGACCTCCAACACCACCTGGTCCGGTAACACTTCCAGGGCCGCCAACACCGCCGCCAATGCCGCCTGGTTTGCCAACGCCTCCTGCGCCTCCGACGCCACCAACGCCGCCCGGCCGTCCCGGTCCGCCGGCGCCACCAATGCCTCCAGGTCCGCCAATGCCGCCTGGCCGCGCCGGGCCACCGCCGCCACCGGGCCTGTTTCCTGGTGCCGGACGCGTGCTTGGGCCCGATCCTCTGCCACTGTCAAGTCCCCCGCCGGGCCCGGCTAAGCCACCGCCTCTATTGGGTGCGTTGCCAGGGCGAGCACCCCCTGGGCCAGTGGACGGTCGACTCGGCTTCGATCCCGCGCCCGGATTTCTCGCAGGCGGTGACGGGCGCGGGCTTGGCCTGGCGCCACCACCAGGACGTGCGCCGCCACCGGGACGTGCGCCTCCACCGCCGCCGGGTCGCGCGCCGCCTCCGCCCCTCCCCCCGCCGCCCCCACGTCCACCACGCTGGCCGAGACCATCTTCGCCGGTCCAAGCCAATGAGGCCAGGGCCACCGCAAAGACCCCTATCAGTTTGCGGATTCCCATGATGAGTCCTCCCGAATTTCAAATCCGAGGTTCATTGCCTGGACGCCACGCTAGGACCGGCTATTTCGCCGGCCTCTGTTTCGTGACCTTGATCGGTTGGGTGTCCGTGATCGGTTCGCCGTCAAGGGCCTGGTCCACGGCTTGCCAGGTGAAGGTGTTGGAATCGACACGGATGTACCGGCTGGTCGCGGTCAGTTCACTGCCCTCGGCCGTGACTCCGTAGACATCGACGTCCCAGGTCTTGCCGTCCCGGGTCCATACGCCGCCGCCGAACCCGCCGTCGGACTGAAAAACCCAGGAGCGGATTGCGGCCTCGGCTTTGTCCTTGCCGATCATTTGCATCCCCGACTCGATGACTTTGGCGCCTTCCTTGACCGTATACTTGCCGCGAATAAACGCCTTGTTCTCGTCCCATTCGTAGACGATTGTCACCTCCCTGTCCTTGTTGGCTGCTCGCCAGGTCCCGATCAGCCACTCGAGCTCCTTGAGGCCCTCGTCCAGGCCAGTGTCGCGGTCCCATTCTCGGACAGTGGCCACTTTCCACCGGCCGTCTTCTCGGACCAGCAAAGTGTCGCGCCAGCTCGACGCCAATTCTTCGCCTTTGTCGTCTTTCAGCCGCAGGGTGACTTCCGAAAGGGCCGTGTCGGTCGACGGATAATGGAGGCCGTCAACCTGGATCTCCAGCTTGGGCTTGCCCTTCAACGTTTTGAAATAGTCCGCGTACGCCTTCTGGATCTCAGACCGCCCGCGGATCGGCTCGCCGTCGTTGCGAATGAACTCGCCCTCGGCGGTCCATTGCGCGGCGATCGCCGCCGCATCGCGGTTGTCAAACGCCTGAGTCATTTCTTTGGCTAATTTGTCGATGGCAAGTTTGTCGGCTTCGCGCTCCGTGGCCTTGGCCTTCCTGTCCTGGGCGGTCATCAAGCCAGCGCCCAGGACTAACAAGGCCAGTCCGGTAAACAGCACAACGCTTTTCCGATACATGGCAGCCCTCCGGAGAAGAATGTAGGGATCGTCACAACTTCTTTGATTCCCCATTAACCACGGACTTTCTAAGCGAAATCTTCCGCGGCTATCCGTCCAGGCGCGGTTTCATCCCTCGCTCTGGATTCCGTCAACATAGCCCTGTGCGCCGGTTTTGACATTGGCGGCGTTCGCTTCGTCGGTATCGATGTGCATGGCCAGCGAGAAGTTTGGGTCAACGCGGACCAACACGTCTCCAAAGACCAGCTCGCGGTCGCCGGCGATGCGGACACGCACGACTGATTTGTCGCGCACGCCGTAGCGGAGGGCGTCCTCGGGCGTCATGTGAACATGGCGCAGAGCGCAGATGACGCCGCGGTCCACCTTCACACTCCCCGTTGGACTTTCGAGTATGCAGCCAGGCGTATCTGCAATATCGCCGCTCTCCCGGATGGGCGGATGCACGCCGAGTTTGAACTGCTCCGTCATGGCGATTTCAATCTGAGTGTATTTACGCGCCGGGCCGAGAATGCGTACGCGCGCGATGCGGCCCTTAGGCCCTACGATTGCAAGCTGCTCCTTGCAGGCATATTGGCCGGGCTGTGAAAGATCGGCATGCTTTGTGAGCTGATGACCCTTGCCGAACAGCAGCTCAACATGCTGCTGCGTGAGGTGAATGTGATGCGCCGAGACCTCCACGAGGAACGGTTGCTGTTTCTGGGCTTCGAGCGCGCGCACGATGTAAGATCGGCTCAACGCACGCAAAGCCTCGCGCGCCATCATGCGTTCCTCGTCGGTGGGCACGACAAGAACCGTCGCCTTCGAGTCGTCCGTTGAGACACGACACACCTCGTCGAAGCCGCGCGCGTCACGGTTCCGCTGCATGTCGAGCACCACGCCCATGCACTCTAAGCCCTGCAACGCCAGCGCGCGCACTTCCGCGCTGCCTTGGCCTATGCCTCCGGTGAAAATCACCGCATCGAGCCCGCCCATCGAGGCCACATAGGCGCCGATGTATTTCCGTACGCGGTAGCAGTACGCCTTAAGCGCAAGCAGAGCGCGGGCTTGCCCTTCGTCGGCAGCCTTGAGCACTTCGCGCATGTCGCTCGAGACGCCAGACAGGCCGAGCAAACCGCTCTTTTTGTTTAGCAGTTCTTCACTCTGCGTAGCGGTGAGACCCTCCGTCCGTTCGAGAAAGGCAAGCACGCCGGCGTCAACGTCGCCGCAACGCGTGCCCATGATGAGCCCCTCGGCAGGCGTGAAGCCCATCGAAGTGTCTACAGAGCGGCCGTGGTCCACGGCGCAGAGCGACGAGCCATTGCCTAGGTGGCAGCTCACTAGGCGCAACGCGTTCGGGCGACGTCCCAAAGCCTGGGCGGCCCGGAGACTGACATAATGATGCGACGTGCCGTGGAAGCCGTAGCGGCGAACAGCTTTGTTCTCGTACATCTCGTAAGGCAGACCGTACAGGTAGGCATAGGCCGGCAGCGTGTGATGAAACGCCGTATCGAACACCGCGACATGCGGCACGGCGGGGAACAGCCGGCGCATCTCGCGAATTCCCGAAACGTTCACCGGATTATGCAATGGCGCAAGCGGGTTGAGTGCTTCGATCTGGGCAAGCACATCGTCGGTGATGAGCGTTCCTTCGGTGAACTTCTCGCCGCCATGCACGACGCGATGAGCGACGACACTGACTTCGCCCGCGCCCCGGATGACTCCCGTTTCCTTCGCGGTCATTTCGGCGGTCATGGCATTGAAAGCCTCGGCAAAGCCCCCTCGCGGCAACTCCCGTTTTACCTCGCCCTTCGGTCCGCGGTGCGCGAGTCGCGTGCCGTCGATGCCGATGCGCTCTATGTGACCCCGGGCATAATGGGATTCGTCGGCCGTGACGTAGAAACTGTATTTCAGCGAGGAGGACCCGCAGTTGATAACGAGAATTTTCTCGGGCCGCTCGCCCTCCAGCTTAAGGCCGTACGGATCCTCTCCTTGGCCAAGCGCGGCCGCTTTGGGTGGATCGCTCATGATCGATTGCATCCGCTCGGCGATGGTTCGCGAGATAAATTGCACCGCGCCCGGCTCAGCTACGAGTACGGACTGGAACAAAGACACGGGAATCAGCAAGACCTCGCAGCGCGACTCAGCGATGAAATCGGCGAATACAACGTCGCCGGTCATGAGGGCCGTCTCGTTGAACGTATCGCCGGTCTTCAATCGTCCGAGCGATTGCCGCGTGGCGCCGTCGCCGAGGACCGAGGCCTGGATTGTGCCGCTCAGGGTCACTCCGAAGTGCCTCGCTTCGTCGCCTTGGTGCATAATGGCTTGGCTGGCTTCGAATGATCCGACCCGCGAGCCTTCTACCAAAGACCGCAGGCGTTCAATAGGGAGGGCGCGGAACAGGCTAACTTTGTCGTCGAGAAACGACACTATGGCTGCGGTATTCATTGGATCCGAGTTCGTAAGAGATTTCGGAATGGGCTGCAAGCAATTGCGAGGCTAAGGCCGCACCTACTTTACTGATGTGAAAGGGAGGCCCGAAGGCCACACCGGGTTTCGGCGATTCTTGGATATAGTTCGAGGCCAGTCTAATTGGTAGGGTATAGCGTGTCAAACAAGTGCTTAGAATATTCCGTGGTTTGTTGGAGCACGCTCAATCCTCACATTTGCCAAAGGAGCCTCAGGGCCCGTTGGCATACTGGAGCGTTGAAACTTTTTGCCAGCCTGCTTGCAGCGGGCGTCCGCGATCTTCCTCCCCTTCTTGTCCCAACTGTCTTGAATCGTGAATCAAGCATGCGCATGAGGTAGGCGGAGTCCAGCCGAGGGCGGAAGGTTTGGAAACGCCTTTGAGCCGCGTTCGAGCAGTCGAAGCTAGTCTCCTGGGCTCAGTAGGGTTGAAAGTGATTGACGAACGAATAGAAGAAGGAAGCAAGCGTGCAAAGGAGCAGACCCTCGAAAGGGCTAATCGCAACGCGGGAAGAAAATGCGTTCGTGGGGTTGTCCTATGATGTGAATCCTAAATTGCACTAAGTTGCAATTAGCGGCGGCTGGGATCGAACCAGCGACACGCGGCTTATGAAGCCGCTGCTCTAACCTCTGAGCTACGCCGCCTAAGGTCCTTCTCTCTGTAATGACTTGGGACATTTCCAGCAGAAGGTTATGGCTTCCTTGGATACCTTTCTAAGGAGCTATTGCCAGGACCACTTCCAATTCTAGTTACCCTACCAAGCTGAGCAAGCCCCGCACCTCGGCCGCCAATCCTGAACAGCGGGTGCTACAGTGGCGCGGGAAATCAATTTACTCTGGCGACGGACTGAAGGAATGGTACGATAACCGCTTCCTGGCTACCCCAGCCACTTTTTCCCCCCGAACGAGTCAGGAGACACACCAGCATGCGTCGCTTCCTCTTGCTTATTATTCCTGTTTCCTTTGCCGCTTTTGTGGCTATTGCTGCGGACAAAGAAAGCGATACGCCTAAGGCTACGGCGACTCGTAAAAAGCTCCAGCAAAAAATCTCGGTGAACTACAAGGATACGCTTTTTCGCGATGTCAGGGACGACCTCAAAGACAAGGTTGATGGACTTGGAGTCCTTGAAGACCTCAAGGGCGGAGTGACCCTGAACCTCAAAATTACATACAAGGCAGACGATGAAACCTTGGAAAAAATCATTAACGCCATCTGTGACAAATATGACATGGGATACTTTGTAATTTCCCAGCAAAATACCGGGTATGACGGTTCTCTGAAGTTCACTCGCAACAAGGAACAACGCGGCTTCGAGACTGGTAAGACCCCCGATAAGACGGTTTCCAAAGACAAGGATAAACCGAAGGAAAAAGACAAACCGAAGGAGAAGGATACTCCGAGAGACAAGTCCCCTGGCAAAGACAAGGCAGCAAACAAGGACAAAACCGAGGAGAAGCCGAAAAACGACAAACCCCCCAAGGAAACCGAGCCCGAAGACGAAGTACAAAGGGCGGAACGCCAGGCCGCTTTCAAGCTCGCCGCCATCAAGGGCGTTATCGAAGACGGCAAAACCAACCGGGCCATTGAATTGTGTGAGGAGCTGCTCAAGAAATTCCCCGGCACCAAGGCCGCCAAGGAAGCCACCGAGTTGCTGGAGAAGCTGAAGAATTGAAGTGGAGGATGGAGGATGGAGGATGGCGTTCCGGTCTAATCGGTTCGGAGGCGAAGCAGAGCTTCGCGGCAGTGCGTGTCCAAGCAGAGCTTGGGCACGAGAAGATCAATCCTCGATCCTCGATCCTCAAATCTGCTACTCTGGAAGGCATGCCGCGTTCGTTTTATGTCGATCCTGAATTGGCAGATGAGTTCGGCCTGGTCGCCGTGGGCGGCGATTTGAGCCCGGATCGGCTCTTACATGCGTACCGCGCGGGTATCTTCCCTTGGTTTGATGAAGGCGATCCGGTTTTATGGTGGTCGCCCGATCCACGGGCCATTTTCGAACTAGACGTCGTTCACGTTTCGCGCCGCCTCGCACGGACGATCCGGTCCGGACGGTTTCGCGTTACCATCAATCAAGACTTTCAGGCCGTCATGAAAGGCTGCGCTGAAGGGCGTGAAGAAGGGACCTGGATCACTGCCGAAATGATGCGCGCCTATTGGCAACTTCATCGCCGAAGGCATGCCCATTGCGTTGAAGTTTGGCAAGGTGACGAATTGGCCGGCGGCATCTACGGTGTGGCCATCGGCGGTTTCTTCGCCGGCGAGTCGATGTTCACACGCGTCCGCGACGCTTCCAAGGTCGCCCTGGTCCATTTAATCCAGCGGCTCCGCGAACGCGGCTTCCAGCTTTTCGACATTCAGTTCCTTAACGAACACACGCAACGGCTAGGCGCCGTTGAGATCCCGCGCGCCGAATACCTGACGCGCTTGCGGCATGCGTTGGCCTGCAACGTGTCATTCCCCTGAGGTAATGGTCGACGGCGGCTGATTCTTATCCGCCAAAGTTCGTTTGATAAACTCGAGCGTCTTACGCTGCACGAATTTGCCTCCATAACCATGGCGGGCGTGCGGATAGAACATCACCTCGAAATCCTTGTCAGCTTTTTGCAATTCCTCCATCAACTGAATGGTGTTTTGCACATGAACGTTATCGTCCATGATGCCGTGCATGAGCAGCAGTTTGCCGTGCAGGTCTTTCGCGGCTTTGACAACGGAGGTCTTTTCGTAGCCTTCGGGATTTTCCTGAGGCACCTGCATGTAGCGTTCCGTGTAGATCGAATCATAATTGCGCCAATCGGTGACCGAGGCGCCGGCAATGCCCGCGGCGAATTTGGTGCTATGGGTCATGGCGTAGGCGGTCATGAAGCCGCCGTAGCTGGCGCCGCTCATGCCGATGCGTTGCGGATCGATCCAGGGATTCTTGCTTAGCCAGTCGATCGCCTCTTCAATGTCTTTAAGCTCCTGAACGCCGAGTTGCTTGTAAGCGGTCCAGGCGGATACGGCGCCTTTGCCGCTGGCGCTGCGCGGATCACAGTGGAAGACGACAAAGCCGAGGCTAGCGAGCACCTGGTCGTAGACCCGGCCGCCGCCCCAGTTATCGTTGATTGATGGAAAATGAGGACCGGCATAGGTCTGAAACCAGACAGGATAATGATTTTTGGCATCAAAATCGGGCGGCTTGATGAGGATGCCTTCGAGGATGAAACCGTCGGCCATGGGGATTTGCACCGGCTCGACTTTACTTAGCCGATACTCCTCCCGGGCGTAGACGGGGTTTGTGTCCAAGACACGCGCGGGGGAGCCATCGGTTTGACAAAGATGAACTTGCGCGGGCCGGCTAAAATCGCTGTAGGAATCAATGTACAGGCAGCCCGCGGGACTCAATTGGGTGAGGTGGCTGCCGGGCGCGGTCGTGAGTCGTTGCAAGCCGGACCCATCTAGTTTGCAGCGATACAGATTCTCCGCCGTCGGACTGTCCTTGGTGCCTTCGACATAAATCCAACCGTTCTTTTCATCGACCGCGTGCACCTTGCGCACTTCCCACTCGCCGTTGGTAATCTGTTTGAGCAGCTTGCCGGCTTTGTCAAAATGATATAAATGCCGCCAACCCGTGCGTTCACTGAGCAAAAGGAAGGAGCCATCTTTTAGAAAAGAGGGAGCGCCCACGTCCTCTACATAGACCCAGGCTTTTGTGGTCTCGCGGAAGAGCCGGTCGACCTTGCCTCCATGAGGCGAACTAGTGCACACGTCGAGCCAAGTCTGAGCGCGATTCTGCATGTAGAAGAGGACCTGTTGGCTGTCCGGAGTCCAACCAACGTGTGCGATCAGGGAACTGCTCGGTGAATAATCACTCAGATCGGCAAAAGACGGCTCCCCTCCGGCAGCCGAAACAATGCCAAGCGTGACCAGGGGATTGGGATCGCCTGCCTTGGGATATGGGGTGGTTTCGACTTTTTGCCGAATGGGGACATGGTCGAGCACGGTGAATTTATGGACGGGAGTATCGTCAAAACGCATGAAGGCGATCCATTTCGAATCGGGACTCCACCAAAAGGCTTTGCCGTGGCGATTGAAGATCTCCTCCCAGTAAACCCAGTCGGCCCGGCCGTTACGGACTTCACCGCCGCCGTCGGTGGTTAAGGCACGATCGGCTTGAGTCGCAATATCGACGACGCAAAGGTTGTCCGACCGGACATAGGCGACATATTTGCCGTCCGGGCTAAACGATGGATATTCCTTGGCGCCCGGCGATTTGGTGAGGCGGACGGCGGGGCTGCCGTCGAAACGGGCGAAGTAAAGATCGTTGCCGATGGTGTAGAGCGCCCCCGTGCGCTGCGGATTCATGTTGTAGTGAGGTCCCTGGGCATAATGCTGCACCGCCTCCGCATCGAGCGTGGGAAGCGCTTTTAAGGATTGGGCGATTTTGGCCGCATCGGCGAATGGTTCAGACCTGCCGGAACGGGCCTCGACTTTGCGGAGCTGGTCGTCCTTGATTTGCAGGAAGTGTTCTCCGTCTTCGAGCCAGGTCAAGCCGCCGACGGGATCGCCGTGGAGGTTGGGCATAGGCTCTTTGCCGTAGAACATGTCCTCGTTGATTGGCTTGTTTAGTTTGCGCTCCTCGGCGAGCGGCCGGACCGCGCCGGAGGTCAACGGCGTGGCCTTGGCAAGCCGAACTACCGAGAAGTCCTTGCCCTCGGCTAGTCCGTCATCGAAGAAGTTCCATGTCGCTAGGCCATCATCCGATTGAGGTTCAAGAATGAAGGCCGCTAGCGTCCCAAGCGGTTGCGCGGTTTTGACGAGGATCGTTCCAGCCGGCAAACGGCGCGCTTCGGGCCGGGCCGTCACTTCTAATGTTTCGAGGGTGTGCTTCTGGAAAGGTTCCTTGGCCTTTTCGATCTTGTCGACGCGATAAACTTCCAGGTCCAGTTCAATGTCCTCGCGCAGCTCCTCGACCGCGATGCCGTGTCGCTGCAAGGTCTTGACGACTTTGACATAGCTTGGAGGAAACAAATACGCATACGGCCGGGAGACGGAAAGCGCGGGCTCAACGCGATCAAAGAGTTGGACTTCATAGTCCTTGGGTTTGTCGGTGGCGACATGCTTGCCGTTTTTTTCTTCTTCAATCCAACCCAAAGCCGTGTAGGGCTTGGACCGCGCCTCCGTTTTGGTGCGCAGCGGAATTTTGTCGGGCGTCTTGGGATCGGCCTCCAGCTTGCGTATCTCATCCTTGTGTTCGGCCGCATATTCGAAGAGCCCTAGTGCGAAGGCACGGCCCACCAACACCCGGTCCTTGAAGGGAGCATAGGTATAGGACTCAGACAAAATGGCGATGCGATGGCGCATGGCCACATATTGCAAGCCGAAACGGGGCTGCGCGCCGTAAGTCAGCCATTTCTTGTGATCGGGTGAGAAGTCGCCATAGAAAAAGGATTTGTAGCCGGTGCGGAGTTCCAGCCGTTTGCCGACATCGGGCAGCAATTTGTCGCGCACGGTTTCGATTAAGGCGGCATCGGCGGCCGGATGGCGCGGGCCGTCATACGTCAGCGTATACCGGTGATAAGAACCGTTGGTCGTGTGCATATCGACCATCAAAGCCGGATTCCATTTATTGTGGAAACGCACCAGCGATCGGACTTCCGGGCTTTCTAATTTGACGAAGTCGCGATTGAGGTCGAATCCCTGGGCGTTTTCTCGGATGCCGACCCCTTCAGCGGGGCCATTTTGGTCGGTGCGATGTTTTTTATCGATACGCTCGTTGCCGTCGGCATTGAAAATGGGGGCAATGACGATGATTAAGTCCTTGAGAAGCGGCTTGTCCTTGGCGGTGGCCAGGTCGCGGGCGAGCATGAGCAGCGCTTCCTTGCCATCGACTTCGCCCGCGTGGATATTGCCCATCGCGAAAACGACGAGCTTGCCGCTTTTGGCAGCTTCCTCCGGCGTGCTGATGGGCGGATCGGCCAGAATGACCAGGGGCAGCTTACGACCCTCGCTGCTGGTTCCAAGTTCGCCCAGACGAACCAGCGGCGCTTCTTTTGCCAGGCGCTCACAAAAGGCAACGACGTCCGCATGGCGGGACGTGGCTTTGTAGTCGCTCTTCTCGGCGACAGTGAGCAGTGGTTCAGGCGACGCTTGTTGTCCGGGATTGACGAGAGTGGAAAGAAGAAAAGCAAAGCGGTAGAAGGCAGTTGACACGATGTTGTCTCCTCAAAGGTATTGAGGAGATTTATATACACTGGCGGTTAAATCGCCGATCCAGCTTGCCTTGTTTATTCTGAGGGAAAGGGTTTTCAGGTCGTTAAACTCGAACGACCGCCTGGCTAGGCCAAAATTGCAGTTGTTCATGTACAGGGTCAGGCAAGGCTACTATGAACGTCCCCGTCAAAAGCTCGGTTACCAGGTATCCGGGTCCATCGATGGATATCATTGTGCCTTTTGTTAAGATTTTGATGCTCTTCAGACCCTTCTCAAAGGCTCTTATTGCGTCGTAGTTAGCTTTCAATTCCGTCTCTTCTTGGTCGGATTCCTTTTCTTTCAGGTTAAGAGCCTTTAGCGCTTCCTCGACTTGCTCCAGTTCTATTTCGACGTACTTGTGAATACACTTGGTCACTTCCTTGGCGTTATCGGCGCTCTTGGCTTCCACCAAAACCTTGGCCCTTGGGTGGCTTCCAATGCCCAAGGTGGCCTGGACTACTTCAATTCCACCGTCCCTAAGGGTATTGATTTCGGTCCTCTCGACGCGTTGGCCGTTTATTGTGTCGGACCAACTCCTTTTTCCAACAATCGAATCTTCCAGAGCGATGAGATTGATTGGTGCGCTGGAATCTAATTCTTCTAGCCAGCGGGCTAGGCGAGCATTCTTTGGCTTCGCGGGTTTTTTATCGAGCCCCTTCTTGATGACCTCCTCAAGCAACTTCTTGGACGGCGCGCAGATCAGCGTGGTCGGGTCCAACAGGTACAAATACAAACCATATGGCATTTCATAGACCGTAGCCTGACCCACATTCAGCCTCTTAACCTTTTTTTCGTCCGCTTTCTCCTCAACAAGTCGGTCGGCCGCGGCTCTCAATTTGTCCTGGTCGAATCGTCCTTGAAAAAGTGTAATGCTCCTTTTCAAATGAGGGTCGCTATCCGAAGGCTGTGGCGGAGCCCCAATGACAACAAGTCGCTCGATGTCTTCGAAAGGCTTGATCCCAAAATCCTTGAAGCAAGGCGGAAAGAACAATGCCGCTGCTACAAACACTTGCTGTTCGTCATCCGATAGTGACTTTTTGTCCTTTTTGGCGACAGGTGAATCCTTGATATTCTCGATGGCAACAAACGATGCGTCATCGGGAATGAACTGTACGAAAGGCGTGAGAGTTTGTGGCTTTGGCGCCGGGGCTGACCGCGCGAAATCAGCAATGGCTAGCGCTATAAAGCCGATACAGAAAAGGCGTCTTTGGAGTAATGGGGTTTTGCTCATGGCTCCTTATAGAAAAAGTATGACGAAACAGCAACATGAATGAGAGCCTTCGCCGCCTTCCGGAGGCGCCTTTAGGAAAGTCTTTGCAGTGGTGCTCGTGCCGCTTGAGGAGAGCGCACGAAAAAAGTCGTCGAGGTGCAGGGCCGGGTCGGCAGGCGCTCAGTTCGGTTTGCGGAACGTCGGCCATTGGCATTTGGTCGAGTTCCAAGTAAACGCCTACCGACAGCGTTTCTCAGCACCGCGCCGCGGGAGTTTGTGCGGTCCCAGCTACAGCGGCTTAACCCCGACGCTGAGATCGTGATCCGATAAAGCTTTCGCTACTTCCCCGCATGCCCAAGCGGGGATATGGCCATTGCCGACCATGCAAGCGGCACTTCAGCACTGGACAGCGCATCAACGGCCGCGCGTGCGTCATTTCGTGGAATTGGTTGAAAAACTGCCTTGATGGCGATAGCCAAGGACTCACGGAATTGGGTACAATCCCAAAGTTCCGAAGTTTTGCTTGACTCTTCAGGGGGCCCCAACCTGCGATGATACCAATCTCTAAGATGGCCGCTGCCGTGCAGCCGTCGGCCACGATGGCTGCGGGCGCCAAGGCTAAACAGATGAAAGCCGAGGGCATGAATGTCTTCGACTTTAGCCTCGGCGAACCCGATTTCCCGACTCCCGGACATATATGCAAGGCAGCAACCCAGGCTATGCAGGAGGGCAAAACGCACTATACGCCGGCCAATGGCATCCCTGAACTGCGCAGCGCCGTCGCGCGCTGGTATCAAAAGACCTACAACATTCGCTACACACCTGAACAGGTCCTGATTTCCAATGGCGCCAAACACTCGATCCACAATGCCTTGGCAGCGACGGTGGGGCCCGGCGATGAGGTAATAATCCCGACACCCTACTGGGTCAGCTACAGCGATCTCGTTACCATGACCGGCGCGACTTACGTATTAGTGCCGACAGCCGCGGAAACGGATTTCAAGATGTCGCCGGCACAACTCAAGGCGGCCATCACACCGCGCAGCCGGTTGCTGATGCTTAACTCGCCGTCAAACCCGACGGGAACCGTTTATACCCGTCAGGAGCTGGAAGCGCTGGCTGATGTGGTGCTGGATTCCAGGCTCGCGGTTCTCAGCGACGAGATTTACGAGCGACTCGTTTTTGGCGATGCCAAGGCCACGTGTTTTGCGACGCTGCGGCCCGGGCTGCCCGAGCGGACGATAACCATTAGTGGAGCAAGCAAGAGCTATGCCATGACGGGCTGGCGCATGGGCTGGTCCTTGGGGCCGGCGCCCATCATCAAAGCGATGGGCAACGTTCAGAGTCAGGAGACCGGCAACCCGTCCAGCATAAGTCAATATGCAACGCTTGCGGCTTTGGAAGGAGACCAGGATTGCATCGAGAAAATGCGCCAGGAGTTTGAAATCCGGCGCGATCTGGTTTGTAAGCGCCTGGCTGCCATGCCAGGCGTCAAGTGTCGCATTCCGGGTGGCGCTTTCTACGCTTTCTTTGACGTTTCTTCGCACTACGGCCGGACGATCAAAGGTTCCAAAATCGTGGACTCGATGTCCTTTTGCCAGGCTCTTTTGGAAAAGGCTCATGTCAATATGGTGCCCGGCATCGCGTTTGGTGCGGACAATTATGTGCGCTTGTCCTATGCCGCCAGCCGCGAACAATTAAATAGCGGCCTCGACAGCCTGGCACAGTTTCTTCAATCAGGAACATGAGATGAACGTCTTATTGATAAACGAAGAGGAAGTTCGCCATCTCCTGACTATGGACATGGCCTTGGAAGCGGTGGAAGAGGGGCTTCGCAAATTGGCCCTCGACGAGGCGCAGAACAACCCGCGGAACCGCTGCCAGACCGATCACGTCATGTTGCACGTCATGTCGGCCTCGGCCAAGACATTCGGCGTGCTTGGCTACAAGGCTTATGCCGCGAGCCGCAAAGGGACGCAATTTCACGTGGGACTTTTTGACGGCAAGACCGGAGCGCTCCTTTGCCTGATGCAAGCTGATTACCTGGGCCAGGTTCGCACCGGGGCCGCCAGCGGCGTGGCAACGCGCATCATGGCCCGGCCGGAGGCCACGGAGGTTGGCGTCTTTGGCAGCGGTAAACAGGCCCGCACCCAAGTCCAAGCCGTCTGCAAGGTTTGCAAGATTCAGCGCGTTCAGGTTTACAGTCCTAGCGAGGAACGCCGCCGTGCTTTCGCCCATGAGATGAGCAACTTATGCGAGGTGGAAGTAGAGCCGGTCGTGCACCCGGAATTGGCTGCTCTGGACAAGGATATCATCATCACCGCAACAACCAGCCGGGAGCCGATCCTGAATAGCCCCTGGGTGGCTGAAGGCACGCATATCAACGCAGTAGGATCCAATTTTCTCGCCAAGGCCGAACTCGACGCCGAACTGGTCCGCCGATGCAAGCCGATTGTCGTTGACAGCAAGGATCAGGCCCGCCTTGAAGCCGGCGATCTGGTCCAGGCCCTCGAAGACGGCACGATCCAGTGGTCCGACGTCCGTGAGTTAGGCCAGGTCATCGTCGGGCGTTACCCCGGCCGGGCCCATCCCCAGGATATATCCCTCTATAAATCTCTGGGAATAGCTGTCGAAGATGTCGCGGTCGCGGCGCGCGTTTACAGCAAGGCCAAGGCCGAGGGCGTTGGGAAGTTGATTGAGTGGTAGACGGCGTGGCCCGGAAAGATTTTAGAAAGCCTCAACAAGCAAGCCACGGCGTTGAGGCTCTTTTATTTGGCCCCTTTTCGGCGGAGCGGAGATTGACGAATCTAGTCCAATCAGTCTAATAGTATTCCAGTCGGTCTAATAATATTCTCATCAGTCTAATGTTAGACTGCCGCTTTCTTTCGCCGCGAACTCGCTGCCCTACCGGCCAGGCCAAGGATGAAGACGCCGCGCATCGACATCGGGACAATACGCCGTCACCAAATCGTTGAATCGGCTGTGGCCATCATTGCCGAGCAGGGACTGCAAAATCTGTCCCTGTCTCAAATCGAAAAAAAGGCCGGAATGAGCCGTGGGCAGTTGACTTACTACTTCCGGGCAAAGGAAGATATTCTCCTGGCCGTTTTCGACCGCCTCTTGCAGCTGATGTATGAGCGGATACAGGACCAGCAAGAAAGCAAAAACACCGAATGTCACGGTTCGGATGGGGAGTGGATCAGTCATTTGCTCGAAACCGTATTATTAAATCCTCCGGCTAGTCCGGCGTTCAGTTGCCTGCAATACACCTTCCTCTCGCAAATGAGCCATCGTCAGGATTTTCGAGAGCGGCTGGCCCGGCTCTACGAGGAATGGCGAACTGGCATGGCACATGGCCTGAGCGGTCGCTCGGACTCGCCGCTGCCGATGGCCGCACGAACTATGGCGAGTCTCGTTCAGGGCATTTTACATGGACTTTCCATGCAGTTGGCGGCCGATCCGCAGGCCTTCGATCGAGAGCAGATGCTGAAACTTTGCATGGACGTGTTGGGCGTTCTTTTTCAATCCATTGGCCGCGCGCCTGTAGATTCTCCGCACAAAGCGAGGAACGGCAACGGCGTCAACCATACCCGTGCTCCGGTTTCACAGCCCCGGCGCATTCGATCTCCACGCAAAAAGGTGAGTCATGAGTGACAACGGCGATCCCAACTTGGGCTATCAAGAACCGGCCGACGGCCTACCAGTCGGAACAGCCGCGAGGACTACGCTTAGCGATCGCGTCAAGTCGCTGCGACTGGGCAGCCCCAGCGCTCAAGTGCGCGTGCGATCGAGTAAAGTGCCCTGGGTGTTGACCATTGTGCTGGCGTTTGCCGTCATTTTTTTGTTAATGAAGAATTTCGGGAAACCCTCCGAAGACCCCACCAAAGCGGTTCTTCCGGTAGCGGCGGACAAGGCGGATTCGAAAGACGTTGCCCTGGAGTCTAAGGGCTACATTGTGCCGGCTCATCAGATTCAGATTATTCCCAAGATCTCCGGCATGGTGACGCAGCTCAAATTCGTCGAAGGGGACAAGGTTAAGAAGAATCAGCTCCTCGCCAAGCTTGAAGACATTGATTACGTCTCCGATTTCAAACATGCCGAGGAGAATTTTAGGAGCGCGGAGTGGCGGCTTAAAGAGTTAACCAACGGCAGCCGGCCGGAAGAAATCCGGCAGGCCAAGGGGGAGCTGGATGAAGCCGTATCCACGCTTGCTCAGCTCAAGCTCGATTGGGAGCGCAGCGCCCGCTTGAAGAATGACACGCTTTCTCAGAAGGAACGCGAGCAGGCTCAATACGCTTATGAAGCTCAAATCGGGCGGGTGGAAAAGCTGCGCATGGCCTACCAACTTGTGAAGATCGGCCCGCGCGAAGAAAAAATCTCGGCCGCCAAGGCCGACTATCAGCTGGCCAAAGCGGACCTCGACAAAGCGAAATGGCGTCTCGATAACTGCGACATCGTTTCGCCTATTGACGGGACGATTCTCAGCAAGAAGACCGAGGAAGGAAGCGTCGTCTTCCCCAACTCTTTCAACACCGCCGCCTATATCTGCGACATGGCTAATCTTAGAGACCTGGAGGTCGATCTCGCTATCCAGGAACGGGATATTAATCAAGTGTATCGCCGGCAAAAGTGCCGCATTCTGTCCGAGGCCTATCCGACGCGGGAGCCTTATGAAGGCTGGGTTGATCGGCTGATGCCCATCGCCGATCGGGCCAAGGGCGCCGTCACGGTGCGGGTTAAAGTGAAGCCCAAGGCATCCGAAGATCCTGGTTCGATTCTCAAGCCGGATATGGGCGTTATTGTCTCATTTCTTAAAGAGAAGATCAGCGACAACGATTTGAGCGAAGGTATGAAGGCTATCAAGCAAATCGATAGCCAAAGTAAACCCGCGCCGGACAAAACCGACAAACCGACTGAAGAAGCGAAAAAGGACGAAGATTCCAAGAAGTAGCCCGGCCTATAGCTTCAAAGCGCAGGAGCAGACGCGCTCCGTCTCCTCTTTCCATTCAGATGAGAGTGCCTGCTCCACCGGTATCTCCCGGAGAAAGCCAACATGGCAGCCGAACCCATCGTCCAAGTGCGCAATGTCCATAAATACTTCGTGCGCGGCGACGAGCAGATCGACGTGCTTAACGATTTGAGCCTTGATGTGCCGGAGGGCGAGTTCATGGCTCTCATGGGGCCGTCCGGCTCCGGCAAAACGACGCTGCTCAATTTAATCGCGGGGCTGGATCAGCCCAGCGAAGGCGTTATCGTCGTCGGCGACCAAGTCATCTCCGATATGAATGAAACGGAATTGGCGCGGTGGCGCACTCGGCATGTCGGTTTCGTGTTCCAATTTTATCACCTGCTGCCGGTGCTGACGGCTTACGAGAACGTGGAGTTGCCTTTGCTTTTGTTGCCCATGTCGGCGGCGGAGCGACGGCGGCAGGTTTATACGGCGATGGAACTGGTTCGCCTTACCGACCGCATGAGCCATCGGCCGGGTCAACTTTCCGGCGGTCAGCAACAACGCGTCGGCATTGCCCGCGCTATAGTCACCGATCCGACGCTTATTGTCGCCGACGAACCGACGGGCGATCTCGATTCCAAGTCGGCTGAAGAAATCCTCAATTTGATGACGGAATTAAGCACGGCCTTGCAAAAGACCATTATCATGGTGACCCACGACCCGCGTTCGGCGGCACGGGCGACGCGGATTTTGCACCTGGAAAAGGGCAAGCTCGTGCGCGAAAGCGCGGTTTATTCCATGCAGCATTAAGACCACGCCCCCGAATTCTCGATCTCACGCTCCGCGTGGGATCGCAACGAAGAAGAGCTTCCAACGAGTCTAGGCGAAAGCTGAGCCATGAACCCATTTATCTACAAACTGGAAAAGCTCTTCTACAATCCCACGGGCGTGGTTCTCATGGCTTTCGTTGCCTTGGCTCTCTACCTGATCTTCGGCAATTACAAAGCGGTTCAATTCATCATTCGCAGTCTGAAGCGCAATAAGCTTCGCACGATCCTGACCTCGCTGGCCATTTTCGTTCTCGTCCTTGTGGTGACCGCCATCTGGAGCATTTTGTCGAAGCTCGATGAGATTACGGAAGAGAAAAGCAAAGATCTAAAGGCGATGGTGACGGAGAAATACGGGGCGCGCAGCCAGATGCCGTATTCCTACGCACGCGGTTTAGCCGACGGCGGCGCCCGCACACCAACCGACGTTCACCCGCAAGACAACATGGCCTGGTCCTTTTACATCGGCACTTTAGAAAAAGGCAAATTCACCCGCGAAAACTTCATGTTCTTCTTCTGCATGGATCCGGAAAAGTTCCCGACCATGATGGACGACGTCGACACCTTCAGCCCTGCGGACCTGGCTATCCTCTTCGATTCAATCAAGAAGATGAAAGCCGACAAAAAACGCATCATGGTTGGCAAGGAACGCTTAAAGCTCCTCAACAAAAGGGTCGGCGATCGCCTTAAGCTCTTTTGCCAAAACTACGTGGATATTGACCTGGAATTTGAGATCTGCGGAACCTTGCCGACTGGTCGATATGAGAATAGTGCGGTCATGAACATCGCGTACCTACAGGATGCCATTGATGGGTATGCCCGTGACCACAAAGGCGAAAGACATCCGCAAGCCGACAAGGCGCTTACCTTTATGTTTTTGAAAACGGAGGACAAGAATTCTTTTGAGCGCTTAGCCGAGCAAATATCGTCATCGAGCTTGTTCACCAACCCGGCCGTCAAATGCGACACGGCCTCGTCGGGAGTCGCATCGTTTCTGGATGCCTACCGTGATCTCCTTTGGGGCATGCGCTGGCTCTTAGTCCCGGCTATTCTGGTTACGATGGCGCTTGTCATTTCCAACGCGATCAGTATCTCGGTCCGCGAGCGGCGCACGGAAATGGCGGTCTTGAAAGTTTTGGGGTTCAGTCCGTCCCGCATCTTGTTCCTGGTATTGGGCGAGGCGCTCTTCGTCGGGGTCTTGGCCGGCTTGTTCAGTTCCGGCGGCTTTTACTTGCTGATAAACAACTTAATCGGTGGAATTCCATTTCCGATTGGCTGGTTCGGCAAGTTCGAAATCCCGTTAGCCGCTTGGTGGTGGGGACCCGCGATAGGCGGCGGGACGGCATTTGCGGGCAGCTTTTTCCCGGCCTGGTCAGCACGGACAGTAAAGGTATCCGAGGTCTTCTCCAAGATTGGGTAGATCGCTGAACGATCCTGACGCATCACGGTCTTCGGAAAAAGGCACTTGAAAGCATAAATTTGAGACCTCATATGGCCTATCCGCTAAAGTCCTACAGAGCCAGGCATTTGACTACATGGTCAGTCATAATACTGATCTGTCTAGGGCTCC
>JBJMQT010000016.1:0-109912 GCA_045802525.1 Gemmataceae bacterium
AAATACCATCATCCCTTAGCCGCGCCGAGCACCTGGGAACAATTTCACGAAATATGCGATTATTTTTGCGACAACTTGCAACCCGGTCATACGAGCCCCGTCTTGCCGCCTTTACCCAGCAATGAGGACGAATTGGAGTCGAAGTTTTATCGGATAGCCGCCTGCTACGCTCGGCACGCCTTCGAGCAAGATACTCAAAACGCCGGAGATCAGGCCGAGGTTTTTTCCTTCCATTACGATTTAGGCTCGGCCAAGCCCCGCATTGCCGGCCCGGGATTCGTCCAAGCCTTGAAATTCCTTCAAGATCTCGAGAAGTACCGACCCAGCACAAGGATTCCTAATCCTGAAGAAACTTTTCAAACCGGGAAAGCCGTGCTGTGCTTGGCCGAAGCATCTTGGATTCCGCGCTTTCAGAAGAGTGAATCAATCAAGGATAAATTCGGGATCTGCGTTATTCCGGGCGCCGGTTGCTACTTCGAATATCAATCCGGCGACAAAATCGACTCCCCCAAGGGAAACCGCGTTCCTTACCTAGGAGCGAACGGCTATGTGGCTGCCGTTCTAAAGAAGGCCAAAGACGCGAACGCCGCCTTTGGCTTGCTTGGCGAACTTAGCAACAGGGAGACTTCTTTGCAAATCGTCATGGATCCGCAGTATGGGGGAGGTGTGACGCGTAGCGACCATTTTCGCACTCCAACGACCTGGTATGGGTTCGGGCTCAATCCCGATCAGACGGTCGGGCTCATAAACGCCGTCCGGACAACTTTGACTCATCCCGGCATGAAAAACCCGGTCTTGAAGCTGCGGACCCCAGATGAGACAGAACATAGCCGTATTCTCGTAAAGCAACTTCGCGCCGCCTTGATCGACCACAAGGACGCCACAGCTTGCTTAAGCCAGGCGGCCCGGGAATGGGAAAATGTGGATAAGAAACAACCTGCCGCCGACGTTCGCCGAAACTACGCGCTCAGCCTGGGGCTGCAGCCCTAATGAGGGGCGCGGACCTGCTCCGCATGCTGACGTCCATAGTGAATTATTGCGAAGTATCTGCCTTACCAATCAGCGCCTAGCGGGCGGCCATCGTCTGGGATGATGGCACTCGTCCACGTCGCTTGACTGATGTCTCCGGAAACCCCGCGTGCGCTCCCATCGGCCAGGCAAGTCATTATGACGGTGCGGTGTCCACCCTGAGTGGTAAGAGGATCGCACTGGGCAAGAGCAGGGCGAATTTGAGGGAGTGGCTGCGGTTTCGTGGCGTCCCAGGCAAAGATTGGGGCGGTCGGCCTGGGGCCATTAGGTCCATTCGGATCATTGCGAACTGCCATCCAGGAATTACGCCCAGCAACTTTGTCCGGGCAGGCTGCATAGCGCTCGGTAAAGAGAATGGTCTTGGATAGGCCTTTCTTAAAGTTGTCGGGAAAAACCGCCCGCTGGCGGCAACTGGGCAAGGAATCATCCTCGTCCTGGCCAAAGACGTATAAATTGGCCGCATAATTCGACAGAGCGCACTTCCATCCTCCCATATCAACCACGTTGTCATCTCCGACCGTGAATAGCGAGGGGCACAAAAAGACCTTGGGCGCCGGCAAATAGATGCCGTTGGTCGAGCAACGCCCTACGGTGTTGTAAAGCGGTTCCTGATCGAGAAATGGCAAGAGGAAGTAGAATACGGACCCTTCCACGGCTGGAGGAGTATAGTAATTAATGCTGTTGGGATCTGATCCAGCTACAGGCGGCGCCATCGGAAAATAGCCGCCGGCCGGCGGGAGTTTCCTGTATTTATCTTGGCATTGCACAAGAGCAATGCCCAGCTGCCTGAGATTATTTGTGCACTGAACGCGATTGGCCGCTTCACGAACCTTGAAGACAGCCGGGACAAGCAACCCCATGAAGATTCCAACAACCGCAATCACCAGGAGCAGTTCAATCAAAGTAAATCCGCGGGAACGAACTTCCTGTCGTAGTTTGGGCATGTTTTGCTCCTTTCGCTCATGAGGATTACCCAAGGTTGCTTAGTGAAAAAGAGGCGCAGTCGAGGCCCGAACGCTAGGGGTTTCGCCGGTAAGGCCCCGGCGTCACATTAAAACCCTTAGAGATCAAAAATCAACTAAAATCTGCCAAGTAGGCAATTGCCGCAATAGCCGAAGTGGAAATGGCGGATGTATATCATCTCGGTTTGATCGGGAGATACAAGTGTGGTCGCCTAGAGCCCTTGCGAACGCTCTCTGGCGACCGCACCTGCGCAAATCATGATTTGACTTCAATTCGCCGCCGCTGGGCTACTTCCGCGCGAGGCAGGCGCAGTTCCAAAACTCCGTTGCGATAGTGAGCTTCGACTTCACCTGCTTTGACGGCTGCAGGCAAGGAGATCGACCTGTGAAACTGGCCCATGCGCCGTTCCGAATAGCGATATCCTTCTTGGTTTTCTTGCTTTTCCTGTTTGTGTTCAGCCCGGATCGTCAGCGTATTGCCGGTGACGTTGATATCGAAGTCTTTCGGTTCCAAACCGGGCGCTTCCGCTCGCACAAGGATATCCTTGTCCGTATCCTGGATGTCCACGTCCCAAAAGCGGTCCAATCCACCGCTCCAATCGGCGGGCGCCATGGGCGAATCAAAAAGGCTGGGCCAGGGTCCGAAGAAACGATCGAAGAGGGCATCCATTTCTCTTCGGAATCGAGTCATTGGGTGGTGCTCGATCCGCGACGCCTGCAACCGCGAACTCTCTGTCTTCTGGGTCGGCAGGTTTCGGGACTCGTTGGTTTGATTTTCCGTCTTGGCGCCGTTGCCGTTTTTACCTTTGTTCTTGGTAGACATGTTGTTTACTCCTTTCTTTATCCGTTCACGATAAGACTGATCAAAAAGCTTCCATTTTCCCTCTCTTGCGTTCCTACTTCGTTAGGCTTCCTGGTGAATCAGGGGCTGCTGCTGCGCGGCTTTTTGAAGGAGGCCATGGACCTCATCATCGGTCGTTTGCGAAAAGTCGTCATACCAGAGGCCCACCCCGTAAAAAGGCTCCGGCGTCCGCCCACACACCACGTCGTCGGCTTCCCCTTGAAATTCCGCGCAGGTCTCCGGCGCTCCCACAGGAACGGCAACGACTATCCAATCGGGTCCCAGGCGGCGCAAAGCAACAACAGCCGCCCGCATGGAAGACCCGGTGGCCAAACCGTCATCCACCAGAATGATGGTTTGATGGCGCACGTCCAATCGGGGCCTATCGCCACGGTAAATCTGTTCCCGCCGTTTCAGTTCCTGCTCCTCTTCGGCGGCTACGGCTGCGATTACCTCGTCCGGAATACGCAGCTCTCGGACCACCTCTTCGTTGAGCACGCGCACTCCTCCGGTAGCGATGGCGCCCATTGCCAATTCCTCGCGGCCGGGCACGCCCAGCTTGCGAACCAGAAAAACGTCCAAAGGAGCGCGCAATGTCCGGGCCACTTCATATGCCACCGGGACTCCGCCCCGGGGCAGCGCCAGGACAAGCACATCGTGGCGGTTCGCATAGGCCGTGAGCTTCGCACCCAATTGCCAACCTGCATCTCTTCGGTCTCGGAATAGCATCATCTCACCTCGTGCCCGAATGCCTCCTCTATTGCGGTCTGTTCACAAGAAACCTACACGCCTGATGGAAAGGTTTCCGGCACTTCCCCTTCCCGGCGCTGGCGGACCCGAAATGGGTGCAAGGCGTGGGTTTCGTCTAGAAAAAGAAAAGCGTCGTAGCGGCGTGGCAAGACTGTAGGCACGTAGTTGCCGTGCCGCTCATATTCGGGATGGTAGACGACGCCGATTGCCCGATGGCCGCGCGGTTCCAAGAGAAGATCGGTTTGGGCGGCTTCCGAAAAGAGGAACAAATGAGCCCGCGCATCGACGTGGTGCAAAGCATCTTCCCAGCTCCCGGCGCGGCCGGCGGGAACCGGAATGGTCTCCATGGGAGCTTCCCATTGTTTGCCGGCAATGACGCTGCCCCGGTATGATCCAAAGCCTACGAGCACCACGCCCGCGGAACTCTGCCGCTCGCGAATCAGCTGGCCCAAGTTGACCATGCCTGCATCGGCCATGTCGGTGAAGCGAGCATCGCCAATGTGAGTGTTGTGCTCCCAGACGATTGCTTTGGCGCCCGAGCCATGATGCTTCATAAGGCGTTCTAGAGTATCGGCCATGTGGCGGTCGCGGATGTTCCATGAATCGGGTCCGCCGCGCACCATCGCCCGATAGTAAGCCTCCGCGTTCTTAAGGATCAGGGCATTTTGTTCGGCCAAGAAATAAGCTTCTCGCCATTCGGGCCGGTGCGCAGCGCCCCTGTGGCGCAGATCTTTCAGCAGTGCGACCACCTCGTCTTCGCAGGATTTTGGGACCAAGCGCGTGGCCCGGGCGTACTCCTGCACGTCTTCGCCATAAGGTTCAAAACACCGAAACGCCCGCCAAGCGGCCGTCAGCGCCGAAGGCTCGACGCGATGGAGATAAGTCATAATGGCGTACAAGGATTCCCAAAGACTGTAGACGTCAAGTCCATAGAAAGCCGCTTTCTGCTCTTCCGAGCGGTCTTCGTTATGCCGCCGAAGCCACTCGACCAAATTCGCGACTTCCTGGTTGGCCCACATCCAGGTTGGCCAGCGCTCGAAGCCTTCCAGCACTTCGCGCGCATTTTCACCCGCGCCGGGCTGCCCTTTGATGTAGCGGTTTACTTGGTAGCAATCCGGCCAATCGCCTTCCACGGCAATGAAAGAGAAGCCTTTCTCTCGAATAAGCCGTTGGCTAAGCGTAGCTCGCCAAGTGTAATACTCGGACGTGCCATGGGACGCCTCTCCCAAAAGGACAAAGTGGGCGTCGCCAATGCGTTCGAGGAGCGGGTCAAGATCCTTTGCTGATTGAAGGGGCCGCGCCAAAGGGCGCAGCGACTCAGCCAATTCAGGCGACGCGGGCGTCCCAGATAAAAGAACCCTAGTCCTCATTGGAACTACCTCTGCAATCCATCCGATGGGACGGCGCCGGCTGTCCCAAATGGCGCTCAAACCAGTCTGACGCCAACCGCGCCACCTCTTCCAAGGCTCCGGGCTCCATGAAGAGGTGGGTCGCTCCCGGAACAATGACAAGCTTCTTTTCATTGGCTGCGAGATGCGCCAAGGCTTCCTGATTCATACCTATCATCGGAACATCGTTTCCCCCAACAAGCAGCAGAGTCGGGGCCCGAACCCGCCCAAGTGCCGATCCCGCCAAATCCGGCCGGCCGCCGCGCGAGACCACTGCCGCCACGTCGACGGGGCTTTTTGCAGCAGCAACCAACGCAGCCCCGGCCCCTGTACTGGCGCCAAACAACCCGATCGGCAGATTTGCGGTTTCTTGATTTCTTGTCAGCAACCCAATGACACCGGTCAGCCGGTCCGCGAGCAGACTAATGTCGAAGCGGATAAGACCTGTGACTTGATCCGCTGCCTCCTCATCGGCGGTAAGGAGATCGATCAGCAATCCGCTTGGTTAAGCGCCTCAGCCACGTAGCGGTTGCGCGGACTATGCCGGCTGCTCCCGCTGCCATGGGCGAACAGAATCGTCCCCCGTGCCTTGCCAGGCACGCTCAAGCTCCCTTCCAAGTCAAGCGGGCCTGCCGCAACGTGGACTACACTTTCCCTGCTGTTCAGTGCCGTCGCTTTATTCATGGGCCACCGTTTTCGATAGTTCCGAAAAGGGCAATGGGCGATCGCGCCGTCCTGCGGCGATTGAGTACTAGCCTAGCGCATTGGCTGGGCCGGCTCCGACACCGCCTCCAAGGCGCTGCCGACGAGGTGTTCATCGCCGGTGTCTACGGCTAGGTCGCCCAGCGATACGATGCCGATCAACTTTTTATCGCGATTGAGGACCACCAGACGGCGAATTTGGTTCTCCATCATGAGGTCCGCCGCTTCGGCAACATCTTGATCCTCGAAGCAATAAACGATGTTGGGAGTCATTACCTCGCGGATGAGGCAAGTGCGCGGATCCCGGCCGTCGGCAACCGCGCGGACCGTTATATCGCGATCCGTAACCATGCCTACCAGACGCCCGCCGTCGTCGCAGACCGGCAGCGTCCCGATATTCAGCTCCTTCATTCTTTGAGCCACTCGCTGAAGTGTGGCGTTTGGTTGGGTGCATTCAACGCCTGGGGTCATGACTTCATTGACTTGCATGATGGCCTCCTTGGGCTTTTCGCCCTATCGCATTCGTCACGTCCCGGGAACCTTTAATTTCAATCTCCGGAAAACAATGGGAAATTGACTGCCAATCAAAGGTGAGCAGGTCAACTTCCAAGCTTGAATGCGAATCGGCTTTAGTGGAAATCTCCTAGAAAAATGTGCAATTGCCATGCCCTGCTTCTCCCTAGATTATGCCAGCCTCCTACAAAGTTTTAGCTCCTCGGCGGGCGGGAACGCGTTCAAGGTTTTAGGTCCCCAAAGCTTCTCAAAATCGAAGGGGGCCAGGCCAAACCCGTGGCCCGCTTCGACCGACGCTGGCCACCTTGGAAGCCGACGCTGGCCACCTTTCGAATTGGCCGAGAGTATCAAAGGCCACGAAAAGACACTAAAACCCACAAATGCTTTTCACGGGTCTGTTTTTGAGCGGTTTGGTGTATTTTCGTGGCTAGGATTCCAGCCATCAAAACGCGGCAGTGTTTAACTGTCTCGCTTGCCCGCAACCGGCGCAACTCCCCGCGCTCCCAGTAAGATGGCTTTTGACCCATCCCAAAATCTGGTATGCCTTTATCTATTGGTCCATATTCTTGTTCTATGCGTCGGTCTAAACGCTTGCTATTGAACAGGTTAAAGCACGCCGGTTGTTGTCGCGTCCTCCCATACATAAGATCGTCTGTGAACTCTGATACCGCTAAATGGGATGGGTACTATGCGGCATGTGTTGTCCGCCCTGGTACAGAATCAGCCCGGCGTCCTGGCCCACATCTCGGGCATGTTGGCCTCGCGCGGCTTTAATATCGACAGTCTCGCGGTGGGCGAGACCGAGAAGCCGGATCTGTCGCGCATAACCTTCGTCGTGCACGGGGATGACGGCGTACTGGAGCAAGTCCGGAAACAGCTCGATAAGATCATCACCGTCGTCAAGGTGCAGGACATCAGCAGCGAGGACTTCGTCGAGCGCGACTTGATGCTCATCAAAGTCACCGCGGCTCCGGAGAAACGCAACGAAATCGTTCTTCTGGTCGAGATGTTTCGTGGCCGGGTGGTGGACATCAGCTCGGAAAACTTAATGATTGAAATTTCCGGGACGGAACGGAAGATCGAGACCTTCATCGACCTGATGCGTCCTTATGGAATCATGGAACTGGCCCGAACGGGGCGCATCGCGCTGGTTCGCGGCACCCCGGCCGGAGGAGACATCCTTTGAACCCATCCTCGGGGACGCCTCACGACCTGCGCTCGGCAACGCGCACGCTCAATCCCGCTCTCATCAAACTGCTCAACGAGCTGAGGCCGGGGGACCGCATTCGCGTCAAGCAGCGCGTACGCGTGGGCAGTTCCGGTGAATGGCCGGCGGAGACGGAGGGCACTTTCCGCAGCGTGAATTACTTGGCCACCGGTCTGGCGACCGACCGCGTGCCGGCGGACGACATCGTCGTCATCACCGTGCATTTCACCAAGAAGAACGGTGAATTAAGCAGCATCACCCTGGATGAGAACAGTGAAATCGAACCAGTAAAAAGCTGACTTGCTTCCAGGCTTCGACGAGCGAGGAAAACTGATTCGTTGTTTCGGGCCGGCAGGCGTTGGAAGCGCGAAACCAAAGAGTTGACTACCGGCATCGCCAAATCGCTTCCCGGGCGATGCCTAAGCGATTAACGACAGGTAGAATGGCTTCGAAAAACCGGGCCGCATCGCCGGGATAGCCGGCCGTCGCTTTCAAGCCGTCCACTTTATCGATCCAAAACTCATTAAACTCGATCATCAAAAGCTCGCGTAAGTATTTGCTGACCATCGATGCCAGGGCCACGCAGAAGTGCTCGGCATCGGCGCGCGGTTGAAACGCCAGGCGCACTTCCCGTCCCAAGCCGTGAACCGTATATACGCTGCGGGCCATTCCTTCTTCGCGGGTTAGGACCAGGCTAGCCGAAAGAGCATGCTGCACCATAGCCGCGTAGGTGTTGCGGCCTCCGTGCTTATCAATGAAGAACAGGATTCTGTCTTGGTCGGTACAGGCGTTAACCTGAGCCGGCAATAGGTGGCTTAGTCCATGGCCCAGGACGCCCCCTTTGCTGCCATAGTAATCAACGAGTTGGTTGAACCGGGCCGGACAGACGATCACGGATTGCACCAGTCCGGGCTTGAGGCCGGCTTGCCGGCAACCGTCGGCAAAAAGTTGAGATCCCGTCGCCAGCGTTTCCGACTCCGTCAAAACTGGTACGGCAGTCTTGCCGTGATACCAGAGCTCCAGTTCAATTTCGTGGACCGCCGTGGAGCTGAGGTCCTGAAGAATTTCGGACAAACGGTTTGCGGGCTTTCCCTTCCGGGGCACGGCTGCCAATACGCCGTATTCCAGAGCCGACAAGCCGCGCGCCGAGGAATAGACCAACTTGGAGTCCTCGATCAGCAAGCGGCCATCATCCTCTTCGCCGGGACGCCGCACCGCTGCGCGCAGCAGCTTCCACAGATCCAGCTCCTCGACTTCCTCCGGAATCTGAAAGGCGACGGCCGACATTACTAGCGGGCCCAGGTTAGGTCCATAGCCGGCTTCGTCTATGCCGATGATCCAAGTCATTGCGGTTTGTTCGTTGTTCGTTGTTCGTTGTTTGTTGTTCGTTGTTCGTTGTTCGTTGTCATGGTAGTAAGAAGTCTTTAGCGATGTAAGGATGAAATAAGCCTTCGTTTTTGCAACGAACAACGAACAACGAACAAGGACCAATACCATGATGCCAACCAACATCTTCCAAAAGATCATAGACCGGCAGATCCCGGCTGACATTGTTTATGAGGATAAACAGTGCCTGGCGTTTCGGGATATCAATCCCCAAGCGCCGGTTCACGTGGTAATCATCCCGCGTAACAAAGTGATTGCCACCCATGCGGAAATCACGGAGGCCGATGGGGAATTGCTAGGCCACCTCCACCTTGTCGCGGCCATTTTGGCCAAGCAATTCGGGCTCGAAGAAGGATATCGGTTGGTTATTAATTGCAAAGAACAAGCGGGCCAGACGGTGCCGCATTTGCACATGCACCTCTTGGGCGGCCGCCCGATGACGTGGCCGCCTGGTTAAGCCCGGTTTACGGGCCTTACAGGTGTAGGCTTTTCCATTGGCCCCGGAGGGCCCCGGCAGGCGTCGCAGCGCCAAATCTTTACGCCGGAGGCGTTACAGCAATTAGTGGCTGCGACCTCTCCGAGGTCAAAACCGGCGAACTCTTGGCCGAGAATTCAACAAACCTACACCTAAGAGAGGGGTGTCCGAGGGTTGAAATGAAACGAAACCGCAACGCCTAGGGAACGCCTGCTCTTATTGCCGCTGAGTTGACGTATAACCTTTCCGAATTGGGGTTTAAACTTGGCGAAACCGGAAAGCGGCTCAGATCACGGTAATTCGAGCTTGCCCGGAAACGGGGGCCTCACAGACTTGGCGATCAATTCCTTAAGGTCTTTTTCCAATTCATCCGCCAACTCAAAATGATGCTGCACGACGTTATTGACTTCCCAGCGATCATCGGGTTTGACGTACAGTTGCCTTTCCCTAAAAGGCGGCTTGCTGGACTCCCCCAGGGGCAGGATGAGTTTCCAATTCGGCGTCCTTATTGCCAACTCCGCTTCGGCCCCTAATTGCCAGCGTGAGCAAGAATAACGCCGAATGGGCTCCTGCCGGCCGTTAGCCAATGCCAGCAAACTGTGTCCCTGCATGCCTGATGCTGGGAGGTTGAAACCCTCAAGCAGAATGCTAGGCACGTCAACCGATTGCGTAAGCGCGAATACGCGTCGACCGGCTTGAGCGCTGCCGGGAAGCCGCAGAATCAAAGGCACATGGATCCGTTCCTCATGCAACCACGGGCGAGCTGGGTCAATGAGCCCATGCTCGCCCAGGGAAAGCCCGTGCTGCGACGTAACAATCAGCAGCCATTTATCATCAGGATCAACGTCGGCCAGCCATTCCAAGATTTGCCCTAGAATCGCGTCCAAATAGGTCAGTGCGGCGACATACGTATGCTGAAGTCGTAAAAGAAGTTGGTCGTCCAGCGAATCGAACACACCTGGCTGAGGATCGATTAAAGGGACCAACTGTGCGTCTTCATCATCCTGCTGGCCTTCGTCGCCATCATCATCCACCGGCTCTCCAAAATAGCCGGCGATAAAATCATCGGGAATCTGCCAGGGTGGGAGCAAGACCGGAATGTCCGCCCAGAGAAGCCCGTTTTCCTTTTTCGCCAACTGGAGGATGCCCTTGTGGATCGCTTTCAAAAGCGAATCCGTTGAATCGCACGGTCGAAAGGTTTTCCAGCCTTGGCCAAGATCTTGCGAGGACAGTTGAGCAGCATGGGCAATTAAGTGAGTGGGTACGCCGTTGGCGTTGAGCTGAGTTACTACATCGGGCGGCAAGGACAATGGACTGGCTCCGCTGTCGGCATGCAAAGCAGGAAAATTGCAGACCGCGGACCTCCAGGCTTGCCAAGCGCCTTCGCTATCGGGCTGAACAGCGTGATGATTGTCGAAGACAATGCCCGCTACCGCCAATTGATCGAAATTGGGCGTATCGACCCAGTCGCTGCCGTAGCAACCCAGGTAATCCGGCCGGATACCAGGCGCCGTGATGACTAGAGCCTTCATACTGGAGGATTCTAAGGAACTGCGGTTCGATAGTGTTGCAATTCGTAATTGGAGGCGCCATGCCCATGGCTTGCCGTGGATATGGCGTCCGAATGGATCGTGAATGTCCGCAGGAGTGCTGTTGCCCTGCCAGCCCTCAACCCGCTGCGCTTGACTGGCGCGCACAACCCGCCTAGAAAACGAGTAGCCTTTCGCAACCGTGGAGTTACCGTCTAAATGACCCAACCCATCGCCAGTGGAGCCAATGCTCCTGCTGAAACAGACGGCAGTCCAAACTCTATCCGAGTCGATCACGCGCGGATTCGTGCCGCGGTACGCGAAATCTTGTTGGCCGTGGGCGAGAACCCGGACCGCGAAGGCCTTGCAGAAACGCCCGACCGTGTTGCCCGGATGTATGCCGAATTGTTTTCCGGCTTGCACAAAGACCCGCGGGAGCTGCTGCAAAAGACGTTCACCCAAAAGTACGATGAAATGGTCTTGGTGAAGGACATTGGCTTCGAGTCGATGTGCGAACACCATCTGCTTCCGTTTCGGGGCAAGGCGCATGTCGCTTACCTGCCTAACGGCCGGATTGTGGGCCTGAGCAAAATACCGCGCGTCGTTGAAGTGCTGGCTCGGCGGCCGCAGGTCCAAGAACGCATGACAGAACAGTTGGCCGATTTGCTTATGCTGGAACTGGATGCCCGAGGCGTGGGCGTTGTCATGGAAGCGTCGCACTCCTGCATGACGATTCGTGGCGTCCGCAAGCCCGGAAGCCTATGTACGACAAGCGCCATGCGAGGGTCTTTTAAGACGAATCATGTCACAAGGACGGAATTTCTCGGCTTAATCGCCCAGTCGCATTAACGGCTGGCGGCAATCGATGACGAACTTCTGGTTCCAGCCCTGCAAAGCCGTAGCCGGGGCATCCGACCAATAGCAATTCGAGCCTTCGGTTGCATCCTGGCGTGGGAGAGTTTCTATGGATCCGCTCAAAAGAATGGCCGAGCTGGAGCCGACCAAGAGGGCCGTCTCCTTTTTGGAAGAGTTTAAGGCGTTTGCCTTCAAGGGAAACGTTATAGATTTGGCCGTCGGCGTCATCATCGGTGCGGCGTTCGGCGCCATCGTGAAATCGCTGGTGGACAATCTGTTCATGCCGCTGATCGGCGCCATTTTTCCCGGAGATGAAAGCTACAAGGAGTGGACTCTTGTCTTGAATGGCCAACCCATTCGCTATGGCCTCTTTCTTGCTGACGTGGTCAATTTCCTGATCGTCTCTTTGGTGCTGTTCGTTTTTATCGTTAAGTTTGTAGGCTGGATCATGAGAGCCAGGAAACAGGACGCTGTTGCACCATCCCCATTGACCAAGGAACAAGAGCTTCTCACCGAGATCCGCGATTTGCTGAAGAGCCGAGGAGAGTCTTCCGCTATCCCTTCCGCCACCCCGTCCCTCCCGGCCGATCTTCCAAGGTGACTTGCAACTGGCTTAGCCGTTGTCGGATTTGATCGGCCAAGGCAAAATTCTTGGCCTTGCGCGCTTCCGCTCTCAAATCGATCAACAACTGCATGAGTCCGTTGACAAGACCATCATCGCCGGCTTTCTTGGTCTGCGGCGGTTCGTGAAAGATGCCGAGAATCTGGCTTAGCTCCTTCAACACGATCACGCTGCGCCGAAAGTCCTCTAGGGCAACGGCGTCGCTCTTGTCTTCTTCCAGTCGTCGAGTATCGGCGAAACGGTTGAGCGCAGTCAGCAGCTCGAAAAGAACGCCAATCGCGCCACCGGTGTTGAAGTCATCGTCCATGTGTTCCAAGAACGCCGCACGATGCCGGCCCACTTCAACGAGAAATTCGGTATTGGTGTCGCCGGTGTCGAACGGACCACGCTTTGGCGGAGCTTGTAGCCCAAAGAAGGTGTGACCCGTGATGCGCTCATAGCGCTCGAAAAAGCGGTAAAAATTTTCGAGGCTTCGATGGGTTTCCAGAAGTCGGTCTTCGCTGTAGTCGATAGGCCGCCGGTAGTGGGTAGCCAGCAGGAAAAATCGCAGCGTCTCGGGGGCATGGCGCTCAAGAAGAGACGTGACAACGATTTCGTTGCCCTTGCTCTTGGACATCTTGGCGTTGTCGGTCTTCATCAAGCCGTTGTGCATCCAAAAGCGCGCGAACGGCTTGCCGGTGTAGGACTCGCTCTGAGCCAATTCGTTTTCATGATGCGGAAACTGCAAATCTAGCCCGCCGCCGTGTATATCGAGGGTTTCACCCAGAATCTGCATGCTCATGGCCGAGCATTCAATGTGCCAACCGGGCCGGCCGGCGCCCCACGGGCTTTCCCAGCTCGGCTCGCCGGGTTTGGCGCATTTCCAGAGGGCGAAGTCGCCGGGATTGCGCTTACGGTCGCTGATCTCGATGCGGGCGCCGGCTTCAAGTTGCTCAGGATCGCGGTTGCACAGTTTGCCATAGTCTTCGTCCCGATTAACATCGAAGTAAACATCGCCGCCCGACGGATAAGCGAAGCCCTTGGCGATCAAGCCTTCGATCAGGCGTCGGATCTCGGCTATGTGCTCAGTTGCGCGCGGCATGGAATCTATGCCGGTTAGCCTGAGTCGCTCCAAATTGCGGACATAATCGACAGCAACGCGCTCGGCAAGGTCCTTGACTGTCGTCTGTTGCTTAGCGGCTTCGATTATCAGCTTATCGTCGATGTCTGTGATGTTGACGACGAAGGTTACTTGATAGCCCAGGTAGACCAGGTAGCGCTTGACCGTATCGAAAATGACCGGTCCAACCATGTGACCCAGATGGCTGGGCTTGTATACCGTTGGCCCGCAGAGATACATGCCGACCTTGCCGGGATGGACCGTCTCAAACGGCTCTTTTTCGCGTTTGAGCGTGTTGTAGACACGAAGGGCCATTCATCACCTCAGTAAATTCAAGAAGGAGTTTAGGGGAACCCTTTTCCCGGCTCAGGTTTCGATTTTGTTAATCAGGACAACGGCTTGGCAGCTTATTGCTTCGCCTCTTCCGATAGCGCCCACATTCTCACCGGTCTTAGCCTTCACATTGACGGCGTCCTTCCCCAGCCCAAGAAGAGAAGCCAGGTTGTTGCCAATGCGGGCCTTAACCGGGCCAAGCTTTGGTTCTTGGGCGAAGATTATTACATCCACATTGAGGACGTGCCAGCCGGCTTGGTTTAGGCGGACCAGCGTCTCCCGGATGAAGAAACTGGACTCGCAGTCCTTGTACGCCGGGTCGGTGTCCGGATATGCATCGCCAATATCTCCCAATGCAGCGGCGCCCAGAAGCGCGTCGGTGACGGCATGGAAGACTACATCGGCGTCGCTGTGGCCCACCAAGCCGCGCGGGTGGTCAATGCGCAAACCGCCCAGAACCAAGGGCCTGCCTTCCGCAAGCCGGTGGGTGTCATGTCCAATGCCGACGCGCATACAAGCTGATCTCCCACCCGTTCGATTGCCGCGCAGGAATTGTACCGACGGCTGGCACAACGTGCCAATGGTGCTTGAGCTAGCCCGTTTCGCATAAACAAAGAGCCGGCGCGAATCTGGGGAAACCCCAGTTCTCCTTGACACCACTTGCGTTGCCGGTATAGTGCGGCCTCTTTCTAGTGAATAAGCTCGTTTGCAGCGCTAGCCGGCTCGGCCCATTGGCCGAGCGGGTGTGGCAGCAATTATGCACCATGCTTGTGCCTTTGAGATTTTCACCATGGCGGACGCAACAACTACGGTGGCAAGCTTACGGGACGCGATGCGGCAATTTGTTGCCGAGCGACAGTGGGAACGGTTCCACAGCCCGAAGAACCTGGTGATGGCTCTGGCTGCTGAAGCCGCGGAGCTTCTAGAGCATTTTCTTTGGGTGGACAACGCGGAATCGGAGCGAATGGTTCAGGAACCCGCCAAGCGGCGGGCCGTCGCTGACGAAATGGCCGATGTAGCCGGCTGCCTTTTCTCGCTGTGCAATGCATTGGACCTGGACTTGAGCGACGCCATCAACGACAAAATGGCCCGCAATAAAGACAAATATCCTGTGGAGCAGTATCGGGGGCGGGCAAGTCTGGATGCGTGAGAGCGGGCTGGTTGGAGTGAGGATCGAGGATGGAGGATCGAGGATGGAGAGTCGCCATCTTCTATCCTCCATCCTCGATCCTCCATCCTCCATCCTCCATCCTCGATCCTCCATCTTCAACCGCTCCCGGGGGAGGTTACAACCACTGTGCAGCGTCGCCGTCTGAATACGGCATTCCTGATGCTTGGAATCGCGCTGGCTTGCTGGGTCAGTCAAGTTCTTGGCCAGGGAGACGGCACAGACTCGACCCGCAAAGTCATTGCGTCGGCGCAGCCGGCTAGGCCGAAGGCGACCGTCACGGCACTGGAAAAACGGGATCCGGAAATGATCGGGACCGGGCCGCGCGATGAACCCGTGCTTGACCAGAGCGTGCCTTCCATTCCCAAGCAACAGGGAACCAAGCCCGTGGTCCCTTTGCCGGACGATGGACTTTATCCGCCTCCTCGAGCACTGCCTAAACGGCTTCGGCTTCGGGATCTGGCCAAGGAACCGTCCGGCGGTGCTGAAAAAGAAGCCCCTACGCTACTGCACACGACCGCCGGCAATTTTGAAGCAATCAAGCCGGCAATGTTTATTGTGCCAAGCGTGCCGGTCTCCAATGACGTTAGACAACGGGGCGACAGTGTAGAACTCAAACCGCAAAGCGCTAGCCGATCCGACGTCACCGGTTTGCCCGCTCCGCCCGCCTTGCCTCCTGTGGCAGCATTATCTGCCTCATTGCCCGTGGCGGAAGGGCCGCAAACTGCTGCCGTTACTGTGGAAGTGGTTGGCCCCGCTTCGGTCGCCCTAGGCCAGGCTTATGCCTATGAGATAGTCGTCCACAACAATGGCCCTTCAACGGCGTACGACGTCCGTGTCGCTGAAGTTGTATCGCCCGGAGTCCGGTATCTCAATATCGAGCCGCGACCCACGCACGAAAAGGGCCAACTCGTCTGGGAACTGGGCAATCTTCTTGCCGGCGTGGACCGCCGCATCCGTATTCAATTAATGCCTCCGGCCGAAGGTGAGGTGATCTCCAGCGCGCGGGCGACGTTCTCGACGGCCGCTAGCTTGAAAACGCGCATTGCCCAGGCGCAGTTGATCGTTGCAGCGACGGCTTCCGAAGCCCTTGGCATGGGGGACACGGCACGCATTCAAATAAAGGTCAGCAATACAGGCACCGGTCCGGCCAACCATTTGCGTCTGGAAGCCCAGCTCAGTGAAGGATTGCAGCATCCATCCGGCAATCGCATTGAGGCGGATGCGGGCACTCTTCCAGCCGGCGAATCGCGAACATACCTGCTAGTCGCTAAGGCGATTCAAGAAGGGCGGCTAATCAACTCCATAAGCGTTCAGGCCGATGATTGCCCGGCAGTTTCGGCGGAAGTGGTTGTCATCGTGATGGAGGGATCGCTTCAGGTCCAAGTCAAAGGACCGGCGCGCAGCCTTGTCTCTCAAGAGAATGAATATCGCTTGGAAGTCACGAATACCGGCGCCATTCCGTTGACCGGGCTGAAGCTCACGACAGCATTGCCGTTAAACCTGGAGCCGGCTTTAGGCGAAAGCTCAGTTGACAGGACAGCGTCGCGGCTGCCTGAATGGTCTCGAAGCAGCTTGTCAGCCGGGCAGACCTGGACCGTGCCAATCCGGCTCCGCGGCGTAGCCGCCGGTGAAGGCGTACTGCAAACTCTCGTGCAAGCGGATCGCGGCCTGAAAGCACGGGCAGCGACGGCGGTGCGGATTGACGGCGCGGCCGGGCTCACGCTTGAAGTGGCAGTCAAGGACAACCCGCTTGAAGTAGGCGCCGAGACGGATTACGAAATCCGCGTTGTCAATCAGGGCAGCGCACCGTGCACCAATTTGTCGGTTCTGGCTCAGCTGCCCGATGGACTAACGGCAGCTAATGCCGACGGACCGACCGTGAATCGCTTACAAAAGCAACAAGTGACCTTCGAGCCCTTGCCGCAATTGGCGGCTCATGCCAACGCCCTATACCACGTCCGTGTCAAAGGACTCCGCCCAGGCGATTGGCGCTTCAAAGCCCAAATCTCCTGCGACCAACTCCAAAACCCCGTCACGCGCGAGGAGGGGACGCATGTTTATGGAGATTAGTCAGTGGTCAGTGGTCAGTAGTCAATGGTTAGTTGCAAGGCAAAAAGACGATTCCTTTATGTACTGAACATTTACTGACCACTGGCCACTGACCACTGACCACTGACCACTGACCAAACTATTAAACATTCCGCAAGTAATTTGTTTGCTAGAAGAGCCGGGGCTGGATATGCTGCCGACCTTACACCTCGAATTGCGTTCCCCGCTCAGGGTTGGCAATGGCAGCCACGACGGCTGCCGTCAGGGGAAGGGATTCCCCATTTAAAGTCATCCCCTTCACAAGCCGGCCATCAGCCTTGTGGAAATCCTTGCGACTTGCTAAAGCACCATTCCGAAATCAAGAACTCAGGAACGCGGTTTTGATCCCAGGCCTCATTCTGGGAAAACACGGGCCACCGCTTTAGGGGCGGCCAGGAATGGCGGCCGATGAGAGAAGCAAAAAGAACGGGCTTCCAGGGGCGCCGTTGGCCACAAAGGGTGGGCAAGTGGGGGATTGTCGAAACTCCAAGGCTGAAAGCGGGAAATCGACTGCCGATCACCAGCAGCTAGCTGATATTGAGTCAAAGGGGGAGCCTTGTTACCATCCGGCGGCGATGTGGACCACGATAGGAGGCGTTTGGCCTTCCCACGCTAGCATCTCGGTAGACCCATCTTTTGCGTAGCCGCACGTTGGTAATCCGGAACGTGAGCAGAAGCGTGGCGCACCCACGGAGGGAGCTTCGCGCGCCGAAGCGAGGGGGAGGAGGCCGAAATGAGCACGAGTCGAACCGAAAAAGAGCAAGTCCGCGTCCACATCCGCTGGATGATACGTCGCGATATGCCCGAGGTCCTGCAAATCGAGCAGAGCAGCTTCGATTACTCTTGGACCGAAGAGGACTTTCTGCGCTGCCTGCGTCAACGCAATTGCATCGGCATGGTGGCCGAGCAGGGGGAAAAGGTTGTCGGCTTCATGATCTACGAATTGCACAAGACGAAGCTTCATGTGCTGAATTTCGCAATTCAACCCGCTTTTCGACGCTCGGGCGTTGGCGTGCAAATGGTGACGAAGCTGGTTAGCAAGCTATCGAGCCACCGGCGCACGAGAATCACGCTTGAAATTCGCGAGACGAACTTGGCGGCGCAGTTGTTTTTCCGCTCACAGGGATTTCGAGCAATTCGCGTCTTGAGAGCCTATTACGAAGACAGCGGCGAGGATGCTTTCCTCATGCAATATCGACTGGCCGGCGACATGGCAGATGAAATGGACGAAGCCGTCAACCGCATTGCCCAGTACGAGGAGAATTAGAGCGGGGATGGAGGATTGAGGATCGAGGATCGAAACCTCCTCGTGCCCAAGCTCTGCTTGGGCACGCACTGCCGCGAAGCTCTGCTTCGCCTCCCAACCGATAGACCGAATCGCCATCCTCGATCCTCGATCCTCGATCCTCCATCCTCCATCCTCCATCCCCCATCCCCCCGCCAGCGCCGCGCCAGCCAGTGCGATCGGCACAACCGCACCAGGTCAAAAAAACGGAACCGGCGGTTTTGGCTTGCAAGCCGGCCGTTCCTTTTCTAATCTCAATGATGGCATTGCTTTAGCAGGGAGCGACTCGTCCCTGCCTTTTTGCCGATTGCGCCATTAACCTAAAATTTCACCATACTGCCCCTGACGTCCATCGAGGGATTAAACCAATGCGAAGCACCTGGCGTTTCCTAGGCCTGAATGCCGTCCTAGCCGCAGCGCTGACCGCCTCCCCGGTTCTGGCGGTCGATCCGGAAAAACCCCTGGATAAAGACAAGCAGGATTTGGCTGAAATCAAACGGCTCCTCGAGGGCATCAACAAGTCGCTGGGCAGCCTTGATCGGATGGAACGCGAAATTGAAGAGCTGCGTTTCGACCGCGACGTTCGGGTCAAGAGCATGCAGGCCGAGATTAGCGAATTGAAAAAACAGGTCGGCAAAATGAAGGACGGCCTGGATCGAGTCGTTGGCCCGGATGGCTCCCGGCGGACGGCGTTTTCACCCCCGGCCGAGGGTGCACCGGCACTGGGCTTAGGAACCGTCAAAGTCGTCAGCACTTATCCGCAGCCAGTTGACGTCATTGTGAATGACCGAACATACCCCGTGCAGCCGGGCCAGACCGCTGTAATTCGCATTCCGGCTGGGTCGTTCACCTATGAAGTTCCTATCTCCGGGATAAAGAAGTTTCGGCAAGTGGCGGCTAATGAAACGATGACAATCACGGTGTTTCCGCTGTAACGCCAAATCGTAGCGACTCTACAAGGACAATGAAAACCTGGACCAATTTTCCGCCGGGCGCTGCCCGGCGTTTTTGTGCGCGGCCTTGACATTGGAATTGGGCCATGATCGTCACAATCGACGGTCCTGCGGGGGCCGGGAAAAGCAGTGCCGCCAAGGCGTTGGCCCAGCGCTTGGGGTTCGAAGTGTTGGATACCGGCGCCATGTACCGGGCTGTGGCGCTGGCCGCCTTGCGCGCCCAGATTGATCTGGACGACCAAGCCGCCTTGGCGCATCTATTGACGACAATTCGTCTTGATCTCCCTTCAGGCAAGGTCTTGATGAACGGCGAGGATGTGACGCACGAGATCCGCACCGCCGCAGTGACCGCCGCTACCGTCCCGATTGCCGACAGCCCGGTTGTTCGCCAACAGTTGGTAAATTGGCAAAGACAAATTGCCGCCGGGCGCGATATGATTTGCGAAGGCCGGGACCAAGGCTCAATTGTCTTTCCCGAGGCAGCCTGTAAATTCTTTCTAAGAGCCGATCCTGTGGAGCGCGCGCGGCGTCGTCAACAAGAGATGGCGGCCCGGGGAGAATCGGTGGACCTCGAAACCCTTCTCCGGGCTCAGGAAGAACGTGATCGCCGTGATACCGCTCGCGATCTGGCCCCGATGGTGGCGGCTGTGGGCGCCCAGCTTTTAGATAGTACGCATCTTAGTTTAAAGCACATGGTCGATCTCATGGAAAAGGAAGTCCGCCGATGCCAGTCTCGACATTGACTCCCCCGCCCACTGCCTCCACCGCCAACTTTGTCATGCCTTCCTCAAACGGCAATTTATCGAAACGATTTGCGCCTGCCGCGGCCGCCAACCTATCCCCGTCGCCCGTCAGCCAGGCCCTCGGCTACGCCTGGTATGAAATGGCTTATTGGATAGCGATGACGGTGCTCACGCTGGGTTTTAGTTTGCGCTATACCGGCAAACGCAATCTCCCCAAGAGCGGGCCCGTTCTCCTGATCGCCAATCATCAGAGCTTCCTTGACCCTCTTGCGGTTGGCCTGGCCTCGCCGAGGCACTTGAGCTTTTTGGCGCGCAAGACCTTGTTTAACAATCGCCTATTTGGCGGGTTATTGCGCAGCTTGAATACGGTGCCCGTCGATCAGCAAGGCATCGCCAAGGAAGGAATGAAAGCGATTCTTGAAAAACTAAAGGAAGGTCGGCCGGTCCTGGTATTTCCCGAAGGGGAGCGCACCTGGCGGGGAAACATACAGCCGCTCAAGCCGGGCATACAATTGCTCATCAAACGGACCCATTGCCCAATCGTGCCCGTGGGCATTGCCGGCGCGTTCGACGCCTTGCCTCGCACCCGACCCTGGCCTCTTTTCTCTCCGCTCTTCATGCCGGCCACGCGAGGCGCGATTGGCGTCGCGGTGGGCAAGCCTCTCGATTCCGAGCGCTATGCCGCCATGCCCCGCGAGCAGATGCTGTTGGAATTGGAAAAAGAACTGGAAAAGGTTCACGCCGAAGCCGAGCGGATTCGGCGAAAATAATCACGCCCCCACGCGCTCGCGCAATTTACGAATAGCCTTGTATTTCTCGTCGCTGACGCGTTCGACCCGTTCGCCCATTTGCTTGGCAATCGCGTTTACCGGCCAACCTTCGCCGCTTAACTTCAGAATCTGTTGTTGACGGGTGCTAAGCACTTCTTCGGCCGCTTTTCGGACCGTCTCGCGTTCCTCGTTCCACTGGCCCGCCTCGAGATTGCGACGGTCGGCAAAATCATCGAGTGAAGCCGAGTAGAACTTCTTGGAGCGCTGCGTGCGTTTCTTGACGGTATCGATCGCCCGCAGGAATTCACGTCGTTCCTCCCCCTCGTCCTGAAGGACACGATTCCAGTGGTCGGCCGGCAAGCGTTCCAGCAACCGGCCAAACACTTCCTGAGTGCAATCGGCCCACAAATCCGGTTGCAAACGGGCATTGCGCCAGCAAGTCGTGCAATAGCGACTCATGTCGTTGACGGCGCGAAGGGTCATATCCGGCGCTTGACCGGCTGTGGCCGCGCCGGCGGCCATGCCTGACAGGGCCGTGCCCATCACCATGGCCATCATCAGCGGCCGGTGATAACCAGCCCGTGTGGGTGATTTCCTCTGGTCCATAATCGGCAATCCCATCCAAAAGAATGCGAGGCATCTCTTATCTATTATACGGACAAAGAAATAGCCCTATCTCGCAAAAAGTGCGTCCAGCCATTTCCAGCCATTATTCGCAGGCATTTTGTGCTGGGCGCTGCGGTTCGCTTCCCAGGTTTGTTCTCCAATAAACGGCGCTCCAACGGCCTTTTTCTGTCGTGCGGGTCGGGAGACCCTCGCCAAACTTCCTGCCCATTTTTGCCCTCCTCAACTCTACAGCAAGCCGCTATAAGGCCCGGCCGATTCTCTTTACAAAGGCGCAGGAATTGTCTAGCCGGAGGGCGGAATATGCGGGGGAAAATCGGGTACGGCATCGGTTTGGCGGCCATGGCCATCCTGGCAAATGGGGTTGTGGCTCAGCAAGGCAAGCCGGCAAAGGGCGACGCCGCGGCGTCCAAGGCCGTCGCGGTCGCCAATGGGGTGACGATTACCATGGCTGAGGTGGATTCGCTCATCAAGGCGCGCGGACCCCTGCCTCCCGAAACTACTGAAGCTCAACGCAAGCAAATCAAGAGGATCGCTCTGGATAAGCTCATCGACGACGTTGTGCTGGAGCAATTTCTACAAAAAAATGCCCCCCGCCTGCCTCAGGAAGAACTCAACAAGCGCCTGGCTGAGATGGAAACCGCCCTCAAAAAGGAAGGAAAGACTCTGGCCGACCTGAGCAAGGAAACCGGCCAATCCGAGCAGCAAATGCGCCGCAATGCCATGAACGGTCTCCTGCTGGAGGGCTATATCAAAAGCCGTGTCAAAGAAGCCGATTTGAAGCGCTATTACAACGAAAACAAGGACTTCTTTGATGGCGCCCTGGTGAAAGCGAGCCATATCGCCGTGCGCTTGACGCCGACCGCCGCCGATGCCGACCGCACGGCAGCTCGTGAAAAATTGCTCAAAATCCGGCAGGACATCGTCGCTAAGAAGATTTCTTTCGCCGACGCCGCCAAGAAGTTTTCCGAATCGGAAACTTCCTCCCGGGGCGGCGACCTCGGCTTTTTCGCCCGCAAGGGCACAGTCGAAGAAGCGTTTGCCAAGGCTGCCTATGCGCTCGAAGTTAATCAAATCAGCGACGTGGTCGCTACGGAGCTTGCCATGCATCTCATCATGGTCACGGAGCGCAAGCCGGGCCAGCCTTCCGATTACGAGAAGACCAAGAATGCCGTCCACGATTTCTACGTTGACGACATGATTCAAAACGCCCTCACGGAGCAGCGAAAGAAATTGAAGATTACGATTAACCTGCCGTGAGGAGGTTCGGGATCGGGATGGAGGATCGTCTCTTGTTCCCACGCTGCGCGTGGGAACAAGAGACATACGCTCTTTCGGCAGCTCTAAGCGTCTTTCTCCAAGGTGGCCAACGTCGGACGAAAGCGGTCCAGCGGTTCGACCTGGCCACCGTGACCCTCTGGCCCAAGTGATGAGGCTGTGGTGCACCGCCCGCGCGCCAGAGGGTGATCAATAATTGAACATCTGATGCCGACTTGCGCTCTTTCGTTGTCTTGTGCGTCTCTCCTTCAAAGGTGGCCAACGTCGGGCTCGAAGGTGGCCAACGTCGGGCTCGAAGGTGGCCAACGTCGGACTAAGGGGGCCAACACGTTGGCCGCCTTTGTTTGGCTGCCTATCACGCTCCTTGAGGCGCTCTCCTCCGAAGGTCCGCCAACGACAGGGCGGCATCGTCGCGCTGATGCCGCCAAGTCTGCCGCCTTCCGTCCATCATTCCAAGGCTGTTAATTGGCACGTCAATCCGCGTCATATCTTGGGAAGATAGTTAAAAATCGAGTCGGACAACCGTTGTAAGCCTTACGCTTTTCCCATAGGCCGGATTTTTCGTCCCGCCGCCGTGGCGAGTCGTTATGATAATAGTCTCCTGATTGGGGTAAACTCTGCGAGGATGCCGCCATGCGCTCGTTTCGCGTTGCTCTATTGCTCGTTTCCCTTCTTGGCATCAACCTCCTAGTTTTTGGTCGCGGGCAAGAAACCAAGAAGACCGAGGCCAAGCCTGCAAAGAAGCAAGAAACCGACAAGATCGGCACTGATAAACCGCTTGTCGAGAAGAAAGACCCTCCCAAGGACAAGCCGGATGTCAAGGAGGAAGTCGTTAAGGACAAAAAGCCGGCAGCCAAAGCGAAGCCGCCGGTTGCAGTTAAAGACAAGGCGGCGCCGAAAGATAAAGATGGCGCCATGCCTGCGAAGCCCGAGGAGCCGGTGCTAAGCCCGGAGGAGCAGACGCTCAAGTCGGCCAAGCTGCAAACGGACGGGCCTTCTCTTCTGGAATTCTTCCGCAAACGCAGCCAGCTAAAAGTAGACCGCGATAAAGTCATTGAACTCGCCCGGCAATTGGGCGACAGCGACGCGGCCAAGCGCGACAAAGCGTACGGCGAACTCATCGCTTTGGGTACGCAGGCCTTGCCGGCTTTGCGCCAGGTAGCCAACGATCTCGACGACCCGGAAGCCGGCGGGATGGCCAAGCAGTGCATCCAAGCGATGGATGGGTCAGCAGGAACGATGATCACTGCCGCAGCTTGCCATTTGTTAGCCACTTCCAAACCGGCGGGCACCGTTGAGGTTCTTCTCGGTTATCTTCCCTACGCGGAAGACGAGTCGATTGCCGAGGAAATCGCCAACGTGCTCAATGAAGTATCGGCGGCCTCCGGCAAACCTGATCCGGCCCTCCTCAAGGCTCTCAATGATCCCATACCCATGCGGCGGGCGTACGCCGCGGCCGTTTTAGTGAAAGTCGGCGGCAATGAAGCTCGGCCGGCGGTTCGCAAGCTTCTCCAAGATCCCAAACCCAGCGTTCGTTTGCGCACTGCCCTGGCACTGACGCAGTTCGAGGATTTGGACGCTGTCCCGGCGCTCATAAATTTGCTGGGCGAAATGCCGCAGGATCAAACCAAAGCTGCCGAGGAATACCTGTCTCAGTTGGCCGGCGAATGGTCCGTGACCACGCCGAAAGGGGACGATGCCGTCGCCCGACGTATGCGCAAAGAGGCATGGGCCTCGTGGTGGAAGACCACCGAGGGTCCGCTATTGATTGAAGAGTTCAAAAAACGCACCCTGAGCGAAGCGGACCGGGAAAAGGGGGAGGCGTTGATCGCGCAACTCGTCGATCCAAGTTCGGCCGCCCGCGACAAAGCATTGTCTGATTTGATCGCTCTGGGAAGCGGAGTCGTGCCTTTGCTTCGCCAGGCCGCCAACAAGGCCGAAAACAAAGCCAAGGAGCGAATTCAAAAGTGCTTGGAAATAGTGGAGAAAGGCGCCGACCCGTCGTTGCCCCCTGTGGCGGCCCGGTTGCTGGCCCTGCGCAAGCCGCCCGGCGCCGCTGAAGCGCTGCTGGCCTATCTGCCCTCGGCCGAAGACGAGTCGATGAGCGAGGAAGTTCGAAATGCTCTCAACTCAGTCGCCATGCAAGATGGCAAAGTTGATCCGGCAGTGATGAAGGCTTTGGAAGACAAAAGCGCCACGCGCCGATCTGCGGCGGCGGAGGCGATTTGCCGAGTTGCGCCCGCGGACTCCCGCGGTGCGGCTCGCAAGCTCTTGCAGGATTCCGATGTCAATGTTCGGCTCCGGGTGGCCCGCGCATTCTTGGGCGCTCGTGATAAGGAAGGCGTGCCGACCTTGATCGGGCTGATCGCGGAAGTGAACAAAGACCAAGCGGACCAGGTGTTTGACGACCTGTTCCGCCTAGCCGAAGACAAAGCGCCTTCCCAGGCTTTTGCTGAAGACAAAGAGGCGCGCAAAAAATGCCAGGATGCCTGGGCCGCCTGGTGGAAGGATAACAGTGCGAAAGTCGATCTATCCAAGTTCGACAGCGCCGATCGTCTTCTGGGCTATACCCTAATCGTCGAAGGTTGGGATCAACGCAATCGCATGGGCAAGGTTGTCGAGCTTGACGGCCGCGGCAAGGTGCGCTGGAAATTAGACAACTTGCAATTCCCCACTGACGCGCTGGTCATCTCGCCGAACAAAATCATCGTCGCCGAGCAAAACGCTCAGCGGGTCACGGCTCGTGATCTAAAGAATGCCATTCTTTGGCAAAAGAACGTGAATCAACCCCGCGGGCTTGAACGGCTGCCTAACGGTCACATCTTCGTCACGGGCACCAACCAATTGCTGGAACTTGATCGCGACGGCAAGGAAATCTGGTCGCACAATAGGCCCGGAGGCGACATCATGGCGGCCCGCAAATTCCGGAACGGCCAGATCGGCTTCGTGACGAATCAAGGCACTTATATTCGCATGGACACGACAGGAAAGGAGCTCAAGAGCTCGCCGACGACCCCCATTCAATGGTGGGGCGGCGGCATCAACATCCTGAATAACGACCATGTGATCATGCCCCTTTACAACAACGGCAAGGTGGTTGAATACGACCCGACGGGCAAACAGATTTGGGAAGCGACTTTTCAATGGCCGACTTGCGTTTATCGCCTGCCTAACGGCAACACGCTGGTTGGGAGCCAACAATCGGCCAAAACGGTGGAACTCGATAAGAGCGGCAAGGTGGTCTGGGAAGCCAAGGAGGCTTTCCGCTGCACCATGGTACGGCGGCGATAGCGATTGGCAACCGTGCAACGGCCCGTTAGGGCTCGAACCGCTCAACATTTTTCTTGTTGTTATTTGTCACCCTTGATTTAGAGATCCTGCCATGCCGTCTCGATTAGTTCTCGGGCTGTCGATTGTGAGCTTGTCGTTATTCCTTCCCTTCTTGTCGCTATGGGCAGCGGATGCGGAAGGGGTTTTGTCGGATGAGCAGACCCTGCGGGCGGCAAGCATAGGGACGGACGGCCCGGCTCTGCTCGAGTTCTTCCGAAAGCGGGCCAACGCGGATGCCAGCCCCGAACACATCAGCGATCTGGTTAAACAATTAGGCGCGCCCTCTCCTGAAGCACGAGACAAGGCCGTGGCGGAACTGATCTGCATCGGCACACCTGCGGTCTTGCCCTTGCGGCAGGCGGTCCGTGATCCGGACGACAGGGTTGTGGCAGCTCAAGCCCAACGTTGCTTGGAATTCCTGGAGGGCACTTCCTCCGCGTCATTGTCTGCTGCTGCGGCCCATCTTTTGGCCAACGCCCAACCCGAAGGCGCTGCCGAGGCTCTTATGAGCTTCCTGCCTTTTGCGGAGGACGACAACGTCCTCGAAGACATCAAAGGCGCACTCGCTCAAATCGCCATTAAAGACGGCAAGCCGGACCCGGCGCTTATCAAGTCCTTGGACGATCCGATTTCCTTGCGGCGGGTCACGGCCGCCGAAGCCATGTGCCAGGGCGCGCGGGAAGACATGATTGTCCCCGTGCGCAGGCTGCTGAAAGATCCTAAGCCCGCAGTGCGGTTGCGCGTCGCTCTCGCTTTGGCCCAATTCCGCGATCCCAATGCCGTGGGCACGCTTATCAAGCTCCTGGCCGAGCTGCCGACGCCCCTCGCCAAGCAAGCGGAAGATTACCTGGTTAACTTGGCCGGCGAGCAGGCCGCTAAATTTCCGGCGCTCGGCGATGATGCAAACGCTCACAAAAAGTGCAGCGAAGCCTGGGAAGCTTGGTGGAAGAGCACCAAAGACTGCACCAAGCTGATTCAGGAGTTCAGGAAACGCACGCTCGACGATAGCAACCGGGATAAAGTGATCGCGTTCATCAAGCAACTAGGCGACGATTCCTTTGAAGTTCGAGAGAAAGCAGAAGCCGATCTATTGGCGCTAGGCGAGGCGGCCGTGCCGCTATTGCGGCAGAATCTCAACAATCAAGATCCCGAGGTCTGCCAGCGCATTCGTAAGTGCCTGGAAAGCGGCAAGGAAAAGGCGGCCGCCGCTTCAGCGGTCAGCGCTCGCTTGCTGGCCTTGCATAAACCGGAAGGCGCGGCGGAAGCCTTGCTGGGATACCTGCCATTCGCCGAAGATGAGAACTTAGCTCAGGAAGTACAAAGCGCGATCGTAGCGGTGGCGTTCCGCGACGGCAAACCGGATCCAGCCATCGTGAAAGCATTGGACGACAAGGCCCCGTCCCGCCGCGCGGCCGCGGCCGACGCTTTGTGCCAACCGGGCGGCGAAAGCCTTCGTGCCCGGGTCAAGAAGTTGTTGAGCGATCCAGATCCGGTCGTGCAACTCCGTGCCGCCTTGGCCATGGCGAATGCCCGTGACAAGGAAGCCATCCCAGCCCTTATCACGCAAATGGGTGAAGGGCCTTACGACCAAGGCGTGCAGGCCGAGGAATTCTTGCGGACGTTGGCCGGCGAAACGGCGCCCACGCCGACTCTTGAAAATACTGCCGACGCGCGCAAGAAATGCAAAGAAGCCTGGGACAATTGGTACAAAGCACGGGCCGATTCGCTCGTGTTAGGCCGGCCTGCTTCCCACCGCCATTACCTGGGCTACACGCTGTTAGTGTGCATCGACCCCAATACCAACATGGGCAGCCTGGTTGAACTGGGCGCGGGCAACAAAAAGCGTTGGCAAATCGACGGTCTAAATTATCCGTGGGGCGCCCAGGTTCTGCCCGGCAACCGCGTTCTGGTTGCCGAACATAACCTCAATCGCGTCACGGAACGCGATCTTAAGGGCACAGTACTGTGGGAACATCGCTGCAACAATCAGCCTGTCAGCCTTCAGCGCTTGGCCAACGGCAATACCTTTATCGCTACCCGGAGCCAACTCATGGAAGTCGACAAATCCGGCAAAGAAGTTTTCACTTATAATTGGCCGAACGGAACGATTCTGGAGGCCAAGAAGCAGAAAAACGGTCAGTATGCCTTCGTGACCCAAAATGCCGAATACATCCGCATTGACAAGGCCGGCAAACAGCTCAAGAGTACGCGCGTTGCCCAGTTGCAATGGTATGGTTGCCAGATCGACATTTTGCCCAACGACCATGTACTGTATCCCCAATACAGTTCCAACAAAGTGACGGAGTACGATGGCGAAGGCAAGGTCGTTTGGGAAGCCAACGTCCAATGGCCGACTTCGGCGTTCCGCCTTCCCAACGGCAATACCCTTGTCGCCTGCCAACAACAACAGAAGGTTTTTGAGATCAATAAAGCCGGCAAAGTGGTTTCCGAATACAAGGACACTTTGCATCCGATGCGCGCACAACGACGTTAAGGAAGACCCATTAGGCGCGAGCCGCCGGTGAGCGCGTGGCCACGCCCTTGCCCTCGCCACCGGCTCGCGGCTAACAGATAATAGAGGACTTGCTCATGAGTCGGGCCTGGCTTGTCTGGGTGGCGCTGATAGTCGTTCCGCTGCCTCTGCAAACCGGTCGGTCTGATGAAACCGGCCCCAACGCTGACGATGAACGCGTTCTTAAGGAAGCTCGCCAAGATTTGACCGGCCCCGCCTTGCTGGAGTTTTTCCGCAAACGCACTTTGGGCGATTCCGACCGCCAGCGGATTACCGGTCTGATTAAGCAACTCGGCGACGATGCTTTTCAGACTCGGGAAAATGCCTCCGCCGGTTTGGTGGCCATTGGCTCGACAGCCACTCCCTATCTTGAAAAAGCCACTAACGATTCGGATCCGGAGATTGTGCGCCGCGCCCAAGAGTGTCTCCGACAAATCGACCGCGGGGCCAGCAGCACGCTTGTCGGCGCGGCGGTGCGGGTCCTTGTTGCACGCAGGCCGCCTGGAACGGTAGAAGTGCTTCTGACTTACTTGCCGCAAGCTGAGGATGAAAGCGTTTCGGATGAAGTGAGGGCTGCCCTGGCCGCGCTCGCCTTGCGCGACGGCAAGCCCGATCCCTCGTTGGTCGATGCCCTGACCGACAAGGCGGCCATCCGCCGCGGCGCGGCCGCCGAGGCTCTTTGCAAGGCGGGCGCCAAGGGCCAACTTCCGAGCATTCGCAAGCTTCTTAAGGACCCCGATCCGTCGGTTCAGCTTCGCGCAGGCATGGCGCTCGCCGCTCTGAAAGAAAAAGAGGCCATACCTTCCCTGATCGACCTACTGGCGACACGGCCCTATGACGAAGCCTGGCCCATTGAAGACTTACTTTTGCGGTTGGGCGGCGAAAAAGGCCCGCACATAGATTTGGGAGCCGATGAAAAGAGCCGGCGAAAATGCCGGGATGCCTGGGCCGATTGGTGGGCCAGGAACGGCGACACTGTGGACATGGCTAAAGTTGACGGCACAGCCCCTTTGCTCGGCTACACTCTTGTTATTCTTCTCGATAACGGCAAAGTCATCGACCTGGACGAGAAGAACAAGCCGCGATTCGCCTTGGATAGGCTTGAGTTTCCTCTGGATGCGCAGGTGCTTGCCGGCGACCGCATCCTCGTTTGCGAGCATAACGGCAATCGCGTCACGGAACGCAACCGGAAGAATGAGATTCTGTGGAAGCAAGAAGTACAGGAACCCATCATGGCGCAACGCTTGCCCAACGGCAACACCTTCATCGCCACCCGTTCCGAATTGATTGAGGTCAGCAAAGATAACAAGACGATCTTCAACTACTCGCGCCCGGACGGCGACATGTTTATGAAGGCGATTAAGCTGCGCAACGGCGAGATCGCCTATGTAGTCAACCAGGGCAAGTTTGTCCGCATGGATTCATCCGGCAAAGAGCTGGCCAGCTTTGCCGCGCCCATTCAAACCTTTGGCGGCCGGTTAGACGTGCAAGCCAATAATCACGTTTTGGTTCCGCTCCTTCAAGCGAATAAGGTCGTGGAATACGATGCCAAGGGCAAAGCCGTGTGGGAGGCGGCCATGGACCAGCCGGTGGCCGCGGTTCGTTTAGTCAATGGCCACACGCTCATAACTTCCATGCAGCAGAACCGAGCAATCGAGGTTAATCGAGAGGGCAAGCAAGTGTGGGAGTATAAGGCCGATTCCAGGGTGACGCGCGCGTTTCGCCGCTAAACGAGGGAACGCCCAACCATGCTAAGTCGCCGTTTCATCGCTGTGAGTCTCGCCGTAATTGCATGTCTGATGCAAAGGGCACAAGGGACATCCGCGCAAACCATCCAGATTGAAGAAAAACCGCGTGGTTCCATTCAAGCGAAGCGTGCAGACAAAGCCCCGCCCTCCCCGCAAGGCGACGATGCCGACACTCTGAGAGAAGCCGGCCTTAATCCCACGGACATAAACGGCCTATTGCAGTTCTTTCGCGCGCGCACTTTGGCCGAAGTGGACCGCACGAAGATCGCCGCTCTAGTCGAAAAACTAGCCAGCGATCAATTCTCCGTTCGCGACGAGGCCCGTCAGGAACTGGAAAAAATCGGAGCGCCGGCCGTGCCTTTGCTGCGGCAGCGGCTTTCCAAAAGTGATGACGATCCGGAGGTCCACTATCTTTGCGATAAATCCCTGCGGCGCATTGAAAAAGTAGCCGGTCCGGCGGTGTCCTCGGCGGCTGCACGAGTGATTGCCCGAACCAAGCCTCCTCATGCGGCGGAAACCTTAATCGCTTATCTGCCGTTTGCGGACGACGGTCATGTCGCCGAAGAGGTCGGCAAAGCCCTAGAGGCCGTTGCCTTTGTCAACGGCCAGCCGGACCCGGCACTCGTACGTGCCCTTCAAAATGAATTGCCGCTTAAGCGAGCCGTAGCGGCTGAAACGCTTATCCATGCCGGGTCGGATAGTCGGCGACAAGAGATGCGTAAGATGCTCCATGACAAAGATGCCAAAGTGCGGCTCCGGGTTGCCGCCGCTCTGTTTGCCTATCACGATCTCCAAACGGTGCCTGTCCTCATAGACCTTCTTGGCGAAAACATGCCCCTTGCCGATGCCAAGCAGGCGGAAAACCTTCTTATTGATCTAGGCGGCGAAATTTCGCCCAAGATTTCGGTGCAAGCCGACGAGGCTTCTCGAAAGAAAAGCCAACTCGCTTGGGAGGAATGGTGGAAAACCTATGACGGCCCTGGGTTGCTGGCCACTCTTCGCAAACAAACACCTTCGGATACGCAGCGAGAGGAAATCGTTGCATTGATCCGCCAACTCAATGAAGAAGGCGAGACCCGTCAAAAGGCAATCGAGCAACTTACCGCTTTTGGACCGGTCGCCTATTCCCTGGTTCGGCAGGCGGCCCGCCCTGAGGAAAAGACAAAAAATGTAGCCGCTCTTGTTTTCAAGAACCTGGAGAAAAAGGAGTCTTTGCCCAATGTCGTCGATTTGGCGCGCTTGTTGAGGGTTCGTAGGCCTTCAGGTGCAATTGAAGCTTTGCTCGCGTATCTGCCTGCTGCCGAAGAGGAGGCGGTTGATGAAGTGTGTTCAACCCTGGCCTCGCTAGGCGTCGCAGACGGCAAACCCGACGGTGCATTAGTCCGAGCACTTTCCGACAAAGTGGGCGCGCGCAGGGCGGGAGCGGCCGTGGCACTGGTTCGCGCGCGTGTGAAGGACTCTATGCCCGCCATTCAGAAGCTTCTCCAAGATCCTGAACCGAGCGTTCGCCTTCAAGTCGCTTCAGCCTTAATTCCTCAAGGTCAAAAAGAAGCGGTTCCGGTTTTGATCGAATTGATCGCTCAGTTGCCGGTCAACAAAGGATGGGAAGCCGAAAACCTGCTGTATAGATTGGCGGAAGACAAGCCGCCAACCACCATGCTGAGCGATGACGCTTCCCGCAAGAAATGTCACGACGCCTGGGCAGGGTGGTGGAAAGCCAACGCTGCCAAGGTGGATCTAGGCAAGTTAGACGTCGACTCCCATTTCCTCGGCTACACGCTGGTCGTGTCCACATCCTTGCGCGGCCGGGGAGATGGCCAGGTTGTGGAGTTGGGCCGAGACGGCAAACCCCGCTGGCAAATTGAAGGGCTCATTTACCCGATGGACGCCCACGTCGTCGGCAACAACCGCGTGTTGGTCACCGAATACTCGGCCAATCAAGTGACCGAGCGAACATTCAAAGGCGAAATCCTTTGGAAGAAAGACGTCCCGATGCCGTTGGCTTGCCAACGGTTGCCCAACGGCAATACTTTTGTCGCCTGTCAAAATCAGATTCTCGAACTGGATCGAACCGGAAAGGAAGTCGTCAGTATTCCGCGGCCATCACACGATGTCATGTCCGCCCAAAAGCTGCGCAACGGACAGATCGTCCTGCTTACGAACAACGGCTCGCTCACACGCCTGGATGCCACCGGCAAGGAGACCAGCTCCGTGCCCCTTCACGCCATGCAGATTCTCGGGGGCAGCATCGATGTGCTGCCCAACGGCCACGTTCTCGTGCCTCAATATCGAACGAACAAGATTGTCGAATATGATGCGGAAGGGAAGGTGGCCTGGGAAGCCGCCGTTAGCCGTCCTGTTTCCGCTTATCGTTTGCCCAACGGGCACACCTTGGTTGGAACCATGAACCCGGGCCAAGTGCTCGACCTAGATCATACTGGCAAAACCATTTCCGAAAAGAAAATCGAAGGGCGCCTCATGAAGGCGCGCCGCCGCTAACATGTAATACCTGGCATCGCGGGACATTATTCTAATGGCATCGCTTTAGAATGCCTTGACAAGCCGTGCAATCACTCGTCTAATACCTAAAGACTTAGGCTTTAATTCTTAGGCAACAAGGCGTTTCACCTTGGACGATTTACCGACTCCCACCGGCCGGGAACTGGAAATCCTAAAGGTCCTTTGGGAGATGGGGCCTTGCAGCGTTAAGGACGTGCATCGCCAGTTGGACCAGGCGGACGACCTGGCCCATAATACTGTGCAAACGTTGCTGCGCATTATGGAAACAAAGGGCCTGGTGGATCATCACGTTGAAGGGCGCACCTTTATTTACGCGCCCCGCTTTACCCGCGAGGAGAGCACGGTTCGTTTTCTCGACCGCGTCTTCGATGGGGCCGCTTCACAACTCGTGCAAAGTCTGCTGCGATCGGAACGGATTCCTGCGGAAGAACTGAAGAAAATGCATGCTATGATCGCCGACGCCCGGCGTCAAATTAAAGGGCGCTAACAGCGGGGAGTCTTACGCATGTTCGCCGCTTGGAGCACAATGGCCGAATGGCTGGTCCGCAGCGCGGCGGGCGGAACCTTGATATTACTGATTGTTGTGATGCTCATGCGCCGTTCGGCGCAGCCCGTCAAGCAACAGAGGCTTGCGGAATGGGGTCTGGCAGCGGCGTTAGTCTTGGCGGCCCTCTGCTGGCTGCCGCCCATTGCGGCCTGGCCAATACATCAAGCGGCGCCCGAGGCGCGCTCTGCTGTGACGAGCGCCGATCATGCCGGTTCCGAACTCGCTAAAGGGAGCGGCCCGATTCCGGAACAATCTCTTAGTGATGCGCCCTCTCAGCCAATTGCAGCGGATTCGCAAGCCGAACCCAACTCTGGCGAAAGCGCTTTTACGGCTTCTCCCGAACCGCTCACCGGTACGTATGAAGAACCTAATAGTCAACTGAACGCAACCATTAACTCAAACGGCGTTGCCTCTCCAGGCGCCGGTCCTGTCGCCGCGTCTCCGAAAGGTCCCCCCCAAACAACGGAGACGACGTCTGCCAGTTGGGTCTGGCCCTATTGGCAAGATGCCCTGAAATGGCTGGCGATTGCCTATGCGACCGGCGCCTTATTTGTTCTTGGCCGCTGGCTTCTTGGCCATATTACTTTGACCAGGCTTTTGCAGCAGGCCGAATTTGCTCCTGCTTCGGTTCTTGCCTTACTGCGGGACCTGACGCCTGGCGCAAATTCAACGATTCGGTTGCTGATCTCGGATTCCATTAGTATTCCGCTGAGTTGTGGAATTTGGCGCCCGACGATTCTTTTGCCTCGGCGATTAGTAAAGACCGGTTCGGAGAAAGTGCTGCGCTGGGCTCTAGCGCATGAGCTGGCCCACCTTGAACGGCGCGACGCCTGGAGTTGTTTTCTGTTTAATTTGCGGCAGGTCGTTTACTATTACTTGCCCTGGTTTTGGCGGCTGCGTAGGCAAGTTTGGCTCTGTCAAGAATTCATCGCCGACGCCTCGGCCGCCGAGGCAGAAGCGCGGGCGGATTATGCTCAATTTCTATTGGGAATGACACGAGCGCCGGGCCTTCCCGCCGGCGCAACCGGTGTTTCAGGATACTCTTCAGACTTGTATAGGAGGATCACCATGCTTCTGCGATGTCCGACTTCACTCGATCGCCGTGTTTCTCGTCTATGGTCGTTGGCTGCGGGCGGCGGACTGCTCTCCCTTGCCGTTCTACTGGCCGGAGTTGGCCTGCGCGTCGACGCGGCTCCAACGGCTGGCGGCCAGGAAGCAAAGCAAGACGAGCCCAAGAAGGACGACACCAAGAAGGAGGAGCCGAAGAAGGATGAAGCCAAAAAAGACAATGCGGCGAGTGCACCGGCAATTGCCGATATTCAGAAACGTCTAAGAGAAGTTCAGTTGGAACGGGAGAAGGCCTTGCGACAATTGCAGGCGGAAATGGAAAAGCTCCAGGCCGATCTCCGCAAGAATGCCGGCAACCTTGCTCCCGGCGGGTTCGGAGGCAACGGCGGCTTTGTCCGGTTCAACGCTGATCTCGCGGCGGACCACGCCTTTCCCGGTTACCATCCTCAAGAAGGTCGCCTGGGCGTTCATGTGCAAAAGCCCAGTGCAACGCTGGCCGAGCAACTTGATTTGCCGAAAGGCCAAGGTCTTGTGATTGAACAAGTCACTCCTGATTCCGCAGCGGCAAAAGCCGGACTGAAGCCCCATGACATATTGCTGGAAATCGCCGGCAAGACGGTTCCCGACAATACTGCCGAGCTAAGCAGCAAAATCCTGAGCGAGATCAAGGCGGATACGAAAGTGGACGCAGTCGTCTTGCGCAAGGGCAAGAAAGAGACGATCAAGGGCCTCAGTCTTCCCGAAGCGAAGGCCCAACAGCCTGGCCGCGCCTTCGGCGGGCCCGGATTTCCGGGCGGGGTTCCGCTGGATGTTCCCAATATCGGTTTCCCCGGCGCCCCGGGCGGTTTCGCTCCTGGTTTGCCGGGTGCCGGCGGTGTAGGCGGGGCTGGGGTGCCGCCGGGATTTCCTGGCGGCGGCCGCGGCAATGGCGCCGGCTTTAAGGGCATCATGACCACGAGCATTCGTACCGATGACCGCTTTACCACGCGCCATCAGGAGGGATCGCTTGTCATCACGGTCACTGGCAAGGTGACCGACGGAAAGGCCAAGACGAGTGAGATCCAAGTTCAGGACGGCAACACGACCAACAAGTACGAGAGCGTGGATAAGGTGCCTGAGCAGTACCGGGACAAGGTTAAGAACCTCATTGAAATGTCGGAAAGGGGCAGCGTCAAGGTGGAGACAAAGGAGCGATAGCTTCTCAGGATGTAGCCGATGGAGTCCTCGTTCAGCCGCGAGCCGCTGATCAGCGCCTGATCTTACTGAGCGCTGTTCAGGGGCTCGCGGCTAAACGATTAGTTTGCAAAACGGGCTTGCCAATTCCGGTGGTCAGGTCTTAAGTTAAGTAGGCTTGCCCTAGCCGGAGTGGCGGAATTGGCAGACGCGCCAGGTTGAGGGCCTGGTTGCCTTTACTGGCAGTGCAGGTTCAAGTCCTGTCTCCGGCAATTTTGAAGTAAAAGGGGTTACGGCGTATAGCCGTGACCTCTTTTGCTTTGCACTGAGCCTTTGGAGAACAGGGGGCCCCGCATTAGAGTGTCGTTATTGCCCGGCGCGCGACCGGCTCGATTATCGACGTTTATTCCTTGAAGGTCCCGCCATATCACCCTAGAATCGACCCGTTCCATGAGTCACGCCTTCCCGCTGTTGTCCCTCCTAATCTATTCCTGAGCAATCGAGAAAGGTCGTGAACGCAACAGCTTTAGTACTTCGCCTGCTGTTGGTCGTGTACTTTCCCTTTCTGGCGCTGCTTTGGCTGGGCATCGCAGCCATCGAGTATTTCTTGATGGTGAAGATGTTGTACATCTTCTTGCCGATAAAGATCTTCATGCTTTTCCTGGTAATTCCTTTCCTGCACATTCCATGGGCTTGCCGCTCTCTTTTGGCGACAACCTCAAGACGAGTTAGAATCGCGCCTGCCGCGCCGGAAGATGAAAGCGCTTTTGCGCTTTGTCCGAAACGTTGCCGAGGACCGCAATCTGCCAGCGCCCGACTTGGTGCGCTTCCATGCGGGCAGCATCGCCCATGTCTATATCAACAGTAACGGTGAGAAGGTTCTCGTGTTGGGCGGGTTGGCCCTGCGTTGTCTTTCCCAGGAAGCCCTGGCTGGAATAGTCGCCCATGAACTGGGCCACTTCGCTGCAGGCGACACCGAGCTTTCGCGGCGACGTTACGGCCGCCGTCTGCTCATGCGCCTCTTAGAGTCCAATCTCGTTTTGCTCATTAAGCCAAAATCACCCTACTTTTCCGCGCAGACTGCTTTTCTGATAAGTCCCATGTTTTGGATTATGTTAAACGTTCTTAATCCTTTGCCATGGGTTATCGTCGGCTACCATCGTCTTTTTGAATTGCTGTACGCCGCCCACAGCCGAAAACAGGAATTCGCCGCCGATAAGTTTAGCGCGGAGCAATGCGGGAAGGAGGCCGCAGCCGAGACCTTGATCTTTATGGACGTGATCGGACAGGTGCCCAGCGTGACGATTAGTGGGATCGCCGATTTATATCTGGCCACCAACACGCCCCTTAATCGAATCTTTTCGGAAGTGGCGGCTTCCGCAGGGCGAATCCATCCCAAAGAGTGGGAAAAGGCGCGCCGGAAGGCGCTGTCGGCGCAAACGCGTTGGTTCGATTCCCATCCGTGTTTGAGAGAGCGCCTGGCAGCCCTGGACGTGGACTGGAAGAAAGCGAATAAATGCAAACCGAATCAACCAACGCCGCCGGCATCAGAACTCATTGACGACTGGGACACGTTGGAGAGCCGGTTGACCGGACATAATGGTGATTTTCCACGAACAGTATCAATTGAGCCAAGACATGCAGCAGATTGAAGAGCATCTGATGGGCAAGGGGGACGGATCGTAAAGGAGCCGGCTTCCCTTGGCATTCGTTCCCGGATCATGTCAATGCGACCCTTTTTAATTGGTTATCGACGACTTTGGCCGTAAGGTACTCATTGGGTCGATAACACTCCAGAATAGGCTGCTTCGCTTGCAATTCGTCACGCCTTCGGAGTACTTCAGGGGCGTGCCACGCGCCTGGCGCTTTTCCGCATTATGAACCCTCTTCCATGCAGATAGCGCGGGTCCGGATCACGGATCTTATAGGGGGATTTGATGGGTTGGATCTCATGGCAGAGTAGGCGCGCTCGGAGACGCGCTTTTTCGGCTATCGCGGTTTTTGCCGCGCTTTTCTTTTCAGGTCCCGCGTGTGCGGGTGAACCAGTTCAAGCGGACAATTTGAAGCCGGGCTTGGTCGCTATTTATGGGGATGCCGCCAAACCGGACCCCGGCCAATACACGCGCTTGGAGCCGACCATCGCTCTCGTCCTAAAAGCCGGTGAAGCGCCGCATCCGCGGTTGGCGGCTAATGGGGGATCGGCACGTTGGGAAGGTTTTATCAATATCACGCGCGCCGGCCGTTACCGCTTTCGCGCCCTGGTGAGCGGCAACTTTCACTTGTGGATAAGCAACAAGGAAGTCCTTGCAGCTAGTGTTAAATCAACTAATGCTTCCTCCCAAGTAGGTGCCGAGGTCGATCTCGAAGAGGGCATCCAAGCCCTTATCGCAGAATTTACGTGGCCGGTCGGCGGCGGGCAACTCGACGTTTCCTGGCAAGGCAAAGGGTTTCGCTATGAGCCTTTGCCTTACGACGTTTTGGGACATTTGCCGGCGAAAGCTCCGGCGCAACTGGGCAAAGATCAGCAGATCGAAAGAGGGCGCTATCTCGCTGAGGAACATAACTGTTTAGCATGCCATCGCGCCGGAACGCCCAGTCTCATTGAGAAAGCGCTCGTGCCACGAAAAGGGCCGGATCTGACCCAAATCGGCAAACGGGCTTTTCCCGGTTGGATCTATCACTGGTTGGCCGACCCGGAGAAGCTACGGCCCGGCGCGCTAATGCCGCGCTTGTTTACGGACGATGAAGCGGGGAAAGTCGAGCGCCACGCGATCGCGGTGTTCTTAGCGACGCTCGGCGGTCCGCTAAAGAAGTCGGAAGTGCCTGTGAAAGAGGGAAAACAAAAAGTCAACACGGCCGAAGGCGAGCGCTTTTTCACCAGCCTCGGCTGCATCGCCTGCCACGCCATTAGTCAGAAAAACGCCAAACCGCAAGATGATCCGGACTCCTCAATCGCCAAATCGTCTTTCTTGCCCGCGCCTCGGACCTTTCCTCTTTTCGGCTTGGGCAGCAAGACCAACCAAGAATGGCTGGCGGAGTACCTTAGCAATCCCCTTGCCTTTGATCCCAGCGGCCGCATGCCCAGTCTTTTACTGCAAGGGCACGAGTCCCATGCGCTCGCGCTTTATTTGTGTCAGAGTCACGTCGCTGACATTGCCGTGGATTTGCCTGCCGAGCCGACTGCCGAGACCGTCGCCACTGCGTTCAAGCTCACCGAGCCGCAAACAGAAAAGCAGGCAGAGTTCGCACGCCAGTCTCGCCCGAATCAACTAGTCGCTCTTGGAAAGAAGCTGGTGGTCAGCAAGGGCTGCGTGAATTGCCACGTAGTTTTTCCTCCGCAAATGAAAGTGGAGGAGCAATACGCTTCCTCCTTAGACCAGTGGATGAAACCTGGGAGCCTTCAATCGGGCTGTTTGGCTGAATCGGCGGCAAAGCGGGGCAGGGCCCCAGCCTTTTCTTTTGACGAGGAGGCACGGAAAAGTCTGCGCGCCTTCTTCACCGACGGGACCCGGGGGCCCGGTTCGCCGGCGCCTGCTTATGCCGCGCGTAACACCATGGAACGCTTTAACTGCCTGGCCTGTCATGTTCGCGATGGCGATGGCGGACTGGCCCCAACCCTCGTCCAGGAACTGCGCAAGGCGGAGAAGGCCGACAACGCCGAAGCCATCAGTCCTCCGACCCTGACCGGCATCGGCCATAAGCTTCGCACAACCGCTTTTCGAGAAGTTTTGGTGCATGCGAATCGGGCGCGCCCGTGGATGGGGCTCCGCATGCCGCAGTTTGGTGAGGCAAACGTCGGCCATCTGCCGGAACAGGTAGCCGCGCTTGAGGGCGCCGGCGCCAATGACGAGTCGTTTAATGTCTCCTTGACGCCGGAACTCCTCAGCGCGGGCAAGAAGCTCATCGGCAAAAACGGATTCGGATGCATTTCATGCCACGACATGGCGGGGGTTCCAAACACCGGCACGCGCGGTCCCGATCTGGCTCATACGACCCAGCGCGTCCGTTATGATTGGTACGTCCGCTGGATGGAGCAGCCTCAGCGCATGCAGCCGGGCACCCGCATGCCGACCGTGTTCCTAGATGGCAAATCGATCCTCGACACGGTACTGGCGGGCCACGTCGGTTCCCAAGAGGAAGCCATGTGGGGTTATCTTTCCCTTGGTCAGAATATGCCCCTGCCCGAGGGACTGGAACCTCCCAAGGGGCTGGCGCTGGCGGTCAGGGATAAACCAGTTCTACTCCGCACTTTTCTACCCGATGCCGGCACGCATGCCATTGCCGTGGGCTATCCCGGAGGCGTGTCTTTGGCTTTCGACTCGACCACCTGCCGGGTGGCCTTCGCCTGGTCGGGTAATTTTCTGGATGCGTCGCCCGTGTGGAACGATCGCGGTGGCAATCCGGCCAAGGTCCTAGGCGCCCGGTTCGCCCAGGCGCCGGCAGGTTGTCCGCTGCTGGTCTCCTCATCAGTGACAGCGCCTGATTTCACCGCACAAGGAAAAGACCCGGCCTATGGAGCACAAGTGCCTGAAGGCCAGGTTTACTTGGGGCCGCGCCAATTGCGGTTTGAAGGATACCGCTTGAACAAGGAAGGCCTGCCCCTCTTTCGCTACCGCTTGCGAGCGGCGCTGGACGATGCCGTGTCTGTCGAAGAGTTTCCACAACCGCTGCTGTCGCCGTCCGCCGTCGGGCTCAAGCGCCAATTCACGCTTGATGTGCCGGCCGGGATGACACCCTGGTTTATGGCCGGCGAGAGCGGACGTGAACCACGTATGCTCGAAAACGATGGCAAGACTATCTCAGTGGATTGGAAGTCGGGATCCATAGAGTTGGCCGCCAAAGACCGCGTTGTCGTTCTGCCTCAAGACGCCGATCGCGCGCTGCTGCTGAAAGTTCCTGGAGCGTCGGAAAAATGCATCTGGCGCATTCAGCATAGCGACGGCAAATGGCAAGTGATCCTCGGATTGCCTCGGACGGCGCAAGCCAGCAAGGTTTCATTCAACTTGGAGACATGGTCGCTTTATCGCGATGAACCGGCCTTTATCAAAGAAGTGTTGCATGTAAAGTAGCCCGCCGTTCCGCGGCGGATTCCGCCGCGGAGCAGCGAGCTAACTAAATCGCCAAACGACTGGAGTTCTTGTGAGCGCTCGGAATTCGGTTGTCGCCACCTTGGTCATTGCCTTCCTCTTCCCATTTGCTGTTCAGGCGGAAACCAAGCCGGTCTATATCAAAAAGGCCAACCGCGTGGACACTCTTGTCGCCTCCCTCAAGGCTGCCGGCTTGCCTACGTTTGAAGGTAAGTGGCATTACATTGGCCCATTTGACAATGCCTTCAACATTGGTTTTGATGCCGTTTATCCGCCGGAGAAACAAATTGACCTGCAAAAAAAATATGACGGCAAGACCGGCAAGATTGAATGGAAGGAGTTCACCAAATTCAGAGTCGGCGTCATCAATAACTTGAGTCTCTTCGAAAATAGTGAATACGTCTCCGTATACCTTTATCACGAAATAGATGCGCCCGAATCGATCGCGCTGCCCATCTCGCTTGGGAGTGATGACACACTCAAAGTTTGGCTAAACGGCGACCTCCTTGTGGCCGAAGACTTGCATCGGCCGGCCGCTCCCGATCAAAACCATGCCGTGCTCAAATTGAAGAAGGGCAAGAATCAACTGCTTGTCAAAGTCGGCAATCAGGATGGCGCTTTCGCCTTTTACATTCGTCCGGAATTTCCTCCCTCGTGGCCGGAAAAGATTCGCCGGCAACTCGATAAAGACTTTCCGCTCGCCGTCAAACCGGGCAACGAGCCGATAGTCAAAACCGAGGCGAAATACTACCGCATGGCGACGTTGCCGACCCCGCCCGAAGCCGTCTTGGAGGTCGGCGGCTTGGCTTTTCGTCCCGACGGCAAACTCTTGGCCTGCACGCGCCGAGGCGATATTTGGCTCATCGGCAATCCGCAAGCCGAAGACGCGGACAAGATCACCTACAAACGGTTTGCCACCGGGCTTCATGAGCCGCTCGGTCTGCTTGTCGACGGAAAAAGCGTCTATGTCGTACAACGACCTGAACTAACCAAGCTGGTCGACAAAGACGGCGACGATGTGGCGGACGATTACGTCACTGTGTGCGACGCATTCGGCGTATCGGGCGACTATCATGAGTTCGCTTTCGGACCCGCCCGCGACAAAGAAGGCAATTTCTTCCTGACGCTCAACGTTGGCTTCGGGGGCGGCCACCAATCCCGGGCGCCATGGCGCGGCTGGTGCGTGAAGATCACACGCAAGGGAGAACTCATTCCCTACGCCACCGGACTGCGGTCGCCCAACGGCATCAACTTCAGTCCGGAAGGCGACCTTTTCTATGTAGATAACCAAGGCGAGTGGGTGGCCACCTGCAAAATGCATCATGTCAAGCCGGGCGAATACTATGGCCATCCGGCCGGTCTGCGTTGGATCAAGCAATCGCCTTTTGCCGACAAGATCCCCGAAAAACACGCGAGCGGCATGATGTACGACGGGCAAAAGGGCAAAAACGGCCTCTCGGGCATGCCGCCGCTAACCCCGCCGTGCATCCGGTTCCCTTATGGCCGTATGGGTCAGTCGGCCAGCGAACCGATCTGGGACACGACGGGAGGTAAATTCGGTCAGTTTGCCGGTCAATGTTTCGTGGGCGATCAAGCACGCTCCATCGTCATGCGCGTGGCCTTGGAAAAGATCAACGGTCTTTACCAGGGGGCGTGTTTTCCCTTTCGCAGCGGTTTTCAGTGCGGCGTCAATCGCCTTGTTTTCGGGCCGGACGGCAGCCTCTATGTCGGCGAAACCAACCGCGGCTGGGGCTCGCTCGGCGGCAAACCTTACGGTTTAGAGCGCCTGATCTTCACAGGAGAAACGCCCTTTGAGATTTACGCTATGAAGCTGACCCGCGAGGGATTCGACCTGACCTTTACCAAGGCCCTCGACACCGCCGCCGCCCAAAAAGCAACCGGCTACAGCCTCAGTTCCTTTACCCATTACTACCATGCCGATTACGGATCGCCCGAGGTGGATCGGCGAGCGGATAAGATCGAAAGTGTGAAGGTGTCGGCAGACGGTAAGAAAGTCACCTTGGCTGTGGCCGGACTCAAGAAAGGAAGGATTTACGAATTGCACGCCGATGGCCTCAAGGCGTCGGACGGAGACGCGTTGCTACATCCGGAGGCCTATTACACGCTCAACGAATTGCCTTGAATCATTCGTCTAAAGATCTATCACTCTTTCAAGTTCAAGCAGACGATCTGCGATTCGTCCCGGACATAGATTTTGCCTTCCGCCACAATAGGCGCGGTCCAACATTTGTTTTCCGAAATGCGGATCGTGGCTTTTCCCCGATAGCCGGATGGCGTTGCGTCTGCCAGTGTCAGCGTCCCGGTTTCTCCGAGTACGAATAGGCAGCCATCGGCTAGCCCGAGCGATCCCTTGCGGAAGCTGCGCAGGCCTTTTTCCCGCCAGATAATGTCGCCGGTGCGCACGTTCATGCACACCAGATCCATCTGATCAAACCCGTAGAGGTGGTCGCCTTGGCGGATGCTGGTGCAAAAATGGTTGCGCATGCGATTGTGTTCATAAACGCGATGGGGTTGCGGGGACCCCTCCGAATCCGGCGTAATTTCCAACAAGACACAGCCTTTGCCATAGCCCGAAGAAAGGAACACATAGTCGCCAAAGGCCAAGGGAGTGGCAATGTTGAAGCCGTTATCGGTTTCCCAGGGGTAGCGCCACAGCGTCCGTCCCTCTTCGGGGCTAAGACTTACGAGAGCCGTGTTTGTAAAGAAAAGCACTTGGCGGACGCCCGCCACGGTAATGGCAATCGGGGAGCTATAACCCATGACATCGTCGAGGGCCTTCCAGACTAACCGGCCCGTGCGTTTGTCGAAAGCGGCAACCGAGTTGCCATTAGGCCCCCCGGGCGTTGTGTAGACAAGATCGCCTTCGACAAGCGGCGAGAACGACACGCCGTATTGCATCTTACGGGCCTGGAATTCCTCGGAGAGATCGTGCCTCCACATCTTTTCGCCCGTATCAGCCCGGAGGCAATGAAAGATGCCGGTAGGGCCCACGGCATAGACGAATCCGCCGTCCACGGCGGGCGTCGAGCGCGGGCCGGAGCCAAACCGCTCGTCGTATTCGTTGGCATAGCGAAACCGCCAAATCTGCTGACCCGTGTTGGCATCGAGGCAGACCACCGACTCATTAGCGCCCGGTGTAGTTTCGCCGGACTCTGGTTCGATGGTCTCCGCGTCCATCGTGTACAGCCGGCGGTTGACAACCGCCATGGAGGAAAAGCCGCGGCCGATGGGTTGTTTCCAAACGACGGGGGGACCGCTGGCCGGCCAATTCTTCAACAGGCCGGTTTCAGGCGACAAGCCATCGCGGTTGGGCCCGCGCCATTGAGGCCAGCCGGCTGATTGATTGGGTGTGTCGTTTGCCGAAGAGAGTTCCGTCGTGGCGAGTTTCCGCAGCCGGTTAGAATCGGAGCGATAGCGCTCCAGATCCATTTTCGTGAAGGCGATTACGCCGCCTCCCAGCAAAAGGCAGCATGCGATCCCTAGCCAAACCCACCGGCTTCGCAATCTTCCGCCGCTTCGCCACATTACGTCGTCTCCATTTTAGACCCGCAAACCGCAGCCCCCGCGTCCTAATGGTTCCGCGCCGGCCTGTCAAGAAGAGGTCAGGCTGGGGTCCGCGATCTACAGAGCCGCGAATGTAAGCGAGCGGTTCCGCCCACCCGCGCTCTCGTGCTCCGCTGATTACGACGCATACCGGATGGTTTCCTCCCATTGGACCGGCTCTGCCTCCATGCCCGGCTGCACCAGTTCAAACTTGCTCGCCGTCACCGAGAGGACGCCGTATTGCTCCTCGACCACTCCAGTGGCAATGTAGGGCCCGGCGGTAAGGTAGGGAATCAGCGGGCAGGAGCCGGGGAAGAGGGTGACGTCGACAAGGCCATGCTCGTCTTCCAGAGTGATGAACTGCATGGGTTTGCCGGCGTCGGTATTGGTGTTGCGGGCCGTCGCCACCAGGCCGGCGACACGAATAACTTGGCCCCGATGGTGGGCAATGTCGTGGCTGAAAACTCGGTCGGGCGGTAGATGGGCGCGGAAGAGCGTGATCAGCGGCGGGCCCGGAAGAAAGCCGAGGATGCGATATTCCTCGCGCAGGCGCTCAGATCGGGCGTAGTCGGTGGGCAACCAACCGTCGAGGGGCTCGTGGGGAAAGAGTTCCTGGGCCGGGCCGCCGGTGCGGTCTTGCAAGTCGGCTTCGAGGAAGAGCGCGGGCCGCGGCTGGCCGGTGAAATCAAGCGCTCCCGAACGGATGAAGAGAGCCAGCGCTTCGGGACCTATCGGCACGCGCCGGCGGAAATCCGCCAGGTCGCGGTAGGGACCATGGCGAGCGCGTTCTTCCAATACCGCTAATTTCACCGCATCGTCCAGCGAGCCGATGGCATCCAGCCCGGCGCGGATGGCGCCAGGGCAGGCAACTCGCTCCCTGCGTAAACTCCCCTCTCCCCCGGCCGCGTATGGGTTTGCATGGGTTCCCTTTTCGGTAGGCGGGGGGAGAGGGGTCTGTTTTTGCGAAGAGCCGCGTTCAATCGTGAACGGCCCCGCTGAGCGATTGACGCAGGGCAGGCGCATCTCGATCCCGGCTCGCTTGATCGCTTCGACGTAGACGCGGCGCGGATACATGCCCTGATTGTTGTTGAGGGCCGCCGTCCAGAAACAGATCGGATAATGGACCTTGAGCTGAACCGCCTTCCAGGCGATCAAACCGTAGCTGACTGAGTGGCTCTTGCAAAACGAATACTGGTTGAACTTGGCCAGTTGCACCCACCAGGCGGCGGCGACCGCCCGCGAGACGCCGTTGCGGGCACAAATCTCCAGGAATTCCCGCGAGAGCACCCAGGCCTCCTCCTCGGTGCGATGCTTGGTGACGCGCTTGCGGAAGCGGTCGGCATCCGGCGCGGCTAGCCCAGTTAACGCCTGCACCACTTGCAAGGCGTCGTCTTCGTAAAGCATCAGTCCTTCCGTCTCGCGTAGAAACGGTTCCAGATCCGCAGGCAAGGGCGGCGTCGGTTCAAGGCCGCGCCGCCGGCGAATGAATACTTCTTTCATGCCGATCGACGCCGCTCCCGGTCGAATCAGTGCCAGCGCCTGGATCACATCGCCCACGCCGCGCGGCTGCATCTGCACGAGAAGATGCCGCATCGCCGGCGATTCGAGCTGGTTGACGCCCAGCGTATCGCCGGATTGCAGCAAGTGAAGAGCGGCCGCAGGGGATGGAAGATCGAGGATGGAGGATCGAGAATGGAGGATCGAGAATGGAGGATGGAGGGTGGAGGATGGCGATGGGTTCTGTTGAGTCGGAGGCGAAGCAGAGCTTCGCGGCAGTGTGGTCCCAAGCTGGAGCTTGGGCTCGATCCTCGATCCTCCATCTTCGATCCTCCATCCTCCATCCTCGATCCTCCATCCTCGATCCTCGTCTCGCCCCTCGACCGCCCGCACATGTCCCACCGCCTCATCCACGGTCGCCAGGGCGCGGTTGCCGAGCAGGTCAATCTTCACAAGGCCGATGTATTCAACGCCGTCTTTGTCGAACTGGGTGATAATGACGCCCTTGGGCGCCATCTGGAGCGGGACGTATTCCTCGATGGGCCGGGGCGTGATGACGACGCCGCCGGGATGGATGGAGAGATGATGCGGCCGGCCCAGCAGCCAGCGAGCATCGGCGACGAGGCGCGGCCACCGCGCATCTTCCAGGGGAAAGCCGCGCGGCACGGCGAGCGCTGGCGAGCGGGGGGCGTAAGCCCCCTGATGACTCGACGAAATCAGGGGGCTCACGTCCCCCGCTCGCCCGCTTTCCGATAGCAGCCCCTCGACCGGCGTTGAAAGCGATTCCAGCAGTTCGCTGACTTGCACATTGGATAGTCCGTGAATCTTGCCCGCTTCGCGAAAAGCCGAACGCGGCTGAAGAAAGAGATGCGAACTGATGCGGGCCGTGTAACGCGGACCGTAGCGCTGGCAAACGTGTTCAATCACTTCATCGCGCACTTTCCAGTCGAAATCGAGGTCGATATCGGGCAAATCGGTCCGGCCGGGGTGCAGAAACCGCTCCATCGGCAAATTGAAACGCAGCGGATCGACATCAGTGATTTCCAGAAGAAAGCAGACGAGCGAATTACCGGCCGAGCCGCGCAGAGCCATGCTGTGCCCGCGCCGCCGGGCATGCCGGGCGATGTCGCGGACAACCAGAAAATAGCCGGCCAGATCGGTGGCCTCGATGACCGCCAATTCCTCGCGCAGCCGCTGGCGGGCGGATAGACTAGGACCCAGCTCCCGGCGGCGCAGGCCGCGCTCGCACAAAAGGTTCAAGAAACGGACTTCATCCAGACAGTGCGGCACGTGCGGCGTCGGCAGAATAACTTGCCGCGGCAACACATCCGACCGCAGTTGCTCCGCCAAAAGATCGGTGTTGGCCACGGCTTGGGGCAGATCGTGAAACCGCCTGCGAAAGGTCGGCAAATCGACCAGGTGGTGCTCCGGTGAAACCGGCAAGCGGGCGGGCAGTTGATCAAGGAGCGTATTGTGACGTACCGCTGTCACGGGCGCCAGGGCGGGATAAGCATCGGACGTCGCCATGGCGGCGGCCGCGCTGGCCACGGGCTTGAGGCCGAGGCGTTTGGCCCACGCCAGGAGCTCTTGCTCCTGGGCCGCCGAGCGTCCGGGCCGGATGACTTCCAGCCAGAGCCGCGCTCCAAACGCCTCGCGCAGTTGCTCCGCCAGCCGCCGATTATCGACAAGAACATGGAGCCCTTCGGCGTTTTCGTTGAGCAAATCGGCCAAACGGAAGGCGAGCGGGGGACGTAAGCCCCTTGATTTTGTCGAGTTATCAGGGGACTTACGCCCCCCGTTCACCGGCGCGGCGGACAAGTGCAGACGGCTAAGAATGCGGCACAAATTGTTATAGCCCTCGCGCTGCGCGGCTAAAACGGTGCAGTGAACTTCCTGCTGCTGTAAACGAGCCCCCAAGAGCGGCCGGATGCCGCGCGGGGCAGCCTGCTCCACAAAGGCTCGCGCGCCTAGCAAATTGTTGGTGTCGGTCAGAGCCAGACTGCCGTAGCCGCAGGCGGCGGCCCGCTCGAGAAGCGCCTCCGGGCTGGACAAGCCTTCGAGCAGGGAATACCAGCTATGAACGTGCAAGTGAACCGGCATGAAACACTCAAGCGCAGCTGCATTCAGTGATTTAACACGATGCTAAGTCCACCATGAGTGTACACCAGTACATTATGACCGCAAGAAAGAAACTGTCTCCAGAGAAGCGAGACAGTTGAACACGGCCGCCTTTTGATGGCTGGCACTGTGGCCAAGAATACACGAAAACACTAGAAAACAGACCCGTGGAAAGCATTTGTGAGTTTTCGTGCCTTTTCGGGGCTTTTGAAGCTCTCGGCCCATGACCCTGTGGCCCAAGTGACCCACCCTCTGGTCCCGCCAACACTGCGCCAGAGGGTGATCAATAATTGAACACACGGTGCCGACTTGCGCACTTTCATTGTCTTCGGCGTCCCTCCTTCGAAGGTGGCCAGCGTCGGGCTCGAAGGTGGCCAGCGTCGGACAAAGGTGGCCCCCGCATTTGGCCTGGCCCCCTTTGATTTTGAGAAGCTTTGGGGGCCTAAAACCTTGAACGGGTCCCGCCCGCCGAGGTGCTAAACTAGCAACACACTATGACCACTCCCTATAACGCCATCATCATCGGCGCCGGCCACAACGGCTTGGTAACCGCCTGCTATCTCGCCAAGGCAGGCTGGAAAGTCTTGGTCTTAGAGCGCCGTTATCTCGTTGGCGGCGCCTGCGTCACCGAGGAAGTCTTTCCCGGCTTCAAGGTTTCAACGGCGGCCTACGTCAACAGTCTTTTTCGCAAAGAGATCATCCGCGACTTGCGCCTGCACGACCATGGCTTCGAAGTGCTCGAACGCAATCCGTCCTCGTTCACGCCTTATCCTGACGGCCGCTATTTGCTTCTCGGCCCCGACGCCTCGCTCAATCTGCGCGAAATCAGCAAGTTCAGCGAAAAAGACGCTCAGAACTATCCGCGCTACGAGGCCATGCTGGAGCGCGTCGCGGACGTGATCGAGCCGACGCTGGCCCAGACCCCGCCAAATTTGCTCAAGCTGGGCGTGCGCGACTTGTGGAAGTTATTCAAGCTCGGTCGAGAGTTTCGCAGGCTCGGTCCGAACATGGGGGAGGCCATCGAGATCCTGACCGGTTCGGCTCGGACAATCCTGGACCGGTGGTTCGAGTCGGAGCAGTTGAAGTCCACTCTGGCGACCGACGCCGTTATTGGAGCGATGGCGGCGCCGTCCATGCCGGGAACGGCTTATGTGCTGTTCCACCATGTCATGGGTGAAACGAACGGCAAACGCGGCGTATGGGGTTACGTGCGCGGCGGCATGGGAGGCTTAACCCAGGCCATCGCGAAAGCAGCGACGGAGATGGGCGTTGAGGTCCGCTGCAACACAGAGGTATCGCGAATTCTCGTAAAGGACGGCCGGGCCGCCGGCGTGGCCTTGAGCGATGGCACGGAAATTCCTGCATCCATTGTGGCCAGCAATGCCGACGCCCACGTCACTTTTGAAAAACTAATGAGCCCCGGCCAGTTGCCCGATGACTTCGCGGCCGCCGTCCGGCGGATCGGCTATGAGAGCGCGACGCTCAAGATCAATGTCGCTCTTTCCGAATTGCCGAACTTCAAGGCCTGTCCCGGATCGGCCACGGGACCGCAGCATCGCGGCACCATTCATATTTGTCCGGACCTGGACACCATTGAGCGCGGCTTCGACGATGCGAAATATGGCCGGCCGTCTCAAGTCCCGATCCTGGAATGTACGATTCCCTCGGTGGTGGACGAGACAGTCGCCCCGCCGGGCAAACACATCATGTCCATGTTCATCCAATATGCCCCGTACCAACTCCGCGAAGGCCACTGGGACCAGCTCAAGGATACATTCGCCGACCGCTGTTTTGACCTTCTCAATGAATACGCGCCGAACTTCAAGCAGTCGGTCATTGACCGTCAGGTGCTCTCCCCGCTCGACCTCGAGCGCACCTTCAACTTGACGGGCGGCAATATATTTCAAGGGGCGATGACGCCGCATCAGCTTTTTTCATTTCGCCCCGTGCCGGGCTTTGCCGATCATCGCACGCCCATTCGCGGGCTCTACCTATGTGGAGCGGCTGCACATCCGGGAGGAGGCGTAATGGGCGCCGCCGGTATGAACGCGGCAAGGGTGATCCTGCGGCACCGGTAGTTGCACGGGTCCGTCGCAAACCCGCCGCTCGCCTTCCAGACTTGCTGGCGCGTCAGACTTGCAACACGCCGGTCTTGAACGGTCTCGTCTCTTGATGCCTGAGCGATACTTCCAAAGCCAGCATTAGGGCAGACCGGGTTTCGGCGGGATACACGATCTTATCGACCCAGAGTCTAGCGGCCGCGTAGCGAATGTCCGTTTGTTGGTCATAACTGGCGTGCACTTTGCGGCGCAATTCTTCCAATTCATCGGCATCCGGATCGTGGCCGGTTCGGCGCAGCGCACTGAGGGTGATGTCCAGCAGAGTGCTTGCCGCTTGTTCGCCGCCCATGACGGCGTAGCGGGCCGTCGGCCAGGCGAGCATGAAGCGCGGATCAAACGCCTTGCCGCAAAGCGCATAATTGCCCGCTCCAAACGATCCGCCCAGAATCAGCGTAATTTTCGGCACGACGCTGTTGGCAATGACGTTGACGAGTTTGGCGCCGGCCTTGATGATGCCCGCCTGCTCGGAGTCACGGCCCACCATGAAGCCATTGACGTCCTGGAAGAACAAAATGGGCAGCCGGGTTTGGTTGCAGTCCATGATGAAGCGGGCCGCCTTCTCGGCGCTGTCCACATAGATGACGCCGCCATATTGCAAAGGGCCTTGCGCCGGTTTACAGCGCTGGTGCTGATTGGCGACAATGCCGACGGATACGCCGCCGAGTTTGCCGTAACCGCAAACGACCGTTTGGCCGTATTCCTGCTTGTATTCATCAAACGGCGTCGCATCGAGAATGCACGTCAGCAAATCACGAATGTCGTATTCCTGGCGTCCGTCGGCTTGATAAAGGCCGGCCAGATCGTCCGGCGAGCGGCGCGGCTTGGTGTTGTAATCGACGTTGGAACGGTCTGGAGGTAAGGCGGCGACCAGTCGCTTTATCCGGTCCAGGCAGTCGGGTTCATCCTTTTCACGAAAGTCGATAGTGCCGCTGACGGCCGCGTGCATGGCAGCGCCACCGAGGTCTTCGTGATTGACGGTTTGCCCGATGGCCGCTTTGACCAGCGCCGGGCCCGCGAGGTACAGACCGCTGCCTTCGGTCATTAAGAGCTTGTCGCAAAGAACGGGCAAGTAGCCGCCGCCCGCGACGCAATTCCCCATGATGGCAGCGAACTGCGGCACGCCTGCTGCAGAGATGACCGCGTTATTGCGAAAAATGCGGCCGAAGTCGTCTTCGTCGGGAAAAACCTCGTCTTGAAGAGGCAAGAAAACGCCGGCGCTGTCGACGAGGTACACAAGCGGCAGCCGGTTGTCGAGCGCGATGCGCTGAGCGCGCAGGACTTTCTTACAGGTCATGGGAAAGAAAGCCCCGGCTTTGACAGTGGCATCGTTGGCGATCACCGTCACGCGCTGATTGGAGATCGTGCCGATGCCCGTCACTACGCTGGCCGACGGCGCTCCGCCCCATTCCTGGTACATGTCCCAGGCGGCCCATAAGCCGAGTTCGAAGAATTGGGGTGAACCGTCGAGAAGGTGATCGATCCGTTCGCGGGCGGTGAGGCGGCGTTTTTCATGTTGGCGCTTAATAGCCTTGGACCCGCCGCCATCTTTTAGCCGTTGCTCTTCGGCTAGAAGCTCGTGAATGCGCCGGGACAGGTCGTTGTCCATGATAAGGTCTTAGGCTTCGGCCAACGTCCAATCTTTGCGCTCGCGCGAGGACGGGATTTTCAGCATTTTCCGATACTTGGTCACCGTGCGCCGGGCGACGGGATAGCCCGTTTCTTGGAGCTTATTGACTAGGTCTTCATCGGAAAGCGGAGTGGACTTATCTTCATTGCCGATGATTTCGAGCAGCTTTTGCTTGATGGTCTCCCAGGCGACTTCCTCGCCTGTGGCGGTATGGGTGCCGCCGCCGAAGAAGCGCTTGAGCGGAAAGATGCCACGCGGCGTTTCCACCCACTTGTCGTCAACCGCTCGGCTGACGGTCGTGACGTGCACGCCGACTAGGTCGGCAATTTGCTGCATCTTTAGGGGCTCAATGTGCTCCGGACCTTTGTCAAGAAACGCCTTTTGATGCTGAATAATCGCCTTAGTTACTTTTTCCAGCGTGCTGCGGCGCTGCTCGATCGATTCCAGAAGCCACTGGGCCGATTGAATCTTGCGCTTTAGGTATTCGCGGTCTTTGGGCGAAGTCGATTTGTCGCGGTACATCTCCACGACTTTACGGCTGATGTAGACGTTCGGAAGCCAATCATCGACGAGGCGGACGGTGTAATTGCCCTCTTCATTGCGCTCAACAATGATATCGGGAACGACGTAAGGAATATTATCGGAGGAATACTGGGAGCCGGGCCAGGGATTGAGGTGCTTCAGGATTTCAATTGCGTCTTTGATGATATTTAGATCGTATCCCGTGCGGCGCTGGATAATCGGCAAGCGATTGTGGCGAATGTCTTCGAGGTGGTTCTGGATCAAGGCGCGGACCACCTCACGATGCGGCGTTTCCGGCGTGACTTGAAGTAGCAGGCATTCCTCAATCGTGCGCGCGCCAACCCCAGGAGGATCGAGCTTTTGCACCATGCGCAAGGCTTCTTCAGCCTCGGCCATTGAAATCGGGCGATCAAAGGTGCGAGCGATATCTTCGAGCGGAGTGTTCAACCGGCCGTTTTCGTCTATGTGCGAAATGATGAACCGGATTAGTTGCACCTGTTCGGGCTTCGCATCAAGGAAGGAAACCTGATCGTTCAAGTATTCCTGGAGCGATTTGGGCCGTGAAGCCATATTCTGCATGGCGTCGTGGCGTTTGTCGCCTTCTTCATCCATGCCGTTGCGCGAGCGCCGATGCTCTTCGTTAAAGTGATCTTCCCAATCCTTGCTCAAGGCTTCAAGGCGGTCGAAATCGAGCTCGTTGCCGTTGTTTTCATCAATGATCAGCTCTTTGTCGCCGGGGTCGACGGTCTCTTCTTCAACGACCGCTTCCACGGGTTCCGTCCCATCTTCCTCGGCCGCCGGCTGTTCATCGGGATTAGTCTCTTTAAGTTCCAAGACGGGGTTTTCTTGCAACTCTTGCTCGATTTTTTCCTGCAAAGCCATGATCGGCAATTGCAGAATCTCCATCGATTGAATCATGCGGGGAGCCAGGAATTGTCCCTGGATCATCCGCTGCGACATGCTTGTCTCAAGACGCATATCTTAAAACCTCAAGATGGAGATTAGGGGCTTCATAGGGCCATCCTTCTGATGCTTTCCCCTCTGGAACCGAACACTGTCACCCAGGACCGCCTTTTGCATATGAAAATAGGCGGCTAAAACGCCTGTCGTCCTTCCAGAGCATCGGTCAACATCTGACTGTTGGCAAATTCTAGTACTGAACCGGAAGGCAATCCGCGCGCCAGTCGCGTAATCTTTACGCCGTTTGTCGCTAAAAGGCTCGAAATATATAGAGCTGTGCCGTCTCCTTCTAAGGTCGGATTTGTTGCCATGATGATTTCCCGAACGCCTCCCTGCTCCACCCGGCGCAGCAGCAAATCGACTTTCAGTTGCTCCGGCCCGACATTATCCAGCGGGGCGAGGCGGCCATGCAAAACATGGTAATGCCCTCGAAATGTCCCGGCCCGCTCCAGGGCAGCCAGGTCGCGCGGTTGTTCAACCACGCAAATTACTGACCCGTCACGGCGGGGATCGGCGCAAATCGAACACAATTCCCCTTCGGTAAGGTTGCAACATTGCCGGCAGAGCCGAATGTTGTCCTTGATGGCACGCAAAGCGTCAGACAGCGCCAGCACGGTCTCCCGGTCAGTCCCCAGAAGATGGTGAGTAAGCCGCTCGGCGGACTTGGGACCAATGCCCGGCAACTTTCCTAATTCAGTAATTAGTTGGCCAATTGCTCCATCGGGCCCCGTCGTCACAGCCATCTCCCTGCTTCTATTGTAGGCCGCCGCTCCGCGGCGGGCTAGTTTTCTACGATTCACCGCCCGGCAGCGATAATCCCGGAATGGAAACGCCCGGCGGCAAGCCAAAGCCGCTTGCCATTTTGCCGGTTTCATCGGCAACTTGCCGGCGAATCCGCTCCAGTGCCTGATTCGTTGCGGCTCGAATAAGGTCCTCGAGCATCTCCTTGTCGCCACTCTTAAGGGCTTCGTCGCTGAGAGTGCAAGCCTGCACCTCCATCCGGCCATTGACGCGAATCCGCACCATTCCGGCCCCGGCATCGCCCTCGGCACTCAGTTGGCCAAGGCGCTGCTGAAGTTTATCCATTTCCTCCTTGATCTTGGGGAGTTGCCTCATCATGCCGGCAAGTTGGCCTATTTCTTTGAACATCCTCAGTCCTCAGTTTCGAGTGCCGTTTCGGGATCGGGCTCAGCGGCATTGGACGCGGCAACCGATCCAAAGCCTTCGTCGATTTGCAGCACTTGAGCTTCAAGAGCCTCCATAGCATACTTCAAGAGTGGTTCCTGGGAGGCTTCGGCTCGCCGATCCACCCGGCGCGGTGCGTGCAAACCCTCTGCCCTGGAAGCTTCCAGAGACTCCGTCGTCTCCCTGGTAGAAGTCGTTTCGACCCGCAATTGGTAAGAGTGGCCGGTTAGCTTGCGGAGCGCTTCTTCAATCCGACCTAGGCGGCCTAGGTTTTGCCGGCCGTCTGAGAGATGAGTATAGCCATTGGGAACGCTAATTACCAGAGTATTTGGCCCAGAAATTGCAGGCAAAGGACAATTCTTTAATTGACTAGCCAAAAGAGGCCCTACGAGAGTTAAAACTTCGCGCCACACCTGAGTAAGCGTTTCCGGCGTAAGCGCTTTGACCTCGACCGAAGTGATCAATTCGGCCGACCCCGAAGCGGCAATCGATTCCTCAACTATTCCCGATAACTTTTTTTTTACGCCTTCCGGAGGCGCCGTGTTTGAATTGCTCGTCTTTTGAGCAGGAGAAGCATTTCGGCGGGGCAGGGCGGAGTTTTGAGCAACCATCTGAGCCAATTGCGTTAAAGAGGCCAAATCCTCCAATCGGCTTAGACGAATAACCGCCATCTCCAAGATAATGCGGCCATGGTTACTAAAACGCAGGCGCGCCTTGCTGGCGCTGAGCACGTCTAGCCCGGCCAGAATGGTGTCGAGATTTAGTTCCTTGGCTTGTTTGGCGATTGCTTGGCGAAAGCGCGGCGAGATCGACAGGTCTTTGGCTTCTTGCCCCGCACAATGAACGAGCATGAGATCGCGCCAGTAGGCGATAAGTTGATCCAGCAATTCGCCCAGCGCCAAACCTTGTTCGGCAGTCTTGGCCAAGAAATCCAGGGCAGTCTTTGGGTCGTGAGCCAAGATAGCGCCGGCTAAGTCAACGACCCGTTCCTCATCCGCCGTGCCAAGAAGTTGGTGCACCCGGTCGGCGGTCAGACGGTCGCCGCTGAAGGCTAGCAATTGATCCAACAGCGATTGAGCGTCGCGCATCGAGCCGGCGGCGCGGCGGGCAACCATTTCAAGAGCCTCGTCGTCTGCTTGCAGTCCCTCTTGTCCGACGATGCCTCGCAGTCGCTGGACAATGCGAGACGTTGTAATCGTGCCGAAATCAAAACGCTGGCAACGCGACAGAATCGTGATCGGGATCTTCTGCACTTCTGTCGTAGCAAAGATGAATTTAACGTGTTCGGGCGGCTCTTCAAGCGTCTTGAGCAACGCGTTAAACGCCTCGCGCGACAGCATATGCACTTCGTCGATAATGTAGATTTTGTAGCGCGATCGACTGGGGCGGTATTGGACGTTGTTGCGGATTTCCCGGACGTTTTCAATGCCGCGGTTGCTGGCGCCGTCAATCTCAAGGACGTCAACGTCTTCGCCGCTGGTAATGCTTTTGCAGATGTCGCACTCATTGCAGGGATTAGGGGTCGGCCCTTTGACGCAATTAAGCGCCTTGGCCAGGATGCGAGCCGTCGACGTTTTGCCGACTCCGCGGGCGCCAGTGAACAAATAAGCGTGGGCCACGCGCCCATTCTTAATGGCGTTCATGAGCGCCTGAGCGACGGCTTCCTGGCCGACCAGTTCGCCGAACTGCTGAGGACGATGCCGCCGTGCCATCACCGTGTATGAGCCGGACGCGGCAGCATCCTCGCGAATTAGGCTAGAGGTTGTCTTGGATTTTGCCATGCTTCATGCCAGCGACAAGCAATGAGAGGATCTCGTAGCCGCAGACTAAAGCTATGCGCCTACGGATCGGGATTTCCGAAACAGTCCGTGAGCCCTGTTGACATTTTATTGGATGAGACGGCAAAAACGAAATTATAGATGTGAAGAATGGGAGGAGAGAAAAAAAGAAGCCCGCGGCAAGTTGAGGAGAGAGGTTAGTCCACTGCACAAGGGTCCGCTGCTTATGGCTGCACCTTCCGGCCTGACCAGGTTCACAACTTCCCTTTGCGTGGGTCCCCTCCCCTCAGCTTGACGCGGGATGCCAGATATTCCAAACACTTGCTTTAGAGGTTTAATTTTCCGTTTCAATCGTCACTTTCTTAATTATAACGGGCTTGACCGGCCGATCACCTTCCGGATTTGAATTATCAATTCGAACCGGCCTCTGGTAAATCATTTGAGCGATTTCTAGGCCCTTCGTAACTTTTCCGAACACCGTATAGCTCTCATCCAGATAGGGCGCTTCGCTTAAGGTAATATAGAATTTGCACGCTGCCGTGTCAGCTTCTCTCTCATGGCAAGCGCCAACCGCGCCGATCTCGTGCGTCGCGGTTTTCGTGATCTCCGGCTTTAGCCAATAGCCCAGGCTCCCGACCCGCGGATCTCCCGTGCCGGCGGGGCAGCCGGCCTCGATGTAACGCAGCTTGCTCTCTTCCGGCTTGTCTTCAAGCGCTTGAGTGACCTGGCGTTCGAACACCAAGCCGTCATAGTACCCGACCTGGGCCAATGCTAAGAAGTTTCGGACATGATTGGGCGCCAGGTCGGGCCGTAGAGTGATCTCGATCGTTCCCAGTTCCGTTTCCAATTTGGCCACAAGGGAAAGCGGCTTATCGTTTTTGCCGGTCAAGCGGACGCTGTCCCATGTTTCTTTTATTTGTTCATAAAGCTTGCCTACCGATTTCCCGGTCATGGTCTTTTCGACTGGTTGCCAGTCCTCAGGCGGATCGGTTCGGGTTGCCATAGCAAACGGCTGCTCATAGCGTTCGTCACGAGGCTTCGTATCCGCCTTGGTTGATTTTTCCGTCTTTTCCCGGGCCTGGGCAACGGGCGCCTTCTTGCCGCAGCCAACAAGAAGCGAGGCCGCCAGCGCCGCCAACAACGCCCCTCGTGAAATTACCGGCCAGGTGGAATAAACCTTGAAATTCATAGCTAACTCCTAGCGAATCTCGTCCATTCTAAGCTGCGCCTAGGGCGGCTGATCGTAGTATAGCATGCGCGGATCGTCAACCGGGATCGGATGCGGCATTCAGCTGAGGACCCCAGGCAAAGTCTCTTACTCTTGATTGACCGTCCCGGTTCTCTCCGGCTAGGATGCATGTTTTGGGAAACCCTCAGAGATTTGTACCAATGGAATCTTTCCTCGTTTTCCTGCTTTGCCTTATACCGGTCATCCTTTATTGCCTGTTTTTCGCTTGGATCAACAGCCGCGAACGCGGCCTCCTCGTCAACGGTTCATGGGATTTTGTGGGAATTCTCTTCGCCACTTCGGCTTTTCTAATCGTGGGCGGGCCCGCCATCCTTGAAGGCGTCTTTGACCGGTTTCAGCAGGCCCAAGTCCGCTTCAACGCCCCGTTTCGGGAAAACTTGGATTTCTATATCTGGAATGGCATGAAGCTGATTTATTTTGCCGGCGTCGTCGGAGTCTGCGCTTGGGTGTTGCGGCGTCGCCAGAAGTTGACTCTGGCCTACAATGTCGATCCTGAAAGTTTCAGCAGACAGCTTTTCTCCATCCTGGATAAAAAAGGCCTGTCTTGGCTACGCTCTGAAAATAGTATCTTCGTCAAAAACGCCTTTGGCCTCCAAGGCTCGCGCAACGGGTTGGTTTCGGAATTGCCCCGTACCGCGGAATCCAAGACAGCCGCCCTGGCTCAACGACAACGTGCCGATCAAATCCAACGCGATCCCGAAGAATCGCCCGTATCCCAGGAAAAGCAGTTCGAAGAATCGCAACCGGGCCTGGAGGTTCGTGGACCGGAAACAGAAGCCTGTAATGTAATGATTCGTCTGGAAAGTTCGTTCGCGATGCGGAATGTGGCATTACATTGGGAACCGGCGAATCTTGCTTTACGCGAGCAAATCGAGGTCGACCTTATGAGGGCTCGGGCCCGGTTTGCGCCCCATTACAATCCGGTTGGCTTCTGGCTGCTGTGCACTGCCAGTCTGCTGATCCTTGCCGTCTTCTCAGGCGGCGCGGTGATTTTGGTTTCCTCGTTGACGCGTTAAGCCCGTTCCATTTGTGGTCCTCGCGCTAAAGTTGGAAGCGTCCGTTGGTAGTGGGTCAGTTTGAATCGGCCAATTCGACAATTTCCTTGATCGTCCAAACATGATCGGTTATGTGCGCCTTCAAAGCTGGCGGCATTCGCAACGTCTGATGAATCCTAGCAAAGTTATAGTGCATGAAGTGCAACGCGACTGCGTATTCCAGGTTTTCGACTTTCTTGCTGAAAGCATTGGTTAGCCGAGTAAAGCGTCGCATGCCCATTCGCATCGTTAAGTTTTGCCTTTCGACGTAGCTCGTTGAAATGTTGTCCGGGTCAGGGTTGCCGGTGATCTTGTGCTTCTCCGCGCCATTGCATTTCGGTGGGCTATAGCGGGCCTCTCCTGCCGGTTCAGGGCCGTAAATCTTAACCAGCATCGCATAGTCAATTTGTCCGGCGAATCCGGCTTCAACCGCTTGCAAATACATCTTGTGGCCGTCCGTCGTTAACTGAGGCCGGTAAGACAAGCGGCCAGCCAGGTCGCAAATAAACTCCGTCGCGCATTGGGCATCTCGCCAGCCGACAAGCCAGCAAGGAACAAGCTTCGTATCGGCATCAATTGCAACGAACGTCCAAACGTCGCCAAGGCCGAATTCGCCTTGGAATTCTTCCGGCACGTTCTTTTGCTTGGCATAAACGAATGACCATATTTCATCTACTTGAAGGCGCTCGCACGGGAGCTTGACCATAACTTTCTTTTGGTACTCCGCGCAGGCGCGGCCTACATCGGCCAGCAACTTAACAACGGTGTTTTTAGCAACGCCAGTCATTCGGACGGTTGACCGAATAGAGCAGCCTTCGATCAGAGCCGAGATAACCGCACAACGCTTGTCGATGGATAGCTTATTCATACTGACCATTATGCTTGAGCGGTCAAGTAAAGTCAAGCGCAAAAAGGCCTGGCAAACCTGAAAAGTTTGGTGTATGATGACGTTCCCCAGACGTGCTACAGTGCAGCTGAGTGGTTTGTTTGGGCCTTTAATTCTTGCGGTTAAGGGTCTGTCAAAAACTACGCTCTTGGTGATTCGCACCCGCCAAAGGTTCTTGGTGCGAGCCACAACAGGAGCGCAAGAAGTGGGGTGAGGGGGCTCGAACCCCCAACTACCGGGTTAACAGCCCGGTGCTCTGCCGATTGAGCTACACCCCACGCACGGAGACGGACCATACCAGGTCGAAGCGGGAGGAATCAGCTCCCGCTCGACCACTTTCAAATCATCAATCCCAACAAAAAAGGCACAAGCGCAACGTTCTTTTACGAACGTCCGTTGTGCCTTAAGAGAGTATCAGCATCGACGGACGCATCATGCTGGGGCATCGGAGCGTGTCCGAGTGGCAAGATCCGTCTCGCCTTCACCTAAACAGGGGGTTTCTTTAGTCAGCTGACATAAGCCAGCTGCTGGCAAGCATTTACGATACGATAGGAATATACCTAATAGTCGTTAGAAAGACAATTACTTTTTCTTCTTCCAACGGAATTCAGCTGCTTTCTTTGCAATGGCAATTCGCTCTTTCGCGCTCAGACTTGCGGCACGGGCCTTTCCACCCTTCAAGCCACCCAATCGGCCCAGGGCGACGGCGGCCGGGTTCTTTTCATCAGTTGCCGTCTTAGCAGGCTTTTCGCCAGTTGCCTCAGCAACTATAGAGGCGGCAAGCTGATTAATGTCTCTCGATTTTTTGCTTGAGCGGTTTGGCATGCCTCGTATTATGATCTATGCCCGACTGGAAGTCTAGAGTACCGTGACCGTTTTTCAGCCAAGAGAAACCTTATGGCGAAACGAAAAGAAGAGCCAAAAGTAGAGCCAGACTTTACCCCACGCCGGTATCGCGTGTCATTTGCTGTATATCCGTCGGTGCCGATGGCAAGAGAAAGCGCTTTAGAGTTTGCCAAAACACTAGGCGCACGCCACGAATTGACTGACATTCACATGTCGGATGAATCATGGGTCTTCCAACAACCCCAGACCAGTCAGGCAGAGCCGCGTGGGATGATCCGGGTTACAGTTGAGGAACAAGAAATCAAGGTAGAACATCATTTCCCTGCTGGCAGACTTGAAAGGTTTGAAAAGCTCGTAGATGACGTAGTGGCTGCCACCAGGGTGATAGTTAATCCAAGAATACTTCTTTCAACGGAGATTACCCTAGAGTACGTTACCAAAATGGGTGGAGATGCGCGCCAAGCGATCTTGGACACCTTACAATTATCAGAGGGAGACGATGACGCCGACAAACTAGCCGTTTTTGGCAGGCCATGTCACGTTGTCGGGGTCAGATTTATGTTCCCTCCTTACGCAATAAAAAAAACTAAGAAGGCAGCTGAATCGACCGAAGAGTTAATGGACAAGCTTGCGGAGCCAGACGAGGGCTCCGAAACCGGGCACGAAGAAGAAGAAGATGGGGATGAGGATGAGGAGAGCGAAGGCAAGGGCGAGGATTGGCAGGTTACTTTGACCATTGAGTCGCTCGTGGATGATCCGCATGCTATTTCGGTAGAAGTTACAGGTAGATGGCTGGGCGGAGATCCTTGGCAACGCATTTCAGAATTAGTCAACAAACGCTTAGTCCTAGTCGAACGATTTTTACACACGGAAACAGTTGCCTTCCTAAAACACTTTAGGAGCGAACAATGAGCATGGCCCAACACGGATCAAGGTTTGTTTATATGGATGACGATATGAAGCTACCAATAATGCTTCCTCGAATCTGGGTTCGAGCCGGAGACACCCTAACCCCGTGCCGCCATATCAAGGTGCTCTGGGCTTCGCCTCGTCGAAGACGACGATTTGGGGGGAAGAAGAAATCGTCCAAGAACTGGTAGGCCAGAACCAAATGCAGCAAATGCCCTAGCGTCTTAAACGCTAGGGCATTTTTGTTTAGATTTGGGCTAACTCCAAAAAATCAATTCAAACTGACCCACTACCCGTCCGTTAAGACCCTTGCAAATAAAGGGCGGTCAAGCAATGATGCTTTGGCCCAATGATCCGGTTTTTAGTTACAGGAGAGAAATACAATGGCACAGTCCAGCCCCAAGACCATGCGAAAGCGCCGACGCATCCGCAGGAAACGGCTCAGGCACCTCCGGCCGACCCGGAAGGAATGGAAGTAGCAAATTCAGTTATGATTGGCGTGCGACCTAGCCATCTTATCGAGGCTTTTTGCGGAATAGGCGGGATTAGTAGAAACTGAAAGATGCCACATAAGAGGCTGGCAAGCTCGAAGACCCGGCAGCGTAGGCTGGCTTATAGATGCAGCCGGAAAAAGGTGCGATCAACCGGCCAGTTACCGCAAGCAACTTACTTATCGACTAAGACCGCTTCGACGCCCTCACCGTGGCTTTGCTTGACCGCAGCTTCGAGTTGGGCTCGCCGGGCAGCGAACGCTTCGGGCGCTTCCCCTTCTAGAGTGTGAACGTCCACAAAGATACTGGCATTGCCACAGGCCGAGCAGGTGAAGTACCGAAACAGCACGCCTTCCAAGCCCAGCGCTTTCCGCTCGGATTCCATGCCCTTGGACTCCTCGCGAGACAGTTCCTGGGGCGTGAAGTCTTTATGGCAATGGGAGCATTTTCTCATCATGGCAGCGTCTCCTGAAAAAGTGCCGCAAGGCTCGGAGGCGATAATTCGCAAGGATGCAAACCTCATGCCCCTAATTGGCGAAGCGCTATTCCGCAGCTGATTTAAGCGGATTGGACGGTTTTCAACGCCCCAGTGCGTTTCTTAGAATCGGCAAACGACCAGCTGTAGATACACGACACCCAAATATGACCGTTACAACGGCTTGACTTTATTGTATGAACTTCTGGAAATAAGAAGACGAAGGGAATACTAATCCCTACCTCTGACAGTTCTCGGGTCGGGATTGCCATCTTTTAACGAGTGACCAATTCGTTTCACGCCCGCAGAGGGGGGGTGTGTGAGGGGTAGGAGAAACGATCTTTCCTAAGTATTAGAGCCACAGGCCATTCCGGCGAAAAAGATCGTTTCTCTGAGTGGCAACACAGCAGAAACAAACTGAAACGAATGGAATGAGCGCCTCCTAGTCCGTCTGGGGCACCGTTTTGACCCTCTGGCCCAAGTGACCCACCCTCTGGACCCGCCAACACTGCGCCACAGGGTTTACACCTGTAAACCCATACGCTCCGTTAGCGCCTTTGGCGTTCTTTCATTCGAAGGCCGCCAAAAGGTTGGCCGCCTTGGAATTAACACAAACCACAGCGGGCCAGGCGACCACTTGCGTAGATCAACAGAATTCCCGGACAGCGTCTGCGAAGACTCAGGCTTATTACTTCGTTCCCAGCGGCGCACGCCCTTCCTTCACTTCTTTGAGCCGTTCGCGGTAGCGTTCATAAAGCCGGGTTTGCTTGCTGATTGGCTCCAGCGGCTTGCCATCGATGAATAAGGCTTTCACCTGCGTGGAGGCTTGCAGGATATCGCCATCGGCCAATACCAGATTGGCACGTTTGCCGGTTTCGATGCTGCCCAGTTGATCGCCTACTCCAAGGATCTGAGCGGGATAGAGTGTCACGGCCTTGAGGCCTTCCTCCGGCGGCAGGCCGTAGGAGACCGCCATCGCGGCCTCATAGGGCAGGTTGCGCGTGTTGGTGCTGCCGGCGGAACGAATGCAGAATTTAATGCCGGCCTGGTGCAACCTAGCCGGACAAGCGAACGGGGCATCGTAGGGATCGTACGCCTCCTGCGGCATGGTCATTATGGGACCGACGATAACCGGCACATCGCGTTTCTTCAGTTCGCCGGTCACTTTCCACGCCTCGATGCCGCCGCTCAAGATCATCTTGATTTTGAGTTCATCGGCCAACTTGAGGGCCTCCTGAATCTCCGCCTTACGGTTGGCCTGGATGACGACGGGCTTGCGGCCACGGGCGTAAGGCACGAGCGCCTCGAGCCGTGGATTGACGGGCCGGTCGGCGCCCTGCTTTTTGGCATCATCATACGCAAGCGCCTGGGCAAAGAGTTCCTTGAGCCGCCGGATCTTTTCCTCGCGCTGTTTCTTGGCGATGGCCCGACCTACGGAGGGCGCCGACGGGTCGCCGCTGAACACCGGCATGGCCACGGGGAAGTCCACCTGTAAGGCAAGCGGATCGACCAGGACCATCTCCTTGGGCACCCAGCCGGCGAGGTTGATGAGCGCGCTTTGGCCGGCAATGATTGAGCCGGTTGGACGAGTTACGACGCTGAGCACGCCATTGGCTCGCGTAACGGGAATGAGTTCCGAGTCGGCGTTGATGGCGATGCTGGCTCGGAGGTCGGGCTGGAAGTCGCCGCCCTCGCTGAAATCATGCGTTTCGCGTGCCGAGCCAAGTTCGGTTAGGCCCAGGACCGTGGCGGCGTCGATCATGCCGGGATAGAGGTGTAGACCTGTTGCGTTGATGACCGTTCCACCTGCCTCAGTGTCCCCATTAAGCTTGCCCGCTTTCTCGATTCTGCCGTCGCGAATAATTACCGTTCCATCCTGGACCGCCGAACCATCGGGCTGATGCAAGATGACGTTTCTCAGCGTGAAATGCCGTTCGGAACCAGCGGCGGGAAGCTTGAATTCCTTGCCCGGCTTTGCCGGCTCGGACTTCGCGGCGGCACATGGGGCTGGTTTATCGGAATTCTGGAAATACACCTCTCCATCCACAAGCGTCATCTCCACCCGGCTGTAGTCGTTAAGCGGATGCCCGTTGAAGACCGCTAGGTCCGCGTCCTTGCCCACCTCGATGCTGCCTAGCCGCTTGTCAAGACCGAGCTGCTTGGCGCCGTTGAGCGTGATGGTCTTGAACGCCTCTTCCTCGCTCATGCCGCCGTATTTGATGCACTTGGCGGCTTCCTGATAGAGATGGCGCATCAGTTCGTTGCTATCGGACTTGATGCACACCGTTACGCCCGCTTCGTTGAGCAACGAGGAGTTGAACGGGATGGCATCGTAGGCTTCGATCTTGTAGGCCCACCAATCGGAGAAGGTGCTGCAACTCGCCCCGTGGTCGGCGATCTCAGACGCGATCTTGTAACCCTCCAGCACGTGTTGCAGCGATTTGATCTTGAAGCCGAAGCGGTCGGCAACGCGCAACAGCATCAGGATTTCATCGGCGCGATAGCAATGACAATGGACCTTTAAGTCGCCTTTGAGGACATCGGCCAAGGCTTCGAGGCGGAGGTCGCGGCGTGGTTCACTCGGAAGGCCCACGCCCCCCGCTTGCCGGGCTTTTTCGTAGTCTTCCCAGGTTTTGCGATATGCTTGGGCTTCAGAGAAGGCGCGGATTAAGACCGCCTCAACGCCCAGCCGGGAGTTCGGAAACCGGCCGTCGGTGCGTTTGACATTTTCCCCGAGCGCGAACTTCACGCCGCGCGGCGCGTCGGCGATGAGCAGCTTGCTCGCCGGCTCGCCGTATTTCAATTTGATGACCGCATCTTGGCCGCCGATCACGTTGGAGCTGCCGTGCAGCAGACGCGCCGTCGTTACGCCGCCGGCCAAGGCGCGGTAGATTTGCACGTCCTCGCTCTGAATGACATCGCGAACGCGCACTTCAGGAACGACGGACAGCGAGAACTCGTTGACTCCGCCTTCGATCGCAAAATGGCTGTGTGTGTCGATGATGCCCGGCATGACAAACAGGCCGTCGGCGTCTAGGACCTGGACGCCATCGGGAGCTTTCAGGCCGGTCCCAATGCCGGCAATCTTGCCATTCTGAATGAGCAAGTCAGTCTTGGGCTTTGCTCCATTGGCGACAGTGATAAGCATGGCATTGCGAATGAGCAGATTGCCGCCGGTGTGCAGCTTCGGCTTGCGATCCGCCTCAATCTCCGTGGCTTGTTCCTCCTTGGCTTTCTTGTCAGCAGGCTTGTCTTCTACCTTTTTGTCTTCAGCCTTTTTTCCTTCGGGCTTGCCCGCTGCGGTTTTGTCATCCGCCTTACTGACTTCAGCCTTTTCACCCTCGGGTTTTTTGACTTCGGGCTTAGGGGCATCCGGTTTCTTTTCCTCGGGCTTTTTCCCTTCGTACTCGAAGCGCACGCCGTCGGAAAAGACATAACGGATCTGCGTCTTGGCGTCTTGGAAATCTCCATCGGTGACGATCAAGTGGGCTGCCTTGCCGGGCTCGACAGTCCCCAGTTGTTTGTCCACGCCGAAAATGCGGGCCGCGTCCACAGTGAGCGCTTTCAGCGCTGCCTCGGGAGACAGACCTTCTTTAATCGCTTTACGGAGGTTCTCGCGGAATTTGTCCCACGGTTTGTCACCAGAAACGCCTTGCGTGCAAAAAGCAAAAGCCACCCCTTGCTTGTTGAGAACACCGGCGTTGGCTCGTTCCTCTTTTTGTTTGCGCTCGTTGTCTTCTTTGACCCGAGCCGGCAGGTCTTTTTCCTCTTCGGCCGGCGGTTGGCCCAAGTCCGCAGGTGGACGATCCGGGCGCGCGGGCCTATTTCCCGCAGGGGGCGTTCCCGGAGCCGGCGTTGCGACCGGCGGCCTGCCGCCGCCCAGTCGCCCGCGCCGATTCGGCTGTCCTTCCGCGAAATTCAGTTTTAGCAAGACGGGTACTTCGGCTTTCTTCAGGCGATCCGCGACTTTCCAGGCATCCGAGCCCCCGAAGATCATCGGCTTGAGCTTGAACTCCTCGGCAATGTCCAAAGCACGATGGATTGAGTCCTTGCTGTCCGCTTCAAAGGCGATGGCCATTTCTTCGCTGAGGACCGGCCCGAGGCTAGCGAGGGCGGGATCCTGCGGCGGGCGCAGGCCGGCTCGTCCTCGCTTTTCAAAAGCTGCCCATTCGCGGTGATAATGCCCGGCGTCGAGAAAGGTTTGCCGGGTGTGGGCGATGATGCCCATGAGCGCCCGTGGATAATCGGGGCTGCCAAAATTGGTTCGAAATGCGGCATGCATGGCCACCGGGGTTCGCAGCAAAGCCTCGCGTGGCGGTCGGTTGCTCAAGCTGACTAGCGCGCTTTGACCGACGATGATTCCGCCTTCGGGAGCGACAAGATGTGCCGTAAAACCGGCTTTGCGCCAATTGTCGGCCAACTCGTCCTCGGCCTTCAGAGCTGTAGCGACGGTGAACTCCGGGGTCATGCCCTTGCGATTATCCGGCTTGGTTACCGCGAGCGCCTCGGCTGCGGTATCCTCCACGGCCGGCGCCCCGCCTTCGGATCGCTGAAGAGCCGGATCGAATCCCCAATTGCTGAGGCCGTCAATAAACCCTGCGTAGACTGTCAAGCCCTTTCCATCAACCGTCAAGGCTTCCGGCGGAATTTTCACGCCGGGGCCGACGGCTTCAATGAGGCCGTCACGGATGACGACGTTCGCTTCGGAAATGACCTTGCCCGGCTCGGGAATGACGCGGGCGTTCTTGATCGCAAAAACCGTCGGCTGCAACCCGCCCGTACGCTGAGCCGGCGCGTAAGAAAACACGCCGGCCAAGGAGAGTGCTAAAAAGGCAGCGAGAAAAACAAAGCGTTTTGACATGGCTTTTCATCCACGAGGGCACGAGACAAGGAAAATGGGATTGGTCTTCAGCATAGGCCGCTAGGCGGAAAAAGGCAAAATGAAGATTATGAGAAATCGCGGCCAACCGAACATCAGCCGTAAGCAGGCGGCTGGAGGAGAATGTCAAGCTTTGTGGTTACCTCGTCGAATGCCTCGTCGTTCAGGACCGGCTCGGCATCCTCCGTGGATAAGCCGCGATCCAGTTCCACCCAACTCTTGCAGCCAAGGTAGGATTCTGTTTCGGGCAATTCCGTGATCTGCTGCGCACGAAAGACGCGAACTGCTAAAACGTATAACCCCGGCCTTCGGTAGTTGAAGCGGGCTTCAATCGTTGACTCCGACCACACATGTAAGCCGGCCATTTTCAGCGCATCATATAAATCCTCAACATGGTAAACGGCGGCGACCTCGCAGAAGTGGGTCAATCGCACAACTCCGTCGGCCGGACGCTGGGCGATTGTTTCCAGGAGCAGTGTCTGCGCTTCCGGTTTAATGCCCTCGCTTTGCTGATGAACAAACGTGGGATAGAGCCAAAAACGTTTATGCTGGACGGCGAATTCGCCTTTTTCTTCCGCAATGCCGCCTTTGCGCAAGATGAGCGCTTGATTGCCCCTGGCCAAGGCTTCACAAATCACTGCCCATTCTTTGAAAGCATGTTGAAGCAAGAGGGGCACCATTCCAATGGTGATAAACTTTGCCCATGTCGCCATTTGGAATGGCGACTCCAAGTTGGAATCACTCCAATTTCGGTTCGCGCATCATTAGGTCAGTGACGGCGGTGCGCGGATCCTTGTCTTCGTAGAGGACGCGATAGACCTCGGCGGTAATTGGCATGTCGATGCCCATTTGGGCGGCTTTATCGTGAACGCTTCGGGTCGTGAAGATGCCCTCGGCGACCATGGACATGCTGGCGAGAATGTCCGCCAGCTTTTCCCCACGTGCCAGCCTTTCACCGACGTGGCGGTTGCGGCCATGCGGGCTAATGCAGGTGGTCATCAGATCGCCGATGCCGGCCAGGCCGAAGAACGTTTGCTGCTCGGCGCCCAGTGCCGCGCCGAACCGGGCCATTTCCACCACGGCGCGCGTCAAAAGAGCCGACTTGGCGTTGTCGCCGAAGCCCAACCCGTCGCTAATGCCGGCGGCAATGCCGATGACATTCTTTAGCGCCCCAGCCAACTCAACTCCCACCAGATCCAAGTTTGTATAGACGCGAAAACGCCGGCTGCTGAAGTAAGTCTGGACGCGGCTTGCGAAGTCATTTTCTTTACTGGCAGCGACCACAGATGCGGGCAGGCCGCGAGCCACTTCCTCCGCGTGGCTGGGCCCGCTTAGAGCGCCGACCACACGAGGCCCCAGCACCTCGCAAATGATTTCCGTCGGCCGCTCGAAAGTTTCGCTTTCGAGACCCTTCGCCAGGCTCAAGACCGGTTGCCGACCGGCCAGGGGGGCCAAGCGAAGAAGAGTGGCGCGCAGATAGACTGTCGGGATGGCAGCGATCAAAAGGTCGGCGTCATGGACAACTTGGTAAATGTCGGTCGTTAGGTGAATGACCGAAGGAATCGGTATGCCGGGAAGAAACCGCCTATTTTCCCGCGTTTGCTGCAAGAGGCGGCCATTGTCCGCGCGGGCGCTCCAAAGGCTGACCACATGGTCCGGGTTCTCGGCCAACAGCAATGCAATGGCGGTGCCCCAAGAACCATCACCCAAAATGGCAAAACGTACGGGCATGATCAATTATGGCAACCTTCCAACAAAACCCACGGCCGTTAGCTGATGGCTGAGAGCTAAAAGCTGATTGCTCTTTAGGAAAAGAGCTAACAGCTTTTAGCCCTCAGCCATTAGCCACCTTTTCATGTGGCCTTATTCTAAAGCGCCATTAGGCCGCGCCGCCATCTTGGAACTAAAGCTTTTCCCACCTTCTCAAGCGTCCTTCACTTTCTGGGGAGAAAAGGCGAAGTCAACCGGCTGCGCTTGCCGAACTACCATACAAGGAAGAAGAGCCGCATCAGATCGGTAGCCGGTGCCCCAGGATTACAACACGGAGGTCGAGGGATGGCTGTCCCATTTCGTCTAGTGCCGCTGCCCGACGAGGATGAAATAGACGCCGGACCGGAGCCCGAAGTGAGTGTTCGCCTCGCTGACTTGCTGCCGCTCGTCGCTCTCGCCCATCGGAACAACTACTTGTGGCTGCGAGATTTCTTAGACGACGAAGTGACCATCACGGCCGACCTTTACGAAGTCTTGCAAGCCTTTCGTTGCCAACGGCCCTCGGCGTAAGGGCAAGGAAAAATCGGCCTAGTCGCAAGCTCGCCGCTAAACTTGGCTTTGATCGTCATCGCCTTTAAGCAACTCCGGCTTGCCGAATTGGCTCAAATCCACTTGACCGCGTAATTCCCCTTCCAATAACTTCACACGCATTTCCAATTCACGATATCGTGCCTGGAGCGTTTCCAGTTTGGCGCCCAAATCATCGCGCGGCTTGGGGCGCGGCACTTCGGGATAACCCAACTGGCGCTGCAAAGCGGCGAAGAGGTAAAGCGGGTCGCGACCGCGGTTGGCTTTGGCGATCCGCCCTTCCTTTTCTCCAAAAAGCGGCTCGGCAGGCGGTACGTAGTCGCCGTTGTAGCGCCGCTGCTCGGCCACATACCAGTGTGACCGCAAATAAATGAAGTCGGCAAAATCCACCATGCCCACCTGCCGCCTGACCAGCATGACGAATTCCCGCCAGATCGGATCGTAAAGCGGATCTTGGGCCATGGCGGCCAAGCCTTCATCGTAGCCCAGTTTATTGCGGCTCAGCGTTTCGAATTGGTAAACGAACAGGCCTGAAGGGCTCGATTCTCCGGCACGGTACTCCGCCTCGCGCTCCAGGACCGTCAAAGCCGTGTCGATATTGAGGCGAACGCCTTCTTCTTCTGTCTTGCGAACGATGAACGACTGAAACGGCGTGAAATAGTGGGTCAGCCGTTCGAAGCCTGAGGACAACAACCCGGAGTGCTTGATCTCTGTGGCGAGAAATTGGATGGCCAAAGGCAGTCGCGTCGTGGCTAGGATTTCTTGGTCGATCAGCTCGAGGATTTCCTGAGCCGCCATGTTGGCCGCCATACGCTCGCGCAAGACACGGAAGAAATACGCTTGCTCGATGTATTCTTCCCGATCCAGAACGACGGCTTGGCTCATGGGTGCATGATAGCGGCAAGTGGAAAATCAGCAAAGAAGATCAGAGCCTCTTAATCGCTTATTGAATCAATCCAAAGCCCAAGTCGGTCCCATATTGTCAAACGGAAAATGAAGCTTCCTCCTATGGGCGTTATTCTTCTGCAAACAAAAATCCGGTCACCGAGCGCCAGCTTATAGTTGGTATCCGGGTTTCCAATTTGATTGGAGTTTGTCCAGTCAACCGGGAGGATCTCATCATCCGTTGGATTCGATCTAATAGGCCGGGCCACGCAGATTCTCTTTTGATCCTTTCCTATGCCAAATTGCTCTTTGTTTCTTGAAAGGACCTCGCTCACTCTTTCTCCAACCGCGAAGCCGATTTGAATATCTTTTTCGCCCTTTCCATCAGAACTTTCAACGATACAGGAAAGGAGATCCGGAAACGCTCCAAGTTCCTTTTGCTGTTCGGGAGCCGAAATGCACCCGCAAATGATCGGGACTTCTAGAGTCCAGAGAATCAACAGAATTGGGAAATTTGCGTAAGTTTTCATTGCAATTTCCCTTGTCGAACTCTCGAAAGACGGAAAGAGCATTCACGACGCGCGCCGTTGGATTGGCAGGACCATCGACGTAAAGCCGGGCAGGGCGTCCGCGATGCTGCGGAGCACGGCTTCGCCGCTATCCTGCGTTTCCGCGGGATCCTGATGGTCTTTGTGGTTTACAAGCATGCTGGCAGAAAAAGTATATCCGCCGATGCCGATCATGTCGCCTTCATGAAGAGTGGCACTTTCCACGCGCTCGCCGTTAACGAATACGCCGTTCAAGCTGCCCAGATCGAATACGCGCCACTGACCGCCTTCGAATAGAAAGCGACAATGACGCCGGCTTACGTCCGGTAAGGGCAGTCGAATGTCGGCTACCGAATGGCGGCCCAAAATCATTTCCGGCCGGGTCAGATCCACGCCATAGCCGCTGGGTTGCAACACCAGCCGCAGGGGAATGAATGGAGTTTCGTCCATGAGGCCCTCGTGCCGGCTTAGCGGCGTAGGAGTAGGGCAGGCCCGATTATACCCATCCAACTAAGTGCATGCATCCTTTTGCCCGCGCGGCTTATAACAAGGAAAGCGGTTATAAGGAAGAGAATCCTACTCTGAAAGCGTCTAATCAGGCGGGATAATCCAGGATTGCGCTAAAGTCCCACGGCACCGGTAAACTCCTCCAAAAGTTAGTCCCTTTCCTCTCAAGTCTCCTTTGCCCAGCCCTCTTCATCGGGCACAGTTACTCCAGGCTGGTTGTTGTGCCAAGACTCAGCGCTTGGTCCGTCCGGACCGATTGCCTTTAGGCTTTCGGCGGCTGGCGACGTTTCCATGGCGAACGCGGGAACGAGGAATGGAAGAATTAGGAGCGCACCGATGAGATTTACGACGTTTGCCGCTTTGATTGCTCTGTCGGCGACCGTGAGCGTCTGGGCCAATGAGGCAAAAGGGGCTCACTGCGGAGCATCCGGCTACCCCACTCAGGTATGCTGGCGCGACCAATGTTGCACTCCTCGCGTGCAATTCCAGGTCTGTTACCAGAACATCGTTGAAGAGCAAACCGTGGTTTGCTACCGGCCGGTTTACCACACGGTCATGCAGCAATGCCCTTACACGGTTTGCAAACCGGTTTACGAGACCTGCTACCGCGAGCAGCGCTATACGACCTGCAAGCCCGTCTATGAAGACTATAACGTCGTTCGCAAATACACGGTGTGCAAGCCTGTTTACGAGCAACACGTCCGTGATGTGTGCTATACGGTGAAGAAGCCGGTCGAGGAAACCTACCAAGTTCCTGTCCGGTATTGCACCTATAGGCCCGTCTATGAGCAGCATGTTCGCCAGCAGTGCTACACCACCTTCAAGCCGGTGGTGCAATGCTACCAAGTGCCGGTGCGTTACTGCACCTACAAGCCGATTTACGAACAACATGTCCGCCAAGAGTGCTACACGACCTGCAAACCGGTTGTGCAGGAATACCAAGTGCCGGTGCGTTATTGCACCTACAAGCCGGTTTACGAGCAGCATGTCCGCCAGGAATGCTTTACCGTCTGCAAACCGGTGATTCAGGAATACCAGGTGCCGGTGCGCTATTGCACTTACAAGCCGGTTTATGAGCAGCATGTCCGGCAGGAATGCTATACCGTGTGCAAACCGGTGGAGCAGACGTATCAAGTGCCGGTTCGGACCTGCACGTATAAGCCGGTCTACGAGCAGCATTGCCGGCAGGTATGCGAAACCTGCTACCGCCCGGTGACGGAGCAGCGCCAAAAGGTCTACAAGACGTATACCTGCGAGCCGGTCTATTCGACCCAAACTTATAAGGTTTGCACCGGCGATTGGCAGGAAGAAAAGCAATTCGTGCCCGGGCCGGTGATCACCAAGAAGTGCCAGCTACCCGGCACGTGGTCATTTGATCCGTGCACATGCACGTCGCATTATTGCCCCGGCCCGACGGTTTGCCAGAAAGTGCAATGTCCCGGCCAGTGGGTTTGCAAGCGCGTTTATGTGCCGCGTGAGGAATGCCGCACCATGACCACCTGCAACTATGTCCGCCGCGAGCAGTGCCATGTGGTCAATTACAATGTTTGCAAGATGGTTCCCTACACGGTTATGAAATCGATCCCGTACACGACGTGCAAGATGGTGCGTGAAGAGCAATGCCACGTAGAAACCCGCTGCAAGACCGTGATGGTGCGGGAACAGCGCGTCCGCTACACGCCGTATACCACGTGTAAGATGATCCGCGAGGAACATTGCCAGATGGTTACGCGGCAACGGTGCTACCAGGTGCCGGAAACGCGAGTCCGCTGCATTCCGTACACGACCTGCAAGGTGGTCCGTGAAGAGCACTGCCAAATGGTTACGCGCCAACGGTGCTATCAGGTCCGGGAGAACCATGTCCGCAGCATTCCCTATACGACATGCAAGATGGTGCGCGAGGAGCATTGTCAATTGGTGAATCGACAACGGACCATCATGGTTTCCGAACAACATGTACGCAGCATCCCTTACACCACCTGCAAGATGGTGCGGGAAGAGCATTGCGAATTGGTGACCCGGACGCGCTGCCACATGGTGTCCGAACAAAGAGTATGCCAGGTTCCCTACACGACGTGCCGGATGGTGCCCGAGGAACAATGTGAAATCATCAAGTGCCGGCGTTGCCATTATGTCAAGGAAGAACACTGCCGGCAGGTGCCTTACACCACATGCCGCATGGTGTCGGAGACGCACGTAAAATCCGTGCCGTACACGACCTGCTCGATGGAAGCCTATTTCGAGACGCGCAAGGTTTGCCGCAAAGTCCCGGTGTGCGTGCCGGTGTGCCCGCCGCCGCCCTGTCCGGCGCCGCCGGTCTCCTAAGTTTGCAGATTGGGCATTCCTCCTCACACGACCCGGCCCTACGCGGCCGGGTCGAGTATTTTGCGGCTGGTCGAGCGGCCCACCGAGCCCGCGTGACGGTTCATGCGCACTTGGTTTCCGTTTTTCATCCCCCACCTACCCCCGATGAAAAACGGCTACGCCCGATGAAAAACGACCTGCCTTCCATGAAAAACGACCTACTGCCATGAAAAACGGATGGAAAGAGTCCTTCACCTCTTTTTGCGTGCATTCATCCCCTCGCTAGCACCATAATTTGGACGAAAAAGTAAGAAAAGTGGCACCGCCACTTTCGCCGCGGTTTTCCGCGTGTTTTCGAGCTAGCTATTGATAAGCACTCAGCGCGCCGTGTAGCCGCCGTCAATGGCGAGTGCGTGGCCGATCACGAAGCCCGCTCCCGGGCTGCACAGCCACAGGACGGCGTCGGCGATCTCCTCCGGCCGGCCCAGGCGCCCGATCGGGATATCCCGCAAGGCGTCCTTCATCGCCTCCGGCTCCTTGGCGAACATCTCCGCCACCATCGGCGTGTCGATCGTACCCGGACACACGGCGTTGATCCGGATGCCCCGCGCAGCGTACTCCAGCGCCGCGCTCCGCGTCAGCCCAATCACCCCGTGCTTGGTCGCGTGGTAGGTGGCTCGCCCCGGGATGCCGATGAGGCCGCCGATCGACGAGTTGTTGACGATGACCCCGCTCCCTTGCTGGCGCATCTGGAGCAGTTCGTACTTCATGCAGCTCCAGACGCCGCGGAGGTTGATCGCAGTCACCCGGTCGTACACCTCGCGGGTGACGTCGGCCAGTTCGACGGCCGGGGTCATAATGCCCGCGTTGTTGAATGCGGCGTCGAGTCGCCCGAATTCGGCCACGGTCCGGTCGATCATGGCGGCGACTTGGGTGTCGTCGGTCACGTCGCACCGGACGGCGAGCGCCTTGTGCCCGGCGGCGACCAGTTCTCTGGCGACCGAGCGGACCGCGTCCTCCTTCGCGTCGGCGAGCGTCACCGCCGCCCCTGCTGCCGCGAACGCCCGAGCCGTTGCGAGGCCCATGCCCGACCCGGCTCCGGTGACGAGAGCCACCTTGTTTTGGAACGACCAGCTCATGTACTACCCCTTGCTTTCTCGCTTGAAGTCTTCGGATTTGCGGCGTTCAGCCGTTCACCATTCGATGGGCTTTCGATCTCGGAAGAACCCGCCGGTGGGACCGTCGTCCGGCAGCGTCGCAAGCCACACGGCCGTATCGGCTCCCTCGTCGGGCGTTCGCGTTGCCCCTTGGCCGCCCATGCGCGTGCGCACCCATCCGGGACACATCGCGTTGATTTTGATCATGGACGGAAGCTCCTTCGCGAGCCGCACGGTGAGCGCGTTGAGCGCGGCTTTTGTCACGCCGTAGAGGCCCGGTCCCCCCATGCCCTCGGTGAACGATCCCCAGCCGGACGACACGTTGACGATTCGGCCATAGCGACGCGCAATCATGTCCGGCACGAGCCCGCGCACGAGGCGAAGCGGACCGGTCAGGTGTGCGGCGATGGATTCGGCGATCTCCCCATCCGTCAGTTCGAGCAGGGGCTTTTCGTGCAAGACCCCCGCGTTGTTCAACAGCGCGTCGATGTGACGACCGGATTTGAGGACGTCTTCGACTGCGGCATCAATCGTCACCGGATTATTCAGATCGATGCGGACGGCTGCGGCATCGAGGCCGATACGGCGAAGTGATTCAGCGGCGTCTTCGCCGCTCTTGGGATCGCGCGACCCGAGCAAAACCGAATAGCCATGCTCGGCGAGCCGACGGGCGATGGCGAGGCCGATGCCGCGGTTCGCACCGGTCACTAACGCTGTTCGTCTCATAAACGTGACCTCTCTTGATCCACAAATTCTGGCCCGTCATGCGTTCGATCACGACGGGCGCGGGGCCGAACCAGCGTCCGCGCTTCGTTACCAGGGCTGGTTGGCCGGGCCCACGGTGAACTCGTTGACGGTCGTGTCCTCGGGCTGGTCGATCGCGAACGCCACGACGCTCGCCACCCGGTCCGGCGCGATCCCGTACTGCTGGTAGATTTTCTGCATGGCGTCGGCCGTGCCCGGGTGGCTAATCATGCCCAACAGCTCGGTGTTGATCGCGGCGGGGTAGATCGTGGCGGTGCGGATGTTCGTCCCCTCCATGGCCGACTCCATGCGGAGGACCTCCATGAAGTCGCGGACGAACCACTTCGTCCCGCCGTACACCGCGCCGCCGGGGTAGGCCTTGAGCCCGGCCACCGACGACGTCGCGATGAAGTGCCCGGACTTCTGCCCGACGAACGTCGGGAGCACGGCCGCGACGCCGTTCAGCACGCCCTTGATGTTCACATCGACCGTTTGGTGCCAGTCTTCGGTCTTCATCGCCGAGAGCGGGGAGTTGGGCATGATGCCGGCGTTCAGGAAGATCACGTCGATGCGACCAAACGTTTCCTTGGCGAGGTTGACGATAGCCTCGTTGTCGGAAGGTTTGGTCACGTCCAACTCGCAGTAGACAGCCTGGCCGCCATCCTTCGCTATCTCGTCGGCGATCCGCTTCAGCTTGTCTTCGCGCCGCGCGCCGAGAACGACCTTGGCGCCGTGGCTCGCGAGCAGCTTTGCGGTCGCCTCGCCGATTCCGGAAGACGCGCCTGTGATAATCACGACTTTGTCTTTGATCATGGTGCTCCTCTGTATTGCTGATTTGGCTGGCACCAGTCCCTCGGCCGGTAGGAGCCAGTGGGTCAACAGTTGAATGGTAGGCCCGATTTCCGGAAGGCGTTATCCCGATCATCCAGTGCTTTGGCCTAATCCTCCACGACTTCTGCGAATTCTGTACCCGTAGAGAGCCGGAGCGGGTAAACTGGAACAAGAAGAAAGGAAAATGACAGGGAGGGGTGCGGTAACGAAAGACGTGAGTAAACTTGCAGCGGCCGTCGAGCGGCACACCGGAGCTGACGGGGACTTTGAGACGGCCATTCCCGGCCTCTGGCTCTACCGATCCTCCACGCCCTCGGAGGAACACGCCGTCGTGTACGTGCCGTCCTTGTGCGTCGTGACACAAGGGGCGAAGGAGGTTGCGGTCGGGGGGAAAACGTACCGCTACGATCCGGCGCAGTCCGTTCTCGTATCAGTCGATATGCCCGCCCTGACCCACGTGGCCGACGCCACCGCAGAGTGCCCGTGCCTGGCGATTCGCATCCCGATCGACCCCCCCGTGGTCGGCGAACTCCTGGCCGAAGGCTTGGCGATCCCGCCGCTAGGGCGGCCCGTGCGCGGGCTCGGGGTCATCAACCTCGATCCGCCACTCCTCGACGCGGTCGGCCGCCTTTTGGGCCTGCTCGACGCCCCCGACGAGATCCCGGCACTCGCACCGCTCGTGCTCTGCGAAATCACCTTCAGACTGCTCGTCGGCCCGGAAGGGGCGAGGCTCCGGCAGATCGCCACCGCCGGTGCCCCGGCGCAGCGGGTTGCGCGGGCAATCCGCTGGCTCCGGGACCACTTCGCCGAGCCGCTCCGGGTCGAGACGCTGGCCAAACACGTGGGGATGAGCCCGTCGGCGCTCCACCACCACTTCAAGAACGTGACTGCCTTGAGCCCGCTCCAGTACCAGAAGCGCCTCAGACTTCAGGAGGCGAGGCGGCTGATGGCCGGCGAGGGTTTGGAGGCAGGCGAAGCGGCGTTTCGGGTCGGATACGAGAGTCAGTCTCAGTTCGGACGCGAATACCGCCGGCAATTTGGCGAATCACCCCGCCGGGATGTGGCCGCACTTAAGGCAGAGGTACAACGATCAGAGAAGTCTGGTCTTGTTTCAGTGTAAAACGGAGATGTTTGGGGAATTCAGCGATGCGCACGAATTCTGCGGAGGGGTTCCTGACGGTCCGGGCACCGAACGGACATTGACTCCGCCTTCCGACACTTGATTCTCCGGCCAATCCGCACTGTCAGCGTACCCACTTCCCAGGTCTGTACCATGGTTCCAATGACCGTCTATTGACGTCTTTAAGGCGCCCCGCGAAAACGCTCGAAAACAGACCCGTGGAAAGCGTTTGTGGCTTTTCGTGTTTTTTCGTGGCTCCTGAAGCTCTCGGCCGATGACCCTGTTGCTCAAGTGATGACCCTCTGGTGCACCGCCCGCGCGCCAGAGGGTGATCGATAATTGAACACATGATGCCGACTTGCGCACTTTCGTTGTCTTGGGCGTCTTTCCTTCGAAGGTGGCCAACGTCGGCCTCCAAAGTGGCCAGCGTCGGCCTCCAAAGTGGCCAGCGTCGGCCTCCAAAGTGGCCAGCGTCGGGCTCGAAGTGGCCAGCGTCGGACAAAGGTGGCCCCGCAGTTGGCCTGGCCCCCTTTGACTTTGAGGAGCTTTGGGGACCTATAACCTTGAACGCGGTCCCGCCGGCCGAGGAGCTAGACGATTAGGAAGTCGTGCATTAACTGATTGCCGGGGTCGTAGGCCCTGCCGGAGGCCGCTGCGACCACTTCGTCATAGCCGGCCTGCCCGGTCGATTTGACGCCTGCCCCGGCTATCGTAAAGGGAACCGCGCCATGAGAATGGGCCCGGGTTCGCACCGGCGTACGATGATCGGGCGAAATGAGGATGCGCCAGTCGCCATGCGTGGCTAACGCTTCCAGGAGCGGCCCGACAATGTGGCGGTCAATCTCTTCCAGAGCCTTCACTTTGGCTCCGACATCGCCTTCATGGGATGCTTCATCGGGGGCTTCCACATGAACGCAGACAAGATCATGGTCATTAAGGGCAGCCACGGCATATCGGCCTTTAGCCGCATAATCGGTATCCAAATAACCCGTTGCTCCCGGCACGTCAATTCGTTTCCAGCCGAGCAACACGCCTACGCCACGCACCAAGTCGACCGCGCTGATAATCGCGCCACGTTTGCCGTAGACCTCCACAAAAGGCTTAAGCGCTGGTGCATGTCCTTGCCCCCACAGCCATATCTGCGTAGCCGGACGCTTGCCGGCTGCGCGTCGTGCAACATTGACCGGATGGTCGCGAAGCACTTCGCGGCTAAGGCTCATGAGGTTTTTGAGTAGATCACCGCCCGGGCCCTTCGGCAAATAGGCGCCGATGGGCTTGTCCGGGATATCGTGGGGCGGCTGGGTCTTCGTATCCGGGCCGAAGGGCGCTGCGCCGTCGGCGCGATAGACCAGAATGTTGCGATAGCTAACGCCGGGGTGGAACTCCAAGCTGCCATTTAACCCGGGCCCAATGCTGGACGCGGCGCCTCCGAGACGCCGGCCAAGAGCTTCGATGAGCTGCTTGCCTTCTTCGCTCGTAATGTGTCCGGCGGTGAAGTCGCGCATCTCCTCGTTTTCGACATTCACCAAGTTGCAGCGAATGGCCCAGTCGCTGGGCCCCAGGCCAATGCCCATCGCGGCGGTTTCAAGAGGCGCTCGGCCCGTGTACACGACTAGGGGGTCGTAGCCGAACAGGCTAAGAGTTGCGACATCGCTTGCCGGTGTCAGGCTCGGCGGCACATTGTTGGAGCGGCCGACGAAGCCCGTGCGTGCGATGCGATCCATGTTCGGTTTGCGCGCCGCTTGCAAGGGCGTTTTGCCGACCAACAATTCCTGAGGTTCATCGGCGCAGCCGTCCGGGATGACGATCGCGTATTTCATGAAAGCTGCCTCATTGCCAATCAATCGGCTACGGGAAAGTAGGCCCCCGGCGAGCAAACGCTTGTCAGGCGATCGATTTCGGCGAATGCCGCTTGAAAGCTGCCTGTGGCTACCGTATGGGTCATGATAACCAGGGGGACCGAGGCGCCATCGTGATCGTCGGGTGCCTCGGGCTGGATGACCGAGGCAATGCTAACCTTGTGCCGAGCCAAAATGGTTGCCACCTCAGCCAATACACCTGGATGATCCTCTACCAAAACCCTCAAATAAAACCGGGTCGGCACCGTGGTAGTCGGGCGCAGGCGAATGCCGTTCGTTTCTCCGCACCACAGACGTAGCGTCTGGAAAGTCAACTGAGCTCGGCCGACAGCCAGGTCAACAATATCGGCGACCACGGCGCTGGCAGTCGGCATCTGTCCTGCGCCTTGTCCACAGTAGAGCGTATCGCCCACGGCATCGCCGAAAACCTGGATCGCATTGTAGGCCCCCCGAATGAGCGCCAAAGGCGCTTGCCGGCGCACCAGCACGGGAGAAACGTGCAAGGCAAGCTGACGATCGTTGAGCCAGGCCTCGGCGAGGAGCTTGAATGTGTAGCCTAGGTCGTTGCCATAGCGGAAATCCATTTGGTGCAGGTTGGCAATGCCGCGCCTTTCGATGGCTTCGAAAGGCACCGTAATCCCGAAAGCTATCTGGGCGAGAATGGCCAACTTATGGGCGGCGTCCGTGCCGTCGACATCAAATGTGGGATCCAGTTCGGCGTAACCGAGCTTTTGGGCCTCGGTCAGGGCTTTCTTGTAGGTTTGGCCCTCCTCGCTCATTTTCGTGAGGATGAAATTACTGGTGCCGTTGAGAATCCCCTGAAGCGCGTAGATTTGATTGGCGGAAAGGCCGTGAGCCAGTGCGCCGATTATCGGAATGCCGCCGCCCACGCTGGCCTCGAAAGCAACCGTTCGCTTGTATTTGCGGGCAGTGGCAAAGACTTGGTCGCCATGCTGGGCCAACATGGCTTTATTGGCCGTTACGACGTGCTTGCCGGCTGCCAGAAGATCGAGAACCGCCTGGCGAGCCCAGTCTACGCCGCCGACGACTTCAACGGCCACCTCGATCTCCGGGTCCGCCAAGATCGAACGAAGATCCGTTGAAATGAGGTTTTCGGGAATAGCAACCGGTCGAGCCTTGTTCTCGTCGCGGACGACGACCCGGCGCAGTTGCAGGGCACGGCCCGACCGTGCCGCAAGGCGGTCCGGCTGCTCTAAAAGCAACCGAGCCACGCCGCTGCCGACCGTGCCGCAGCCGATCAGACCGATGCCGAGAGGTTTCACCATTTAAGACACGAATTGCTCGAGGAAGCGTTTGCTCTGCCGCAGCGCGCGTTTGCGATCGGCCAGGGATCCTTCAAAAGCCCGATCCTCCACTTCAATGCAGACCGCGCCTTGATAGCCGGCATCATTGAGGGCCGCGAATAGAGGACCCCATTGGACATCGCCCAGCCCAGGTAATTTCGGCGTATGCCAGCCCAGGCCCAGGATTCCTGACCGATAAAGGTTGTCCGCGTCAATGCGCGTATCTTTCGCATGGACGTGAACGATGCGTTTGCCGAAATCGCGAATGCAGCGCACATAATCTATATGTAGCCAGACGAGGTGAGAAGGGTCGAAGTTAAGTGCCAGAGGCGCGCCGGGGAAGGTTTCGAAGAGCTTGCTCCACACTGACGGCGAAATGGCCAAGCTTTTGCCCCCGGGCCATTCGTCCGTAGTGAAAAGCATTGGACAGTTTTCGATGGCCAGCGTGACGCCGGCATTGTGCGCGTGGTTGAGGAGATCCCGCCATACGATTTCCAGAAGCGGCCAATTGCCTTCAACGGTCTTGGAAGGATCGCGGCCGATAAAGGTGTTGACAATATTCAATCCCAGTTTCGGCGCCGCGGTGATGACCTTCTTGAGATGGTCGATAATGACGCGCCGCGCTGACGCATCCGGATCGAGCGGGTTGGGATAGTAACCCAAACCGGAAAGGGCGACGCCATGTTTGTCGACCAGTTCTTTGATCCGTCCGGCAGCTTGATCATCTAGCGTGGTGACATCGATATGGGAGACCCCCGCATAGCGCCGATCAGCCTTGCCTGGCGGCCAGCACATCGGTTCCACACAGGCGAATCCCTCATCGGCGGCAAAAGCGAGCACTTCCTCCAGTGTTAGATCGGATAATAGGGCACTGACAAATCCGAGCTTCATAAAAACCCCCCTAAGCGGATCTTGCGGGCATCATGAACCAATCATCCCATTTTTACAGAATGAGCGAGACTGCGGGACCCCCTGAGGGTTGAATAGAGGGGTTTGCTTCAAGAAAATCGATTACAATCGTATCGGAAGGAATAAATCGCGGCACGGTCCGGCGCCGCGTGACGGCGGTTCCGAATGGTTGTCGATGTTAAAAACCGGATTCGCGGTAATCTCAGAATGGGCGCTCGCGCAGGGAGAGCTTGTCATGTCCGCAGTAAATCGTTGCTTCGTTAAGTGGACTTTACTTGGCATCGCGGTTGCCGGCTGGCTGGCAATTGAAACGACGTCGGTCCATGCCCAGGTTCGTGCAGGCGGGGCCGGCTCGGGTTCAAGCGGGTTCGGAGGCACTGGAGGCGGAGCCTTTGGCGGCAGTGGTTTCGGAACCAGCGGCTCGTCGTTCGGTGGCGGCTCCTCGATGGGGGGAGGCGCGTCCTTTACCGGAGGTGGCTCGTTTACGGGAGGCGGGTCCTTCACCGGCGGAACAACGGCCGGCGGCGCCGGTTTCAACGGCGGCATGGGCGCCGGCAACGTAGGCGGCGGGGCGATAGGTCGGCCGGGCGGTGTGGCAGGCGGTTCAACTTATCAAGGTATTTCCAATACCAATCCCTTCGCGGCCTATTACGCCAACCCGTTCGCTGCCGGACTACCCAGCGCGACGGGGACTGCCGGCGGCCTGCCGCGCACGGCTATTTTTGGCGCCCCGCTTTATGGGACAACCAGCAATTCTTCGAACATGATCGGCGGCGCCATGGGCGGCACGGCTACGATTTCGGGCGGCGCCAACCAGGGCAATTATCCCGGCAGCAACAGCCTGGGCGTGCGGCGGGCGCCGGCTTATTCGACCACTATTGCTTTTGACTACACCCCGCCCGCCACGAGCCGGGTGCAGACCGATGTGCAGGCCGTGCTGGCTCGATCTTCCAAGATTCAATCCAAAGATACGATCCAGGTTGCCGTCGATGGCAACGCGATCGTTCTGCGCGGCATCGCCAAGGACGACCATGAACGCCGGCTGACCGAGGCCCTCGTACGCTTGACGCCGGGAGTCCGCAATTTGCGCAACGAACTGGCTGTCTTGGAAACGGCCCCGCCTCCTCGACGCGTTCCGTGATTTCCTTTCTCTCCCCGTTTCATTTCATTTCAGGGGGGGGCACACCCCTCCGAATGAAATGGAAAGAATCCTTCACCGTTTTTTCGTGCTTTACAATGCCGCATAGGCCACAAGAGCCCGGCGTAAAGAGACGCCTGCCCATTACGGTCGGTTTGCTCAGGGAAAAAGCGCAACTTCAAAAAGCGTGAAAGGTTCTCAAAAAACATAAGGCCGTCCTGCTCTTTGTGAGCAGGACGGCCCTTTTTTGAACACATAAGCAGAATTTCGTTGCTTCGCGTACTGGCCCGCTGCGGTTAATTGCCGCTCCGAGACGTTTCTAGAGCACTATAGAGCGCTCTTTGATCGGTTTCGCGCGGGTGGGGCACAATGCAATGCAATGTTTTTTTCTTTCTTGATCAGTATCTTTTTTTGGTCGGTTGGGCAGACATTCCTGTCTGCCTTACCGGCCCCGGAATCCGATGCCAACGCCGATGCCCACCGGCGGCGGTGGCGGCTCGACAACATAAACCCGCTCGTAAGCCGGCGCAGACGTATAAACCCGGCGCGGATAGCGGTAAGCCGTTGCTTGCATTTCGGAAACTACCACATCGCTCACGCCATTTTCTTTTAACGTGCGGATGTCTTCGGAAGTCAGGTTGAATACCGTCCGGGAAGTGCGGATCTGATTGATGACAATGGTGTCGCTGACCGGCGTCTGCACCAGGCGGACAACGTCGTCAATGGTCATGGGTCCGCTGGCCGGCGGCGCGGTGGCAGCAGCCAGGCGCTCTTGCTGCTTCTGTTCGGATTTATCGATGGCATTGCCGGTCAGGCCGCCGGCCAGCGCGCCGACGGCGCCGCCAATCAAGGCGCCGGCCCCGGTCTGGTGTGTTGCGCTGCCGATGAGCGCGCCGGTGCCGGCTCCGATGCCGCCGCCCGCCAAAACGCCCTTGTCGGTGTTCGACATCGACTCGCAGCCGCAGGCAAGCAGGCTTGGCACCAACGCAAGGCCCGCCAGACGGCTCGCCTTACGCCTGATCAACTCACGCAGCAATGTAGAGGACATGGTAAGACCTCTCCTGTGGATCCGGAAGAAACGCTAGGGCGATCCCGACCCGGCCATCGGGGGCCCACTCTCTAGCACATCGTTCACCGCCAAGCAATGGTGACCTTCTTAGATCCGGACGAGAGTCCTCTCGCGGAGCGAGAGGTCTACCTTGGATTGTCCGTTTTACCGGTTTTGCCGTTGACGACGTGCTTGACTGTCCCGACGATTATGAATCTACGACCATTCCCAAATATCGGCTCCCAGGAGTTGTGTTCATGAATCGATACAAGAGGCTGCCCCTTGTCCCGTCTATTCTCCTTGTCTGGCTTGGTCTGCTTGCCTGCTCCATGCCGTCTGTGTGCTTTGCCGCGGAGGGCTCTGCCAAGAAGATCGCCTCCATAGAAGGTATCACCGAATACCACCTCGATAATGGTTTGCGCGTATTGCTTTTTCCGGATCCTTCGGTTTCCACCGTCACGGTTAATCTAACCGTCCTTGTTGGCTCCCGGCATGAAGGCTACGGCGAAACCGGCATGGCGCACTTGCTCGAGCACATGGTGTTCAAAGGCACGCCGACGCATCCCAACGTTCCCAAGGCCCTGCGCGATCACGGCGCGCGGGAGTTTAACGGCACCACTTGGGTGGATCGCACGAACTATTTCGAAACCATGCCGGCCACCGACGAAAACCTTGAGTTCGGCATTCGATTGGAAGCCGACCGGATGGTCAACAGCTTCATCAAGCGAGAAGACCTGGCCTCGGAAATGACGGTTGTTCGCAATGAATTCGAAGCGGGCGAAAACAGCCCCAACAACATCCTCAGCCAGCGCATGATGGCCGTCGCATATGAGTGGCACAATTATGGCAAATCGACCATTGGAAACCGCAGCGATATCGAGCGAGTCCCGGTGGATAACCTGCGAGCCTTCTACAAGAAGTATTATCAACCGGACAACGCCCTGTTGGTCGTGGCCGGTAAGTTCGAAGAAGCCAAGGCGCTCGGCTTTATTAGTAAGTACTTTGGCGTTCTCAAAAAACCCGACCGTAAGCTCGACACTACCTACACCGAAGAGCCCGCTCAGGACGGCGAACGCAACGTCATCCTGCGCCGCGTCGGCACGGTCGGCGTCGCCGGCCTCCTTTATCACATTCCCGCCGCCGCTCACGGGGATTTCCCGGCTATTGAGGTGCTGGCCAACCTGCTTCTTGACGAGCCCAATGGCCGACTTTACAAGGCTCTCGTCACCACGAAGAAGGCCGCGCGCGTTTCCGGAAACGCCTTCGGCTGGCATGACCCCGGCGTGGTCGAAGTGTCGGCGCAGTTGGAAAGCGGCCAATCGCCCGAGGTTGCCCGCGATGCTCTTATCGAAACCCTAGAAGACCTCAGCAACCATCCGGCTACCCAGGAAGAGGTGGACCGGGCCAAGCGGCAAATCGCCAAAGATATTACACTCACACTTACTAAGACCAAAAATCTGGCTATCCAACTCAGCGATTGGGAAGCCAAAGGCGACTGGCGTTTGTTTTTCCTCTTCCGCGATCAAGTTGCCAGGGTCACGCCGGCCGATGTTGACCGTGTCGCCTCCAAGTATTTGAAGCAAACGAATCGCACGACCGGCCTCTACATCCCTTCCAAGGAAGCCATGCGGGCGGAGATTCCAGCCACGCCGCCGGTTGAAGCACTGGTGAAGAATTACCAGGGCAGCCAAGATGTAGCGACCGGTGAGGCCTTCGATCCTACGCCGGAAAACATCGAGCAGCGTCTACGTCGCTCGGAGCTGCCTTCCGGAATAAAGGTGGCTGCGCTGCCCAAGAAAACGCGCGGCGATATGGTCACTTTGCAGTTGGTCTTGCGATATGGCAACGAGGAATCGCTCAAGGGCTATGCCACTGCGGCGACTTTACTGCCCGCTCTCATGAGTCGCGGCACTAAGACGCATACTCGCCAACAGCTAAACGATGAATTCGACAAACTGAACGCCCGCCACAGCGTCGCCGGCGGACCAGGTGCGCTTAGCGTCTCTTTGGAAGTGAAGAAGAGCAATCTGCCCGCTGCTCTCAAACTTATCGGCGAAATTTTGCGCGAGCCCAGCTTCCCGGCGGACGAACTGGACATCATCAAGCGCCAGCGCCGCGAATCGCTCGAACGCGGCAAGACGGAGCCGCAGATGCTGGCCGTTCAGGCCTTGCAACGGAAAATGATGCCGCATGATCCGGCGGACGTACGCTACGTGCCCACCATTGAGGAGTCGATTAGTCGCCTCGACGAAGTGACGGTTGATAAGCTTCGCAAGCTATACACCGACCAAGGGGGCGCCCAAGCCGGCGAACTCGTCATTATCGGCGATGATTCGGAAACGACGCCGATGGAGGTCCAGAATCTGCTCAAGGATTGGAAATCGAGCGTTGCCTATCGCCGTATTCCCGATGTTGCCAAGACGGACATCTCGGGCGAGCGAATCGTTATCGAAACGCCGGACAAAGCCAACGCTTTATTCGTTGCCGGCCATAACCTGCCTCTGAGCGATGCCGATGCCGATTACCCGGCCTTGAAGCTCGGCAACTACATCTTCGGGGAAGCCCCGCTGGCGTCACGTGTTTCCAACCGCGTTCGCGGCAAGGAAGGCCTTTCCTATGGGGCCGGCGCCATGCTAATGGCGCCACCGATCGACAAAGCGGGCCGAATGATGTTGTTCGCCATTTGTAATCCGAAGAACATCGACAAGGTCGATAAAACCATTGCTGAGGAACTGGAGCAAATGATCAAGACCGGCGCCGATGAAACGGAATTCAGCGAGGCCAAGAAGGCCTATTTGCAAAGCCTAAAAGCCAGCCGAGCTAATGACTCCGCTTTAGCCGGCCAACTCGTTCAAGACATGGAGGCCAATCGGACCTATGCCTTCCACGGCGAGCAGGAAAAGAAATTATCTAACCTGACGCTCGATGAAGTAAATGCGACGTTCCGGAAGTACATTGATCCCAAGCGCCTAATTATCATCCGCGCCGGCGACTTCAAGAAGAAACCGGAAGAACAGGATAAGAAACCCGTAAAGAAGGATAAAAAGGCGGACAAATAAGAAGAAAAAGCCCGAACACAAACCCGAAGCGTCAGCCCGGGATGCCAGTTTCCCTGGCTGGCGCTTCGGGTTTGTGTCTTCTAATTGTCCTTTTTCTCCTTTTCGTATTCTCCATGAACGAGTTGTTCAGCTTCGCCGCTGTGCTTGGTGCCTTTAAGGTCTTCGATGGTCATCTTGTTGTCCACAGCGGTGAATTTGAAGCTAAACAGGTCGCCTTCGCTGGGCCCGCCTTCCCCCGGCTTCGTTACCTTAGTGATGATGCCAAAGACGCGCCCGTCTTTTGTCACGCCGTAGTCCGCGTCAACTTTGATAGTCTCGTTGCCCGCGGCAATCGTAACGAGCAAGGCGTCCGATTTAAAATCGAAGGTGATCTTTTGGTCGCCGGAGGTTCTGGTCCAAGCGCCCAAAGGCTTTTTGGGGCTCTTTTCTTCAGCTCGGGCCGAATTCACGAACATCAGCGCCAGAGTGCTCAAGCCAATAGCCACGGTTCTTTTGTACATGGACAACTCCTTTCCACTAATGGGTCAATAAGGGTACGTAGATGAAGTTACAGAAAGGGCATGTCAAAGAGGAGAAAAAAATACGAGGGCGACATGGATTACGCAGAAGCACTGACTGCCTTTCGGTTTCTTTCGCCCGGGCTTATCTTGCAGGTCGGTAGATTCTATAACTGGGCATTAGTGTTTACTGGAATTCCAACTGAGCCTAGGAGTCTTTCATGAGCAGGATAGTTTCTTTCGTTGCGGTGGCAGCTAGCTGGCTCCTCCTTTTCCAACCGGCCATTGCCGCACCCCCGCCCGCCCACAAGGAGATGGATGGCGTTGCTGTCTTCTCTCCCAAAGAAATCAAGTGGAAAGAAGGGCCGCCGTCTCTTCCTAAGGGCGCGATGGTGGCCGCGCTTGAAGGCGACCCCGCCAAAGAAGGACCGTTCGTCCTCCGCGTCAAAATGCCCGACGGCTACCGCGTTCCCTTGCACACGCATCCGAAGACCGAGCGGCTGACCGTCCTTTCCGGCACCTTGGTCTTTGAAATGGTCGGCAAGTCAGGTGAAGAATTTAAGACCGAGCTAACTGCGGGCACGTTTGGCCGGTGGGAAGCGGGCATGAAGCACCTCGCCTGGACCAAGGGGGAGACGATCATTCAGCTCCACGGCATGGGCCCGTGGTCAATTCAATATGTTAACCCTGATGACGATCCGCGCAATCAAAAGAAGTAAGGTCCGATGCTGGAATTGAAAGGCATATCCAAAGTCTATGGCCAAACGGCGGCTTTGGATTCTTTGGACCTCACGATTCTTCCTCGGCAAACGACCGTGCTGATCGGTCCGAGCGGTTGCGGCAAATCAACGCTTCTGCGGATCATGATGGGGTTGATTTGGCCTGACCGCGGCTCGGTTCTTCTTAACGGCCAGAAGATTGCCCCGGATAACGGCCTGATCCTGCGCCGCCAGATGGGATACGTTATTCAAGATGGCGGCCTCTTTCCCCACTTGACGGCCAAAGGCAATGTTGCCGTCATGGCCCGTTATTTGGGCTGGAATGTCAACCGACTCGAAAAACGCATTACCGAATTGGCGGATCTGACGCAATTTCCGCCGACTGGACTCGATCGCTACCCGGCCCAGCTTTCCGGGGGCCAAAAGCAAAGAGTAAGCCTGATGCGGGCCTTGATGCTCGATCCGGAGGTCCTTCTCCTGGATGAGCCGCTTGGCGCGTTGGACCCGATCATTCGTTCGGACCTCCAGGCGGATCTCAAGCGCATCTTTCAAACGCTGGGCAAAACAGTTGTTCTGGTGACGCATGATCTGGGCGAAGCGGGGTTTTTCGGTGACACGCTCGTGCTCATGCGCGATGGCCGCATTGTGCAGCAAGGCCCGTTGACGGACCTGATGCACAGGCCGGCAGATTCCTTCGTGACGCGTTTCATCAACGCGCAGCGCAGTCCGCTCGAAACATTGGGGGCGATGCCGTCGTGATTAGCCGTGCCATGTTGGCTCTTACCCTGATCGGTCTAGCATGCCTCCACGCCGCCGCGGCCGACGATGCCGCACCGAAGGTCGTCATTGGTTCTAAGGCGTTTCCCGAATCCGTGATTCTCGGAGAGATTGCCACTCAGCTTGCGCACAAGGCCGGCGCAAAGGCCACTCATCTGAAACAACTTGGCGGCTCCACGGTTCTTTGGCGAGCCTTACAAGATGGCGGTCAAAATCATGGCGTCGACGCCTATGTCGAGTACACCGGCACCATAAGCCAGGACCTCCTCCAGGGCAAGGGCCTTCACGGCGAGGATGCTCTCCGCGCGGAACTGGCCAAGCGCAACGTCCGCATGAGCCGGCCGCTGGGATTCAACAACGCCTATGCTATTGGCATGAAAGAGCAACGCGCGGCCCAGCTTGACATTCGCAAGTTGTCTGATCTCCGCGACCATCCGGATTTGAAATTCGGCTTGAGCAATGAGTTCCTCGAACGGGGCGACGGCTGGCGAAAACTCCGCGAAGCCTACGGGCTACCCCAGATGGAAGTCAGCGGTCTGGAGCATTCCTTAGCTTATCGCGGCCTGGATAACGGCGCCATTGATGCCACGGATCTCTATTCGACTGATCCTGACATTCGCTACTACTCTTTGCGCGTCTTGAAAGACGATCAGAAGGTTTTTCCCAACTACTATGCCGTGTTGCTGTATCGCAGTGACCTCATGGAGCGAGCCCCCGATGTTGTGAAAGCTCTATTGGAATTGGAAGGACGGATCTCGTTGGCTTCCATTCTCGAGATGAATGCCCGCGCGAAAACCAAAAGCGGCGAGCGCGTGGCTGAAAGCCGGGTTGCTTTCGACTTCCTATCCGAAAATCCTTTCTTTCATCAAGACGAGGAAGAAGCGGCTGAGGTCCCTGATGAAGAGAGCGTCGTGCATCTTATACTTAGCCACACGTGGCAACATCTTTTCCTCGTGGCCGTGTCGCTGTCGGTAGCAATCGTCATTGCCTTGCCGCTCGGAATTGCCGCGGCTCGGTGGACGGCATTGAGCCAACCCATACTTTCCGGAGTGGGTCTCATTCAAACCATTCCTTCCTTGGCGCTGCTGGCCTTTTTAGTGCCAATGCTGCACTTGGGAGTGATGCCGGCCATCATGGCGTTGTTTCTGTACAGCTTGTTGCCGATTGTACGTAATACTTTCACGGGGCTGCGCGATATTCCGCTAAACGTCCGCGAATCGGCGGAGGCTCTTGGCCTCCCAAGCTTTGCCCGGTTACGACTAATTGAATTGCCGATCGCGTCGCGCTCCATTTTAGCGGGGATTAAAACCTCGGCGGTGATCAATGTGGGGACCGCGACGCTCGGCGGCCTGATCGGCGCCGGCGGCTACGGCGAGATCATCTTTCGGGGCCTCTACCTTGATAATAATTGGATCATTCTGGAGGGGGCGATTCCTGCCGCCGCTCTGGCACTGGCGGTCCAGGGTCTCTTCGAGTTGGCAGAGCGATTCCTTGTTCCCAGAGGCTTACAATTAGCGCCGGAAGGATAGACCATCGCCGACTGAAGCGATAAGTGCTACTGCTTGTTCCTGGAAAGGGCCCTTGTAAGTGAGGCTTTCGAGTCTGCCCGAATAGCGCATGGCGCAGCTATTCGAGTCAGGCTCGAAAGCCTCGGCTACATCAGCGAGTATGGCTAGAAGGGTTCTTTGCGGATGCTAAGCACATCCATGGCTAATTGCTCAAGCCACTCCGCAAAACGATCAGGACGTTTATTCCACTCGTTGGCCGATGCCAGGCCGAGTAGGGCGGAGGCGACGTTGCACGGGTCAGCCTCGATCCCGTTTAATGTCAGGCGTTCTTCCAATTCGGCCAAGGCCGGAACCGTTATGGTTTTCATATTGCCCCCATTGGCAAGGTCGGTTCGGACTTCCGTTCCCTACTATTTGTAGTCAGTTGGCGGTCAAAACGCTAATGAAAAATTGTCAAATGGCGTAAATCGTATTGCTTGACCCATTTCATTGATCGAAGGGATGTAAATTCCAGCGCGCATCTCGAACAGGTGGTCGGCGCTGCCTCTTATTCCTTCACTAGCTCGTAAGTCCCCTGGCCCGCTTTTTTGAGTTTGCCCAGCCGGACAAGCTCATCCCAAATGGCTTGCGGATGTTGATTGGGCGGCATGATGGCAACGATGTCGGCGTGGCCGCTCGTGGTCGCGCTCCGCGTGAGTTTCGACTCCTCATTGAGCTGGGTTAGCTTGAGGCGCTTCTTGAACGCCTTGAGGGCGGCATTCAATTCTTTGGTGGTAGGCGTGCCGAAAGGCGGAGTCGTGTCGGGCATTTTGTGCTCCTTAAGGACGAAGCGCGGGTCGTGAGCAATAGAGATTCATTGGGCATCTTCGATAACCCAAGAAGCCAATGTCAAGACCGCGAATAAGAGAATCGCGGAATCGTTGGGCATAGGCCTGTGCGGGCAGTATAATCGCAATCTGTTCAGCCGTCGCTGACCGGGGGAGGCTGCGAGCCGACCGCCGCTATTAATTTTGGTCATTTTGACGAAAAGGGGGCTCACATGGGGCGTCGAACCAATCGTCGCGATTTCCTAAAGAACACCGCCCTGGCCGGGGTCGGGTTTTGGACCGCCGGCGGAATCTCACTGGCGAAGAAAGACTCCGCCAGTGATCGTCTTCGTTTTGCCTGTATCGGCATCGGCGGCAAGGGCGACAGCGACTCGAATCATGCCGCCCAGTTTGGCGACGTCGTTGCCATCTGCGATATCGACGACAACTTCTTGGATCGCAAGGCCGCTGGGGACCGGTTCAAAAACGCCAAGAAATACAACGACTTCCGCAAGATGTTCGACGAGATGGGCAAGGACATCGACGCCGTCACCGTCAGCACGCCGGACCACACCCATGCGCCGGCTTCCGTCATGGCGATGAAAATGGGCAAACACGTCTATTGTCAAAAGCCGCTGTGCCACGATGTATACGAAGCCCGCGTCATGCGCGAAACCGCGGCCAAGATGAAGGTGGCCACCCAGATGGGCAATCAGGGTACGGCCCATCCCTCGCTCCGAACCGGAGTCGAAGTAATGCAGTCGGGGGCCCTCGGGCCGATCAAGGAAGTCCATGTTTGGACCAATCGCCCCGTCTGGCCCCAGGCGCCGAAGGTAACCTCGCGTCCCAAGTCAGAGCCGGCGCCCAAGCATGTGCACTGGGACTTGTTTTTGGGCAGCGCTCCCGAACGGCCCTACAGCGGAGTCATCCAGGACAATGGGCATCCCCCTTATCACGACTTCAACTGGCGCGGCTGGTGGGATTTCGGCACGGGCGCTCTTGGCGACATGGCTTGCCACACCATGAATATGCCCTTCATGGGGCTTAAGCTGGGTTATCCGGACAGCATCGTCGCGGAATGCGGGGATTTAAACCGGGAGACCTATCCATCGTGGGCCACGGTAACTTATCAGTTCCCTGCTCGCGACGGTTTGCCCGCGGTGAAACTGGTCTGGTATGAAGGTCAGAAAAACGGCAAGAAAAACCTGCCGCCGCTTGATTTATTCCTCGGTGAAAAGCCGTCCGACAGCGCGTCGCTGATCGTCGGTGAAAAGGGAACCATGTACTCGCCTTCTGACTATGGCGAACGCTGGGTCCTCCTTCCCAAGAAACAATTCGAAGGATTTCAAAACCCCAAGCCGACGCTTGCGCGCCACAAGTCGAAAGACGATGACAGCAACCAGAAGGCCGATTGGGTCGCAGCCATCCGGGGCGGTCCCAAGGCTCTAGCTAATTTCGACTACGCCGGCATGTTGGCCGAAGCGGTTTTGCTCGGCAACGTCGCCATCCGCCACCAAGGCAAGAAACTCGAATGGGATGGACCTGGCATGAGAATCAAAAACGATTCTGATGCCAACCAGAACCTGAAGCGCGAATACCGCAAGCCCTGGACCCTCTAGGCCGCAGCGGAGATTCAGCCAGCCAGTGGAGCGCGGGGATGCCCCTCGTCCCCGCGTTCCATCGCGTTGGTGGTTGGTCATCCTTCTCAGCTGGCTGAACGTTCACTGTGGTGCTGGTCGGCAAATTATTTCAACTAATTCTAAGGTTTCTGCTAGCTTTCAGTCAGCTGCGCTCGATATAATCGGCTCCTTAAAGAACCGGATGCCGAGTCTTGCGGCGTTGAAGTGCACGGCTCGGCCTCGTTATCCCGATCTATCCTTTGAGGAAAGGAGTCCTCCATGTCGAGTGCGCCTACCACCCCTTGTATCGGCATCTTCGGTCCCGACGACAGCGCCAACGGTGAACGGCACGGCTGCGGCTTATGGGCGGCCGGCTATTCCGCCGCGCTGACGCAGGCGGGCGCTGCACCAGTTAGCTTGCTGGCTCGCCTGGCCGGGAAGGTTTCGTACGATCACGCCCTTGGCGACTTGCAAGGAGTGCTCCTGACCGGCAATGAGTCGCTTAGTGGCCGGCACATCCAGGAAGCCGAGCGATTAGCGCAGTGGTGTAAGAAAAAGCAATTGCCCCTTATGGGGATTGATATGGGCATGCATGTCATGAACACGACTTTCGGCGGCAGCGTCTATACCGATTTGCCGCGCGAATTTCCCGAGGCCTTGCAGCATCGCCATCCCCCGGAAAGAGGGCTGCGCCACGCCATTGAAGTCGTTCCGGACACCCGGTTGGCCGGCTTGTATGGCGAAGGCGAGGTGGTCGTAAACAGCGAACATCGCCGGGCGGTTCAGCGCGTGGCCCGTGGTTTTTCGGTCAGCGCCAGCGCGCTCGATGGGGTCGTTGAAGCGATTGAGTCGGAGAATCCGGAATGGTTTGCCTTGGCGGTGCAATGGCATCCGGCCTCGGCCACAGCTTCAGGGCTTGATATTCAGCTTTTCCGGGGCCTGGTTGAAGCGTGCCGCGAGTTCGCCGGTGAATTGGTCGCTGCTTAGCGTGGTCCCTGTGTGGAATCGCGCCAACGGTTTGCAAAAGCGGAAGACCCCGTATCCAGGAGGAGGCGGAAAGGTGCCCTTCCGCCTCCTCTTTTTCTTTAGAAGAGCCAAAGCAATCCGGAGCCGCCCCAATTTGTCCCAGCCTGGGCGGCTCCGGTGCTGACATCCACGAGATGTCAGAACGGCAGACTAACCGTTCCCGTACTAAGTGGTCAAGCGTTCATATTGACAACAGTACAGATATAGCATGGACCAAATTGGCGCGTAAGCGGCATCCCAGCTTTGCCTTATGTATTCAAAAGCGCTTTAGATATTTTCGCTGGTCCGTGAGGAGGCAAAGAGATAAATCTCGTCTAACTTGTGCAGCTGCGTACCGAGCAGCTGGAGCCATACGCAACGAAATGGAAGGATCCGCTTGGACTCGCTCTTTCCGCGTCCGATTTTCACTGCATTCGGCCCCACCGCCCTCAGACCGGAACGTGCCGCGCAGCCATCCAGCAAAGTGAAAGCGAGCCGGCCGGACCGCTTGCGGATCCAGGTGAAACGCGGTTGTCCCCGGGTGCCGGGCATCTACGGCATGGTGGATCGGCGCGGCGAGTTGATTTATGTCGGCAAGGCCAAATGCCTCCGCACGCGACTTCTAAGCTACTTTCGGCTCAAGAGCCGCGATCCCAAAGCCGGACGAATTATCAGGCACACGCGCACGCTTCTGTGGGAGCCGTCCCCAAGTGAATTCGCCGCGCTTTTACGGGAACTGGAACTAATACGCTGCTGGCAACCGCGCTTCAATGTGCAAGGACAACCGCGGCGAAGACGCCGACTTTACGTCTGCCTGGGTCGAAGTCCCGCCCCCTATGTTTACCTCTCCAGTCATCCTGCCGCCAAAAACGGCGCCTCATTCGGTCCCGTGCCGGCGCGAGACGAAGCTCGCGAGGCGGTTCGCCGCTTGAATGATTGTTTTGCCCTTCGCGATTGTCCCCAGTCGCAAAAAATGATTTTTGCCGACCAGAAGGAACTCTTTCCCTTGGTGCGGTCGGCCGGTTGTCTTCGCTATGAAATCGGCACCTGCCTTGGGCCCTGTGCGGGCGCGTGTACTAAAGGAAGCTACGAGAAGCGCGTGCGCGCCGCTCGACATTTCTTAAGCGGCCAAGATGAATCGATATTGAGTTCGCTCAGATCGGACATGGCAACCGCATCGGCACGCCAGGCCTTCGAACGCGCGGCGGCCCTCCGCGATAAGCTCGAAGCGCTCAGCTGGCTGCGGACGCAGTTACACCGCATCAAGCACATCCGGCAGCATCAATCGTACATCTATCCGGTCTGCGGCATTGATGGGACGGAACTCTGGTATGTCGTGCACGGAGGAAAAGTGACGGCAGCCTTGCCCGCCCCAAGCAACGATACTGGACGGCGAGCGCTCAAGTCGGACGTGCAGAAAAGGATGCCGCGCAAGACCTCGACTGAGCTCTCGGTGCCTTTGGACGATCTCGATGGCCTGCTTCTCGTTTCATCCTGGTTTCGGCGGCATCCCGAGGAAAGAGAACGCCTTCTGGACTTGAAAACCTTAGCGCCTATGTCGATCTCGCCGACACCGATCACTCCAAGTCCTGCCAGTTGACCGTTTCGCCGCCGTTGCGCGTGATTAATGCGCGCAATGCCGCTTCATCGGCCTCCTGACGCACGAAATGAACCTCGCCGTCGGCCGTTAGCAAGTGGAAGCCGTCTCGAAAGAGGTTGCCCAATTTGGGAAGTGGTCGATTCGGCGCGTACGGCAAATCATCAGGCCGTGTCCACTCTACAGGATCGGCTGCCTCGACGATAAGAAGAGTCTTTTCCAACCCGTCGGTAAAGTCGACAAGCCGCGTACCGACTTGCCGATTGCCTGGGCGCCCGCCCCTTGGCGCTGCAGAAGGATCGAACGCCGTTCCTGGCCCTACAAAAGCGCAATAATAAGTCAGTCCAGCCCCCGTCTTGGCCGGTTCGGCCCGAGGGTGCGCGAAGACCTTCGGCATCCGGCTGACAAGCGGCCGATTGTTTCGACTATCCCACGGTTCATCCAAATTAAATTCACGATATAAGTCTTCCTCCCCGATGAATGGCAAAATAGCGACTCGCCAGCTCAAACCCGGGTTGGCATTTTGTACATTCTCACGAGCGGCCTGCCGAAAATCGGCGGGAGGCAGTGCGCCCACAGTTTGCGCGTAGCCCAGGATTCCGGTGGCTAAATCTTTGAGATTCTTTTCGTCATTTGTTAATTGAGCTTTCTCTTCCATTAGGTCGCGAAAATGGATTGCTCCCTTGTAAAAGCCAATTCCTGCCGCCGTGGAAATAATTGCACCGACTATGCTGGCGATAATGCCGCCCACCGCCAGCCCCTTCCCTGTTAACCGTCCCTGGCTTGCGCCGATGTCTCGAAGGCTAAGAAACCCGAGAATCACGGCTGGAATAGCCGTGAAAAGGTTAGCGCAAAACGAAAGAAGGCCAAACGTTAAACAAAGGACTGCCTTGGAGCTAATAGCCGGCCTTCGGGCTTTTGGTTCACGCTCTAAATCATTTCTTGTCCGAAGGAGTGGTTGCTCGCTCGCAACATCCTGACTTCTTGAAGTTGGCTCCGGGGGGTTTTGTTCGATTTGAGCGATAACAGCCTTATCAGGTACGAAAAGCTCGGCATTGCAATCGGGACAACGAATCGTTTCGCCACTCCGGGTGGCGCTTAACTCCAAGCGCTTGCCACAGTCACAAAAGAAGCGTATTGTCATGAGCGTTCCTGGAGACCCCTTGGGATGGTCGATGAGCCAAATCTTTTGGGAGTAATTGCTCCTGGTTATTTAAAGGGTCTTGATCGTAATACGCTAAGAGCGGGTCAAAAGGACCATACTAAAGGATAAATCCGATGATTTACGAAGAACGCATTTATACGATCATGCCGGGAAAAATGGCGGATATCGAACGCCGCTTTGCCGACCATACGCTTAAGCTTTTCGAAAAGCATGGCATCAAGGTCGTCGGTTTTTGGAAGACGGTTCTTGGCCGCCAACTATTTGAATTGGTCTACATTGTGCAATTCAAGGATGTGAATGAGCGAATGGAGAGGTGGGAGGCGTTTGGCAAGGACCCGGAATGGATTAAGGCTCGTAATGACAGTGAAACCCACGGCCCGCTCGTGGCCCAGGTGGAGAATAAGATTCTCTCGCCGTTGCCGTTTTCGCCGCTAAAGTAGCCCGCCGCTCCGTGGCGGGGTTATGTATTAGCGTCGCCTAGTGCGCATTTCAGTCGTTTTCGTCCAGGAGGCCGGTATGGGCCGGCGATCCAAATCCTCGGCGAAATGCCAGTATTGAATCGATTCTTCTCCAGGCAGCCAGGAAAAGTATGCCTTGCGATTGTTGACCAGAGTTGGAAAGCCTACCTGGCCCAACATCGGCTCGACGAGCGTAAGCCCCAAGGCATCGAGTTCAGCCAAATTGCCTGCGATCTTGAGGTCTTCTTGGGCGATTTCTTCTTGCAAGCCATAGCGGCGCGACCGCTCCGGCCAGGCAAGGTTGCGGCGATTGCGGTCCAGGCGGTCTTTTTCGGGCTGAATGCGGTTTAACTTGATCTGGTGTTCCAAGATTTCGGCGACAATTTGGCTCACCAAAGGCAACATGCGCCCGGCCGCCCCCCAGGTCAGGACCGTTTCTTGCCCATTGCTATTTTCGAATGAACCGGATGTCCGATTCTCAGTGGAGCCGTTCATTGCAATCCCCCCGCCCTCTTCCGCGGACCACGTTTTCATTGCCCATCTACATCATAGCTTCGGAGATCAAGGGCGGTCTCCTCCACCCAAAGGAGAACAGTGAAAAAAGTAGGAAAGGGATGGAAAGGCTTGCGGACCAGGTAGTCTCTACGCCCTCGTTTGCGATGAGCCAAGAAAGTTGATCCAGAACACTGTCCGATTACAGCTGTAAGCGCTCCCCAGCCGGCATAGTGCCCAGAGACTGGGAGACGCTGTCCTGCAAGTTCGAAAAACCTTGGCTAATCTTGGCGAACCGTTTACTTTCCATGCCACTGGACAAAACCTTCTAAGGCATAGAACTCCGGCAATCCCAGGCTGTCGTAAACCTGGGCGGTATGGCGGTTACGGTCTTCGGCTCGTTGCCAAAACTCACGCCGATCCACGCCGCCGGGAAACATGGCTCTGTCCTTCTGAGACTGATGGCGAAAGATGGCATGTTTCTTCCGCTCCAGATCATCTGGGCTGACCGGCACTACGCGGTTAATTTCGTGCGGCTCCCATTCCTCCCAGGCGCCGCGATAAAGCCAGACCTCAAATTCCTGCTCGCGCTTATAGCACTCGCGCACCGATAGAAAAGTCGCCTCGGCGCACATGCGGTGGGTGCCATGGGGGTCGGAAAGCTCTCCGGCCACATAAATTTGCGCCGGCTTGAGGCGCTGGAGCAATGTGGTGATGTCGGCAATGTCCTGGGGATGAAGCGGCGCCTTGGCTATGGTGCCGGTGCGATAAAAGCGCAGATCCATAAATTCCAATTGTTCGGGCGGAATGCCGCACGCCAACGCCGCGGCCCGCGCCTCGGTTTGCCGGATAAGGGCCTTGATCTTGAGCAAATCTTCCGTATCCGGCTGCCCGGGTTTTTTTCCGGTCAGAAATTGCAGCACCCGCGTTTTGACCCGTGCGGTAGGCTCCTGGCCTATCTCAAAGAGCTTGTTAAACTCGGCTACGAAATCCGTAAACCGCCAGGCGTCGTGATCGAAGACGGAAATGTTGCCGCTGGTCATGTAGGCCACATGGACCTTGTGGCCCTGCTCCACCAGCCGAATTATCGTGCCTCCCATGCTGATGACATCGTCATCCGGATGGGGACTGAAGACGAGAATGGTTTTTGGCTCCGTCCCTGCCGGATGTGTGCGAATCGTGCCCATGAGATCATCGAAGACCCTGCGCCCCAGCGCCTCGGCAGGTCCATGCTCGCGCAAGAGTTCGTAAAGCTCGTGTTCTCGAAAATCATTTTCGGACAATTTGAGCAAGGCTTTCTCTTCGCGGAGGGCCAACCAAATAACCGCTCGACGGATAAGGTCGGGAGTCCACTCGACGGGGCCGACGGACCAGGGGCAGCGCCGGGCCGTCAAATCGCGAGCGGCCGGCTCATCCAAAATAAACGTCGTATCGGGATGTTGCTGGAGGAAGCTGGCGGCAATGGCGTCAGTCATTTCCCCTTCAACAGCCCGCGCCACGATGGCAGCCTTGTGCTCGCCGAACGCCATGATGACGATCTGGCGCGCTTCCAGAATCGTCCCTACGCCCATCGTGAGGGCTTGCTGGGGGACATTCTCTTCGCCGAAGAAACCACTTGAAGCGTCGCGCCGCGTCACTGGATCGAGCGACGTCAGGCGGGTGCGGCTGTTGCGCGTCGAACCCGGTTCGTTGAAGCCGATATGGCCCGTTCGGCCAATGCCCAGTATCTGGAAGTCGATTCCTCCGGCTCGCCTTATTTGCTGCTCGTACTGAGCGCAGTATTCGTCCGCTTCTTCCTCGGAAATTGTGCCGTCGGGGATATGGATGTTTTCAGGCCGAATGTTGACATGATTAAAAAACGTTTCTTGCATCCACAGACGATAGCTCTGAGCGTCGTCTGGCGACATCGGGAAGTATTCGTCCAAGTTAAACGAAACGACCCGCGAAAAATCGAGTCCGGCTTCCTTGTGCAGTCGAATCAGTTCCCGATAAAGGCCTACCGGAGTTGAGCCTGTGGCCAGGCCAAGCACGGTTGGCCGGCCTGCCGAATTGTTCTGGCGGATTAGGCTCTCAATCATGACGGCGACATGCCGCGACGCCTGAGAGCTGGTTGGAAACACCAGCGTCGGTATCTTCGTATTGGGAACATAATGCGAGGACATGGTGGTTCCCTGGACCTTCGTCTGTGGTCCTTTAGTGAATCAACGGCCTGGCGGGAGAGAGGACGAACGGGACCGGCGGAAGGGCCTGCTATCGACCTCCTAGCGAAAACGCATAACCTATAAATTAGGCGGTATTTGGACAAATGGCCACGCTCCATCGGGCGGGATTTCGTTTCTCTTTGCTACTGGTTCGTTGAAAAAGCCAAGGATAGCTCGACGATGGTGAACCTTACTATTAACGGGGAAGCACGTTCGCTTCCGGATTCTTTAACGGTCGCTGCCTTGCTCGCCCAGCTTGGCCATGATCGCCGGCGCGTAGCCGTAGAGGTTAACCGTGAGGTGGTGCCGGCGGATAAGCAAGCAGCCTGCGCTTTAAGGCCGGGCGATGAGGTGGAAATCGTTACGCTGGTCGGCGGCGGAGCCTCAAGTGCTCTCCCAACCGATAAACCGCTGAAGATAGGCGGATTCCAGTTTCGAAGCCGCCTCATTACCGGCACAGGAAAATACGCCAATTATGAACAGATGCGCGAATGCCTGGGTGCTAGCGGTTGCGAAGTGACCACCGTGGCCATCCGCCGCGAACGCCTTGTCGACAAGCAAGGACGAAACATTCTCGATTTCCTCGATTTGAAGCGTTACACAATCCTGCCCAACACCGCCGGTTGCTTTAATGCCGAGGACGCCGTCCGCCATGCGCGGCTGGCCCGCGAGCTTCTCACCAACCTGGGCAATCCCGGGGCTAAGTGGGTCAAGCTTGAATGTCTCGGGGACGCAAAGACCCTCTTGCCCGATCCCATTGACACACTGAGGGCCACCGAGCAACTGGTCAAAGAAGGTTTTCAGGTCTTGGTCTACACCACAGACGACCCGATTTTGGCTCTCAAACTGAAAAAAGCAGGCGCAGCGAGCGTCATGCCCGCCGGCAGCCCCATTGGCAGCGGACAGGGCGTCCTCAATCCCAACAACCTTCGGATATTGATCGAGTATTTGAAAGAGGGGGATCCAGATTATCCGGTGATTGTAGATGCCGGCGTCGGAACCGCTAGCGACGTGTCTATAGCAATGGAGCTGGGCTACGATGGCGTTTTGCTGAACACCGGGATTGCGCTCGCGCAAGACCCACTCGAAATGGCCTGGGCTATGCGCTATGCTTGCCAGGCAGGCCGATGGGCCTACTTGGCGGGACGGATTCCTAAGAAGCTTTATGCAACCGCATCCAGTCCGATGGAGGGACGAATCGGCCCAACCAACCGTTAGGCATTGCCGGGCTTTAATTTGCCGGTAATATGATGCCACAGCCCCAATCTTGCAAGAATTAAGGATGGAAGCACATGGTGGAGCGCCGTAAGGAATTGAATCGCCGGTATCATCGCAAGGAAAAGCTCGGCAAGCTTAAGCGCAAGTTTGCCAAGGCCAAGGAAGGGCGCGAGAAAGACGCGCTCCTGCATAAGATTCACCTCTTGAGTCCGTTCTGGACAGCAACGCCGGTGAAAGCCAAATGACTAATCGGGAAGGCGGCCCTCTACCCGCAAGTTACTTTTCATTTCGTAACACGAGATTGACGCTCCGCAATTCGTAACATTCGTCAACACAAGCCATTTCAAGGAGTTACGTCAAAACAGCCAGGTGTGTGTTACGAATGTTATGAAATGAAACGAACTGCTGATGGTCTGTAGACCAACCGTTTTTCATCAACGAGCAGTCGGTCATCAGCACCGTCTTATGACAACCGCACTCGGCGATTCGTTCAAAAGGGTAGTGAACGAATTAACTCCTTTGCAGCGCACAGTTAGCTGCATTCGTTCACCCACACACCCACACACACCCTGCGAAGGTCTAGGTCGCCATCGAGATTGGCCAAGAGCGCTCACGCGATGGTTCTTTTGAGTTTGACCGTAAAACGAGCTTTCAAGCGGATTTAGTTGCTTTTCACTTCGAACCAACCCTGTATTACACATCTCACTGTCTATAATCGCAGAAACGGCGATTTTTCGGATCGACTGCGATCAAGGGGAACTTGTCCATGGCCCTCTTGCGGCGAACGCATACGTGCGGCGAACTGCGCGATACGGACGTGGGACAAACGGTCGTGCTCAACGGCTGGGTCAACACCTACCGCGACCACAACGTTTTTGTCTTCATCGACCTGCGCGACCGCTACGGTCTTACTCAAGTTGTCTTTGAGCCGGACCGCGGTCAGCAACTGTTCGAAGAAGCCCGGGATCTTCGCAGCGAGTTTGTCATAGCCGTCAAGGGTAAGGTGGTTCATCGCTTGCAAGGCAAGGAAAACCCGGACTTGGCCACCGGTCAAATCGAGGTGCGCGCCGAGGAAATGCATGTCCTGAACCGGTGTCCGACCCCGCCTTTCGAGGTCACAGAGTTTGCCGGGGACGAACTGGCCAATGAAGACCTGCGCTTGCAATATCGCTATCTCGACCTGCGCCGGCCTTCTATCCAGAGCACGCTGATCCTGCGCCATCGGCTCAACAAGATCATTCGCGACTACCTCGATGCCCGCGGCTTTCTGGAAATGGAAACGCCGCTGTTGGGCCGCAGCACGCCCGAAGGCGCGCGCGATTACCTGGTGCCCAGCCGCGTTTTTCCCGGCCATTGGTTTGCCTTGCCTCAGTCGCCGCAGATCTACAAACAACTGCTCATGATCGCCGGCTACGACAAGTACTTCCAAATTGCCCGCTGTCTTCGCGACGAAGACTTGCGCGCCGACCGCCAGCCGGAATTCACGCAACTCGATCTCGAGATGGCCTTCATCGAGCAGGACCAGGTTTTGGAAGTTATCGAGGGACTGATCGCCGAGGTCTTTGAGAAGTCTCTTGACGTAAAAGTGGCGATCCCGTTGCCCCGGATGAAATACGAAGAGGTAATGCTGCGTTATGGGTCCGATAAACCAGACCTGCGCTTCGGACTGGAAATTGTCGACATCGGCGACATCGTGCCCCAGACGCAGTTCAAAGTTTTTCTTGATACCGTTGCCGCCGGCGGCAAGGTCCGTGGCCTAAAAGTCAAAGGCGGGGCCGACAAGTTCTCCCGCAAAGGCCTGGACGATCTTGCCGAGTTCGTCAAGCGCTACGGGGCCAAAGGTCTGGCCTGGATTAAGATTGAAGCCGAGAAATTTACTTCGCCTATCGAGAAATTCTTGCCGGCTTCCGCTCAGCAAGCATTACGGCAGAAGTTCAATGCCTCGGCCGGCGACCTGCTACTGTTTGTCGCCGATACCGAGGACACCGTTTGCCAGGCCTTGGGCAATCTGCGCGTTCATTTGGCGAACCTCTTGAAGTTGATTGATCCCGAAAAAAAGGAATTTAAGATCTTCTGGGTGGTCGAGTTTCCCTTGTTTCTATGGGATAAGGAAGAAAACCGGTGGTCGTCGGTCAATCATCCGTTTACCGCTCCCATGGATGAAGACGTTCATCTGCTGGACAGTGAACCGGGGAAGGTCCGCGCCAAAGCCCACGACCTGATCATCAACGGTTACGAAGCCGGCGGGGGCAGCATTCGTATTCACGATCCGGAGTTGCAATCGAAGGTATTCGGACTCCTGGGAATGGACCGGGAACAGGCAAAACAGCGCTTTGGGTTTTTGCTCGATGCACTCAAATATGGCGCCCCGCCCCACGGCGGCATCGCTTTAGGAATAGATCGATTGGCGATGATGCTTGCCGGAACAGCGAATATTCGCGACGTTATTGCCTTCCCCAAGAACCAGAAGGCGCGCGATCTCATGACCGGCGCCCCAGCCCCCGTCGATCGGCGGCAGTTGAAGGAGCTGGGGCTCTAAGCTTTGTTTGCTCGCCTGTTGCTTTGAGAACGGCGGGCTTTAGGCCGCCGTGCAACTACCTTTTGGATAATCCATGAGCCAAAAGACCTGGGGCGGCCGCTTTTCCGGGGAGACCGACAATCGCGTCGAAGCTTTCACGGAATCGATCAGCTATGATCGCCGGCTCTACCGCCATGACGTCCGTGCCAGCCAGGCTCACGCTCGGATGCTGTCCGAGGTCGGCTTACTGACGGTTGACGAAGCCACCCAAATCATTACCGGGCTTGAAGCCATTGCGACTGAGATTGAACAGGGCGCCTTTGCATTTTCGGCAAAACTTGAAGACATCCACACCCACGTAGAAAGCGCGCTTATTGAACGCTTAGGCGATGTAGGCCGCAAGCTGCACATGGGCCGAAGCCGCAATGATCAAGTCGTTACGGACGTGAAGCTCTGGACCCGCGATGGAATTGATAGCCTCGACGGCCGTCTGCACGATCTACAATTAGCGCTGCTAGCGTCCGCGGAACAGGACCAAGAGCTGATCTTGCCCGGTTATACACACATGCAGCGAGCCCAGCCCGTCTTGGCTGCTCACTATTTCCTGGCCTATGTCGAAAAATTCGAGCGCGATCGCGCCCGCTTGGCGGATTGCCGGAAACGAGTCAACATTCTACCGTTGGGCGCGGCTGCCCTAGCAGGCACTTCGCTTCCAATCGATCGAGAAAGCGTGCGCCGCCACCTGGGCTTTGAGGTTATCGCTAACAACAGCCTCGACGTATCTAGTGATCGGGACTTTCTCATTGAGTTTGTTTTTGACCTGTCCTTAATCGCTTTGCACCTGAGCGGGTGGGCGGAGGAATGGATTCTTTGGTCTACGACTGAGTTTGACTTCATCGATCTGCCGGATGCTTTCTGCACGGGTTCGAGCATCATGCCGCACAAGAAGAATCCGGATGTGCTCGAATTGATACGTGGGAAGTCGGCGCGAGTCATCGGGGATTTGCAGCAATTGCTCATGCTCATAAAAGGGCTGCCTTTAGCGTACAATCGGGATTTGCAGGAAGACAAAATTGCCCTCTTCGACGCATTTGATACGGTCAGCGCTTCCGTCGAATTAGCGGCTGAGCTGATTCGCCAGACCCGGTTTCGCCGCGACAGCATCGCCGCCCGAATGGAACAGGGCTATCTCGATGCCACCACGCTGATGGAATTTTTCATTGTCAAGGGCCTGCCGATGCGGTCGGCCCATGAATCGGTTGGCAAACTGGTCCGCTTATGTGAAGAACGCCGGTGTCGACTGGCTGATTTGCCGGCCGAGGCTTACGATTCGATTCGCCCCGGCTTCAGTTCGGGGGTATATGAAATTCTGGGCGCACCCAATGCGCTTGCGGCGTTCAAAAGCGCAGGCTCAACTGCTCCATCCCAAGTGAAGCAACAGATCGAGGTATGGAAAAGGCGATTAACCCCGAAAGATACGAAAGAAGACAAAGCCTAGATTCGTTACAATTGATTCAGTCCCATCCGGCTGATTGTCTCGCTTTTTGCCCTTTTTCTTGTCTTTCGCGGTTCAACAAAAATGGATCATTTTAGCTATCGTGAACGCGTTCTCTTTTGCGAAGAGGTTCCCGTAGCGGCCTTAGCGGAAACCTATGGGACGCCGCTTTACATCTATAGCAAAGCTACTTTGTTGCATCATTTGAGTCAGTTGCAACAGGCTTTTGCTGAAGTGAAGCCGCTCATTTGCTATAGCATCAAATCGAATCCCAATCTCAGCATATGCAAGCTCATGGCTGGCGCCGGAGCCGGCTTTGATGTGACCAGCGCAGGCGAACTGTATCGCGCCTTAAATGCCGGCGGCACGGGGGACAAGATCGTCTTTGCGGGCGCCGGAAAAACAGAGGCAGAACATCGCTATGGCTTAGAAAGCGGTGTCTTTCTATTCAACGTGGAAAGCGAGGCAGAACTCCATGCGCTGGCCCATGCCGCCAAAAGTCTGGGACGAACGGCTCCCGTGGCCCTACGCGTGAACCCGGATTTGCCGCCCAAAACACACGTTAAGACCGACACTAGCGTCAAAGGCACCAAATTTGGCTTGGACATTGAAACAATTCTTGACGTGGCCGCAGGCGTTGTCGGCAACCCGCATCTGCGCATAATCGGCCTGCACATGCATCTTGGCTCGCCCATTGTTAGCACTGACCCCTACCGCCAGGGCGTCGACAAAGGGCTAAACCTTATCGATAAATTACGGAAACAAGGTCATCCCATAGCCGTACTCAATATGGGCGGCGGTTTTGGAATTCACTATCGTAAACAGGAGGCCAAACCGGCTTCGGCGTTTGCAGAAGTAATCCTTCCCGCGGTCAGAAAAGCGGGCTGCAAGCTTGTCTTAGAGCCCGGCCGTTTCATCGTCGGCAATGCGGGCATTTTGATCGGACGGGTCATCTACACGAAGGCCTCGGGCGGCAAACATTTCATCATTCAAGACGCCGCCATGAACGACCTTATCCGTCCGACCCTTTATGATTCGTTTCACAGGATTTGGCCGGTTGCTCCAGCGTCCGGCTTGCCGGCGCCGCCTGAAGATTACGAAGAGGAAATTCCCGGGGCCGTTAAACAAGACGTTGTCGGCCCGGTTTGCGAGTCTGGCGACTTTCTAGCCAAGGACCGCCGGCTGCCCGTCATGAAAAAAGGCGAACTACTGGCGATCTTCAGCGCCGGGGCCTACGGCATGGCGATGAGTTCCAACTACAATAGCCGCCCGCGCGCCGCAGAAGTGCTGGTTGATGGCGACAGCCACTCTCTAATTCGCCGCCGGGAAACTAATGAAGACATGATCCGAACTGAATTGGAATGTTGATCCACGGGTCGCGAGTCTCCGGAACCTATCGGCTCGCTGGCCAACTGCATGACAACGAGGCACTCCATGAAACTTTCTCTGTTCCGATTGGCATTGGGCGTAGTATTCTTTATCGCACCGCTTTCCCAAGCATGCGCCCAAGAGAAGGCTGATCCTAAGGACAAAGAAAAGCAAGCAACTCCCGATGACCTTGATTTGAAGAAGGATCGAGACAAGGACAAAGCCCCGCCGCCCAAAAGGACTGAGGATTTTCGCGAGTTTTTCAAACCGCCGCAGACGGTGGACGAGTTTTGGGATGCCGTTACCTTCGAACTCGATGTGGGCAAATTCGAACTGGCCGCCAAACAACTGCACGGTCTGATGGGCCTTCGACCGAAGGGTGAGGACCTTTTCAAAATTGAAGAAAGCCAAGGGCTCCAAGCCCTTCTTCGGTTGCAAAGAGTGCCGAAGTGGTCAAACGACGAAAAAATCGACACGCAGGCCAAAAAGGATGTCGCCGAGTTGCTCGATATTCTGGCCCGCTATCACACTGACGCCAAACGGATTGCCAAGTTCATTAATAACCTAAACGGGGAGCCGGAAGAACGCACTTATGCGATAGCAGAGTTGCAGCGGGCGGGGCCGGCCGCGGTTCCTCCTTTGGTGACTGCTATCCGTGAAGCTAGCGGGGCCGAGCGGGAAAACATCGTGAGCGTTTTGCCCCGGCTCGGCAAAGAGGCGGGTTTGCCCATCGTTGCCGCTCTTGACATACCCGACAATGGGTTGCGCCTTGATCTGCTCGGTGTCCTCCGCAAGCGTCTCGAAAAGACTGCCACGCCCTTTTTGTGGCATATCTGGGGATCGGAAAAGATGCCCGAGACGGTCAGGGAAAAAGCGGCCCAGTTGCTTTCTTATTTCCAAGCCGTGGAAGTCGCCAAGCTGCCGCCCGCCAAGGTCGCTCTCACGCAGCAAGCGGAGCGTTATTACTATCACCAGATTCGCTTCCCGGATCCCAACGCCGTAGTTGTCTGGCGCTGGGACGGTCAAAGGCTCGTCCAGGGCTGGGGCGGGTCTCCGGTTCTTTCGGCAAACAAAGCGGAGGAGTACTTCGGGCTTCGGTTCGCTCGTGAAGCTCTGGATCTCGACCCAACTTATGAACCGGCGCAAGTTATATTTGCCAGCCTGGCCCTCGATAAAACCGGAGGGAAAGGCGAGGGGGTCAAGCATCTCCTTGACACTGTAAACCCTGGACTTTTGACAGCGACACTGGAACGGGCGCTAAGCGACCGCCGTCAGGCGGTTGTCCTGGGAACCATCAAGGCCCTGGGAGACCTGGCCGAGGTGCGAGCCAGCCGTGGCAAGGCACAAAGCGAACCGGTCCTCGTTCGGGCGCTCTATTACCCGGATCGGCGCGTTGACCTCGTGGCAGCCGAGGCGCTTATACGCATCCCCAACAAGGCGGGCCCGCCGGCGGTGGGACGCATTGTTGAAATCCTTCGCCGAGCGGCGGCTGCGGAACCGGATGACAAGGCCAAGCCTAAAGTTCTTGTCGGGTTTTTCAAAGACGCTGTAGGCCAAGAGGTCGCCGACGCTGTCGAAAAAGCCGGCTTCACGCCGGTCCGCGTTTCCACAGGCCGCCAGGCCATGATACGACTAGGCCAGGCTGCCGATATTGACGTCCTTTTTCTGGACGCCGGTCTGCCTGACCCCGAAATGTCCGTCCTCCTGGGCCAGCTCAGAGCCGATGCCAACGTGGGTCATTTGCCCATCGTCCTCGCCGCTCCTCGTAATGGCATAGAAGCGCTGCGCCGCCATCTTGAACGCTTCCGCAATATCTCAGTAATTACGACGTCCCAAGCCCTCGATGTCGAAACACTCAAGCGTGTTCTTCACGAACCCGATCCGGACAACGCCAGTCAACCGTTGACGGAAGCAGAGCGCAAAGAACAAGTGGAAAAAGCTCTCCGCCTGTTGGCGCGGCTTCGCCAGACAGGCCAACCGATCTCCACCCTGGAACCGGCTGCCGATGTGCTTGTAAACGCCCTGCGCTACCCTAAAGTGACCAACGAGACCATGACCGATGTCCTGGATACGGTCGGTGAACTCCCTGGTCAAAAGGCGCAACGTGAATTGGCTGCTTTTGTGGTTGACGGAAAGCAGCCTGCCCCGCTGCGTTTGACGGCTGCCGGAGAATTAGTTCGCCATGTTCAGCAATTTGGCCTGTTGTTAACACAACCGCAGGCGGACTCGGTGGTTCAGCTTTACAACGCCAAAGCCACGGACGCTAAGTTGCGCGATAAGGTGGCTCCGTTTCTCGGCAGTCTCCGTCCTGACGCCCGGAAAACGGGGGAGCGCTTGATAGAATTTAATCCGCTGGACAATGGGCCGGCGCCGGCAAAGGAAAAAGAACAGCGTTAATCTGGTTTAGGCCGCAAACCTAGGGGCATCATTGGAATGCGCTCGCCCTAGGATCGCGGCCTAAAATGTTTCTAAGGCGCAAGTATCAAGTACCCGCGCGTTTGTATACTGGGGAGTCCGGAGTGCATCCGGCCAAACGCAAGGGAGATGACCATGGCAATAAAACTTGAACCGGGATCGCCGCAAGCCATTCTAGCTGAACTGTTTACAAAATATGTCCGCCAGCAAGCCGCGGCTCATGACGCAGGTTTTTTTAACCCCGAAGATCGCGGCGACGTACTGCCCCATGATGCAGCGACGGCTCAGCCGGTTGACTCCGGCCTCGCTTGGAACGAAGCCTGCACGGTAATAGATTATTTAGCGCCGGAAAGCAATACATCGTCGTGGAAAGTGCCGCCGGATTGGTCTAACCTCGTGGCCCATCAAGGTAATTTGACGGCAATCCCTTTCTGCTTAGGAAATTTTCCGCAGGAAGTCCAAGACTATAGCAGCCTGCTTCAGCAGGACGGCTTCGTACTCGGCAAGCCGACCGTCACTTTCTCTATTTCAACCAAGTTGCAGAGTTGGCTGGAAAAGGCGTCTTGGAAAGGCTCGCATGCGAACCCTTTGATGGCCGGGGCAATCCTGCGCTTGGCCGGTGATTTCGATCAAGCGGAGCAGATGCTAAACGATCATAAGGACACGATGCCTGATAAGTGGCGTGCCGCTTGGACTAATGAGCAGGCCGCGCTGGAATGGCAACGGGGCCGGACAGAAGAAGCGGCGGCTCTTTGGCAAAAACAAACGGCCAGCGTACCGGTGCACTTTAACCGGGGCTTGGCGGCCTTGGTCTTAGGGCACCCCGGCCGAGCTGAAAAAGAACTTAGCCAAGCCGTCAGTAAATTGCCGGACAACGGCGCTTGGCACCATCTAGGTCGCGTGTATCTCGCCATGGTCGAATTGCGGCGCTAAGCCATCCCATAAGCGAAAACAACAAACGGCTGAACGAGGATTATCCTCGTTCAGCCGTTTTCGTTTCTACCGAAGCGGGGTCGACTAAGCTCTGGGAGACTGCGCCAAGCCGCTATTGCGACGGCCTTGCTTCCCCTATAGTTTCAATTGGAGATCATAGGACCAGCAGACCTAGCCAACCCTTTAGGCAGACATCGGCATGCTACGATTAGTTTTCTCCTTAACTTCCGCCGCCTTCATGGGGCTTTTTCTAGTCTTAATTCAAAGTCGAGGATCCGATGTAAAATCTCCTGCCAAAGAGTACTCCCCGCATATCGAAAAAGCTTCCGATGAAGCAGCACGGGCGCTGAAGGGATTCCGCATCCCCTCTGGGATAAAGGCCAGCGTCTTCGCGGCCGAGCCGCTGCTGGCGAATCCGGTCGCTTTTTGCTTTGATGAAAAGGGCCGATGCTTTGTGGCCGAAACGTTTCGGCTTCACAAGGGGGTAACGGATAATCGAGAACACATGGATTGGCTTGAAGACGATCTCGCATCTCGAACCGTAGCGGATCGCGTCGCTCTGTATAGGAAACACCTCAAGGACAAATTTCCCAGTTACGAATCCGAGCATGATCGGATCCGACTCCTTGAGGACACCGACGGCGATGGCGTCGCGGACCGGGCCACCGTTTTTGCGGACGGT
>JBJMQT010000017.1:0-20932 GCA_045802525.1 Gemmataceae bacterium
GATTTGGCCGGCTTGGAATCGGGAGAGTTGGCTTCGCCGGAAGTCTCCACGAGACTCGGTTGCGACGCCGCACTATCTTTGGAGGCATCGGAACAACCGGCGTTCACTATGAGCCCCAAAAATGCGACGGCTGCTATTAGGCTTTTGGGCATCACGGTCACTTGCCACTTGGCCTTATCTAGCCACTTCAAGCACGACTTGCCGGGCCACTTTGTAGGCGGCTTTGAGCGTGGTGGCGCGGGCTTCCAATTGGCCCTCGGTGTAGTATTTGCCGTGCTCGGATTCGGGCAGCCCGGCCAGAGCGACCGTTAAGGGCAAGAGCTTCATGAATTCATTGACCTTCTGTTGCTGAACGTCGGAGCCTTCGCCTGCCATGATTGAATCTCCCCGATGCGAAATGGAATTGAAGAAGTATCAGCCTAATGGATCATAAGACCCCTTTGGTTGACGGCACGCCCGTCATGCGCGGGTCGAGTTCCACCGCTTGCCGCAAGGCCCGTGCGGTCGCCTTGTAGATCGCCTCGATAATATGATGCGTGTTGCGACCGTAGTGGCAGATAATATGCAAGTTCATGGCGGCGCTGGATGAAACGGCTCGCCAAAACTCCTCCGCCAGCGGGGCGTTAAACGTTCCAAGCGTCTCAATCGGCACCTCAGCGTTATAGACGAAAAAACTGCGGCCGCTCAAATCGACAGCGGTGGTGACAAGCGTTTCATCCATCGGCGCGGTGGCGCTGCCATAGCGGCGGATGCCTGCCTTGTTGCCCAGCGCCTGCGCGAGGGCCTGGCCCAAACAGATGCCCACGTCTTCGACCGTGTGATGGCAATCGACGTGCAGATCGCCTTCTGCTTTGATCGTGATGTCAATCAGACTGTGCTTGGCCAAAAGGGTGAGCATGTGGTCGAAGAAGCCGATGCCGGTCGTTACGTCGGCGCGGCCTGTGCCGTCGAGATCGATATTCAGGTCGATCTGCGTCTCGGTGGTCTTCCGGTTAATGCGTGCGGTGCGCGGCATTGTGGAACTGCGCTTATTTCTTCTTCTTTTTCGGATTATGGTTTAGAGGATCCGAGTATTCCAGGGGCGGACAATCTTCCTTCATAGCCTTCAGGGTTTCGGGAGAGAGAGCGGTCGGCCGAACGGTGTCGTCCTCCTCACCGCCTTCGAAGGAGAAGTGAACTCCATAAATGGTTCTATTCCAAACGGCTTCATCTTCTTCTCTCTTCTTTTTGGTTTTTTTCATTGTTTCTTCTCGGCTTGAGAAACTTGCAGCGTCCGATGAGTCACTTCCTCGCCATCAAAGCGAAGTGAAAACCCATATCGCCCAGACGCAGGAAACTGACACTTTCGAACCTGATCTCTACATTAACCACGGTATCCGGTCCTGGCGCGACGAACCATTTCTTATAAGAATAAACATCCTTCTCCGTTTCGAAACGTGTAACCATTAGCTGCATTATACCTTCCCCTTTGCCGTCCTTCAAAGCGACATAAATGGTCAGTGGGTTTTGGTCATTGAGATTTAGAGCTTAGAATTTGTTTCGGATTTCGTATTTCAGTTATTCCCGCATGGAAAGTCCAAAATCCCAAATGCGAAACAAATCCTAATAGGAGCAAAAGCAGCAAAAGAAGCTCAACACCATCGAGAAAGCAGTGTTTGCAGCTAGAAGATCGTTTCATGCTGGATGTTGGGGGGGTGTGTGAGGGGGTGCAGAAACGATCTTTCCTAACTCATACTGGCTACCGGGCTTGTGGTGAAAAAGATCGTTTCTCATAGTGGCGGAAAAAATTGAAACGTTCTTTCGGGGGGCCTAGAATCTTCACGCGGTCCGCCCGCCGACGTACTAAGCGGATCCACCCGCATTTCGTGATACAACAGACAAGACGCTTGGCAATTTAGTCATTGACTCTCTTCTTGGTCATAGAATTTTGCTTGTTTGCTCCAGCAAGCAATCTATCTCGCTGTCACTCCCCACGCTTATCCGCAGGCCATCGCCATAGCCTTCGTAATTCATGTAGCGGACCAAGATCATCCGCAGCTTTAGTTCCTCGTAAATCGGCTTGACCGGCCGATCCGCGCGGCGACACCAAAGGAAATTCGCCTGGCTGGGGCAAACGTCAAATCCGAGACGCGTCAATTCGACAGCCATGCGGGCACGGGTTGCCAAGACCTTCGCGCGGGTCGCTTGCAAGTACGGTTCGTCCTCTATGGCAGCCGTGGCCGCCGCCAAGCTAAGCACGTCGCAGTTGTAGGAATCCTTTACCTTGACCAGTTCACGGACTAGGGCCGCGTCGGCGACGGCATAGCCGAAACGCATGCCCGCCAGCGAATAGGCTTTGCTCATCGATCGCGCTACGATGACATGGGGATGCTTGGCCAGGGCAAGATTGTCGCTGTCGGCAAAGGCGGCGTAGGCTTCGTCTAAAACCACGGGGCCGCTTGCCTCTTGGATCAGGCTCTCAACTTCTGCGCTCGCCAGAGCCGTGCCCGAGGGCGAATTGGGGCTGGTGAGAAACGTGAGATGGGCATTGTAGACCGGCCACGGTCGCGGCAAGCCCCAATTCGAGGTATAGGGAAGCGCCTGGAAGCGGGCGTTCTGCAAGTCGGCAAGGGTGCGATAAAGGATGTAGCTGGGGGTCATGGAAACAACCAAGCCGCCCTCGGGTACGAAAGCGCGGGTGACGATGGTCAAAATATCGTCCGAGCCATTGCCGATCAGAATGCATTCGGGATCAACCTGATGCACGCGCGCCGCCGCTTGACGAAATGTGTTGCCCAGCGGGTCGGGATACTTGCGAAGGCAGTCCCCGGTAAGGGCCGATTGGATCGCTTCGAAAACGCGCGGGGAAGGCGGATAGGGATTCTCGTTTGTATTCAGCTTGATGTACGCGCCGCCGCGCGGCTGCTCGCCGGGCACGTAACCGGCCATGGCGCGAACGTTGGGTCGGACAAAATTCGGCATATTCGAGCTTAATGGAAATATTTATCGGCCTAGTACGCTATAAGAGGCTCACTGCTCAGACCTGCCACCTAAATATAGTGCAAAGATTGGGAAGGGGGTTCGCTTCGCGATCTCACGAGAGGCTGGCTTTGCCGGCTTGCCAGGTCGGTTTGGCCGGTGCAGAAACGGCAGCGTTCAAACGCACCGTGACGCTGGCCGCATGACCGGGCAGGCCTTCTTTGTTTGCCAGGAGGCAAACGTCGTCCGCCACTCCGGCCAGGCCGGCGCGGCTGTACTTAAGGACGCTCGATCGGCGCAGGAAATCGTTGGCCGACAGCCCGCTCGAAAAACGCGCTGTGCCTCCGGTGGGCAGGACATGGGATGGTCCGGCTGCATAGTCGCCTAGTGCGACCGGCGTGTAATGACCGAGAAAGATGGCGCCGGCGCTTTCAATGCGGTCGACCAAGACGTCCGCGTCGCGTGTGGCAATGTGAAGATGTTCGGGAGCCAATTTATTGACGCAAGCGATCGCCTCGTCCTGGTTGCGCGTGAGCACCAAGGCGCCGAACTGCTCCAACGACTCGCGCGCCAATTCGCCCCGCCTTGAAGCGGCCAGCGCTTGAGCAAGAGCTTCGACCGTGTCCTCGATAAGCGGTTCATGCCAAGTTACCAGAATGCTTGATCCCGGGGCATGTTCAGCTTGAGCTATCAGGTCGGCGGCGACAAAATCCGGCCGAGCAGAGGCATCCGCCAAAACGGCGACCTCGCTGGGTCCGGCAAAGCAATCAATCGCCACCTCACCGAATACGTGACGTTTTGCCAGTGCTACGAAGAGATTACCCGGACCGGCAATCATATCGACGGCGGGCAGGCCATCCACACCATAAGCCAGAGCGGCGACCGCTTGCGCGCCCCCGACCCGATAAACCTCAGTAATGCCCAACTCACGGCACACGGCCAGCAGGTCGCCATTGTAAGCGCCATTGGGGGTCGGCGGCATAACGACCGCTATTTCCTTAACCCCGGCCGCTTGAGCGGGGCATACCGTCATGAGCAGCGTCGACGGATAGGCCGCCGCGCCGCCGGGAATGATGACGCCGACCCGGTTCATCGGCCGATAGCGGAGACGCAATTCATGGCTGCCCGCTACATGCAAAACCGCGTCGCCATGGAGCAATCCAAGTTGAAAGGAAAGGACGTTTTGACGAATGCGCCGAACCGCTTCCAAGAATCGGCTATCGGCCGCCTCGTGAGCCTGGGCAAGTTCTTTTGCGCTCACTCGCAAAGTGGAGCCTTTTATGGCAACACGGTCGAACTGTTCGGTGTAGTGCAGGACAGCCGATAGACCCTTGGCGCGCACGTCGGCGCAAATGCGCTCTACGACGCGAACCGGCGAGAGAGCTTCGCCGAAGACCTTTTCGGTTAGCTGACGTCCTTGGGGCGAAACCACGTTGCCATCGACATTCAGTTGGCGGCGAAGGCTGGCGAGCTGGCCCAGCGCACCCGCATCCGCACACCGAATTCGGCTTATATTCAAGGAAACTTCGGGCATATTCGAGGTCCGTCCCATGAGAACTTTTTTGTGAAGTGAGATTTCAGTCTGCTGGAGCGGCGACGACACGGATTCCCCAGCCCAAGCGTACGGCAGCGCATGCGGCGTAGGTGAGGCCATGCGGCCTGACCCGAACTGACTTGAGTCAGGCTGGAAAGCCCGACCTGCATAGCCGGCGCTGTAGTCCCGAATCCACTTTCGCACTATACGCATGCCAAGTTGCGATTGCAAGAAAATCGATGAGGCCCATTTTTTCGTCTAGGGCCGAAGGCAACGGAAGCGAATGTAGATACGCCGGATTTGGCTCCTACTCTTTTTCCCGCCAGGTGAAATTGATGATGCGAAAGACAAGGTCGCGGTTATCGTTGGGAGAAACGGCAGCCGGAGCATCGCAAAAGAGACGAATGGTGTGTTTGCCGGGCGGGACGACAAGGGTTTTTTCTAGTAGGGTTCCTTTTTCATCAATTTCCAGGTTCGTGGAAAAGAGATCGCCATCGATTTCCAGCCGCGAGGGCTCGCGACGGGGCGTGTCGCACGTCATTTGCAAGGTAACAGTTCGCGATTCGTCGCTGGAGTTTACAATGTTGACCTCGCCCCGGCGCATGCACCAGCGCCAGACGTTTTCCGCCGAAAAGCATTCGGGCGTGTAAAACCCCTTATGCCAATCGATCAAGACGGGGTTTAGGAGCCTTTTTTTCAATAGCTCCCATTCGGCGTCACTGTTTTGGCCGCGCAGATTTTTGGCATAGACGGCTAGATCGAAATAGGCGTAGCGCTCGTTCTCGCTTTCAAGCGGCCTGGCGGCAAGCAAGGAGCGCAAAACCGTTTCGAGGCTTTGGCCATGATCCGCATAACCGGCTCGATCCACCCACACACCAGCAAAGCCGTGGACTGTGAGCGTTTTCAGTTGTGTTTCGAGCGGCATTTCACGGAGGCGCCTTTGCCACAAATCAGCCTCGCGCCCTTTCATGGCGCCGTAGCTCCAGCGCAGCGATTGCGAATGAAGATAGGGGCGGGCGGGCTCATAGTGGAGGATTTCATAGATGGGCCAGCTTTCGGGAAACGCCATATAGGGCAACTGATAAACTCTGGCCCCTGCCGACGCGGTTGCTTCTACGCGCTGAACAAACTCCGCATCCTGCCGATATTCGCTGGCCAGCAGCGAATAATCGGGAATGAACGCTTGGCTTGTCTGATCGAACAGGCCGACAAAGAGAATGCTTGTCGGCAATGCCCAGCGAGCCCTGACGCCCCACTTCCTTGAGGACAGGTAAATCCAAATCCCGTCTAGAGTCAACGCTATGCCAAAAAACGAAAAAAAGGCAATAAAGACGCTGATCCGGTTATAACCGCGGATCAAGGGCGTCAACAGGAATCCGAACAAGGAACCAAACCCGCCTACCGTGGCCAGCAATACCGCGGCGACATTAAGAAAGGCCAAACACTGCCAAACGGAAAAACCGGCGGTTCCTTGTTTCCGCAGGAACAGGTTGATGATTAGAAGCAGAAACCCCGCACTGCCTATTAGACCGAGACTTCCTCGGTCTGTTTCATTGAGCTTCGGAAGAAAGGTCTTATTGTATCTCTCCTTCAATTCCGCCAGGGCAGGCAAGCGATGATCGGTGATCGGCAAAAGGAGTTGGGAAATCTTCAACCCATACAGATCCACCTGCTTGGCACTGCGCTCCACGGCCTCGCTGTTTCTCTTGTGATCGAGGCGATAAAGAATACTTGGCGCTAAACTGATGCCGACAGAGACACAGATTATTGCTATGCAGCAGAAGGCCGATAAAACTGGGGCTCTCTTCCGCCTATTCCAAGCGGCCGCCGCGCCTGCCAGAAAAAGGAAAAAACATGAAAAAAATGAATAATAAACTCCGGCGGCGCCGACTAGGAGACAGATCAGCAACGGCCCGCCGGCATTCCTGAGAAGTCTGAAAAAGGAACCGCCCTCATAGCTGGGAGAGGCCGATGAAATGTTCGTAATTTCACCGGGTTTTGGCTGATGACTCAACGAATCGGTCACCCCGGAATCTGCCCATGGCGACCAACCTTGGTAGATCCAAATGACTACCAGAACTATCAGCGGGACCAAGTAATAAGCTACCAGGAAGAGGTGCTCCACTCGGTAAAAATGAAAAGGCAAAAAGGTAAACAGCAAGCTCGCCGTAAGGCCAATGGGATAAGAGATCCGGAAGCGTCGAAAGACAAAAAGCGCTGCTAGAGTCGCGAGCGGGAATGTCAACAAATAGTAGAGGTTGAACACCGCCGCCGCATCGGGCACAACGAGACCTATCAACTTCATTAGGCCAAAATGCAACCCGTCGGCCATTGGGTAGTCGTGCATTTCCTGGCCAAACGGCGCACCCAGAGAAGGATTACTTAAGTACCAACCGTTTTCGATGATTCCCTTGATCCAGAGCTGTGTCAGCAGGCTATCACCCTTACTGCTTAGTGGAATGGAAAGATCGGCCCGCCATAGCCGAAGCGCTGCCGTTAGAACGACCAAACAAAGAAGGGCCGCCCCTCCATATTCGGCAAGGGCTTGAAGAAAGGTAGGCGCCGGGAAAAAGGACGGCTTCACCGTTTCAGTAGAGAATGGGGTCTGACGCACAGACCGATTCGCCGCACCGGCTTCACGCACCAGAGAAGGAGAGGCAATCATCGAGAGACCAGCTTTCTCTTGAGGGCGCCCTTTTTAGGAGCCACGTTGCTCGCCCTACGGATTTCATCGAAGAAATCGGCAAACGCTTGTTCCACGTAATCCAGCATGAGCGGCGTCAACCCCGGATAGACGCCGATGAAAAAGGCATCGTTCATGATCTTGTCCGTGTTGGTTAACCCGCCAACGACGCGGCACTTGATGTTTCGAAAGGCGGGTTGGCGGAGCAAGTTTCCGCCGAAGAGTTGGCGGGTCTGTATTTGACGATCCTCCAGATGGCGCACCAAATCAGCACGCTGAAAGGGCGCGCCGTCTCGCACTATCAAAAGCAAGCCAAACCAAGATGGCTCGCTGTGCGCCGTCGCCAGAGGCAAAATCAAAAACTCCTCATATTCCCTTAGCGAGGCGGAGAGCCGCGCATGATTGGCTCGCCGCGCCTCGATGAACGAATCCAGCTTGCGGAGTTGCTGGCGGCCGATGGCCGCCTGCACGTCCAGCGGCTTCAAGTTGTAACCTAAGTGGCTGTAGGTGTACTTGTGATCGTAGCCGTGCGGCAAATCGCCCCGTTGGCAATCAAAGCGTTTGTTACAGGTGTTGTCCTTGCCGGACGGGCACCAGCAGTCGCGGCCCCAATCGCGGAACGACTCGGCAATGCGTTTGAGCCGGCCGCTGTTCGTTAGAACGGCGCCGCCTTCGCCCATCGTGATGTGGTGCGGCGGATAAAAGCTCTGAGTCGCTAAATCGCCGAACGATCCCGTTCGCCGACCGCGGTACAAGGCGCCGAGCGCGTCGCAATTGTCCTCAATGAGAATGAGATCGTGACGGCGCGCCACATCCAGCACGGCATCGATATCGAAGGGATTGCCCAGCGTGTGCGCAAGCATAATGGCGCGCGTTTTCGGGCTGACCGCGTCGGCCAGTCGATGCGAAAGCACATTGGCCGTGTCGAGACTCACGTCGATGAACACCGGCACGCAGCCGTATTGCACGATGGGCGCTACCGTGGTTGGAAAGCCGGCCGCCACCGTAATGACTTCATCGCCCGGAACAAGCGGACGATCTAATTGCGGACTTGTTAAGGCGGCGAAGGCGATCAAGTTGGCGCTGGAACCGGAATTGACCAATACAGCATGGCGCGTGCCCACGGCAGTCGCCAACTCGCGCTCGAATGCCTCGCCTTGAGGCCCTAGGGTTAGCCAAAAATCGAGGAGCGAATCGACCGCCGCCACCATCTCTTCTTCATCAAAGACGCGGCCCGCGTAAGGCACTTGGCTTTGGCCGGAGATAAAAGGACGAGGCTTGTGGCGAGCTTGGTAATACTCGCGCACCAAGTCGAGAATGCGCGTCTCTAGTTCTTGTGGCATGGCGAAGCATCCTTGCTGTCAGGCGTATTCCGGCACAGTCATCGTGTGAGGCTCTTGAAAGGCATGGCCCGTCAGGCGATCCACGAAGGCATGCACCTTCCTGGCAATCGCTTCATCATCCAGTCCGTGTTCTGCCAAGAGATACGGATAGCTGCCGCAAGCGCGGGAGAACTGATCGGGGATGCCGATTCGGCATATCCATGTGGGAGCGTGGTTGGTTGCGATCTCAGCCACCGCTGAGCCAAGACCGCCGTGAATTGAGTGCTCTTCCAGCGTAATGATCGCCCGATGTCGGCGGCTGATGTCGATTATGGATTCCTCATGGAGAGGCTTTAGGCACGGGGCGCTCCAGACGGAGCTGCCCGGCCAACTCCGAGCTAGGCGAAACGCCGTTTGCACCATCGACCCGGTTGCGATCCAAGCGAGCGGTCCGCGCCCCTCGCGTATAGGAACCAACTCTCCCCAGCAGAAATCAGGTCTGCAGGTGTGAACATTCCCCAGGTCTGACTTACCCATGCGAACGTAAACAGGGCCGTCGGTGCGCATGGCTAGCTCCATGCAAGCGCTCGTCTCCCAGGCGTCGGCGGGTGAAAGTATCCCCATGTGCGGCAGCGCTCTAAGGGCCGCGATGTCTTCCGTGCATTGATGACTGGCGCCCAGTGTGCTGTAAACAACACCGGCGCCGTCGCCGATAAAGATTACCGGCAACCGCTCATAACAAACGTCAAGTTTGATCTGCTCCAGAACCCGCATGGGCACAAAGGCGCTCAACCCATACACGACCGGGCGCAGTCCCGCCTTCGCCAATCCCGCCGCCACGCCGACCATATTTTGTTCGGCGACGCCGGCGTTGATGTACTGGCGCGGACACGCTCGGCGAAATTCATCAAACAGGGAATACCCATGATCGCCCGTCAGAAGAATAACCCGCTCATCGGCAAGAGCGGCATCGATCAAGGCTTTGGCGAAAGCTTCTCGCAAGGTGATTTCCTAGTAGGGAGGCTAGAGGATGGAAGATTGAGGATGGAGGATGGAGGATGGAGGATGGAGGATGGAGGATCGAAAGACCCTCGTGCCCAAGCTCCGCTTGGGCACGCACTGCCCACCAAGCTCTGCCTCGCCTCCGAACAGAAGAACAGACGACGTCACGCCATCCTCTATCCTCTATCCGCTATCCTCGATCCTCTAGCCTCTATCCTCGATCCTCGATCCTCTCGCCTCTAGCCTCTAGCCTCCTAATGGCCGCTTGGTAAGTCGACGGCGTCAACCGCGAGTAGTGCCAGCGATTGTCGTTCTCCATGAAGGAAACGCCTTTGCCCTTCACGGTGTGAGCCACCAGGGCGCGCGGTGTCTTGGAATCGCTGGCCTCCAGCTGGGCCAAGGCGTCGTCAAGGGCCCGCTCATCATGGCCGTCGGTTTCACAAGTCTCTAAGCCGAACGCGGTGAGCTTTTGTGCAATCGAATCGAGTTTCATGACTTCCTGCGTGCGGCCCATCGCTTGAAACCCGTTGGCGTCAATGATCACTAGGAGATTGGAAAGCTGAAAATGGCCCGCAAAGAGCAAGGCTTCCCAGACCGATCCTTCGTTCATTTCGCCGTCGCCGACTATGGCGAAGCAACGTTGCCCAGTTCCTTGCCGTTTCGCCGCTAAGGCGAGTCCGACGCCGACCGAGAGCCCGTGGCCCAACGATCCCGAGGTAACTTCCAGGCCGGGCACATGCGCGTCGGACAGTCCCTTCAGGAGCGTTCCGTCTTGGAAGTAATGGTCGATTTGCCAATCAGTGAGCCAACCCAGCTCGTGCAGGCAAGCGTATTGAGCCATGACGCCATGCCCCTTGCTCAAGACAAGGTAATCACGGCCGGACGCCCGCGGCGTGCCGTCGCCCCTATGCAGGTGCGAACGATAGAGGACGGCCAGGATTTCGATCAGTGAAAAGGCGCAAGCGATATGAACCGACGAGCCGGCGTAAGCCATGCGGAGAACGGTTTGGCGTAGTCGATGAGGCTCAAAACGGCGCATCCATGCACCTCAAAAGATCATCCGCACATTGCACGAACGGAAAGACATAAGAATCGGGCTAAGTGTGTTCTTGTCTGTGAATACTTTTTTTTCGCAGTCTCTTTTTTCCGTGTCTTTCGTGATTAACCGTCCTCTTCATGTTCAATGAATAATCCACCAGCCAAAGCGGCCGGCGTTTGCTTTCGGCATAGATCTTCGCCACATATTCACCGAGCACCCCGATGCCAAGCGAAAGTATGCCGAGGTTCATGAGCAACAGCATCAAAACCGTTGTTATGCCGCGCGGCGGATCGGTCAAAAAAGACATGACGAGGTAGACGCCGGCCAGCAAGCACGTGAATCCCAGAATGCCCAAGCCCAAGACGCTGAACATCCGCAGCGGCTTGACGGAGAAATTGAACACCGCGTTGAACATGAAACCCGCTAAGTAAAGCGGGTTCATTTTGCTTTCTCCTTTGCGCCGGCCCAGCCGAACATACGGAAGCCCGATCTGGCGAAAGCCCAGCCAATGGATCATGCCGCGAACATAGCGGCTCGTTTCCGGTAATTGCGCGAAGGCATCGCGGACGCGTCGTGTGATGAGTCGAAAATCGCCGCTGTGCAAAGGCAGCTTCACTTCGTCGCTCATCCAAGAGATAAAACGCATGGCGAGCATGGTCGGGATAACCCGCAGAGGGGATTCCCCAGTGCGTTTTTGCCGGACGCCGTAAACGATGTCGTAGCCTTCACGCCACTTGCCGATAAATTGCGGGATCATCTCCGGCGGGTCCTGCAAGTCGGCGTCGATGATCATAATTGCCTCGCCGCGTGCGGCCAGCATGCCGGCCGTTATCGAGTTTTGATAGCCGAAATTGCGGCTCAATCGCAAAAACTTCCAACGCGCATCTTCGGCGCAGATGGCTGCCATCAGGGCCGGTGTCTGATCCGTGCTGCCGTTGTCCACGACAACTACCTCAAAGGGCAAGTTAAGCCCTTCAAGGACACGGGTCAGCGTAGCGTAAGTATCCGGAAGGACCTGCTCTTCATTGAGGACCGGGACAACCAGACTAAATGTTGGCTTATCCTCGAGCATGCCGTTTGCGCCTCTCCCTAATTCAGTGGCAGGAAAAACAGAAGAAAGCAGTAAAAAAGCGAACTTCTTAGTTCTGATGGAACGACTGGTCGAATTTGCTGACCCTTTGATTTCTCGACTCTTTCTGTGTTTTTGCTGGCCGTTCGTCCAGCTTGAAATACGCGCGGTACCAGGCGATCGTCTCGGCGAGCGCCCCAACCAGGCTATAGCGAGGCTGCCAATCGAGCATTTGATGCGCCTTGGCGGCGGACAGATATTGGTGCTTAATCTCGTGCGTCGCTTCGCCGCGTATATCCGGTTCCAAATCGGACTGCATATGGCGCGTGATAAGGCACACCATTTCCTCAGCCGTCACTTGGACTTCATTCGAAAAGTTGAACGCCTGTCCCACTACGTCCGGCCGTCCGGCCATACACTCCGCCAATTGCATATAGGCCTCGGCGCCGTCTTTGACGTAAAAGTAATCGCGCACGTAGCTGCCGTCGGAGCGAATGACAGGGCGCTGCCCCCGCAAGATGGAGCGAATGGTTCCAGGAATGAGGCGGTTCCAATTGAGGTCGCCGCCGCCGAAAAAATTGCCGCAGCGCGTCACGCAAACGGGCAGGCCGTAAGTTTGGTAATACGTTAAGCCCAGCATGTCCGCGCAGGCTTTGCTGACGTCGTAAGGATGATGGGCCCGTAGCGGCGCGGTTTCTAGGTAAGGAAGATTGGTTTGCTCGCCATACGCCTTGTCGGAAGACGCGATGATTACCTGAGGTTCCGAGCCGCACCGGCGAGCCGCTTCCAGAACAGACCAGGTTCCCTTGATATTGGACTCGAACGTTGAAAGCGGGCTGCGCCGAGCGATGCCGACAATCGTCTGGGCCGCCAAATGAACGACCGTCTGAATCTCGTACTCGGCCAACGCGCGCTCAAGCACAGGACAATCTTCAACGGAACCGTGCACAAGGTCGATTTGTTGGAGCAATCCTGCGCGCCGGATTTCCGCGCCGGCGACGTGGTCGCGCACCAGGCCGACTACATGAGCGCCACGGTCGAGAAGGCTCTTGACCGTCCACGCGCCCACTAGCCCGGTCACACCGGTGACGAAGACGCGGCGATCTTGCCAAAAAGGGCTCGTAGCTTCCATGCCCAATCCCTCCCGGTCCCCTCGTTCCCTCGCTCCTCGTGAGAACACTTTACGGGACGCTCCGCGTCCCGAGTTAGAATCGATCAAATGATCGCCCAATCATGCCGGGGCAGGCTCACGGGGCGCAGAGCGTCGGGGTCCTCGTTTCCACGGAGAAGATGGGATCGGAGAGCCGGGGCTTGCCCAGGTGTTCCACGGGGCCCGTCCCTCGTCCCAGAGCTTATTGAGGTACTTGAAGTCTCGGCTATTGTCCATGGGGTGCCAAAAACCGTCATGACGATAAGCCATCAATTGGCCATCGTTGCAGAGTTTTTGAAGCGGGGGGCCCTCGAAGGACAACTCCGAATCGTTTGCCAAAAGATTGAGAATACCCCGGTTTAGCACGAAGAAGCCGCCGTTGATCCAACCGCGAGCTTGCACGGGCTTCTCCGCGAAATTCAGTACGCGGTCGCCATCGAACTCCAACTCGCCAAATCGACCCGACGGTTGCACCGCGGTCACCGTGGCTGCCTTGCCGTGATCGCGATGGAACTCCAACAACTTGTGCAGATCTACGTCTGCCACGCCATCGCCGTAGGTCAGAAAGAAGTCATCGCCGGTGATATATTTCTCGATGCGTTTGATCCGGCAGCCGGTCATGGCGTCGAGCCCCGTTTCGGCTAACGTGACTTGCCAATTTTCGAGAGCACCGGGGGCCAAGAGCTGAACTTGCTCTGGCGCGGCCAACCGCAGGGTGAAATCCGCCTGAGCCGCCTGATAGTCGAGGAAGTAGCGCTTGATAAGCCAGCTTTTATAGCCCAAACAGAGGACGAAATCATCAAAGCCCTGCTCAGCGAATCCCTTCATGATGTGCCAAAGAATGGGCCGGCCGCCGATGGGCACGAGCGGCTTGGGCAGATCTTCCGCCACATCGCGGATGCGTGTCCCCTGACCTCCGCACAGGATGACAACTTGCATGGCGGATTTCCTTCCACTCGTGGCGCAGTCCAACGGCAGCATAACTAGTAATAGATTCGCGGATCATGGGTCAAGCCCGGAAACAGGCGAGAAGGGGCAAAAGGCGAGCGAGGAAAGAGAGGGGATCTGCGATGATTTCCGCTAGCGTTACGCTTGCCGCCGAAACGCTCAGCATTCCATCACGATGGCAATCGCAACCACACACGGGATCATCAAGGTTCAAGCGAGTAGAATATCCGGGGCTTCGACGTCGCCTCGCGAATGCTATTGAAGAGTTCTCCGTATGTCGCTGTTGCTTACCCAACGCCAGCTGCGTTCTGAGATCATGGATCAGCCGGGCCTGGCGCCGCATCTTCACGCTCAAGCGCTGCGCGGGTTGCAGCGCGTCAATTGGTGGAGCGGCAGCAGCGGCCTTTATTGGCCCTGGATACGCCGCGCGGCCAAGACTGTGGCGCCGCGCCCCCTTCGCGTCCTCGATCTAGCGACCGGCGGCGGCGATGTGCCCATCCGGCTTTGGTGCAATGCCCAGGCAGCCGGCCTCAACTTGGAAATCGAAGGCTGCGACCGAAGCGAAACGGCGATTGCGCATGCTCGACGATCGGCTATTTCGCGATCCGCGTCCGTGCAGTTCTTTATCCGGGACGTTTTAGAGGAGCGGTTGCCTCAGGGGTATGACTTGCTCTTATGCTCGCTCTTTCTCCACCACCTGGAGGAGCATCAAGCCGTCGATCTCCTGAAACGCATGGCGGAATCCGCGGGTTTGATGATCTTGGTAAACGACTTGGTGCGTGGCCCGCTCGGATTCGCTTTGGCTTACGTGGGCACGCGCGTCTTGTCTTCCTCTCCCGTAGTCCATGCCGACGGCCCCCAATCGGTGGCCGGCGCCTTCACGGTAGCCGAAATGCGACGAATGGCCCAGCAGGCCGGCTTGGGCGGGGCCATCGTGAAGCGTCGCTGGCCGTTTCGAATGCTGCTGCGATGGAACAAAACATGACTCTTTCGGCCACGTTGAATTTTGCTGAAGCTTCGTCAACTGTCTGGGACGTGATCGTCGTGGGCGCGGGGCCAGCCGGTTCGCTGGCCGCGCGCCAAATTGCCAGGCAAGGGCTCAAAGTCTTACTCGTCGATAAGGCTTCGTTTCCGCGCTGGAAGGTTTGTGGATGCTGCCTAAATGCTCGGGCGCTGACTACGCTGTCCGGTGTGGGATTGGGCGGCCTTTCCACCGCTCAGGGTGCGGTGCCGCTACAGAAGATTCTCCTGGCTGCCCCAGGTGGGACTGCTCGTGTGAGGCTAAAGGGCGGCGTGGCTCTTTCCCGTGAATCATTGGACGCGGCGCTTATTGCCTCGGCAATTGAGGAAGGGGCCTGTTTTCTACCGGAAACCTTCGCGAAATTAGATGGTATAGCGGACCGGTTCGCTTTCCTACGGCTTACACGCCAAAGCCAACAAGCAAGCTGCTCGGCCAGAGTTCTTATCGCGGCCGATGGGCTTGGAGGCCGATTGCTTGCCGGCGAACCCGGCTTTTTTGCTGCTCCTTCTCCTAATTCGTGGATTGGCGCCGGGGCCATTGCTGACGCGAGCCCGGATTTCTATCGACGCGGCGCAATCTACATGGCTACGGGAAAAGGCGGCTATGTCGGTTTGGTACGGTTAGAGGATGAGCGGCTGGATGTGGCGGCGGCATTCGATCCCGTCCGCGTTCGAAACGCACATGGGCCGCACTGCGCCGTCGAGGAGCTATTGCAAGCGGTGGGCTGGCCATTGATCCCTTCTTTGGCCGAGTGCGTATGGAAAGGAACGCCGCCTTTGACGCGACGCGCCCCGCGCGTGGCCGGGCAGCGGATCTTTATGCTGGGCGATGCCTCCGGATATGTCGAGCCGTTCACCGGGGAGGGCATCGCATGGGCTTTATCTTCCGCTGTTGCTCTGGTCCCTTTGGCGACCGAGGCAGCCCGGTCTTGGCATCCGTCCTTTGCTGTTCGCTGGACGGCGATGCACCGGAAGTTAATTCGTAATCGGCAACGACCTTGCCGCGCGGTAACGTGGGTACTCCGGCATCCCGATTTTTTCCGGCGCTGCGTTGCCATTTTGTCGCGCTGGCCCGGCTTGGCGACGCCTCTCGTTCGCCATCTCAACGCGCCGGTGCGGATTTGAGACCCACACGGAAGGCTAATATTCAGCAGTCAAGCCGGAAGCTTGGCCTACGCAAGTCAGGCCAAGAGCCTGACCAATTTCCGAGCGAATTGAAATCGGGTTTGGGAAGAGGGCTTAGAATGAGTTTCGCCATCCTGGGCATGGGCGCCGCCGTGCCAGCCAACCGCGTGACTCAGGAAGAAGCGGCCGATGCGGCTCGGATCGTCTGCTGCCGTACGCCCGAACAAGCCGCCTTGCTGCCGCTCCTATACCGTTTGACGGGCATTGAAACCCGGCACATGGTGCTGCCTCAGGAGGTCGTGCACGACGTTTTGGGAGGCACCCAACAAACTCAGTCCGTGTTTCTACCAGGCGACAAGGCCAATCACGGTCCAACTACCGGTCAGCGACTGCAAATTTATGCACGGGAAGCCGGGCCGCTCGCTGCCCAGGCGGCAAGCCAAGCCCTGGATAATTCCGGCTTACGGCCCCGCGAACTGACGCATTTGCTGACCGTCTCTTGCACGGGCTTCGCCGCGCCGGGCGTGGACATCGAGTTGATTAAGCAACTGTCTTTGCGGCCCACAGTCCAGCGGACGCACATCGGCTTCATGGGTTGCCACGGCGCGTTTAACGCGCTTCGTGTAGCGGGCGCCTTTACAGGCGCCGATCCGCAGGCGCGGGTGCTTGTCTGTGCTGTCGAACTGTGCAGCTTGCATTATCACTACAGCTGGGATCCGGAGAAAATGGTCGCCAACGCCCTCTTTGGCGACGGCGCAGCGGCCGTCGTAGGAATTGCGGATCCCGGTGCTCCGGCCGACTGTTGGCGCGTTGGTTCGACAGGTTGCTGTCTTTTTCCAGATTCTCAGGAGGACATGTCCTGGTTAATCGGAGACTATGGCTTCGAAATGACCCTTTCGAGCCGCGTGCCGGAGTTGCTTGGCCGGCATTTGCGTCCCTGGCTGGAAGGTTGGCTAGCGGAAAACGGAGTGCCCTTGGCCGCGGTAGCCTCTTGGGCTATTCATCCGGGCGGTCCACGGATACTGACGGCCATCGAAAAAGCGCTCGATTTGCCGCGCGCAGCGACCGCCGTTTCGCGCGAGGTGCTGGCGGAATATGGCAACCTCTCGTCGCCGACAGTTTTTTTTCTTATCGATCGACTAAGGACACCAGCGGCCCCACGGCCCTGCGTGGCTCTAGGATTCGGACCGGGATTGGTCGCGGAAGCGATGTTGCTAACGTAGCGACTGCGAAGCCGCTCCACCGCGTTTTGTTGCCCTAGGCCGTCCGTTTTTGCGCTTGCAGAGGCGAAATCGTACACCCATCGGTTGAGCATTGGAAGATAGTCAGTTTCCTGATAATCGCCGGCGTCTTGGAAGCGCCGAAGAGCCAGTTTCGGGCGGGATTCGATTGCGGCACAAAGCCGTGATTCTAACCCAGTCTTTCCAGGCGTTTTAAACGGCTCTTCACGCAAAGATCCCTTTCTTGGGCGCCGAACCATCTCAAAATCATGCGGAGGCGGTAACGGAAAAGAACGGGAAAAACCGAAGACAACACTGACCGAGAGTATTGGCCCGAAAGTTGCTAATGGAAATGAGACAGTGGGAGGCGCAGCCGAGGCTGGCTCTCTTTCGAGTCCTGTTTGACGCACCGGTTCGACTGCGACGCCTATAATGTGATAGGGACAGGCAGGTCCCGTTTACAAAAGGGAGCAGAGTGGCTACCGTGACCCCAGCCAAACGGGTCACCGGAACGTGGGGGAGCGTAGCTATGACCACTGAATTCCAGGTTCAGAAGTCCGGTCTGGCCGGCCAAAACTGGACTACCGTTTGCCGTGCGGAAGAAGCAAAAGCCCGCGAAATATTCGACCGCCAACTCCGGCTGTACTCCGTCGGCCGTTTTCGCCTTGTGGACGCCTCGGGTAAGGTAATCGACGAGCAGAAAGCCTATCCGCTATTCAGCAATAACTGAGGCAATGCCCGGTTGTTGTGCTTTCTTGCAAAATCTCGGCACAAACAAAAGACCTTCCGAACACGATCTGAAGGTCTTTGCATTTTTGGTGAGGGATACTTTGTGACAATCTACACTTCCTTGGATTAACGCGCAAGTTTACTCGGTATACGAAACTTAACATGTCCGGCAGCACGCCATCTCTAAGCACCAAATTGGCACAGTCGTTGCATTGTCGACTTGTCGGCAGCGCTTATGTTTAGGCGCAACAACGAATTGAATCACTTGCTAATTAAGGGAGAACTGCCATGCTTCTTGCCGCTTTGGAACTTCGGCCGGGTGGAATCATCGCGTGGATTGTAATCGGCCTTATAGCCGGGTGGCTCGCAGGCTTGGCCATGCGAGGCGGCGGGTTCGGCATCGCCGGAGACATCATTACTGGCTTGATTGGAGCGTTGATCGGCGGCTTTTTGATGAGCTTTTTCGTTGAAGGAGACGCCGGATTTTGGGGCAGTATTGCTGTGTCCTTCATTGGAGCTTGCGTGCTAATCGCCATTGTCCGAGCGCTAGCGCCCCGAAGCCGTGTCTAGACTTTGGAAATTGACCCAAGGTTACATGAAGCCTTTGGCGGTGAATAAGCCGTCAAAGGCTTTCTTTATTTGCGCGCGTGGGAAAAAATCTGCTCAAGATAACGCATCCATCGAGCTTTATTTGCCAATCCGAACCGGTTCTCGCTCTTTTCTTCCTTGACTCTGGCGCTTATTCCACAATTTGGCAGCGGACTCTATAATGGCGAAGAAAGCACTTCTCCAAGGAGCCCCCATGCAAGACCGGATCGCGTACCAGGGCATCACTTTTGATGATGTCCTTCTGGAACCCGCCTACAGCGACGTGATTCCCCGCGACGTCGATGTGCGCACCCAACTTACTCGCTCCATTCGCATTAATATCCCCATCCTGTCCTCGCCCATGGATACGGTGACCGAGAGCGACCTGGCGATTGCGTTAGCGCAGGAAGGCGGCATCGGCATCATTCATAAGAATATGTCGATTGACGAGCAAACCCGCGAAGTGGATAAGGTCAAACGTAGCGAAAATGGCATCATCACCGATCCCATCACCTTGCCGCCTGATGAAACCGTTGGGACCGCACGCAACATCATGGCCCAGCAAAAGATCAGCGGCGTGCCCATAACGGTAGACGGCTATCTCAAGGGCATACTGACGCGCCGCGACCTGCGCTTTTTGCAGGATAACAATCAGCGCTTGTCCGGCGTTATGACGCATAACAATTTGGTCACAGCGCCGGAATCTACGACGTTGGAAGCGGCTGAACGGATTTTGACGGAAAATAAGGTCGAGAAATTATTGCTGGTTGACGAAAACTATAAACTGAAGGGCCTGATTACCATCAAGGATATCGACAAGCTCACCAACTTCCCCAATGCCTGCAAAGACCGCCGAGGTCGGTTGCGGGTCGGGGCGGCGGTGAGCGTGCACGACTTGGAACGCGCCGAGTCGCTTATCAAGGCGGGAGTCGATGTGCTGGTGGTCGATTCCGCGCACGGTCATTCCGGCAACGTGATTGAGACCGTGGCCGCCATTAAAAAGCGTTTCGCGATCGAAGTAATTGCGGGCAATGTGGCGACCGGGGAAGGAGCGCGAGCCCTGGTTAAAGCGGGAGCCGACGCCGTTAAAGTGGGAATAGGGCCGGGATCGATTTGCACGACGCGGATTATTTCCGGCGTCGGAGTGCCCCAGATCACCGGAATAAACCAGGTCGCCCAAGCCCTTGCGGACCAGGGTGTGCCGATCATCGCCGACGGTGGCATTCGTTACTCGGGCGACATTTCCAAGGCGCTGGCCGCCGGAGCGCATTGCGTGATGTTAGGCGGTCTGCTGGCCGGTCTGGCGGAGAGTCCCGGCCAAATGGTGCTCTATAAGGGTCGGAGCTTCAAAGCGTACCGAGGCATGGGATCGCTCGGCGCCATGATGTCCGGATCCAGCGAACGATATCGGCAAACAAACGGGGCGACTGCCAAGCTGGTGCCCGAAGGGGTCGAAGGACGCGTGCCTTACAAGGGGCCGCTCGGTCCCTTTGTGTATCAACTCGTGGGCGGTTTGCGAGCCGGAATGGGTTATTGTGGTACGAGGAACATCGAGGAGCTACGCACCCGCACCCGATTTATTCTGGTGAGCGGGGCGTCGATGCAGGAGAGCCATCCTCATGACATTGTTCTTACGCAGGAAGCGCCGAACTACAGTTCCCGGGCGGAATACGCCGGTTCGGATGGCGGCTAGCCTTTGTGCTTTAGGACTGTTCTTGGCCGGCCCCTTCGCTCAGGCCCAGCAGAGTTCACCTTCCGCTGACGCTCCCAGCTCTGCCTGGAAGCCGGCGGGCCAGGTCTCGATTTCGAGCCAATCCGGTGAAGATCTTCCCCCGCCGCCTCCCAAAAGGAAGATTTCGTTTCACAAGGAAGCGGGCGCGGTTGCGCCGTCGGTCTTGCAACCGGCCGCGTTCCAAAACCGAACCTCGCCTTCGGGAACCGGAATGGCCGGCCCTTACTCAGCGACCTCCGGAGAGAACGATCTTATCACGCTGGTCCCGCCCGGTTTCGAACGCGTTTTTGGACGGCTGGAATCCGAGGCGAGCTTTAACGAGCGCGTTCGCCAAGCGGCTCGCAATCGCGACTTCAAAGAGCGAACGGTCTTCCCCGAAGAGCCCATCGTTTCCACCGAGCCGTTCAGGGCGCGGTCCTTTCCGCCACACCAGGAAATCGTGGAGCCTAATTTCGTGGCTCACGACCTCCTCCTTTTCGAACAAAAGAATTTCGAACGGCACGGCTGGGATCTGGGCATTCTAGCGCCGTTCGCTTCTGCGGGTAAATTCTATAGCGACTTTGTACTGTTGCCTTATCACCTGGCGAGCCAGATAGGGCGCGGGCCGGATACCAGCGCGGGCAAGTGTTTGCCGGGCGATCCCGTGCCGTTGCTGCTATACCCGCCGGAGATTAACTTGACTGCGGGCATCGTGGAAACCGCGGCTATCGTCGGTTTGATCGCGATTTTCCCCTGATCGAGCCAACCAAATTAATTCAACCGAGAGCCTCGGGCAGGCGCAATGAGCGCATGCCCGAGGCTCTTTCCGTTTAC
>JBJMQT010000018.1:0-64619 GCA_045802525.1 Gemmataceae bacterium
CCTGACGGCAAGGGTATTGTGGCGGTTGATGCTTCCGGCCGGCTTGATGTGTGGGATGTTGGAACGGGCAGGATTACGAAGTCCCTCCAAACCTCTGGGCGGATGAATCACGAAATTCTCTTCACGCCGGATGGCAAGGAACTAATCCTGGCGGCTCAGAATGGACCCAACACGATTTGGGATTGGACAACCGGTAAACAGGCAGGCGAATTCACGCCGCCGCCCAGACTTGACGAGAAGAGCAAAGAGGAGGAACACTGGTGGGGCACCCTCGCCTTCAGCCCCGATGGCAAACACCTGCTTGCTTCCAAATTTGGCCGTGGTACCTGGATGTGGACCTGGCCGGAACGAAAGGTTCTTTGGCAAGAGGCGAAGGAGCTGGAATGTTGTAGCTTTCCCGACAATGACTCACTTATTTGTGCTGATTGGCACAATGGTTTGGATGTCCGTAATGTCAAGACCGGCAAGGTAACTCGAACGCTGGCAAAAAGGGGCGCGGATCAAATCGTTCGCGCGCTAAACCCGCAGTTAATCGTCACGGCTCATCTCGACGGCGCCTGGCGCCTCTATGACACTTCCACCGGGGCGGTACTCAAAGAAGTCAAGTGCGGCCAATGCGTATGGGACGTGGCTTTCTCTCGCTCCGGCTGGTTGCTGGCGGTAGCGTGCGACAACGCTGTGCATGTCTACGACACCGCTTCCTGGCAGGAGATCGCCCGGTTTGACGGCCATGATGGCACCGTGAAGAAGTTATTCTTTGGCAACGACAACACCACCCTGATCTCCGCGTCACCGGAGGACGGCACGGCTCTCGTCTGGTCGCTGAAACCTGCAGCCAGCCCGAAGGTTCCTGACCCCGCGAAACTTTGGGCCGACCTAGCTGGTGAAGGCCCCGCCATCCGCCGCGCGGTTTGGGCTGCTGCCCAGCACTCTGAACTGGCCATCAAGTTGTTCCGAGAGAAATGGCCAATACCCCAAAAGCCAGAAGATCCCGAGTTCGTTGCCAAACTGATCGCCGACCTGGATAGCGCGACTTTTGAAGATCGCGAAGCCGCCAAAGCCGCCTTGGAGAAGATGGGCCATCGAGTTGAGCCCGCACTGAAGAGAGCTGCGGAGGAGACAACCTCTGCCGAAGTCAAACGCCGCATTGAAATGATTTTGGCCCTTCTAGCAACCCCGGAGGCGGCCACTTACTCGCCGGAGGAAGCCCGGGAATTCCGCGCTGTTTGGGCACTCGAACTCGCCGGCACGTCTGACGCCAAGAAACTGCTCAAGGAATGGTCGGCAGGCAAAGTGGGAAACAGGCTAGGGGTCGCCTCCACGGCCGCTCTGAAACGCTTGGAAGAGAGTAAATGAGAAGTCATAGGATTATTTTATTTCCATTCGCCTCCAGCGGTCGCCTGTATTCGACAGGCAGGTTTCAAAGGTTATGGGAACCGGGCCAGGTGAGTGAGAATACGCCGGTAGGCCAACAGGGCAAGGAAATAGTGCACGCGAGGGGGCGCCTGCGTCCACCGGATTCGTGGATTTACCTCCCAGTTTGCAATTCAACCTTCCCAGTAGGTTTGAACCATCTGCGCAGGACGGTTGAAACAGGCTCATTTGCCGGCTGGCGAACTGGAGGGAGCTTTGGTTTGTTTTGGGCTCTTGCCCTCGTGATAATTGGGGTAAGGTGGCCGTTTCTTCTTAGGCAGCGGATTCTTTTTTAGTTCTTCCAAGAGGAAGGACACCGCTTTTTCCAGTTGGGGATCATGACCTTTGCGAACGACGTAGGGATCATATTCGACCTCAATATCCGGCGCTACTCCGCGATTCTCCACTTCCCAATCCCCTGAAGGGAACCAGAAGGCGGCATTGGGGGCGGTTACCATACCGCCGTCCATCAGAGGCGGATAGTCCCCGATGCCGACCAGGCCGCCCCAAGTTCGTTTGCCAATAAGCGGGCCTGCTTTGGTGGCCCGAAAGTAGTGCGGCAGCTCATCCCCGCCGGATCCGGCCTTTTCATTGATTAGCATGGCCTTGGGTCCAAAAATGGCTCCATAGGGCAACGTCGAGTCCGCGCCCTCGCGCGTTGACACATAGCCAATCAAAGGCCGGCGGAGCGTGTCCACAACATAGTCAGGAACAATGCCGCCGCTATTGAAGCGCTCGTCAATGATGACCGCTTCTTTGCCCACTTGAGGAAAGAAGGTCCGGACGAACGACGCGTAGCCGCCAAACATGGTATCCGGGACGTAGACGTAGGCGATCTGACCTCCGGAAAGTTCATCGACTGTGCGGCGATTATCGTCAATCCAGGCGGCATTGCGCAGCGCTGCCTCATCGCCAACCGGCACTACGGTAACCGTGCGGGCATCTTTGCCGTCGGCACTGGAGCCAATCTTCAAACTGACAGACTTGCCCGCGGTGCCTTCGAGAGCTTGGTAAGGCGTCTCCGGCGCCTTAAGTTCGCGGCCGTTGACCGCAAGAAGGTAATCCCCGGCCTTCACACGTACTCCAGGTTGGGCTAACGGAGCCTTCAAATGGGGGTCCCAACTCCCTCCGGAATAAATGCGCGCGAAACGATAACGATCCTTCTGGACTTGGTAATCCGCGCCGAGCAACCCGCCGGGGACCTTCGTGACCTGGGGAGCATCACCGCCAAGAATATAGACATGGCCCAGCGTCAGTTCCCCCAGCATTTCGGAGAACAGGTAATTGAGGTCCGACCGCGTAGTCAGGCGACTCAGATAGGGCGCATATTTCTTTTCGGTGGTCTGTAAGTCCAGCCCGTGAAAGGTGGGCGTGTAGAGGAAATCGCGCTCCAAGCGCCAGGCTTCGTGATACATTTGCTTCCACTCGGCCCTGGGATCTACCCGAACCTCCAGCGCAGCCACATTCAAAGAGCCTTCCCCGGCCTTGGGATGCGCCGCATCCGTGATGAACCAGCCGTCTCCTTGGCGGTATAGCAGCTTGTCCCCCCGGTGGGCGATGTGGACATCGCGCACATTGTCCAGGAGTTTTTCGACTTTGCGCTTTTCCAGATCGAACTTATGCAGAGTGCGCTGCGGCGGACCTTCATTGACAATGGGCAATTCCAGCGGGGAGGGTCCGCCCTCCAGCAAGTACACGATTCCCTCTTTGCCAACTAACAGCCCCATATAATTCTTCGCCGGAATCGGCAAAGCGATGGTCCGAGCCGCCCAGTCTTCAAGGTCGATTCGAAGCGGTTCAACGTCGCCTGGCTTCTCCTTTTTTTCCTTTGGATCATTACCCTTATCTTTCTCCTCCGCTTTTTCCTCATCGCTTTCCGGGGCCACCGGCGAGGGTAAGTCGTCCCGGAGAACTAACGCGTACACGCTCCGCGTCACCGGACGGCCAATGGAGGACATTTCCCAACCCAAGGCAGCTCCAGCATCCGTGCTCGCGGTGAAATAGAGATACTTGCCACTGCGATCAAAAGCGGCATAGCGGACATCGCTCATGCCATCGGTCACTTGATGGGCTTTGCCCGTGGCCAAACTATACAGGTAGACGGCATGCAAGTGGCTGGGGAGTTGTTTGGTGTAAGCAATCCAGCGAGAATCCGGAGACCATACCGGATCCAACGCCATGTCATCATAATAATCCGTGTCAACCAGCGTATTTTGGCGGCTTGCCAAATCCAGAGTCCAGAGATTGAGGCGCTTGTCGGTATAGAGGATTTTCTTACCGTCGGGTGACCACGTCGGACTGAAATAGAAGGACGGCGCCTTCCCCAGGTCGTACGTCTTCGGCTCACTAAAGCCACGCGCCTCGCGGACGTGAAGCTGGTACTCTCCGGATTCATCCGACAAATAGGCGATGGCCTTTCCGTCGGGCGACCACCTAGGACTGCGTTCGCAAACGGCTGGCGTGTTGGTCAAATTGCGGGGATCGCCCTTTTCAGCCGGCACGGTGAGGATCTCGCCCCGCGCTTCAAAGACGGCTCGGGCTCCGCTCGGTGAAATGTCCGCGTTGTGAATGTATTTGGCCGCTTTCACGAACCGGGGGCGTATCGTAGGCAGGTCGGTGGGAACCCGTATGGCCAACTTGCGGGCCTTACCGGTGGCCAGATCAAACACATGCAGTTCGCCAAATTGATCGTAAACCAGGGCGTCCGATGCTGCAGACGCCGATTTGATGTCCAAACCGTCATTGGTCAATAATTGGGTCGCTTTTTTGGTGGCGGGGTCATAGGCAAAGACGGTAATCGGGCCGGCGCGATCGGAAAGGAAGTAGATCTTGTTTCCGACCCACATGGGGTTGAAGTCATTGGAGTTCTCTCGGGGCAGCTTTTCAACGCGCGAGTCGGCCAAATTCGCTACTGAAATAGAGGAGGTGAGGCCGCCGCGGTACCGCTTCCAAATGGTGAAGGCCGGTGGAAGGGGGACATACGCCAGGTGCTTGCCGTCGGGCGCATAGGACGCCTCATACGCCATCGGCAGGGGCACTTCGCTGGGCAGGCCGCCGGCAAGGGAAACGGTAAACAACCGTGAGAACCGCGAAGAACTATTACGGGTAGACCGAAAGAGCACATTTTTGCCATCCGGGGTCCAGCCAACAACTTGATCGGCACCGGGATGGTAAGTTAGCCGGCGCGGCAGACCGCCCCCGGCCGGCATCACATAAACGTCTAAATTGCCTTCATATTCCCCGGTAAAGGCTAGCTGCGTGCCGTCGGGTGAGAAAACCGGATCCGTTTCGATGCCTGCGCCGCTGGTCAAACGCGTGGCATCGCCGCCTTGCCGGTGCACACTCCATAAGTCGCCTCCGCAGACAAAAACCACATGAGTAAGGTTAATGGCCGGCTTGGTCAGGAAGAATTGGGCATCGTTTTCCGCCCAAAGCGGGCCGGGCCATAGGACCATGAACCCAAGGATGAGCATGGTGTGTTTCATGGCGGTGTCTCGATTCGAAACAAAGAGTGAGTGGGGGTAAATCGATATTCTAATAAGGTTATAAACCGAAGGCGCGACTATGTATTGCGCTCGCTCCTTCGCCCATTGATCGAGCGAACGCTACGAGAGGGAGGATTGGTAAACCCATGAGCGCGCGTACCGGTAGCGCAGGCGTGCGTAAATCCTCATTCCTCCTCGATCGAAGATGGCCGAAGATGCAGGAAATCCAGTCGTCCAGAATCGGGCTACAAGGAGTGATCCCCGCGCGGCTGGATTATTCCCGGCAACTTCACCTTGCGCCAACAGGGCGGAAAGAGTCGTTCGCAAAGACCATTTCGCTAGCTAAAAGGCGGGGCATGCGCGTCTTGCCGTGAATCCTTAAGTTCGCGCGGACACCAGGCCTCCGTTGCGTCCACTCGCCCTAGAGACATTGGTCGATGTGGCGGATACCGTTCTTAGACCAAACCTACTCCACCTGTTCCAAATGGTGTCATTTACGCAATACCTCTGCCAGAAACTTTCCGGTAAATATTCCTTGCACGCCGCGATCTCCTCGGGAGTGCCACAGACGATCAGTTGGCCGCCGTTGTGGCCGCCCTCCGGGCCCAGGTCGATGACAAAATCGGCCGTTTTGATCACGTCCAGGTTGTGCTCAAATCACCACGACCGAATGACCGTTGTCGACCAGGCGGTTTAGGCTTTCCAATAAACGGTTACCAGGCGGCGGGCGCGTTTTAGGCGGGCGCATTCCGGGCAATTGTATTCGACCATCACCTTCTTCAGATATTCGTCCATGCCGGCGTTCGACGTGCCCCTGCTTGCGGTACTGGCGATAGTAATGCTCCAATTGATTCACGATGCCGTTGAACTTGATCTCCTTGCCGGCGTGCTGCTGCCCAGCCTCGTCATCCTCGTCCGTCTAAAAAGCAACATGCAACTAAGAGAATGGAAACAAACGGCTCGCTTGTCGGGTATGGTCGCATATGACTACTGCGCAGAACAACAATCCTGCTGAACAGAAATCCTTTCGCCTGTGGCCCGGAGTGCTCGCTCTGGTGTTGCAGTGGCTAGCCTGGTACGTCCTCCCCAACGTCTTTCCCGAGGCCTTGCTCTACGGCGTGCTGGGCGGGGTCCTCGGTGGCGGGCTGGCTGTTCTGCTGTGGTGGCTGTTCTTTAGCCGGGCTCCCTGGTTGGAGCGTGTCGGCGTCATCGTCCTCATGCCCGTCGCGCTGTTCGCGACCTCCTATTTCGTTCACCCCTCCATTGCCAACGGCATGATGGGCATGATGTTGCCCATGTACGCCATCCCGGTCCTATGTCTTGCCTTGGTGGCCGGAGCGGTCGCCAGCCGTCTTCTCTCCAGTAGGCTTCGGCGCGCAGCGATGGTCGCCACAATTCTGCTGGCCTGCGGAGCGTTCACGCTGGTGCGCACTGGAGGGATCACCGGCGATGGCGGTTCGGACATGCATTTGAGATGGACGCCGACTCCCGAAGAACGGCTCCTGGCCTTGGAAGGCAACGAGCACATGGCACCCCGGTCGGCTACAACTGCAGTCGGGACAACTGCCCAATGGCCCGGCTATCGGGGACCCTTTCGCGACGGCGTCGTTCGCGGCGTTCACATAGCCGCCGATTGGTCTGGGTCGCCGCCGACGGAGTTGTGGCGTAAGGCGGTCGGGCCAGGTTGGTCGTCCTTTGCAGTCAGCGGCGACCTCGTTTATACCCAAGAGCAGCGCGGCGACGACGAGATAGTCGCCTGTTACACTTTGACCACCGGCCAGCCCGTCTGGATGCACCACGACGCTACCCGGTTCTGGGAGTCGAACGCCGGGGCGGGGCCCCGAGCCACTCCTACGCTCATCAACGGTCGCGTGTACTCCTTGGGCGCGACCGGCATCATCAACACGCTGGACGCGACCGATGGCACGGTCGCGTGGTCGCGCAACGCCGCAGCGGACACCGGCAAGAAGGTCCCCGGCTGGGGCTTTGCCGGTTCACCGCTCGTTGTTGACGATCTCGTCATCGTGGCCGCCGCTGGCCGGCTCATTGCCTATGACAGCGCCACCGGCGATCTGCGTTGGTTAGGCCCCGCCGGTGGCGGAGGCTACAGCTCACCGCACCTGGCGACCATCGATGGAGTCAAGCAGGTCCTCATCCTGAATGGAGCCGGAATTACAAGCTTTGCGCCGACCAGCGGCACGCGTCTTTGGACGTACGCCTGGGAAGGCGATGGCATTGTGCAGCCCGCTCTAACGACCGAGAACGACGTCTTGATCGGCAGCGGATCCGGAATGGGGGGCGCTGGAATGGGGGTTCGGCGCATCGCGGTGGCCCAGGGAGCCAGCGGATGGACCGCCGAGGAGCGCTGGACCTCCGTCGGAATTAAGCCCTACTTCAACGATTTTGTGGTTCACGGGGGCCATGCCTTCGGATTCGATGGCAACTCTCTCGCCTGCATTGAGCTCGCTGACGGCAAGCGCTTGTGGAAGGGTGGACGCTATGGCCACGGCCAGGTCATCCTGCTGGCCGATCAAGACGTACTTTTGGTGCTATCGGAGAAAGGGGAAATGGCACTGGTCGCGGCAACTCCGGACCAGTTCCGGGAACTCGCACGGTTTCCGGCGCTCGAAGGAAAGACCTGGAACCACCCGGTGCTGGTCGGCGACATTCTGCTGGTACGCAACGACCACGAGATGGTGGCATTCCGGTTGGCTCTGCCAAGTCGCTGAGGAGCAGCAGGGTCCAGTCCTGAGGCATGGTCTATTTATTTGTTCGAATCATTCTTCCTTAACCAAACGATGACATCGCATCCAAAGGTTTCCCTGGTTACCGGCGCGGGATCGGGAATCGGCCGGGCCACCGCCTGGGCGCTCTTAAAAAACGGACATTCGGTAATTCTTGCCGGCCGGCGAGGCGAGGCCCTGGAGCTAACGCTAGCGCAAGCCCGGCCCTTCGACACGGTGGCGTTACCGGTTCCGACGGACGTTAGCGATCCCTCCTCAGTGGCGGCGCTCTTCGAAAAAATAAAGGAGAAATTCGGGCGCCTGGATGTGTTGTTCAATAACGCCGGGGCCAGTGCTCCGGCGGTCCTGTTAGAAAACCTGACCTTGGATCAGTGGCGGCGGGTCGTGGACACCAACTTGACGGGGGCGTTTCTGTGCACGCAGGCGGCGTTCCGGATCATGAAGGAGCAGAACCCCCGAGGCGGCCGCATCATTAATAATGGGTCGATTTCGGCGCACGCGCCGAGGCCCAACTCGGCCCCTTACACGGCCACGAAGCATGCGCTTACTGGCCTGACGAAAGCCACGGCGTTGGAACTTAACTTCTCAACTGGGCCTTTCTTTCTGGACAATAACAATCATTCTCTTTTAGACTCATTCTGTTGTCACTCGTGCCGAACAGGGCGATCTTGGTGCGAGCTGCGACCGGGGCCGGGTGCTGGAATGGCAACGCCGGCCCATTCATTTGAAAGCCCAAGGTAATGCGATGGAATGGGAACCGATTAGCGAAAAGGAACTGAGTGAACTGGCGGCCAAAGAAACGCGCCCTGAAGTTCAGCGGCTTCTGGCCGAGATTTCACGCCTGCGCGCTATCATGAAGCTCAACGGCTGGAAAGTGGACTTTTCTCCCAGCGACACAAGGCCTGAAAAGTAGATCCTAATGGTTCCCGCCTCCGATACTTACTTCATACGTCTTCACCATGCTGGCTGGTCCATTGGTTCGGTGACGACTGCACAAGGAACGTGGATCGTCAGTGGCGCCAATGGCGAGAATATAAACCATGGAGATAAGCCAGTTGTCGGCGTTTTCAAGCTTGTACCCGCGCATCCAAGCGAATGAACTGAACCTTTGCCAATTGCCTGCTAAGCGTTTGGCGGCGGAATCAGCGTCGCTCCAGTCAATGTTCTGGTGGTTTGCATGTTGTTCCTGCCGGACTGGTTTGGTTTGTTGATTGCTGAGATCAATGCCGTTCGGAGATGGGCAAAGGTCTTGAAAGGACTGGGTGGGTCGAGAAATGAAGTATTTAAGGATTGACTATCTAGCAATTGTTGCGGAAGATGTAGCATCTGGACTGAATTCCTTCAGTGCCCCACACATCACTCGCTGCCTGACCTTTTAAATTCATGCTGCCTGTCCTGTGCTTACCGCTCGCGCCTTGGACGTGCCGCCTTTTAATTAAAGAGAAAACTCATGCTTACGAAGAAAACCCTCCAGCAGAGGGAGAAGGAACTGCAGTCGCTTCTCTCAACACGAGAAGGTCGTGATGAACTCCAAGAATTGGCTTCCCGGTATCTCGCAGCCGGAGGTAACCTCATTCCACCAAGGACATCGGTCATCACCTATCTCTTGGTCCACGAGAGGACGCATGGGCTTTTTAGCACCTGACCTTGGAAAGCGTGGCGTGGTCTCCTACGCAACACTTTTTTACAGGTGCACTAATTAACGAACAAAAAGCCAATCCCACAGACGCTGTTATCCGAGCAATGACTGTAGCCCTTTACGTTAGCATCCGAACTTGCGACAAGGTAAAGAGATTCAACATAAAGGACTTCAGCAATTGTCGTGTCGGCGAACTAAAAGCGGGAGAAATGCGGAATATTTTGCGCAAGATGACCGACAAGGCATGGAGAGCCGTAAACGGCAAGAACTATCTCCTAGAAGAGTGGATAAACACGTCATCTTGTGGCTTGGGTCAATGGTTTGCCCTGCGGGGTGGCTATGTTGACCAGAACTATGAGGCGGCGGGCGTCCATTGGATTGGCACAAACGGAAAGATGGTTTTCGATCCCAGTGAAAACGTGGCAAAAAAAGGCTGTGAGTTTCCCCTAGTCAAATCGCTACTTTCGGAATCGTTTCTGGTCCAAGCTTTGGTTGTCGCGGTTTGAAAGAATTGACCTGGTGAGGCAGGAAAGAGTCGCCTCTTAGTCATTGCAGTTTTCTAGTCCTAAACAGGTCGGAGGATTCAGACAAATCGATAGCCGATGTCTAAGAAATCAACTCGGGGCAAGCAGATGAAAGTTAATATGAAGCAGTTTGATCAATACTTGGCCGAAATAAGTGATGGTGATAGGAACGATCGGGGCAACGGGATCGGCGGCCTAGCCAAGTACAGCGAATCCGAGTGGGACGGCGCTCTCGAGGCTGTCGATGCCGCTGTGACGGTCCTTAGCAAAGCGCTCCGCCGCCGAGGAACTGAAGCTGCTGACGCGACCATGCGCACTCAGGCCGTCAGGGTTCTTGGTAATATTGGGATTCGCTCCACTGCTGTCGTCCCAGAGTTGCTCCGACTGATTCGCGAGGATCCCGATACTGGAGTGCGGACTGAGGTGGCCCGGGCTTTGGGCAGAATAGGAGTCGGGGCGAAGGCGGCTAGCGATGCCCTTGCTGCTGTGCTTTCAGATCAGGATGGTGAAGATGCCTTGCGCTGTGAAGCGGCAAGGTCTCTAGGCCGTGTGGATCCTCTGGGTCAGGGCACAGATGTGGCTCTTCAAAAGGCGGCAAATGATCGAAGCGGTTTGGTTGGCGTTAGCGCGGCAGAGGCGCTATGGCGAGCCACCGGCAAAGCTGACCTGGCCGCACGAGCACTGGAGACCCGATTAAACGACCTGCGGGTGCGCAGCGCTGCGGTTCAAGTCCTATATCGCATGGGTACACAGGGCAAAGCGGCTGTATCAGCATTGCTGGCGGTCGCCAAGGACAAGGACCGCCTCTTTCATGAGTCGGTGATGATGGCTTTACAGAACATTGATCCCAGCGCCGTTCACCCGACGCCCTAAGGCACGATTGCGAATACACGGGCAGGAAAGCCTGACCCGCCTTTTGGTTTCGGGAACGAAACGACTGCAATACCACCAGACTCGGGGACCTTGTCGAGGTTAGCCAGAATTTCGATTTGATACTTGTCTTGGCTCAGCACGTATGTCTCCAAGGAGTAATCTTCCTTGCTGGTGGCTAAGCCCGGGTCAGTGTCTGTCGTTTCATGCCCAATGGCCGTCACTTTGCACTCCTTGAGCACGTACTTCAAGACCTCTGCGCTCCATCCTGGATAGTGAGCCACCCCCCGCTCATCGGCATTTTGCATTTTCTTCGCGTCGGGCCAGCGCTTTGACCAATCGGTGCGGAGGGCCACGAACGCTTCCTTAGGAACTTGGCCGTGTTTCTTTTCCCAGGCGCGGACGTCGTTCATACTGACTGTCACATCGGGATCCTTAGTGGCCGCATCATGCAGATCGAGGACGACGAGGGGAAGTACCATCTCCCGGACGTCAATCTGATCCACTGTTCGCAGTCCACGGATGAAATGAGCAGGAGGGTCAACGTGTGTCCCCCATTGACCGGCGAGGTTGTACCGATGGATCAAGAAACCGTCGCCGCGGGTGCCTTTGCCCTTATCGTAGTGGTACAGTGTTTCACGCTCCTCGTTGGGAAGCCCATGCCAGTGCGGAATGTTTGGCTCAAATGCGTGGGTCAGATCCACAAACTTACTTTCGCGGATCGTCTTCAGCGCCTGCTGGAGGTCGGTCGCTTGATACCGTGGGCCCTCTTCCTTGGTGCCGAAGACTACACTCCAGGTTTCCCCAAGAGTGAACGCAATCCCTATCGCCAGAGCAAAGACAGACCTTCTCATGACTCATTTCTCCGAATGTCCAGGTTTCGTGCTTGCGAGCGCGGGGCGATAACTGTCACTATCTAACTTGGGCCTCTCCGGCATCCGTCGGAGCCCCACAGGGAGACGCAACTGATGAGCACCATTTCCCGGCGAGCTATGTTGGTGGGTTCGGGAGTATTGGTTGGAGCGCCTGTTGCCGGTTTATTCGCTGATCAAGCGGGCGAACGGACACCAAAGCTCAAGGTCATTGTTGCCGGCGCCCATCCAGGCGACCCCGAGGCGGCCTGCGGAGGCACGATGGCCCGTCTGGCTGAAGCGGGCCACACGCTTGTAGCATTGTACGCCACCCGAGGCGAACGAGGAATTAAGGGTAAATCCCCGAAGGACGCCGGCGCCACGCGAACCGAGGAAGCCAACAAGGCCTGCAAGCTTCTCAAGGCGAAGGCTCTGTTTGCTAATCAAATTGACGGCGACTCGCGAATAAGTTTAGCCCGGTACGATGAGTTCAACAAATTGCTGGAAGGGGAAAAGCCGGACGTTGTTTTCACCCACTGGCCCATCGACACGCACCGCGACCACAGGGCTTGCTCCTTGTTTGTCTATGACGCCTGGCTGGCTTTGCGAAAAAAATGCGCTTTATACTTTTATGAAGTTGCAACCGGGCAGGAAACTCAACATTTTAGACCAACTCATTACGTTGACATAGCAAAAACCGAAAATAGCAAGCGCGCCGCTTGCTTTGCTCATGCCAGTCAAAATCCCACCGAATTCTATGCGGACCAAGAAGTCATACACCGCTTCCGCGGTTTGGAAGCCGGTTGTAAACTAGCGGAAGCGTTCATCCATCATGAGCAAAGTCCCATGATTGGTCTACTAACTTAGCTGCTTCTCTTTGGCGATCCGGACCTTCGACTGGCATCCGTGGCCGTTGCTTTGGGCGCAATCCCTACGTCAAACAGGCCGAATCGCTGGGCATGATGGGACGATGGTTCTAGGGGTTTTGAGACTCGCTTTATGGCCCGTCCATCCTATCGTCACGTCGTGCTCTTCCTCTTGGCCGTGGTTATCGTCTTTCAACTCACTATTCTCTTTAAGCGGGCTTCCTCGGTTCCAGCGGCAACATCGCGGGCTCGGCTTTCCGATCTAGTGTGGAGGCTCCACGATAAAGGCCTCGACTTCCGTGTGGTCAGCCAGCGCCCAGACGGTCTCTGGGACGAGGACGTTTACTTAACCACAACCGACAAAACCTTTCGCGAGATTACAAAATACCCTGTAAACCCAGACTTCGTTGATAAGTGGAAAGGCAAAGTCGCCGTCATGCATCGCGACGCGGATGGGATGGGGGACGACTGCTTTTTTTATGAGGATTTCGTCTTGTTTGGGGATCCTGAAATGATCACGAAAATTCGCCTGTATTTGACTGAAGACTAGGACCTTGATTCGCAACCTCAACAATCTAAGTTCCGTGCTGATTGTATGGAAACAGTACCACCGACAAATGGCAGAGACTCCGGCGATATCGGGTATCTGAGGATTAAATACTGTGGCCTATACGGCCGCCGGACGGAGAGGACGTTAGGCGCGGAGTAAAGTCCAATCGAGTAGCTTTATAGATTTCGGCGCCATATGTTCCTGAAGTTCTTTCATCATTCCGGAGCTTGATAGATGTTCGCGTGCCAGACTTAGCCGGACTTTTTCAGTGCGGCGTAGTTCTGCGGCTTATAGGTCATTGCCCAGACGACAAGTTGTGTCGTAAGGTCCTTCCACACGTAATTGCCGATGCCGGGCTCTACCGGATACCTTAGGTTAGGCACCGGAAATGGAGGATTATCCATGCGATTCATTACATACGATTTGGGTCCATTCGACTTCAAGACGCGCAGTTGAACAAGGCGGCCAGCAACTTCAGAGCCGACCCAATCGTAAGACTCCTCGGTCTCCGTAATACCAAAGTCCCGGTGGCTATGGTTCTCCAAAATGTAGTTCGCCCATAAGCCCTTCTCCATTTCCTCAGCCATGGCGTCCTCGGGCGGCAAGTCGTTCTTACCAGCCAGCTTAAGAGCGTCTTTTTGCCAGGCATCGTGCCCCTTCATCTGGTTCTTTTCGTCAAAGTGGTCCCAGTCTTCGAGCGGGAGGGCTTGCCATTCCCCCCAGATTGCGCTGAAGGCCATGTACACCTGATTTTTCATGCTCTTGACACGGTTGGTCAGGTCATTCTGAAAAAGCTGCGGGTCATGGCTCACAGGGCCTGGACGCGGCGGAACCACCATCGGCCCAATCGCACTGAAGCCTTCACCAATCCCCCCCTGGGTGGCATCCTCGATGGACTCAATCAGAATTCTCTGGTCGGCAAACTGCTCGCCCTCTTTTTGCAGGGCGGAACTGACCCAAGAGAGCGCGCCTTGCGTTACCACGGTCAGGAGCGAGAACAGGATCTGGGATTCCAGGGCGTCAGCCTTTGCCTTCTTGTCCAAAGCGTCGCTATACGTCGACCATGCTGTTTTGTATGCCGAGCCAACAGTCGTCGCGGCGATCTCCCAGCTCTCGGCTTGGGCCATGACCTTGTCCCGAAACTTGTTGAGACCGAAACCGGCCCTTTGTCTAATGTCTTGTCGCCTCTGGTTCTCCTCGATCGCCAGGATTGCTTCAGCATCCTTCGTTCGGCTTCCTTTAAGTTCCTTGAGTCTTTGTTCGCGTATCTGCTGGGGAGTTTTCAATGCAGGAGCCATGGAATACCACCTTAATGAGTTTCAATTAGTGGGGTGTTTTGCTTAAAGAATCACGCTATCTTTCTAGATCCGCAATTCCCTGACAATCGGCCAAATTGGGTAACATTTTTTTTTCGACTCTGAAAATGGCTTTTGCCGCGCCGGATGAATCAGCCTGAAAGGGGAAAATTAGCAATGCAATTAAATGAGTGCTTGGCCAAGGTTCGAAAGCTCGGGTCCGAAATGCGAAACGGCTGTGAGATTCTGGGATGGCCCTTGCCAGAAAAAGAGAAGATTTGGAGCATCACTCCCGACACTATAGCCGCAAAGAAAACTGTCCTTTGCCATGACCTAGCATTGTGGGGCTACGGCGAAGTGCTAAACAGGATCGAAGAAGGCCGGTGGAAATCAGAAACCTTACCGCCCAAAGCCAAACGCATGACGGAGATTTACAAGGAAATCGGTAGTTACATGGAAGACTGTCCCGAACTCCAAGAGGAAATAGAAGGGAAGTGATAACGGCCCGGCCCTCTCAAATCTAATTGATCCCGATGGCAAAGCTCATTTCTTGAGTTCGGGCTTTTCCGGCGTGATGTTGCGATCGCGCAGCGCGACCCATGCCAGGGTCTTAAAAAGACCAACTTTGGGTTCGGCTTGGCTCGACACCCGCTGCAGATATTTAATGGCGCCTTCTTTGTCCCCATGCTTGTCCTGGAACATGGCGACTAAATACAGAATCTCAATCTGCTGGACAGGAGTCATGGTTCTCATTAGCCGCTTGAGCGCTCGCTCATCCAAGCTAGATTTGTCACCCTGGGCCAAACTGTCGGCCACCAAGTTGACTACTTGCCCATAAGGACCGGTCTTGTTGGGAAACTGTTTGATGGCAAGATCGCGGGCCTCCACTTTGTCTTGAGCATCCAAAAGCGTAATTTTGAGGAATGCCAATGATTCGTTGGGCCCTGGCTTAAGCAGTTTATCAACCATTTCAACGGCCTTGTCGGCCTGATGGGACATAACGTAATAGGTCATAAGCCATGTCATATCTTCTTTCGAATACCGGTCATCAAGGGTTTCCACATACTTCAAAAAAAGCTTTTCCGCCGCTTCGAGATCACCGTGACCGGTACGCCGACACCACATATACCACTTAAACTTGCCGTCGTCATAGCGTTCAGCGGCACTGCGGACCAACTCTTCCGCTTTGGTCCAATCCTCGAGACCTTCGTAGCAATCGCTAGCGGCCAGCATGGCCCAACCTGCGCCCGTGGCGGCGGCCTGATCTGCATAGGGCTGGGCCTTCTTCCATTCGCCCTGACTCATGAAGTATTTGGCGATGTCTATCTGCACCTGCGCGTGGTCCAAGCCATGGGACGGCGCCTTGGCCAGGTAGGTGTCCAGAGTCTTCTGCCACTGATCGATCTTGCCCTGTTTTTGAAGCAATTGGCTAAATGCAGATACACGTTCTGATCTGGAGACATGTCAATGCATTTACGAAAACACCGCTCGGCGTCCTCCGCTTGACCGTTTTGCAAGTACCGATGCCCTAGGGCTATTAGCACCAGGGGATGGTGAGTTGCTTGCTCCCATTCTTTCGCTTTTTCCTGTGCAAACTTCCAATCATCATCAATCAACGCGGCCAGGACCACAGGAGCAAAGGGGCTAACTTTCAACGATTGATGGGCAATCTGCATACGGGCTTGTTCACTTTTGGCATAACGGAAAAACAAGTTCATGTCCCGATAGGTATTATCAGCCATGCGGAACGCGCGATTCACGAGCGAATTGAGCTTGTTAAGGTCGAGCCTGTGGCAAGACCGCAACAAATCCATCTTGCTCCAGTCAGGGTCCTGGATAACCAGTTTCTTCATTTGCTTGGCGTAGTCGTCGCGGTCGCGATCGGGTGTCAAAATGAAGGCAGCCAGCAGCGCGCGGTACGGGTGGTCCGAGGCTACCAACGGAAGAGTCTCTTGAAGATATTCGGCGACCGGAACACTCCACACATTGGCCATGAAATGCAGCCGCCGGTAGGTTGTCAAGAAGCGGAGGTCTTGGGCAAGCCGGGCCAGGACGGTCCACGATAGATCCGCGTCTTTAGGCGACCGCCCGGCTTCGACCAGGGCTGCCAGCATGGTGGGCTCCGCTGATTTCTCTTTGATTAACGCGGCCACTTTTTCCGGCAAGTCGGGCATTTCCGCAAGGCGCTGAGGAAAGGTTTCAGTAAATACTCGAGGGATAGAAACGGTAAACTCATGTTGATTACTCAACCCGCCGAAATCGGCGAGGGGATCGGCGACGCGGTAGCACTCCGGGTTCTGCTTAAGAATTTGCCGGGCCGTTTTGGCGGTCAAGCTTAAGGTTTCATGATGTTCGACGGCCAAAAAATGCAAAAGGCCGGCCAGTTCCCCATGATCGCCAGAGGCCGATTCGGCCAGCACATCGCTTTCGAAACGCGCCAAAGCCTCGATCAAGGGCACCCAGGCGGGCGGCCGGTTACGCGGCGCGTCCTTGCCGCTTTTTAGCGCTCGTAGGTCATCCTTGGCGTTTTCCAGGTCGTCCAGCGCAGCCTTGTGGCAACCAGCCAAAGCAAAAGCATAGGCACGATGCCACGAGCCGCTTAGACCTTTACCGCCCTGCTTAACCACCATCCGCTGAGCATACAGGAGTGCCCGCGCCTTAAAGACTTTGTGAAAGGAGTGCCATTGATGCTCGGTAAGAATACCGAGGTTGCTATAACCGCGAACCAGGCCGCCGAGCAGCTCCAAAGACTCCCCTTCGGTCCGCATGCGTTGGTGCAAATCGCGGACGGCCTTGTACTGAGACGTAAACGTCAGGTGGCGTAACTCTTTCTCGGTGGCTTCGGAAAGAGATCCTTCGGGTTTGGTTTTATTGGCTTCGCCGGAGAAACCGGCGCTTTTCAACCAGTCTAGAAACGTCTCGCGGGACAACTTCTCAGTCTGTTCCAGCACCTTGTCCCAATCATGGCCTCCCGGAGGAATGAGAAACTCAGTTTTCCCCAAGACCTCCGGATTCTCCAGGGTGCCGCGCTGGGCCAGGACAAAGCCCTTGCGAGCCGGGGGCAGGGCCAGCACAAAACGCAACCGATTGTCGGAGGCCAGCGTGTCGGGAACCAGTTCGCGGAGTACGGCATCGCGGGTTGTCAGCCCCAATTCATCGCGAGCGGCGATGAGAAGTGCCTGCCGATAAAGTTCTCGACGCAGAATGCCGTAATCGGTAGTGCGATCCAAAAGCTCCGGCAAAGGCAGTACGTCAAGGAAGAGCAACGGTTGAAGGTGTTTTTCAATCGCCGGTGCGGCGGACAGAGATTGAACGCTTAGCCCCCAAGTTAGGGTCATGACAAGAGCAACACCGCGAACTTTGAATGAGTTAGGCATTGGCTCGACTCACTGGTAAAAGAAAGAGGAGGCCAAGGCAGACGAGATGTACGGTCTCATGGTACACGGAAGTGGTCAAGCAGAATCTGCTGGATTAGACATGCCGATGCTTTGCCTTTCGTCGCGCCGGTCGATGTGATTGTCCGCACACCGGCGCGGTCCCGGACCTGCGCCAATTGCAACGAATACGTTCATCAGTTTTATAGCCAAAACTAACCGCCGTTTGTCAGTGCTGAAAGTCTTTGCTTGGCGTGTACCAGCGCAACCCGTGCAGTCTCAATTCCGCTTTGAGCGATTCGAATGCCTTGCAGATAGTCCTGCCGCTCGCGGTAAAGCAACGGGTCGTTGCATTCTTTCCAAGTGAATATTTCCTTAGCCAAGCCGATGGAAAGGCAAGGGCGCGGTTAAAGACATTTCGCGCCGTGGCGAGGGCAACCGGCGAGCCGGGGTGGCGCCGAGAACAGCCAGACGCTGGGCCTGGCCAAGCGCCAGTATCTCCGCAACACTTCGAACAGGCGTGGGGACAGAAGCGTGAGACGTTCCTTACCCCCTTTGCCAGAGCGGCCGTGAATGACCTTACGTGCGGAATCGATGCTTGGCCTTACGTACGGCCGCGAAGAAAGCTTTAGCAGCTGCTAACCGTCCAAGTTGGGCAATTGGGAAAATAAATAGAATTTTATTGCTACCGCCTAACTGTCCGGTTATAAGACTGGGTGCTTTCCTCTCCTTTTCTCCTTCATTTTACTGGCGGTTCTTCCGCCTACCAAGGAGGTGCTGGGATGGCAGTAGCTCGTCTGATTCGACGATTCCGCGGATTCACTTTGATCGAGTTGTTGGTGGTCATCGCCATCATCGCCATTCTCATCGGATTGCTCGTGCCCGCTGTTCAGAAGGTTCGCGAAGCAGCGAACCGCATAAAGTGCGCGAACAACCTGAAGCAACTTGTCCTGGCCAGCCACATGTACAACGATACGGCTGGCACCCTGCCCCCTTCCGGCTTTATGAATCCCGGCGACTGGAGCAGCGATGGACCGTGGGACGGCAATGGCGGTTGGGAACATGACAAGGGTAGCTTCCACTTATGGATCCTCCCGTATATGGAACAGGATAACCTGTTCAAGCAAGTGGCTGCCTTCGATCTCTACACTCCCCGGGTAGATACCGTAACTCGGGCGCTTTTTCATGATACCAATGGTATTTTGGTTCCGACCAACGGCCAGACAGGCTCATCAGCTGGCGCGGCCGGTTACGGCCTTGGGGTGCTGCCAAAAAGGCTCCCCTACCATCGATGCCCGTCCGATGGGTCGAAATCGGATTCGATCAGCAGCAATTATGTCGGCAATGGCGGCATTGTGGACTACAGCGGAAGTTGGGCAAGCTGCGGCTTCGACCCGTTCAGCCCGCGGTATTGCAACGGGTCGGCGATCGGACACAACTGGACTTGCTACGGCCCGGAAAATGGGATGTTCCGCTATGTGGATTCCCCTCAAAATCCTCCGCTGCGCTTGGCTGCAGCCAGCGACGGGACGTCCAACACCATTCTGCTTGGAGAGGACTTAATTGATAAGCATACCTACTTGAACGACAACAGCGACCCGCCGCCGAATAGCAACGGCCGCGGCTGTTGGACGATGGACAGTGGGTTCCAGCTGCACGTCGGCCAGATTCCCATCAACTACCCGATCAGGTCGTCGGAAGCAGACCCTAATTTTTGCACAGGCGACAAAAGTACGAATGTCTTTAATTTATCGACCGCGGCGGGATTCAAGTCGAACCACTCCAATGGAGCGAACTTCGGGTTTCTCGATGGGTCGATCCACTTCATTAATCAGACGGTTGACCAAATCGTATTGATCCAATTGTGCGTACGCAATGATGGAGAGGTCGTAAGCTTGCCTTGATGCCGCTTTAGGTGGCGCTAGGCCGCCCAGGCCCTGCGCCACGGCCTCTTTTTCTTGATAAGCGAATTCGGAGGGGCGAATATGAGCATACGCAGGCGCTGCTCTGCTTCGGGGTTACTATTCCTTGTCGCAATCTGGACAACTGTGGGATGCGGCAAAGGCAATCTCACCAAGGTCGAAGGCATCGTTACTCTGGACGGCAAGCCCATGCCCGGGGCCACCGTGTCCTTTGTCCCCGTTTCGAAAGACGGTAAGCCGGCGTTTGGACGCACCGACAACGACGGAACCTTCCGGTTGACCACTTTCCGGACGGACGACGGAGCGATGCCAGGCGAATACCAAGTAGTCGTCGTCCTCGATGAAGGAAACGAGAAGATGGCTGGAAGAGATCCGCACACGATTACCGACGAAGAGAAACGGTCGATGCGGATGGGAACGATGACGCCGGCCGGTAAGAAAGAGGCCGCGAAGAAAAAGCCGCCTTCGCCGGTGCCAGCAGTCTACAGTGACGTCAAGCAGACGCCTCTCCGGGAAGTGGTGCCGCCTGCTGGAAAGATTGAATTGGCTCTGCGGACCGGGGCGCGATAGTCCATCCGAGACACAAGCGCGACTTTCTTACAGCCCTTTGGAAGCAAGCACGAAAACCGTCCAATCGCGTTATCATCGTTAACGGAGTGCAAGCCTCATGCGCCTGTCTCGTGGTGTGTCGCTTTTGATTATCTCAGCGATACTCCTGGTGGTAATAGGTTCCATCATCCTTTACTACACGGGCCGTACCGATCTGCCTGGAATCGACTTGAGCCACTTGCAGCGTGGAGCAATTGCAGGGCATATTGAATCCTTGAGGAGCCAAGACGCCCCGGCTCGGAAAAAAGCGGCCGCCATTCTCTGGCAAATGGGAACTGACGCCAAGGAGGCAACCCCAGCCCTTCTTGAAGTAGCTAAGGATTCAGATCCCCAGGTCCGAGAAGCGGCCGTCAAAGCCCTGGGCCGAACGGGCCAGGGCACCCAGGATGCGATTCCGGCGCTCATTGAAGCCCTTAAAGATGATGAGGCCGCCGTTCGGGCCGCGGCCGCGAGGTCTCTTGCAGAAAGTTGGAGACTGGGCGCTACCGGAAGACCGGGCGCGGCCCGGCCTCCGGCTGGCCGCGGCAGCCCAGCCGAGCGGCCGGAACAACCCGCCGCAAATGGTGCCCCGGGCCCTTCACCGAACAAACTTCCCCCGGCTTACGAAGGTTTGGCTCAGAAAGCCGTGCCGGTCCTCACGAAGGATCTCCACGATACGGATGAGCATGTCCGCTCTTGCGCCGCCGAGGCCCTGACCGAAACCGGCCCGCTGGCCGAGCCTGCCGTCCCGGACTTGATGTTGCTCCTCCAAAAAGATACAGACAGCAGCGTCCGCCTTCAGGCCACCTTGGCACTTTACAATATCGGCCCCGGCGCCAAGGCAGCCGTTCCTGTGCTAGTCGAAAAATTACGCAGTGAGGAGGCAGATGGTGTTCGCGTCAACACGGCGGCCGCCTTGGGAATGATCCGGGCAAGCCCGGAGACCGTGGTGCCGGCCCTGGTTGAAACCTTTCTAACGGACAAACATCCGGACGCTCGCAATTGCGCAATGAAAAGTATTGGACAATTCGGACCGGACGCCCAGTTCGCCATTCCTCTTTTGCAAAAGGCGGCCAAGGACCCCAAGAATCAGCAGTCGGAGGCGACAATGCAGAATATCAACAGACTGCTGGATTATTTGAAGAAGTACGCGCAGCGATCCGGCAAAGATCGGACTAAGAATCTCTCGCCTTCCTCGCAAGACCCGTCCAGAAAATGAAACGAAAAGTGTGTGCCAACTTTCCTTGGAGATTTGCCGCTCGCGGCAGTCTGTGTATTTCCTACGCGTCGTTCATAGCCTGATGGCGATAGCGAAGCCAGATTGCGATACCGGAGATTATCGTGCGGAAGCGCTTGGGCATGCTGGCGCCGTTGTTCGTCCTGCTGGCAGTGGTCTTTGGCCGTTACCCGTGGGCCTACTGGCAATATCGGCAAGCTCAAAAGGCTTGGGAAATGCGGGATTTTGTCGCGGCCCAACAGCATCTAACCCAATACCTCAAAGTTTGGCCGCAAAGCGCCCCTGTGCACCTTGAGGCGGCACGCGCGGCCCGCAAGGCCGGCGCATTCGATGAAGCCGAGCGATTACTCTCCCGCTGCTTCGATTTAGGCGGCGACCCTGAGTCGATCTTGGTCGAACAGCTTCTCATCCATGTTCAGCGCGGCCACTTGGCTGATGCTGAGCCGCAACTCGTCAGCCGCGTACGCCGGAACCACGCGGACTGCGTGCTCATCCTAGAGGTATTAACACTCGCGTACATCCAGACTTATCAACTTTACAACGCCCAGGAATGCCTGAAGCACTGGTTGGAGCGCGAGCCGGACCGGCTGGAGGCTTGGCTGTTGCGAGCGCAAGTATTCCAGCGCCTCCAGAATCACACCGAGGCGCTAGCTAGTTACCGGCGCGCCGCCGAACTCGACCCGGACAACGATGAGACGCGTTTGCAATTGGCCGGACAATTAGCCCAGTCCAACCAGCTAGAAGAGGCACTCAAGGAGTTTGAGCGCCTACGCCAAAAGCAAGGAGACACTCCCGCCATTTTGCAGGGCCTCGCTTGCTGCCGGCGGGCGATGAACCAGCCGGAAGAAGCGCGGCAGCTCCTCGAAGCCGTGCTAGCAGACCATCCGCAGAATTGGAGGGCGCTCGCCGAGCGCGGTCGGTTGGCCATGCAATTCGAGTCGGCGGCCGATGCGGAGAAATGGTTTCACCGGGCGGTGGCAGCGGCTCCCCATGAGAAAGACGCTCTTTACAGTCTTAACTTGTGTCTAGAAAGCCAGGGAAAACACGAGGAAGCCGCGCAGGTGCTCGCTGAGCTCAAACGAATCGAATCCGATCTAGCCCGCATGGCGGACCTGAGCCGGGCAATCGCTCAGTCCCCCCACGACCCGAATCTGCGTTGCGAGGCCGGTCGCGTTCTGCTACGCAACGGCCTTGAGAGCGAAGCGCTGCGGTGGCTGGAAAGCGCGCTGGTTGAAGATCCCCTCCATGCGGCTACCCACCAAGCGCTGGCCGATTACTACATCCGCGCCGGGGACTCCGAAAGAGCGGAGGAACATCGGCGACTTGCCCAGGGGGGCGGGGCGCCATTCGCGGGTGAAAGTAAAAAACGCGGCAATTGAACAGAACTTCGACCAAGGACCGGTTGAATATATTGATGTGCCTTTGCCCGGTAGTCGAAACCTATCGTGCGTGAAGATATTAGTTTTCACCGACTCTGTTGACGAAAGGGCCGTGGGCCTGGTAACGATACCTGGCCCTTTTTGTTTATTTCTAAACGGCTACTCAAGAGCAAGCTAAAGCTACAGGGTTACTTGGCAAGGTCTAAATGAAAATGAGGAAAACTATGAACCGGCGGTGTTTTGTGCAAGCCACCACGCTCGGCGCACTCTCCCTGGATACTTTGAGCGGCGATGAGCAAAGAATTTCCGGAGGCGAACCGGCCGTTCCCTCATCCGGAACACCGATTGTCTCCGAAGCACAAGTCGGAAGCCTTTACCCCTTCGTGCAAAAGACTGCAGAACACTCGACATTGGAGCTTTCGTTTCTACGCGATCGCTTTCGCAACATCGAGACATGGAAGCGCGAGGCACGGCTCAAAGTGCGGGAGCTGCTGCGCTACAAGCCACCGTCATGTGCGCAGAAGGCTGAAGTGGTCGAGAGCGTAGACTGCGGCAACTACCTGCGTGAGAAGATTTATTTCAACACGACACCGGACATTCGCGTGCCGGCGTATCTGGTTTTGCCGAAGGGCGAGAAGAAACGGCGGCCGGCCATTGTAGCGCTCCACGATCACGGCGGGTTCTACGTGTGGGGCAAGGAGAAGGTCGTCGCGCTGGACAAGGAGCATCGGTCGCTGACCGAGTTCAAGCGCCAGTATTACGCGGGGCGCAGTTACGCAGATGAGTTGGCCCGGCGCGGCTACGTCGTCATTGTTATCGACATGTTTTACTGGGGCGAACGGTGGATGCGACTGGCAGATGATCCCCCTGCATGGCGCGAGCCGCCGAAAATGAGTAGCGACGACGTCACGGCATTCAATCGCCGCAGCTCTACAAGCACGGCGCTCCTCGCCACGGCATTGTTCGAGGCAGGCGTCACGTGGTCAGGCGTGATGTTTCACGACGACATTCGCACGGTGGATTACCTCATCACGCGGCCGGAAGTTGACCCTGATCGTATCGGCTGTTGCGGCCTCTCCGTCGGCGGTTTTCGCTCCGCGTGGCTGGCGGGCCTCGACGCACGCATTAAGGCTGCGGTTGTCATCGGCTGGATGTCCACCGCGGGCGAGATGTTGAAATCCAAGCTGACGAGCATTGGCTTGTGGAAAACCGTTCCCGGTCTCTACCACTACATGGATTTGCCCGACGTCGTTTCCATGACCGCGCCCGGCGCGCTGATGGTGATTCACGGCACGAAGGACAAGCTGTTTACGAATGAGGGCGTAAACGCTGCGTTCGATAAGATCGCAAAGGTCTTTAAGAAAGCCGGCGCGCCGGACCGGTTTGAAGGCGTTACCTACGATGGCCCGCATGAATTTAATGCTGAAATGCAAGCCAAGGCGTTTGCGTGTTTGGATCGATGGCTGAAACCCTGATAAAAGGATTTGGCCCTGTTTCAATGAGGACTGAGGCGATGGGTTGGGGCCGAAAACCGGATTGGCAGAACCGCCTCAAGGCCTGCCAGATTCCAACGCATTCCCCGATTCATCTCGTCCGATCAAACTTTGTCGAAATATCATAGGCCCATTAGATTTCATATGCCATTCGAAACGTCGGTCGATGTGACTGAAGCGGGTGTGTGCATGTGTTGTTTCTCCTCGACGCAGGTGGCGTAGTACAGCGCCGTTCGCACGTCAAAGGCCGGATCGTGCGGCCGCTTGCCGCGCTGCCCGGCTTCGCCGCCAGCGCCTTGGCTCGCCTCATCGTCCGTAACTGGCTGGCAATCACCGCATCCAACGAGTTCTTGTTGAGGACGGCATGGGGTTTGCTCTTCGCGTTAGATTCCGTGCAGAAACCACATATAGCTGTTCTAACGAGGAGTCCCCATGGTGCGAAAGTCAATTAATTGCTTGGTCGCTTTAGTAGTAAGTGCAACGGCGCTTTTGGCCGCCGATAAGGAAATCACGGGAAAGATCGCCAAAGTAGATTATGAAAAGAAGGTAGTCACGGTAACGACCCATGACGGCAAAAAGGATTTCGTCATTGGCGCCGACACGAAGTTCTTCGATTCTCAGGGGAAAGTGACGAAGGATGGGCTCAAAGACAAACACCTCGTTGTAGGCGCAGAAGTGACGGTTGTCACGGCTTCAGGAGCTAGGACAATCAAAGAGCTTCGTCTTGAGCCTGTCCGTGGCATCAAAGACACCAGGGATACCCACGACTCCAAGGACAAAAGGGAAGCCAAGAAAGAGGTTGGAGAAAGCAAGAAGGACGTAAAAGGCATCAAAGGCAAAGTTACCAAGGTGGACATCAAGAGAAAGACCGTCTGGGTTACCACGGATGAAGGTAAGAAAATGGAATTCAGCATTAGTGATAACACGGAATTCATCGGTCCACGTGGCGGCATCAGCAAGGAAGGTATCAAGGATGACCGATTTGTAACGGGGGCCGAAATCACCATTGTGACGAGTGCCAACGGAAAGGCAGTGGAGGAAATTCACCTGCCTTATCGCAAGCGCGTGGAAGAGAATGGAAAAAGCGACAAGAAGGATAAGTAGCGAAGCCGAACAGGGCAGCCCGTTTAACAGCCAACCGGGCGTCCTGCTCATTTTTCTGCCTGCTTCTCGCGCTCTGGGAGGGGTGTCTTACGGCATGTCATGAGGTTACCGAACACATCGTTTCTTCTTGACGAGGCTCGGTTGCGGGCGATAACCGTGAAGATGCCGAGCCACACGATATGGCTGGGGAAGAAAAAACGCGCCCGTTACACACAGACCTGAACTACCAAGGGAGCGGGCAGGGCCACCGGTGGCCTGGTTGGCCACTACCGGACTGTATTGAACGCCGCTTTGCCGCCCCATCCGTTCGCGAGTTGGGTAGTGGGTCAGTTCGGCGGCTTTTGACTTTTGTTCAGCTTGACAGATATGCTATTATTTGCAGCTGACGGAAAGGTTGGAATAGGGACGGCAGGGTTCGAACCTGCAACCGGAGCCTTACGAGAGACCTGCTCTATCCATTTGAGCTACGCCCCCATTCCTTTAGGGGCTTCCAGATGAACCTCTGGTTGCCCCGCCTTTCCTGCATATCTCAGCTGACCTATTTCCCCTCAATTGTCAAGTGCCGGTTCAGTCCGCCAGTCTTCACAACTTTCTCAATTGAGCTGGCGTTCGCGTTGGCGGACCGCGCCAAAGTGCTGCCGCGCGTGCAGATGCTCCGCACCGTCGGCATCCGCTGCTTCCAGGATGTTCTCGACCTCGGCCCCGGCGACCGGTGGGAACGCGAGTTGTACCGCCTGCCTCAAGCCGCCGTACCTTTAGGCGGTCCAAGATTCGCTCCACAGCCTTCCGGAGGCGGTTCATGGACGAGCCCAGGTCGCTCCAGAACAGCGAAAACGCGAGCCGGATTTCGGCCGTCACACGCTCCTGGCATTTCGATGAAATTCGGAAGAAGACGAGGGGAGATACGAAACCACGTTGGGTTGCTAGTCGAACGTCCGGATTAACAAACTCTTTACGAGAAACTGCTGGCAAATCGTCTCCCGCTATGACAGTCTCTGTCATACCCGCAGGTCTATAGTTGTCCGTTTGTCGTCAAACTGCCAGGAAGACTGTCGTGAAAATCGCTTGAATGCAGCGTCACCACCCTTAACATTTCGTATATGAGCCAAAGCCACATCATTAACGAGAACGCAGATGTCAGATTTGTCTTAAGTTTTCAGCCAGGAACATTCGAGTTCATTGAACAAAAGATTCGTAACGAAGGTGTCGGAACGGATTTTGGGACAGATTTCGAGTGGCTTTGTAAATTCTTCCTCAGTACAGCACCGAAATATAAAGGCGTTTTCAAAACGGTCTGGCTCTGGAAGGATTGGCCCGGCCGCTGGGGGATTGATAAAGGAATCGACTTGGTGGCGGAAACACTGGATGCGAAATTCTGGGCCATCCAGTCAAAATCGGTGCGCGCTGACCGCACTATTCCCAAGAGCGAACTCGATTCGTTTCTCTCGGAATCCAACCGGCCGCAATTTGCCTACCGCTTGATCATCGCAACGACCGATGACATCGGCCGTAATGCGCGGGACACGATCGCCGGTCAGGAAAAACCCGTTGGCTTGGTCCTACGGGGCGACCTCCTTGCCGCTGAATTGGAATGGCCAACTCGCATCGGAAACCAACCTCCGCTGCTCCCTGCGAAGAAACCTCGTCCTCATCAAAGTGCAGCAATCGAGAACGTCTTACGAGGATTCGCCAATCACAAACGCGGCCAACTCATCATGGCCTGTGGAACGGGCAAGACACTCACCGCGCTATGGATCGCTGAGAACCTTGACACCAAACGTATCCTCGTGCTTGTTCCCTCTTTGTCCCTCATTAGTCAGACCATGAGTGAATGGGGTCGAAATGCTGCCCAGCCATTCGATTATCTCGTCGTCTGCTCGGATGAAACGGTGGTAAATCGTGGTCAAGATGTGGCAATTACATTCACGGGCGAATTGGGCGTACCTGTCACAACCGACGTTGATACGATTCGGCGATTTCTAAGAAAACGGCGAGCCAAATCGGCCGTCGTCTTTGCGACTTACCAATCAACTGAGCGCGTCGCAGCGGCCCAACGATCGTCCGTGCCGGCCTTCGACCTTGTCCTTGCCGACGAAGCGCATCGTTGCACAGGCCACGCAGCCGGCCTGTTCACGACGGTGCTCGACGCCTCCAAGATCAAGGCCCGACGCCGGCTTTTCATGACGGCAACGCCGCGTTATTTCACCGGGAGGGTCAAGAAACGCGCGGAGGAATTGGAATATGAACTGGCATCGATGGATGACGAAGCACGGTTCGGCCCGGTGTTCCACCAATTGGCCTTTGATGCTGCCATTCGCGCGGACCTGCTGACCGATTATCAAGTCGTCGTGATAGGCGTGACCCAAGCGGAGATTCGCCGGATGGCCGAGGAGGGGCGCTTGGTCCGCACCAAGGACGGCATTCTAACCGACGCTCGCACTCTGGCAGCCCAAATCGGCTTGGCCAAGGCCATGGGCCAGCATGACCTGCGCAAGATCATCACGTTTCACTCCTCTGTGGCCAAGGCTAGTCGATTCACTGACCCCGCAATTGCCGACTCCCTGATTGGCGTCATCCAACGCATGTCACCTGACTCAAAGCCGTCCGGTCAGCTTTGGACAGCCCATATCTCCGGGCATACACCAGCGGGCAGGCGATCCACTCTTCTCAACGTTTTCGGCAAACTAACCGCCGATAGCCGTGGCGTCCTGTCCAACTGCGCCTGCCTCGGGGAAGGCGTGGACGTGCCCGTCCTCGACGGCGTTGCCTTCATCGATCCGAAGCGTTCGATGGTTGATATCATCCAGGCCGTCGGCCGCGTGATCCGCAAAGCTGAGGACAAGCGAATCGGAACCGTGGTCATCCCGGTTTTCGTCGATGAATCGGAGGACGCCGATCACGCCCTCTCCAATTCCGCCTTTGAGCCAGTGTGGCAAGTTCTCAAGGCTCTCCGCGCGCACGATCAGCAATTGGCCAATGAACTGGATGAATTGCGGCTCAGGCTCGGTGAACGATCCCCCTACGGTGGCAAAATTCGGCTACCTCAAAAGATCAAAGTGGACGTGCCGACCCTGGTGTTGAATGACTTCGAGCAATCGTTTTATGTTAGGACCGTTGAAGAGACGACTCGCAAGCCTGCCTTGACTGAAGAGTGGATTTGCGAACGTGCAAGAGTCCACTTTAGGCAAACAGGAAAATGGCCAAGTGCCCATTCTGGAGAACTCATTGATGCAGCCGGAGAAACCTGGTCAGGCATTAATTCTGCACTTAGCAAGGGTGGACGCAATCTACCTGGTGATCGAACGCTGGCCAAACTCCTACAGAAACATTTCGGCGTTCGCAATCTAAAGAACCTTCCCGAGCACACTGAGCAATGGATTCGGGACCGTGCATCGTACCATTATGAGAAAATGAAAGAGTGGCCTTCTCCCAAATCAGGGGCGCTTCTTGACCACCAAGAAGAAACGTGGTCAGGCATTGACGTAGCTCTCTTCCAAGGTAATCGAGGACTTCCTGGAGGGTCTTCTCTCCCCCGGTTCTTGGAAGAAAATTTTCAAGTACGGAATCGCCTAAATCCACAAAAGCTATCAGCGGAATGGATACTCGAACGAGCAAAGTTCCATCATGAAAAGACGAACAAATGGCCAAATGTGAACTCCGGAAAACTTCTCGATTCTCCAGGCGAGATTTGGGCTAACATCCATCAAGCTCTTTCAAAAGGGATACGAGGCTGTCCGGGCGGGTCGTCTTTAGCTCGGTTTTTGGAAGAGAGCCTTGGAGTACGAAATCCGAAGAACCTTCCAAAAATTACAGAAGAATGGATCTGCGAGCGAGCCAAATTCCATCGGGCAAGGACGGGGAATTGGCCGAATTCAAAATCGGGCAAGCTTCTCAACGCTTCTGGCGAGACTTGGGCTAATATCAACGCGAGACTCCACCAGGGAGGTCGTGGCCTTCCCGGCGGATCTTCATTGATCCAATTGTTGGAGAAGTCTTTTGGCGTGCGAAATACATTAAATCTCCCCCGAATTACGGAGGAATGGCTCTTCGAGCGAGCCAGCTTTCATCTTGAAAAAACTGGAAAGTGGCCCAATTCGAAATCGGGCGAGCTTCTCGACGCTCCTGCCGAGACTTGGGGCAACATTAATTATTCTCTTCGCAAAGGATTACGCGGGCTGCCTGGTCAATCTTCTTTGGCGCAGCTAATCATGCATCGCCAGATTTCTTCGACTTCATGAGCCCCGCTAATGACGACCAACCAGATACCTGTCCAAGAATGCTTCTGAGGCAAGCGATGATCCCCGGCTCGTAGGTAAGTATGACGAATTCGCTAGCAGACTCCAAAAGCGCACGCTCATCAACCTCTACAACGAACGCCCCACCTGGCTCGACCTGGCCCACAAAAAATTGACGCCGCCGTCTTCGCCGCCTACGGCTGGGATCCCGGCATGAGCGATGAGGAGATTCTGGCGGGGCTTGAGGCTGAATCTAGAGCGGGCAGGAAAGGAAGGGTAGAATCCGAATCCTTTACAATCTGCAACAGTCCATGGATCGCCAAACTGCATGGGACTTCCTAGATAATTGTTGTAAACAGACTGAAGTTATATCTTGCCTCCAAAGCCTATGATTGGAATCAAGCCTAAAATCGCAATACTCTAACCTACGACTCTCGCTCGGTATAAGATTTGGCAGTGGGGGGGACCCGTAGGTGAAGGTGCTACCGGATCTCATCATGTTGGTGTTGCAGGCGTAGCGAAAACAGGAAACGCTAATGAACCTTACATAGTCTCAAACGAATTCGTATGTGGTGAATTAGGAAGAGCAATAAGGCTTCCAGTTCCTCCTGGCTTTTTGCTGGACAAAAGCGGGGTTCCCTACCACGTTTCGCTCAATTTCAACCTTGCAGGTGAGGACCTTCCACCTGCGGATGCTGCGGCTTTGGTTGCAGCCAAACCAAGACTCACGTGTGGCATTGTCTTGTTTGACATTTGGGTTTTGAACGATGATCGGCATACCAAGAATTTATCCTTTGATAGGTCCAAAGGCGCCACACATGGGGAGTTGGGAATACATGGAGGAGTGGATAGAGAAGATAAAAGGAGTCGCAGAATCCTATGTTCATGCCGTAATTGCGGATGCAGCCGATGTAGGCTTGCCCTCGACTGACATTGATTTTTACGTTGGCTTTCTTTTGGATAGACGAAGACGGCTGAGCGATATTGTCAAACAGAATCAAGCCTCCTTCCCCAAAGTTCATCCTACTCTTTGGGGTTACCTCGAGCCGGAGGATTATCAGATATGACCCAAGCAGCGCAGTATTTCATTGCACAGCATATTCCCGATTTGTTCAGACAGGAGCAAAAAAACGTAGGCGTATTTGTCAACAAGGATGGCAAAATCGCGGCAAGATTCGCCGGAGAAACCGCAATAGGTAACCTCGACCGGCGTAAACTCAAAGGGATGTCGTTTCCCGACGTTTATGCTCAGTGGGTCGAACACTGGCGACGTGTAATTGGTGGGCCCGATCGAAATTGGAAGGAATCGTTGCTGGAAAGTCATGGACACTATCGGGTGCTGGATGCTGGTGAGGTAACAGATACAGGCATTGATAAGCCTGAGGCAATTGCGGATTATTTGTATTCGTTGCTGGTCTCCGAGGGAGGTTTGACAGAGGCCTTGGGCCTTGGTGAAGAAGTTGAAGCTGCGATCGCCCAATTGAAGGATGAGATAACCGAGCAACTGCGCGTGGCAAATGTCTTCGGAGATAGCTCGATCTTCGCGCAGCATCCAGTTCGCCGAGACGTTGCCATTCAAGGCACGGTCTCCCAGCCGCATAAGCCTGCGTTCGTCCAAGAGAACGGTTCCCTTCATGTAATGGAAACTGTTGATTTTACAACTCGAACCAAGGAGCGGGCTAAGGATCATGCTGGCTGGGCGGCCTATATGTTTGACGACATCCGCAAATCCTTAAGGAATTTGCGCCTGCACGCCATCTCTATTGTGCGATCAAGACCCGAGGATGAAGATAACGAAAATGTCTCTTATGCAATGTCAATGCTCAAAAGTGAATCTGATGAGGTAGTAAATTGGCTCGATAAGGGTGACCGCAGTCGATTTATCCAAGAGCGGATCAAGGTGTCTCAAGCATAGGAAATGAGGCGAGTGTTTTTGCGCTACAGTCGCCGAATTCCTCGCTTTCAGGCTTTCCAAACAATCGCCTATTCTTCATCGCCGCATCAGCCTCAAACGCATGCCGACCGCGCGCCGGCTTTCGAGGCGATCTACACCGCTGGTCGCTCTCATGGTTTCGCGGTTGTTCCCTTCCTATGGTGACAGAAATTTCTTACTCTTGAGCCGCGAAAACATGGCTCCCAACTTAGGTCTTTGCGCACCCTAGTTATCTACTTAAATCAAAATGCCCGCCGCCACAGCCCGCGACGGAATCCGAGACGGAGTCGCGGCCTTCTTTAGAATACCGGGCGGCCATAACGCTCCATTGCCCCAACTCATCCATTTTTTTTTGGGCAGATTCGACTCTCGACGCCTGGTCCGCACGGCTTACCTGTTCCCGTTATCAGCGATGCCGAATGGCATTGAGCGCGACGGACAGTAGAAAGAAACAAATATTTTGTCGTAGCGTTTAAAAAGAACCTTGCCCTCAGACCCGGGTGTCATGACACCTGCCAAGAGCGTTTTTTGGTGCTTATTGAGGGTTTCTTGAACTGGCTGGAAAGTGGATTTCACCGCATAAAACACGGCATTTGCTGCGATTTGTCCAAATATGCGGTTTGCTTTAAAAGTCCGTTGCTCTACCGACTGAGCTACGCCTCCGTGATACTCGTTCTTAACTCGCCAATTGAAACTTGCCAATCTTGTATAGGGTCCTTGATTCCATTCGGAGTTTCGACGCAGTATTGTCCCAGGGCAATGGGCGCGCCCAGGAACCGAGATCAGGCGCCGTATTTCAGCACCTACTATGAGCAAGTCTACACGTCCCCGCCGATCCGGCAAGCGTAAGTGAGATAGCCCGACAACCCTTCAGCCACCGGCAAGTTACGCGTAGTCTGGACGATCCCGACAAAAAGGTAAGATTATTAGAGTCCTTCGAGACAAGCATGTTCCTGCCAGCAATTACAATGTAACTGCAAAAGAGAGAGAAAGTTTGCCGACCTCTCGGGACCGCTGACTCGGCGCGAACCGCTGACTTGGCATGGAATTGACCGTCCGAAGCAATGCAGGTATAGTTTCAGCTCTGTGCCCGGTTCTTGAGAATTTCCACCTAATCGCATGGACGCGACACGATGATTCTGCCTGCTCACCCGCCTGCTTTAACATCTTCTGAAACAGATATTTTGGTGGAATGGGAGGAGACGCCTTGCCTTCTCTGTGGCGGGCCGGATTCTTCGCCCCTTGTCGAAGCGCCCGACGCAATTGCTGGGGGGAGCGGGCTATGGTTTGCAGTCGTTCAATGTCAAAATTGCGGCCTCTGCTTTACTAATCCGCGTCCCAGCCCCAGATCGATTCAGCGCTTTTATCCGGCCACGTATCAACCGCACCGCACTCCGGAGTTTAGAGGACGCCTAAAGAGGACGGCCTCTTCGTTGCGTAAGGCACCCGGCCGGGGAAAAATCGCCAAAGTCTTGGCGCGGCGCGGCGGAGGCCGGTTGCTGGATTTCGGTTGCGGCGGCGGGCGGTTTCTGAAACGCATGCACTGCGCTGGTTGGGATGTCACCGGCCTTGATGCCTCCGAAGACGCGGTTAAACGAATTCGCTTTGGCCTGGGATTACGCGCTCATGTGGGGACGCTTCCCTTTCCCAGTCTGCCTGACTCCAGTTTTGACTTGATTACAATGTGGCAGACATTGGAACATGTTCACGATCCCTTGGAGGCGCTGAGGGACGCATACCGCTTGCTTGCGCCGGGTGGAGAATTGATCATTTCTCTACCCAATATCGACAGCTTGCCGTTCCGAATCTTTGGCCATGCCTGGCTTGGATTGGACCTGCCGCGGCACCTTACTCACTTTACTCCGCCCACCTTGCACGCAATGCTTGAGCGCGCCGGCTTTTCGGCCAATCCTGCGCACATGATTCGCCGCAGCGGCTGGCTTAGAGCCTCTGCCAAGTTGGCTAATCGATTGCTACCAGGAGCGACTTGGCAACGCTGGCTGCGCGCCAAACCGCCTTCCAGTCTTCTTACCTGGTACAGCTATGTGACGGCTCAATCGGATTGCATGATGGTAAAGGCATTTAAATAAAACGAAAAGTCTCCCATTTCCAATCAAGCGGACCTCTAACCCAGGCTCGCCAATAAATTGATCCTTCGGGCATGCCCTGGTCAGGCTGCCAAAGTAGAGAATCCGACTCCAGAAATCAGCCGCCAAAACCTGGAATTGGATGATATGGCTGAAACAAGCAGTGGACACTTGGGCGTTGAGAGTGCACAACAATAAAGAAAAGCCGATTCCGGTCGTTTCCATTTGTGTACTGTCTTTCTGAAGCTTTGGAACCATACCATGAAAGTGCTGCCGCGTTTGATTGGCCTTGCGATCCTTCTTGTTCTAAGTAGTCACGTTTATGCCGTCGATGAGCCCAAGGGAGGGCCCCCAGAGTTCAAGCACCTCAAATTCCGCTCCATCGGCCCAGCCACGGGCGGGCGGGTTTCTCGTTCAGTCGGGGTTCCCGGCGACCCGTTGACCTACTATGCGGCAACAGCATCCGGGGGCGTTTGGAAGTCGGTTGACGGCGGACTTAATTGGAAGCCGGTTTTCGACGACCAACCCCTCACGTCCGTCGGTTCTATCGCGGTGTCGCCGTCAGACCCCAATGTCCTTTACGTCGGCTCCGGGGAGGGCAACCCGCGCGGCAATGTGGCGCCGGGTAATGGCATTTACAAGTCCACCGACGCCGGCAAAACGTGGCAGCATGTCTGGAAGCAGGAAGGCCAGATCGGGACGATGGCCGTCCATCCCGCCAATCCCGACATCGCTTTCGCGGCTGTCTTGGGCCATGCGTTCGGCCCCAATCCCGAACGCGGAGTCTACCGCACCACCGACGGCGGCAAGACTTGGATGAAGGTACTTTTCAAGGATGCGGAGACCGGGGCATCCGACGTTTGCCTTGATCCAAACAACCCGCGAATAGTATTTGCCGGTTTATGGCAAATGCGGCGACGCCCTTGGGAAATGACAAGTGGGGGTCCCGGTTCCGGCCTTTACGTGTCGCGCGACGGTGGCGAGACATGGAAGCAACTCGGTCCAGCTAATGCGGCGACCGCGGCAGGCTCAGCTAGCGGCAGCAACGCGGCCAGTAAATCCGACGAAAAACCGAACGGTTTGCCGGAAGGCGTTTGGGGCAAAATCGGAGTAGCGGTTGCCCCCTCCGACAGTCGGCGGGTTTACGCACTGATTGAAGCGGAGAAGGGGGGCCTATTCCGCTCCGACGACGGCGGCGGCAAATGGGAGCGTGTCAATGGAGGACACTACTTGAGCCAGCGGGCCTGGTATTACACAACGCTTGCTATTGATCCGAGCAATCGTGACGTTGTTTACTTCCCCCAGGTTCATCTCCTGAGAACCATTGACGGCGGCAAAACAATCAAGCAAGTCAAAGGTCCGCACCACGGCGATCACCATGACGTTTGGATCGATCCCAAGAACGCGAAGCGCGTCATCGACAGCAACGACGGCGGGGTGGACATTTCAACCAACGCCGGGGAAACCTGGTATGCACCGCCTTTGCCTATTTCGCAATTCTATCACATCGCTTGCGACAACAGCGTGCCTTACCGAGTTTCCGGCTGCATGCAAGATCTGGGCAGCGCGTGTGGTCCGAGCAATAGTCTGAGTGCGGCAGGCATCGGTTTAGGCGATTGGTTCGAGATCGGCGGCGGCGAGGCCGGATTCACAGCGCCTGACCCGGCCGACCCTGAAATCATGTATGCAGGCGAATACGGTGGCATCATTACGCGCTACAACCACCGCCTCCGCCAAGCGCGCAATATCAGCGTCTATCCCACCAATCCCTCCGGTCACGGCGGCGAAGACCTAAAGTATCGCTTTCAATGGACAGCGCCGATTCTCGTTTCCCCTCATGATCCGAAAACCATTTACCACGCCGCTAATGTTGTGTTCAAGTCAACCGACGCAGGGCAGACTTGGCAAGCGATCAGCGGCGATCTCACTCGCGACGACAAGTCGAAAGAAAAGTGGTCCGGAGGTCCCATAACCGGCGATAATACGGGTGTCGAGATTTACTGCACGATATTCGCGTTGGCTGAGTCGCCCAAGCAAAAAGACTTGCTGTGGGCAGGAAGCGATGACGGACTGGTGCACTTCTCACCCGACGGAGGAAAATCCTGGACGAAGGTGACGATCCCCGGCCTGCCTGAGTGGGCAACCGTCGCCTGCATTGAACCGTCGCCTTTTGACGCGGCAGCAGCATACGTAGTTGTCGACGCCCATCGCAACGATGACACTCGGCCCTATCTCTTCAAGACCGAGGACGGCGGCAAAACCTGGAAAGCCTTGGCATCCAAGCTGGCTCAGGATACCTATCTCCACGCCGTTCGTGAAGACCCTAAACGCAAAGGCCTCCTTTACGCCGGCACCGAGCGGGGCGTGGTCTTTTCACCAGATGACGGCGTCTCGTGGAAGGAACTGAAACTAAACTTGCCGGCGGTTCCTGTCCACGATTTGCAGGTGAAAGGCAACGATTTGGTTGTTGGCACCCACGGCCGCTCGGTGTGGATCTTCGACGACCTAACGCCCATTCGAGAATTTGACCCTAAAATTGCCACGGCAGACCTGCACTTATTCGCGGTCCAACCTGCTACTCGCTTTCGTTTGCACGGTTCTTATGCGGGCAAAGGCAGCGGCGAGAATCCACCCCAGGGAGCCTTGATCGAATACTACCTAAAGAATAAGCCCAAGGGCGAAGTAACCATTGAAATCCTAGACGACAATAACGGCTTGGTGACTAGGCTCACCAGCAAAGAGGACAAAGAAAAACCGGTCGAGGAGGATCCGGATTACCGTGAGCCCGAGTTCAAAAAGGAGCCGTTGACCAAGGAAATCGGCGTCAACCGGGCCGTTTGGGGGCTGCGCTATGACGGCGCCAGAAAGATAAAGAATGCCAAGATTGACACCGGCGACATTGACGCAGGGCCTCTGGTTATCGGAGGAAAATTCACAGTCAAGCTCACGGTGGACGGAAAGTCTCAAACCACCAAGGCAACGGTCGGCCTCGATCGCCGGGTCTTAATTGTCTTCAAAGCGGAAGCCGCTGTCCCGGGCACGACTGCTGCCGCTTCCGGGGATTCGCCGGGACTCAAGATTAAGGTGGAAGAAAGTCCCGCCACGCTTAGACCGCCCGATCTGGAAAAACAACTCGCTCTAACTCTTAAGATACGCGATGATCTCTCCCAGTTCAGCGATACCGTCAACGGCCTGCGTTCGCTAGGCAAGCAAATCAAAGATCGAAATGAATTGCTCAAGGATGAACCCAAAGCTGAGCCTCTGATCAAGGCGTCCAAAGAATTCCTGGAAAAGGTAGAGGCCCTGGAAGCCCGCATGCACAATCCCAAAGCGGAGGTGGTCTATGATATCTTGGCACAAAAAGGCGGAGCCCAACTCTATTCCAAGCTGGCGTTTCTTTTTGAAATCGCCAAGGAAGCGGACGGACCGCCGACGCAAGGTCTAAAGGACGAATACGCCGATCAGGGCAAGCAACTCCAGAAGTATCTGGGCGAATGGAAGAGCCTCAAAGATAATGACCTCGCCAGGATAAACGAGCAGGCCAAGAAACTGGATCTGCCGATTGTCCTATTGCCTTCGTCGCCCAAGGCCGAAGAGAAATGATAAATGGACCGGTGAGATCCTTAGCGAGGTCCCTCCAAGGTGACGTTGTCCTGTTGGATCTACTCCTCATCCTCCAAGTACTCCGACGGGATTGCCCGGAACACTTCATCAATGCTGGTTTCGCCTCGCGCCACCTTGAGAAGGGCGGCTTGGCGGAAGGGAATCATGCCCTCTTCCACAGCCTTTTGGCGGATGGCGGCCATGGACTGCTTTTCTTGAATAAGCTTGCGAATGGGCCGGGAAACGGTCAAGAGTTCGAAGATGCCGCTGCGCGAGCCATAGCCCTCCATACGACACTTCGCGCATTTGCTGGGGCCGTAGAATTGGCGGCCCTCATTCGAAGAGAGCCAAGGACGAACTTCGTCGAACATAGCGGAATCGACGCTGTCGAACGGCACTTTGCAATGCGGACAAAGGTTGCGGGCCAGGCGTTGAACGAGGGCGCCTTGCAGCGAACTGGCCAAAAACGGCGGATGGACCCCGAGGCCGAGCATGCTTTGCACGGCGCCGGCAGCGACCGGTGCGTGTAAGGTCGCCAGGACCAGGTGGCCGCTATTGGCGGCACGCACGGCTATGTCGGCGGTGACCGGATCCCGAACTTCGCCGACCATGATCACGTCTGGAGCCTGGCGAAGCACGCTGCGCAGCAGATCGGCAAAATCAACCTCGGCCTTGATATTGACCTGCGATTGCCGAATGCCGGCCATTTCGTATTCAATCGGATCTTCGATCGTGTTTATCTTTCGTTTGCCGTTGTTCAGATAAGCCAGGCAGGCGTAAAGCGTGGTGGTTTTGCCCGAGCCAGTCGGTCCGGTTACCAAGATCAAGCCGCTGGGGCGGTTGAGCAAGCTGCGGAGCCGGTTTTGATCAGCAGCGTCCATACCAAGCTTTTCCAGCCCGATTAATTTGGAGTCACGCTCCAGAAATCGAAAAGTGAGGTCCTCGCCATGAAGCGTAGGAATAGTGTTGATGCGTAAATCGACGGCTCGGCCGTTGGTTGGCTCGTGAATCCAGCGACCGTCTAGGGGCCGCCTCCTCTCCGACGCCTCCATGCCCGCCAGGGATTTGATATGCGCAATGCAGCGACGACCCAGATCGGCCGGCACGATGCTTAGTAAGTGCGGTATGCCCAGGTACCGGGCTGAAACCGCCACATGAGATTCATTGGTCGCAAAGAATAGGTCGCTGGCCGTGAGTTCCGAAGCGTACGCAATTAGTCGCTCCACCGCCTCTTGGGGGGTCAGACTATTGACGTCGATGTGAAAAGCGGTGTCCTCGGCGGTTGGCTTCATTTGTCACCTCCGACGGCAAGGGCAAGCGCTTCCGATGGCCCGGGCTTTATCACAAGCAGCCGATCCAGTTTGCAAAAGCGTAGAACTTCCATTACGGGCGTTTGCACCGCATGAAGAATGAGTTGGCGGCCGGCTTGCTGACACCTCTTATGGAGTCCGATGAAGCCGCCAATGGTGCTGGAATCAATCCATTGAATACCGGCCATGTCCACCACAATGCTTTTGGGATGCGGCCGGGCGCTGAGTAAGGCGGTCAGATCCGGTAGGGTGTCGGGGGCGCCCGGTTGGACAGCCGCCCCTAAACGGACATGGATATAACCATCCGTTTCATCGACGATGGCGTAGTTCATGAAACGCATTCCCGGCGCGGGGAAACCTCTCTGAGACCCAAGCACGATAGAAGAGCCGCGAGTCAATCCTGGTTGAATGGGTGGATTTAAGCTAACCGTCTGCTACTGCCGCGTCCACCAAAAAAGTCGTCAATTTCGGGGATTTTTGTAAGGATAATTCGGTACGGACCGAGAAGTCCATATTTAAGGCAATGGCGCGGGACCCGCTATCCTGTTTCCAAAGGAGCACGAACCTTTGACAGCCCGTTATAACCGTTACATTTTGGAACAGCGCTCAATGGCCTCGCTCAAATTCACGCCGGGACCTAGAACGGGCTTCCAGAGGTCGCCCATTTTCCCCAGGCGCTTGGCCATACTACGAATAGTGAATTTGGAAGGATCGAGACCCGGTTTAACTTCAGACCATTTGAGCGGGGTGGAAACCAGCGCTTGGGGAACGGGCCGAACCGAATAAGGCGCGGCAATCGTTTGCCCGCGCCGGTTTTGCAAGAAGTCTAAATACACCCTCTTCTGACGCCGGCTTGGACTTCTAACGACGCTGGTCCGGGTTGGGAGGCTTTTTTGAACCAGGTTGGCGATCAATTCCGCGAAGCTTTTGGCCACGTTGTAGTCGTATTGGGCGGCCAGCGGGACAAAAATGTGCATTCCCCTTTTCCCTGAAGTTTTGCACAAGTTGGGCGCTCCGATCCGGTCGAGCAGCTTGTGGACGGCCTGGGCGGTTTCAATGACACTTTGAAAAGGCACATCTTCGGGATCTAAATCGATCATCAGATAATCCGGATTATCAGGGGTCGATACGCGGGAATTCCACGGGTTAATTTCAATACAGCCGAGGTTCACCATATAAAGGAGCGTCGCCTCGTTCTGGCAAACCACATAGCGTATCTCCCGGTTTTCCCCCTCGGATCTGATGGTAGCCGTTTCTACCCACGACGGGGGCGGTTGCTTGCTCACGTCTTTCTGAAAGAAGCTCTGCCCCTCGATTCCTTTGGGGTGGCGGTGCAGCGATTCGGGCCGGTCGCGAAGATAGGGCAGTATGAAAGACGACACGTCTCGGTAGTATTCGATCAATTGCCCCTTGGTATAACCCTCCTTGGGCCAATACACCTTATCCAAATTCGTCAGTTTGGGTGACAGGGTCTGGCCGAATCTTTTGTCCTGCGGAGACTTTCCGAAACCATTGCTTCGCTCCACCGACTTGCCTCTCACTGGAATCGGTTCTGATTGCGTGATTGCTGCCGGTTTCTCGCGATGGACCGAGGTCGGCGCCTTATCCTCACGCAGGCCTTCAAAAATCGGGTGGCGCAGGTGGCCGTCCTCCGTCCATTCCTGAAAGCTTACCTCGCAAACCAGTTCCGGCCTGATCCAATGAACCGGGGCGTTGGTCCGGGGCTTGATTTTGAACGGGCAGGCCCGCTGGACCAGCGGGGCCAGTTTTTTTTGGACGTCGGCAAGACTTTCGTCGTTGAAACCACTTCCTGTATGGCCGACGTAGACGAGATCATTCTTTTCATAGACGCCCAGCACCAGAGCGCCCATGTGCGGGCGACTGCCTTTCGGATCCGTATAGCCGCCGATGACGACTTCCTGGCGCAAGTGCGTCTTGACCTTTAGCCAATCCCCGGTTCGTTGGCCTTCGCGATAGGGGCTGTCAGCGGCTTTCGCGATCATCCCCTCCAGGCCCTGGGTCTCGATGACTTTGAAGAACGCCTTTCCTTGATCTTGGACATGTTCGCTTAGCCGAACAGCGGGCAGACCGTCGAGAATGGCCGCGAGAATCTCTTTTCGTTGCCAGAGCGGCAGCTTGCGCAGATCCCGCCCGTCGAGGTAAAGCAAGTCGAAGGCATAATAGACGAGGGTGCCCTTGCCCGACTGCTGAAAGTTTTGCAGGAGCTGAAAGCGGGCCTTGCCTTCATAATCCAGGACAACCGCTTCGCCGTCGATCACTGCCTCATGTCCTAACCTTTCTAACGAGTGAATAAGTGGGCGGAATTTGTCGCCCAAAGGTTTCTGAGCGCGCGAGTACAACCGCACACTTTCCTTGCCTACCTCGGCAATGGCGCGATACCCATCCCACTTGATCTCGTAAAGCCAACCGGGCCGATCGAAGGCCGCGTCCACCGTCGTGGCCAGCATGGGGCGTACCTGACGCGGCATTTCGGCCGCAGGCGCATTCTTTAGCCATTTGCGGATCGCAGCAGGAAGTGGACGAGGTTTGACCCGCTTACGGCCTTGTCCAGAAGCGCCGGTCGGCGCTGCGACCTGTTCTAAAGTGCGCTTGGATTTGATGGACCGGCTTTGCTCGGTTACATCCTCTGTGCTCGCATATTGATCGGCTTTCTTGACCAACAGCCACTCATTGTCTTTGCCTTTACGGAGCCGGATCAGCGCGAATTCGCCGTTGAGTTTGCGGCCTTCGAGGATGAAGGTGAGATGGCCCTTTTCGAGCCCCGCTCTTAGCAGCTTCTCATTATCAGGGTCCTGAGAGTCAACGGCGGCTCTCGCCCAATAGGTCCCCTCGTCCCAAATGATTACCGTGCCCGCCCCGTAATTGCCCGCGGGAATGGCGCCTTCGAATTTCCGGTATTCAAGCGGGTGGTCCTCGACCATGATTGCCAGCCGCTTGTCTGCCGGATTGAGGGATGGGCCTTTGGGGACCGCCCAGCTCTTGAGCGTGCCATCGAGTTCCAGGCGGAAATCATAGTGCAGCCGCGAGGCTTGATGCTTTTGAACGACAAAACGAAGAGCGCCACGATGGGTCATCTTTTTCCCTCGTGGCTCCGGGCTCTTGTCAAAATGACGCTTCGCCCGATAAAGCGCCAGGTCGCTTGGTTCTTTGACCATGTTTAGCACCGGTCCGTTTGGCCTTATAAAAGTCCCTTCAATGATACAACGAGGCACAAATGAATGCGCTGGACCGCCGGCCCCTTCGCAGGCCGCTCAAGTACGATGAAAGGCGCCAACTGAGCGTATAGGTTTACAGGTGTTAACCCCGTGGATCCATGGCTTGGTCTTTCATGCGCACTTGGTTTCCGTTTTTCATCCCCCACCCACCCCCCATGAAAAACGGCCTACTTCCCATGAAAAACGGATTACTCCGATGAAAAACGGCCTAGTCCCATGAAGAAAGGCCTAGTCCCATGAAAAACGGCCTGCTCCATGAAAAACGGATGGAAAGAATCCCTCACTTCTTTTTGTGTGCTTTCGACAGCGACTTTGGTGTTCTTGAGATTTTGCCTTTGCGATCACACAGCTTCCGGGGTAGCACGGTAGCGAGACGTCGCTTGAGCGCATCCTTCTTTCCATGGCCGCAAGCGATCCATTACGTCCCTATGCCCGAGGGGGGTCTCGATCTTCCTCTGAATTGACGTCTGTCGCTGCACTAGGATCGCGGACGACATCCGGCTAAAATAGCGTTCTTGACACTTTTGAAGTGCGGAGAACGTCCACGGTCGCTGCTGCCGTAATTGTTTTGCAAATCCCTAGACGGAGTCTATGGTGCCCCGGCAATCTGTAAAAGCATCTCCCACCGATTCGGAAGAAAAGTCCGGCAACGGCTTGCGAGTCTTGGTTATCGACGATGAAGCGTTCCACGCGGAGACGGTGGCGGAAAGCCTGGAACGGGTCGGCTATGAATGCGTTGTCGCCACTAGCGGCTCGGCGGGCGCCCGCAAGATCGAACACGAGGATTTCGACGTAATCCTCACCGACCTGCGCATGGAAGACATGGACGGCCTGGCCGTCGTCCGCAAAGCCCGCCAAGAATTGCCCGATTCTGAAATTATCGTTATCACCGGCCACGGCGATATCAAGACGGCCGTCGAAGCGATCAAAGAAGGCGCCGCCAACTATCTCGCTAAACCGGTCGACCTAGCCGAACTCCGCGCCATCGTTGATAAAGCTGCGGAGCGGCTACGCCTGGCGCGGAGCAATCGGGAATTAAAAAGGCAGCTCGATGAACGGTTCGGCTTCGAGGGCGTTATCGGCAACAGCCCGAAGATCCACGATGTTCTCAATAAGCTGCGCAGCGTAGCCCCGACCAGCGCCACCGTGCTGATCGAGGGCGAGACCGGAACGGGCAAGGAACTCATTGCCAAGGCCATTCATAACAATAGCCCGCGCAAGGCCAAGCCGTTTGTGGCGATGAACTGCACCGCTCTTAACGAAAATCTCCTAGACGATGAGCTCTTCGGTCATGAGTCGGGCGCGTTTACCGGCGCCGATCGCATGCGCAAAGGCCGCTTCGAATATGCCAACGGCGGCACGCTCTTTCTCGATGAAGTCGGCGACATGCCGCTGGGGCTTCAGGCGAAATTGCTGCGCGTTTTGGAGAACAAGGAGGTCTTCCGCATCGGCAGCAACGAACCGATCAAAGTCAACGTTCGCCTTCTATCCGCGACGAACCGCGATCTGGACGCCGCGGTGGCCGACGGCTCGTTTCGCCGGGATCTCTATTTTCGCCTCAAAGTTGTGACCATCAAGCTGCCCGCGCTGCGCGAACGCCGTGAGGATATTCCCGTCTTGGCGGCTCACTTTATAAAGGAATTCAACCAGCTTCATGGCAAACAGGTCACCGGCATTGCCGAACCTTTACGTCGCGCCATGGCGGCATACGATTGGCCGGGAAACGTCCGCGAGCTCCGCAATCTTATTGAAAGTCTGGTTGTTCAAGATCAAGACAACGTGCTCGACCTCGAAGACCTGCAAGAAGGGGACGGCCTGGATCGGTTCACTCATCCGGACCATACCGTCAGCGGGGCCTCTTCGTTGGTAGGCCGGTCCCTTAATGAGATCGACCGCTACTACATCGAACGGACGTTGGAAGTGACCAACGGCAACCGCGAAGAGGCGGCCAAAATTCTTGGCATCGGCGAACGCACCCTCTACCGCATCATTCTCGATTGGAAAGTTCAGGACAAGATCCGCCAGGCGCTAACTGAAGCCGACGGCGATTTGGAAAAGGCCGCCGGCAAGCTCAATATGAGCCAGCCGGTGCTCGAACGAAAGATAAAGAAATTGGGGATCGTTACTGGGAATTAAAGATTGCCGGCGGGCCCCGAGATATTGAGGTGCGGACGTTTGCTTTCGCGCTTCCGATTGCTGACCGACTTATGGAGAGAAACAGACGAAATCGCCAAGATCCTAGGCTCTATCATTTGCCACACTCGGAACAACTCTAACAAACAGAGCTGATACCGGTTTTGTTTTAATTTTGCATTGTGAATTTTTGATTGCCATTCCTCATGCCTTCCATTCAGCAACTGCCGCCTTCGGTCATTACCAAGATTGCCGCCGGCGAGGTCATCGAGCGGCCCGCCAGCGTTCTCAAGGAACTTTTGGAGAACTCGGTTGACGCCGGCAGCACGCGCATCGACGTGGACGTCGAACAGGGCGGCGTGGAACTGATCCGAGTTGTGGACAACGGTTGCGGCATCCCAGCGGAGGAGTTGCCTTTAGCCTTCGCCAGCCACGCCACCAGCAAGCTTGCCTCCGCCGACGATCTCTTCCGGATCGGCACGCTCGGATTTCGGGGGGAAGCTCTGGCGTCTATGGGGAGCGTGGCGCAGGTTATGCTTCAGTCGCGCACCGCCGGGGAGAGCTGCGGCGCCGAAATGTCCTGCCGCGGCGGGGGCTTGTCGAGTCTGAAAGCGTGGAACGGCGGAACCGGAACTCGTCTTGAAGTCCGCCACCTCTTCTTCAACACGCCGGTGCGTCGTAAGTTCATGCGGGCCATACCCACCGAAATGGGCCACCTGAGCGAACAGTTCACGCGGCTGGCTCTGTCTCATCCGGAGATCTCCTGGACACTAAGGCACAACGGCAAGCTCACCTACGAACTGCCGGCCGGCATGCCCTTTCCCGAGCGCATTCGCCTCTTCTTTGGCAAAGAAATCAGCGATCACCTTTTCACGCTCGAAGCCAAGCAAGGCGCGGTCGCCTTGCGCGGGTGGATCGCCGACCCTTCCTGCGAACGGGGCACGGCGAAAATGCAGTACCTTTTTCTCAATGGCCGCTGGATCCGAGATCGCAGCCTGGGCCATGCCTTGCAAGAGGGCTACCGCGGCTTGCTGATGGGCGGACGTTATGCGGTGGCGTTCCTGTTTCTCGATTTGCCGCCCGATCAGGTAGACGTCAACGTCCATCCAACCAAGGCCGAAGTGCGCTTTCGCGACGGCAACGCCTTGCATCATCTCGTCCACGCTGCGATTCGCGAACGGTTGCGAGCTGAAAACCTTACGCCTCGTTTGCAAGTCCCTTCTACAACTCTGGGCGGTCTCAGTACGCAATCGACCTCGATGTTCAGGCTTCAAGCCCAGGCGCCGGCGACAAGTCTGCCGTTTACGTCTTCTTTCTTGCCGGATCCTCCTTCAGGCTACCGAACCCGCATTCCCGAGCCCCAGCCCTCGCCCGAGCCCCAGCCCGAAGTTGCCGGGTCTGGCAGATCAATCGAGCAACTCGCCGGGTTATTAGGGCAAGATGGGGAGAAATCGGGCTCGGGCTCGGGCGGGGACTTGGTTTCGGGCGGGGGCTCGGGGTCCGCGTTGCCGCCTGCCGGCTCCTTTAAGGCCATTCAGCTTTATGACACTTACCTCGTTCTCGAAACGGACGAAGGCATGTTGGTCATCGATCAACACGCCTTGCACGAACGCATTCTGTTCGAGGCTTTGAAAGAGCGTCTGCGATCAGGGCCGTTGGAGACGCAGCGATTGCTCATTCCCGATCTGGTCGAGCTGGCCGCCGAGGCCGCCGCTCGAACACTGGAATGCCGCGACGAACTGGCCCAGTTGGGATTGGAAGTCGGCGATTTTGGCGGCGGAACAGTTCTCCTGAGCAGCTATCCCGCTATTCTCGGCCGCCGGCCGCCCCAGGAAATTCTGCAAGCAGTCGTGGATCATCTCGTTAGCATGGACCGGCCGCCGAGCCGCGAAGTTCTTCTCAACGACCTGCTCAGCTTGATGGCGTGCCATGCCGCAGTCCGCGCCGGTGATCGCCTGACGGCAGACGAGATTGAAGCGCTGGTCGCTCAGCGCAGCATGGCGGATAACACCCACCACTGCCCCCATGGCCGTCCTACAGCTCTTCTCTTCAGCCGGCATGAGCTTGAACGGCAATTCCGCCGTCTCTAAGCCCTCTTCCAAAAAATCGCCGAATCGAGTCCAATTCGGACCGGGCGTCGTGCGTACCGCGACGCCGGTGGATGGAACCACCTGAATTGTCTGGATTGCCGGCATGGCACAAGCTTCTTCATCAGTCCCAAAGCTCAAAGCCGCCGCCACCTTGCCTGGCTCCCTACCCACCGTCCGCCTGGAAATGCGCCACGGTTCCGCCAAACCCACTTCTCATGAAATCACAGACCTTGGGTTTCTCATCGGAAGCGTCCCCGGTTGCGACTTGCGCTTGCCCGGTGTTAACTTGCCGCCGGTATTGTGTTTGATCTCGCGTCATGCGGCCGGCGTCATGCTGCGCAAAATGGCGCCCATGCTGCCCATCCTGATCAACGGGCAGCCGGCGGCTAGTGCGGCCCTCAATCATGGCGACCGCATAACATTAGGCGCGGTCGATCTGCTGGTTCGGATTACGGGAGTCAGCCCTGAAAAAACAGGCGAAACTGATTCGGCATCGAAAGCAGAGTCGAGCCTGGGAAACCGGACCGGTTCTTTGGACGAGCAGGACCGCCGGCTCAAGGAACAAGCCGAGGAACTAGAAACCGACCGCGCCATCTGGTATCGCCGCCGCGACCAGCTTGAGCAGGAATGCCAGCAAATGAGTGAGTCGTCCACCGCGACCGCTCGCAGGCTTCAACAGCAAGAACGTGAACTGGACCTCGCTCGTGCTGATATAGCGGAACGCGAGCAAGCCCTGCGCGGCATGCGCGATGAGGTTGAAAAGAAGCATGCGGAGATTAGCCGGCGTGTTGAGGAAGTGACGGCTCAGCAAGAGGAATCAGCCGCCACGCGGCGCGAATTGGCCGATCTGCGCCAGCAGCTTTATGACCGCTACCGGGAACGGCGCGACCGCCTTGCTGGGCTTCAGGAAGCGGTGCGCAAGGCGGCACGAAAGGTTCAGGAGCGCAAACGCGAGCTTGACGCGGAAGTCGCGCGCTTTCACTCCGAAAAGCGCGATGAAGGCCAGCGCCAGGCGAAGTTGGACGCCCGTGAGGCCGCTTTGATGAAGGATTCGGAGCTGTTGGCCGAACAAAAAGCCCTGCTCGACGCCCGCCAAGAACAATTGCAAAGACACTTGACCGACCGCCTGAATGAATGCCTGGAACGCGAGCAGGCCGTTCTGGAAGAGCGAAAGGCCCTCGAACGCAGTCAGGATGAACATCAATCGGACCTTGTTCGTCTGGATCGACATCAGGCCGTCATGGAGCGAAGGCAAAAGCAGCTTCAGGTGCATGCCAAGGAAGTAGACCTTCGCTTCGAGCAGCTTCAGCAAGCCAGCCGCGAGCTGGAAGAACAAGCCGAGGAGCTCGATAAACTGCGATCGAAGACGGTTGGCGAGGCGGAAGAGCTAAGCCGTCATAAGGAGGAGCAGGAAAAGGCCGGCCATGAGCTCGATCAGCGCGCGGCTGCTCTGGAAGGTCAACAGGCCATGCTGGCGACCTTACGCACCAAGCTCGAGCGAACCCGCGAGGAGATCCGGCAAGAACAGGGGCGTCTTGCCCAACAGCAAGCGAGCCAAGCCGAATCGGAGTCCGAATTGCAGCAGCGTCTGGGTGAAGCGGAAAGAATCCGGGCTGAACTGGCCGCCGACAAAGAGCTTCACGACCGTCAACGCCAGCACTTCAAAGAACGGCAATCGATCTTGGAGCAAGCCATAACGCAGTTTCGGCAGGTCCAAGAAGCCTTATCGGCCGACGAATCGCGCCTGCGTCAAGTCGAAGCAGGACTCACCGCCAAGGCTGCCGAGCAAACCCAGCAAGCCAGCCTGGTCCAAGCACAGGCCAAGGATCTGGAAGAGCAACAAAAGCGCTTAGCCGAGGACGATAAGGCGCTTCGCCGGCGGGAAGAAACATTAACAAAATCGGAACAGGCGTTGGCAGCGCTCCAAGAGCGGCTACGCCGGCGCTCCGAAGACTTAGCGACCCGGCACAAGGAACAAGAGGACTTAATCCGCCGGCAAGCGGAAGCAGTTTCCGCCTTGCATGCCAAGGAACGAGAGCTGAACGAAAAACATCGAGAAGCCGAAGAAAGCGTGGCATCACGACATCGCGACTTTGAAGCACAAGCTGTTGAATTGGCCCGCCAACGTGCCGAGCTAGCCGAGCGCGAAGAGGCCCTGCGCTCGACGAGCGAAAAAATCGAAGTGGTTACCGGCCAAACCAGCGAGGAACGCCAAAAGCTAGCCGAAGAACGAGAACAGTGGCAGGCGGATCAGCGCCGCGTCGCGAGTGACCTCGCACGGCAGAAGGCGGAGCTTGAAAGCGCGCGCAATGAAGCCCAGGCGCTTCAGCTTCAGTTGCCCCAGGTGCAGGAGCGGGTACAAGCTGCCCTGGAGAAAGTTAATCAAAGCCGCGCCCATTTAAGCGACCATTTGGCCGAAGTGCATGGTTTTGCTCAACAGAGCCGGACCGATCTGGAAGGACTAAGGGTTCAAGTGCTGAAGGATGCCGAACAAGTCCGCACTCAAGAACGGGCTCTGCATCAGGCGCGCGATGAGCAACGCCTTGCCGTAGCGGCGTTCCGCCAACAACTCCTGGACTGGCAAAGTCAGGTCAACGAATTGAAGCGAACGCTGGCCCAAGGGGAGACGCGCCTCGAACGCCGGCAAGCCGAAGTCGACGAACAGGCACGCCAAATCGGCTCGACATCACTCCGTCTGGCCGAGCAAGCCGAGCAGTTGGAAGAGCAGCAGCGCGCTGTTGCCCAGCGGCGCGGCGAAATGGAACGCCATCTCAACGATATGCGCGAATGGTATCGCCACAAGCTTCGTGAACTGGCCGGCATTCCGAATGGAGAAGCGCCAGCAATAGTGCACAAGGCGCCTACGCAAGGCGAAGAGGGGGCTCCTGCCGAGGGCGATTCGCCATACAAAGAGCGCGATATCCTGTCTCTCACGAGCGAAATCGAGCCGGGCGACCGCCAACTGGGCGATCTATTGACCGGGCTCCAGTTGATCGACGCCGACACACTGACCACTTTGCTTGGCGAAGCGCGGCGTCAGCGCCGTTCTTTCCGCCAATTACTCCTGGCCGGCAACTACTTGACGCTCTACCAAATTGCCCTTATTGAGTCGGGCAATTTCGACGGCCTGGCTCTTGGGCCCTTGCGCGTCATTGATCGGCTGAAGGCGACGTCGCGAGAACTGACTTATCGAGTCTTCGATCCGCGCAGCAACCAAGAGGCGCTTTTGCGCCATATGAGTGAATCCGCTGTTCAGGAGCCGGGCCATGCGGAGGAATTTCGCCGCGGCTTCACTGCAACGGCGGCACTGCGGCATCCCAGCCTGGCCGCAACCTGGGAGGTCCTGGACCTTGCTGGGCGACCGGCCGTCTTGCAGGAATACATAGCCGGAGTGGCCAGCGGAGATTGGCCGCCTCTGGCGGCAGCGCCGGGTGTCTGGTATCGCTTGCTTTGCCAGACCGCTCTTGGTCTACAAGCAGGTCACGAAGCCGGCCTGGTTCACGGCCATCTCGAGGCCGGTCATATTGTGTTGACGCCGGAAGGCATCGTCAAGCTAACCGGCTTGGGAGAGCCGGCCTGGCTGGCAACTCCGCCTGCAACTCAAGTTGAGCAACCGACCGTGCAAAGCGATCTTCGCGCTTTAGGTGAAATGGCTGCGGCCTGGTCGGCCGTGGGAGGGGAAGCCAAGCGCCCGAGGGCCAGACCTTTGCCGCCGGATTTGCAGAAGATCCTGCAACGCTTGACGGCCGACGACGAAAATTCGCGCTATGCAGATACGGCAGCCTTGTTAGCAGATCTGGAGGCCGCTGCCGCTTCCGTGCCCGCCAACTCCACGGCGTGGGAACGGTTTGTCAAGCAAGTCCGCGAACAGACTAGGTATGACAAGTTCGCGAGTCGGTCGGCGTGAACCAGTATGAGGGGTTTGGACAATCGAGCCAGTGGGCTATTACGGTTTGCTCATGCCGACGAAGCTGCCGTCGTTTTCCCTTGCCAGCGCCCACAGAAACGCGCCGACATCCGGACTCTCATAGAAAAACCCTACCGTGTTGATGCGTACGCGTTGACCGTTGGCCGGCCGGTTCCAATCGGTTTTAAGTTTCTTACGAATATGCTTGCCGAGGATTTCTCCTTGTTCGGAGTCCTTCAGGGTGCGTTCCTGGACCGGTGTGAGACCTTCTCCCATGTTAGGTAAGCCGTCTGAGAGGAGGTATATAGTATCAAGCCCGCCGGCCCGGTAGCGAAAGGCGGCATCGAGCGCGGCGTACATGTTGGTCCCGCCGGTCGGCTTAATATCGGAGAGTGCCTTGGCGACTTGGCCCTGGCTCGTCTTGGCATCGTAATCGAGCCAAGTTCCGCCTCTGGCAAGAAGGGGCGTGGACTTTTCGGAAAAAACAATCACTTGATATTTTTCGAGGTCGGGCAGGCTCTTCATGAGGCGCAGAACGGTGTCTCTCACGCCCGCCCACTTGCCGGGCGCTTCGGTTTTCTCGTCCACCAGCTCCATGCTGCCCGACATATCCACGAGAAAGACTACTCGTTTGCCGGTCAGAGCAATGCCTTCAAACCGATTCTCGGCGGCCACGCGGACGCGGTCGGCTTCGGCGGCAATGGTTTTTTTCTCGCCCTGGAGCTTGTCGATGATTCGCTCGGCGGTGGCGAGTTCCTTGACGCGGGCGCTCATTTCTTGATCGAGCGTGCGCAGTTTCTCTTCCGCGCGGGCCAATTGTTCCCGGTAGCTTTTAGCTTCCGCGAGCGCTTTGTCCCGATCGGCCAGGTCCTCTTCCAATTTGTGCCGCGTAGCCTGAAGCCCTTTCATGTCCTTGCCGACGCTGATCAAGGACTGCTTGCTGCGGTCCAGGTCGGCCTGCAAAACCTTTGTCAATGCCTCTTCGGAAGCCAGCTTTTGTTTGAAGACCTTTATCTCGGCTTTAAGATCAGGTACGGAGTCCGCCAGCGGCTCTAGAGTTTTAAGGCGGTCCTTAGCCTGTACCAGCATATCCTTTGTCTGGTCGGCGCGCTCGCTGCTGGCGAGCAAATCCGCTTCGGTCTTCTTGACACTGGCCTCCAGATCCTTGGCTCTTTCGCTCACGGCCTTTAAATTATTTTCTAGGCTGGCGATTTGCTGTTCTTGTTGGGCCATTTGCCTGCGATACCGATCTTGGTCTTCCAAGAGCTGATCGCGCTCACCGCGCGTGGCAGCGAGCAAGAGGTTGGTGTCACCGGCCTCGACTGATTTCTCTTTAGCCACACGCAGATTGAGAAGCCAAAGAAGAATGACACAGCCCAGGGCGCAACAGAGCACGTCGACCATCGAAATATTGAAGACAGACGGTATGCGGTGATGCGTCTTCATGGACCATCGAGAATAGAGCGAACGTCAACTGATCAAAGACCACTGCTGACGTTGATCCACGGGTTTACCGAGAAAACGAATGAGCGGGCCGGCGGGGCCGAGCCGGATCCAATCGCCGGCGCGGAGCGTTAATTCACCGATCACAGGACGATCATTGACCAGCGTGCCGTTGCGGCTATGGTCGCGCAGGACAAAACTGGTCTGCTCCGGGGCAATCTCGCAATGATAGGCGGAAACAGTCGGATGGAGGGTGCTGTCGAACACCAGATCGCAGTTAGGATGCCGTCCCAGCGTGAACGATCGATTGCCCAGGAGGTAGTCCTGGCGATTGAACTTCAAGCGCACCGGCCCGGCGTTAACGGGCACCGGCGCCGGTAACGGCGCCAGATCCACCGGGCCGCGCGGCAATTCTTGCCGGTGCAAACGCGCGGCAATCTCATGAGCGGCGCGGATCGGCGCGTCCGCCGCCAAAACCAACACTGTCAACGATTCCAGAGATTCGATTTCAACCAGATCGTCGCCAAAATCCTCAGGCGAATCTTCAATCAGGCTGTCGCCAAAGTCCTCATCTGAAATAGGATGACCGACGACTCGCGGGCCGGCAGGCGGAAATGCCTCTTCCAGGGCCGCCAGCAGCCCAGGCAGCAAAGCAGCGCCGGACGTGAGGGCAACTAACAGGGGCGCTCCGTATTCGGCCATCGCTTCCTGAAGGGAACGCATTTCCTCCACGACGTGCCCGACCAGCGGAGAGCATACCTCCGCCAACTCCTCAGGCCGCAGCAGCAAGTTTTGACACCAATTGTCCGTTTGAATGACTATTTCAGCGAGTTGACCTCGCCGGCACCCGGCGAGGACGGCGTCGAGCTGCTCATACAAGGATTGCTCCGCCGGAGCCGAATCCCGGGGATCACGCCGGCTCTGGCGAACACAGCGGTGGGCAATGGCGTCGAGCAACTTTTCTTTCCAAGCGCGAACGCCCAGGCGGGGAAACGATAGTGTGGCTAACAACCGGGCCTGACTGTCGCCCCCGAGAACGGCGGAACAAGTCAAGGCGTAATCATCCACATCTACAACTAGAGCAAGCCCCGACCAGGCCTGCTCCGTATGGGCGGCCAGCGCGGCAGCCAGCGGGATCTTGATGGAACCTAGAACTTGCCAATGCGCCTTTTCCGCTAGGCGAGTCACCGTCTGCCGTTGCTCTTCGTTAAAGTAGGCCGGTATCGAAAGGAGCACGCCTCCCGCGTTGCCGGCCACTGTTTGAATTCGCGCAAAGACATGGGCGACAGCCTTGGAGGCGTCAAGGCGATGTTTACCCCCGGACCAATGCCTTTCGGTGCCTAAATAACCTAAATAATCGAGACAGGCCAAATGAGGCAGCCGACGGCACAAACCGAGCCCCGCCTGCCCGACTTCGATTTGGCGGCCCTCCAGACTCAAGGCCATTGGCAATTCATCCTGCGAATCATCCAAGGGCAATACATTTGGCGAGTCGCCCCCAGCGCCCCGGACCGCCTGAACGCGCGTCGCGTTGAGCTCAAAGGTCGTCAGGCTATTCTTCGCGCCTTGCGCCATGGCACTTTTCGCTCTTATGGATCCGTGAGCCGCTCTCGAAGAGGTATTCGTCAATCATCCGTGCGTATTGGCAGGAATAAAATCGATTAAGGGCAGAAGTCGTTGCCAAGGCCGCTGACAATCGACAACTAAGAACGAAGTCTTTGCTAAACCGCCACGGCCTCCATGTCATAAAGCCGATTGACCAAATTCTCCAGGCAGTATTGTTGGCAATCAATTACCAGGGCTTCCTCATCGCGCTGGACGGAATGAACCAGAAACATTAACGCCAAACTCAATACCAGGGCTACGAGCGTACAGTCGAAAGCTATCGTCAAGTGCCGAGTCGCCTGGTCGATAAAGGTTTGCAGCGAATCAACGCGGTCCACCTGGCCGGCCATGCTCAGGCCGCCCGACAGGCCGCGCACGGTGCCCAGGAAGCCCAGCGAGGGAATGGCCCAGGCGAGATAATGAACGGTCGCCATGCTGGTCACCAGCCGGCCAAGGTCGACTTCAGCCTGCGTTCGCACCGTCTCGCTGACATCCGCGGCGGAACGGCTAATAGCGAATTTATTGAGCGATTGCCGAATCATATTGGCCAAAATGTAAGGGCCGCCGCGCGACGTGACTGCGTCGATCTTTCGCAGGAGCGGGCGGGCGTCTTCCGGCAAAATGCGCGCACCTTGTTCGGTAGGCAGGAGATCGAGGTGAAAAGCCCGGCGTTGGCGTCTCATCTCTAGAAAGCGATGAAGCAGGATGAATCCGGCCCAGGTGAAGGCGCAATAGCTGGCGATTTGCTCCGGGCCCAAAAGGAGCCGGCCGATGCGTTCAGGCGTCCACTTGGCCCACTGATCGCCGCCGGCCGATTCCCCGCGCGACGACCATTGCCACAGGGGCAGGCATATTGTACAGACCAGCGCAAGGGCCAAAATAAGCAGCGGCCATTCCCGCGTCTGTCGTTGGGTGGGAGTCAGAGCCATGCGCGTTCCGGCCTCTTTCCTCGTAATAAGCCACGGCAAACCAATCAGGTGATTGTCGGAGATAATGGAAGGGATTGTCAAGAGGCTGAGACATTTTGTCTTTGACTTGGCGTCTGGGGAACCGCGTGTGCAGATTCCTAAAACAAAGTGCTTTCGATAGCACGGCGGCGAGTTAAATCCCTACATAGTGGGTTAGCGCCTCGGGGGGCGGGACCGCGTTGAAGGGTTAGGCCTCCCAAAGCTACTCAAAATCGAAGGGGGCCAGGCCAACTGCGGGGCCACCTCGGTCTGACGTTGGCCACCTTCGAGCCCGACGTTGGCCACCTTTGGATGCCGACGCTGGCCACTTTGGAGGCCGACGTTGGCCACCTTCGAAGGAAAGACGCCGAAGACAACGAAAGAGCGCAAGTCGGCATCATGTGTTCAATTATTGATCACCCTCTGGCGCAGTGTCGGGGGACCAGAGGGTGGGTCACTTGGGCCAGAGGGTCAGGGGCCGAGACCTTCAAAAGACACAAAAAGACACGAAAACCCACAAATGCTTTCCACGGGTCTGGTTTTCGAGTGTTTTCGTGTATTTTCCTGGCTAGAATGCCAGCCATCAAAACGCGGCCGTCTTCAACGTGTCAAACTTTGCAAACCTCTCCGACCGCTTGTCGAGGCTTTTATGCGCACCATCCTGTTTTTCGCTGCTGCCAGCTCCTACTTGACCCTGTTGCCTTTGGCCGGCAAAGCCGCTGACAAAGATTTGGCTTCCTTTCAAATGCAGGAAATCGAGAAAGATCTAAAAGTCGGCTATGCCGTTCTCCTTGTAGATGTCAACGGCGACGGCAAGAAGGATATTGTCGTCGCGGATACCCAGCGCATAATTTGGTACGAGAACCCGACGTGGAAACGCCGGATAATTCTTGAAGGCCAGACGAAACCGGATAATGTCTGCATCGCCGCTTACGACATCGACGGGGATGGCAAAATTGATCTCGCTCTGGGCGCCGACTGGAAGCCGTTTAACACCAAAAACGGCGGCACGCTCCAGTGGCTCAAGCAAGGAAAGAATATCGATGATCCGTGGAAACTCTATCCCATACTCGGCGACATTCCCACAATCCATCGCATTCGCTTTGCCGACCTTTACGGCGACGGTAAGCCACGGCTCGTTGTCACCCCGCTCATGGGTGTTGGCAGCACGAAGGAAAAGAATTGGATGGACGGTTCCCCGGTCCGCGTCATGGCTTTTCCGATTCCCAAAGGCCCGGCGCACGACCGCTGGGTCCCGGAGGTGATCGACCAGAGCCTGCACGTCGTCCATAACTTTAGCCCGACTCCGGCGCTCGGAGGCAACTTGTCGGATCTTCTGACCGCCAGTTATGAGGGAGTGACCTTGCTTTCTCATGACAAGGACAAGCGCTGGAAATCACGCCGCTTGGGCCAAGGCAACCAAGACAACCCCAACAGCAATCGCGGCAGCAGCGAAGTGAAACTCGGCAAGCTGGCCAACAGGAAGTCGTTTATTGCCGCCATTGAACCTTGGCACGGCAATCAAGTTGTCGTGTATACGCCGCCCCGTGATGACAATGGAAAAGCCGTTTGGATCCGGCACGTGGTCGACGACAAGCTCAAGTGGGGCCATGCTGTTTGGTGCGCCGACCTTGACGGCGACGGCATTGATGAGCTGATCATCGGCGTCCGCGATAATCTAAGCGACAAAGCCGGCGAAAAATGCGGCGTGCGCATCTACAAGGCGGTCGATGAAAGGGGCACGAAATGGGCACGGACTTTGATTGATGAAGGCGGCGTGGCCGTCGAGGATCTGGCGGCCGCGGACTTGGACGGGGACGGCCTCACCGACATCGTCGCCGTAGGCCGGGCGACGCACAATGTGCGGATTTACTGGAACAAGGGCAAGAAATAGTCATTGGGCGCTATGGACCCTTCTTAGCTCAATTTCCACCTTTGGGGCCTCGCGCCTTTGCGAGAGATCTTGCCCGGCGTTTCAGTCTCATCGCGGCCCAGCACGCCGATCTTCGGGCAATCCTTGGCAAGAAGACAACCATCGCAATTCGGCTTACGAGCGAAACACACCTGCCTGCCGTGGAAAATCATGCGATGACTGAAAATGGTCCAGTCCTTTTTGGGAATGAGGACCGTCAAATCACGCTCCACTTTGACCGGATCTTGATTCTCCGTTAAGGCCAACCGCCGGCTGACGCGGCCGAGATGCGTATCGACCGTGATGCCCGGCACTCCAAAGGCATCGCCCAAGACGACGTTCGCCGTCTTGCGGCCGATGCCGGGCAAGGGCACCAGTTGTTCCAACGTCTTGGGAACCTTGCCGCGGTATTGTTCCACCAAGGTCTTGCAGCAAGCGATAATGTTGCGGGTCTTGTTGCGAAAAAAGCCGGTCGATTGAATGAGCGATTCCAATTCGCGTGGATCGGCGTTGGCAAAAGCGTTGGCGTCGGGGTAGCGCGCAAACAGTGCCGGCGTCACGAGGTTGACGCGAGCATCCGTGCATTGGGCGGAAAGGATCGTGGCAATGAGCAATTGCAAGGGGTTGTCATGGCGCAGCGCACAATGCGCGTCGGGATAAAGCCGGGCTAAGCCGCGCAGTATCCGGCGGACTCGGGCTCGTAAGGAAGCAGGAATTTCCACGAGAAAGTGTCAACAAAAGCTGTAGGACGGATTGCAATCCGCCCTACAGCCACCGGTTGCTTTACTTTGCTTGGTTCTAAGGCTGGCCGCTCTTCCATACGACCTCGTTACGAGCGCGGCGAAGACTACGGATCGTCACATCCAGGCCTTCGGGATCCAGACGGCGGGCCAGGGCGAGCGACTCATCGATTAAGAGCTCCAGCTGCTCCAGGTCGCTGCCTTTAAGGTAGGCGGCGTTATTGGCGCCCAGAGCCTGGGCCAGAATCTTGCGCCGGCCGCGGCCGCCGCCGCCTTTGCGGCGCCGCAAAAAGCTCTTGGCGTTGGCCATGCTCTGCTTGTCTTGGCGGCTCATTTCTTTGCTGGGGTGGTCCGCCTGCCATTGAGAAACCACCGCGGCATTGCTCTTGGTTCTCAACCAGTCGGGATGGCTTTCAAAGAGGCGACGGAAATAAGCGTTCTTGCTCTCACCTTTTCTTTTGCGCGCCATAATCAATCTCGTTAGGCCCAGGGTTGTATGCTTACACAATTGAGGAGTAATTGTAGGAATAGGGAACATGTATGCAAGGAGTAATTTTGTATTAGTTATATTGTTACTCACTCAAAGATCGGTGGAGCATTACAGATTCAGCTCTGATGACTTGCTACAAATACTGCCAAGATGCAATAAGCACAATAATGGTTGTCGGCTTAGATACTAAGCGAGGCAAAAAGAGCCCCTGCGACCCCTACTGGGGTCGTGGGGTTATGGCAATCACGCACCGGTGGTGTCGCTGCGCTCAACCACCGGCTAATCGCTGTAACGCCTCCGGCGTAAAGAGCAACGCCTCCGGCGTAAGGAGTTGGATTGGTGCGATCGCGAACCGGTGGCGTCGCTGCGCTCAACCACCGGCTAATCGCTGTAACGTCTCCGGAGTAAGGAGCCCCGGCCCAAGAGCTCAAGCATCTATTCACACAGCACACTTGAAACCTTACGCTTCGGGTTAGTGTACGGGCTGGAATCGACTACGTTAGTGCGCGGACTCTAATAGGGAAATGTATCACTCATAGGCGCGCTGGCCAGTTCGATCAGGAATCGGCTTAGTCGATCGGTAAGAGCATCCATGAGCCGCCTTCCTTTGTCAGCAGTCGCGGCGCGCGGATCGCCGAGACCGGTATTAGTTGTGGCCAGATGCCAGGGCCGCGTCATGCTGATCCAACCGCGATTAATAGCGTCAAAAGGCGTCGGCCGGGCGCTGCCAGCGTCGGCTTGTTCCATCTTTACCAGTTCGGGGAAGAAGGCGAGGCCCAGGCTGGTTTCCACTTCATCGGCGTGTTCGCCCGGCTTATCAAAGATACTCGGATAGAGATCGGTCGCCATGCGATACCAATCACATACGCAAAGAAATACTTTCGTGCGATGATGTAGTTCCCGAGTAAGCGGCTTCAATTCATTGCCGCCGTGACCATTAAGCAAGACTAGTTTGTATACCTCTTGCCGCTCGAGCGAATCAACTAGATCGGTGAGTATATGAAGCAGGGTTGTGGGCGTGAGGCTGCAAGCCAGTGCACCCGGTATCTTAAGATGATTCGTATTCACGCCAAAGGGAATAGTCGGCAGCAACACCACTTTGGCGCCGGCCTTGTAAGCTTTTTCGCAAGCGCGCTGACCGAGGTATTCGACTTGGTAGTTGTCTGTTCCATAGGGCATGTGCAAGTTGTGAGGCTCGGTGGCGCCGAATGGCAAGACCGCGACCTCGCACTTCTGAGCACGAAAAGCGGCATGGTTCTGTTCCGCCAAGACGTATTCGCGCATGGAGCGGTTCCTCAAAACCAAAAAGGCTTGCCGTTTCGCGCCCGGCGAAACGGCAAGCCGAAATGGACATCAACTCAGACGATCGGTTTACGCCTTGGCCGGGTCCTTACCGTCGACCCAGGGGCCGGCAAGTTTTTGATATTCGGGCGGGACGACCACGCTGCCGGCGTCGCCGCCGTTCCAGCCGATGATCTGATTGGGCTTGCCGCGTTCCTTGCTGCGGGCTTCCCAGTTGCTCGCCCAGGAGTTGTCGGCCTCCTTGGGTTTGCGGCGTTCGCCGTCCCAGGCGAGGGCCTTGCCCTGCCGATAGCTTTGCACGCCCATATTCACGGTCGTGAACGCCGCCGCGCCGAGTTCCGGCGGACACAGCGTTTCGCGATTCTTATTGCGAACGCATTCGAGGAAGTGAGTCCAAAGGGCTTCGGTGTCGTTGCCCTTGAGTCCGCCGGCTGTGAACTTGCCTTCCTTGTTTTCCAGCCGCTTGGGCAGGCCGGGGCCGCTCTTCATATCTTGGCCTAGGACCTCAAAACCAAATTCCTTGTCCTTGCGAACAAAGCGGATGGTCGCCAGGCGGCCTCGGATCACTTCTTCGATGGGGTGATCGTTGATCATGGTGGCTGTCACGATCAATTGGCAGCCTTCGTTGTAGTCGGCGACGATGGTTGCCACATCGGGAACGTCGCGACCGTCATATTCAAGGTAAATGCCGCCGCCGCCCACGACGCGAGCGGGATAGCGGACGCCCATAGCCTTGATCATGTGCGTCGTCTGGTGAACGAAGAGATCGGTAAACATGCCGCCGCCGAAGGGCCAGTAGCAGCGCCATTGACCGTAAACCGCGCGGTCGAACGGCATTTTGGGGCCCAAAGGCTCGTCGCCCACTTTGAAGTTGTAGCCCAGAAACATGTCCCAATCGACGGTTTTTGGGGTCATGTCCTTGGTCAGATGGTAATAGCGCCACTGGCCGCCGATGTAGTTGCGGTAATAACTCGTCTGGGCCTGAGCGACGTGGCCGATGCCGCCGTTTTTGATGTAGTCATAGGCCATTTGCCAGGTCGGATCGGCCATCGATTGAACGCCGACCGTCATGACGCGATTGTGCTTCTTCATGGCATCGACGACGGCATGGGCTTCGGCAATGGTCCGGGTCATCGGCTTTTCGCAATAGACGTCCTTGCCTGCTTCAGCGGCATCGATTGACATCTTGGCGTGCCAGTGATCGGGGGCGGCGACGCACACGACGTCCACGTCTTTATTATCCAGGAGCTTGCGGTAATCCTTGGTGACATGCTCTTTATCGTCGTCCTTGAGACCGCACTTTTTGGCGGAAGGATAAAGCCCGCGGCCGCCATGATCTTGAACTACTTCATTGCCATCCCAGACGTCGCATACGCCGAAGGCGCGCACGCCCTTTTTCTCTTTTTCGAATTTGGTCACGATGCCAATGTGTTCCTGGCAGCGACCGCCGACGCCGAGAAACGCAATGTTAATGTCGTCATTGGCGCCGCGGACGCGCCCATAAGCCGCCGCGCTTAAGGATAGGGCGGTCGCCCCGGCGGCGCTGACTTTGAGAAAATCACGGCGGTTGACTTCGGGTTTTTGCATAGCATTATTCCTCGCAGTAAACGGATGAAAGTGATTCGGAGAGTGCTATTTCAATTCATGCTTAAGCAGCCAGCCAAACAGATCTTTAGTGGCATAAGCCTTGTCCCAGCTATTATGTCCGACTCCCGGGAATTCGGTATACTCGACTTCCTTGGCGCCCGCGTCCTTAAGGGCTTTAACCATTCTGCGCGATTGTTCGACATTCACTGCCTGGTCTTTATCGCCATGGAAACACCAGCAAGGGATGTTCTTAATTTTCTCAGCGGTATTGGGATCGCCGCCGCCGCATATCGGAATGATCGCCGCCCAGCGGTCCGGATAGGCTGCCGCAAAGCTCCACGTGCCATAGCCGCCCATGGATAGGCCGGTCAAATAAACGCGCTTTTTATCGACTTTGTAAGCCTTTTCAACTTCGTCAAGAATGGCGATGGCGCGTTTGCCGTCTTCCGAATCGGCCTTCCAAGTGCGTTTTTGCGATTGCGGGAATACGGCAATGAAGGAGAACGAATCACCCTCATGCTTGATCGCTTTGCCCAAGCCTACCTCAGCTTGTTTTTTGCCGTCGGTTCCCGTCTCGCCGGCGCCGTGCAGAAAGAGAATGAGCGGAAAGGGCTTTGCGCCCGTGTAAGCCTTGGGAACATAAACGATATACTTGGCTTCTTTGCCGTCGGCGTCCTTATGTACGCGATTTAGAAATCCATGCTCCACTTTGTCCTCCGCCCGCGCGAGCGCCGGGGCGATTAACAGGCAGCAGCCTGCTAAAAGCAGCATTTTCATAGCTTTGTCGACTCCCACAGCATGTTGATAATCTTGGGCATCCCCCGAGGCGTTGCAAGCCGCCAGAATAACACACAGAAGAGGCGCTTGCTACTGCCAGCATAAAAATCCGCGCCCTGTCAGCCTTTGATAAGCGGCAAGCCCTTCTCGCGCCAATCGCGGATGCCGCCGTCCATCGAGTAGACGTTGGTGTAGCCCATTTTTTGCAGGTTGTCGGCGGCAAGTGCGGAGCGAAAGCCGCCGCCGCAGTAAAGAATCATCTCGGTTTTCGCTTCGGGAAACCGGGCTTCGATATCGCGTTCGAGAATGCCTCGGCTCAAATGGATCGCGCCCGGCAAATGATCCTTGGCCCATTCACTTTCTTCCCGCACGTCGATCAAGACAAACTTGTCGCCTCGGTCTTGCTTGGCGCGTACTTGATCGATGCTCAATTCTTTGACGCGGGTTTTGACGTCTTCAACCAGTTTCAGGAATTGGGGGGAATGTTGGTGCGCCATGAATTGGTTTATCGTCTTAAGCTTTAGCCGCGCTCCCTGGAGGCTCGTGGCTAAGAGATATTCATAATACGCCAAGCAATAATTCGGTGACCAGCTGATCGAGCCTTTCGTAGGGCAGCTTCCGCGATGCCAGGGCATTAACGTCAAACGGCATTTCTTTTAGTTTCTTAGCACCTTCTTTGCTGAACTTCGCCATGAGGCCTTTATGCGTAGGATTGGCGCCGTGAATTTCTTTGATCAACGCTTGAATCTCTTTGTTCTCGTTAAACAGGTGGACCTTTTCTTTCATAATTATGTACGTGCGGAGATTGCGGTCCACAAAGTCCCAGGGGTCGGATTCGCTGCGATAGGGATGGGCGTCAAAGCCAATGGTGCCTTCGTATTTGTGATCCATGAGCAGTTTGGCAGTAAAGAACGCTTCCTTCAATTCATCGCTGCCGAAGCTCAGATCTTGATCGAACCGCAGCGGTTTTTGCCCATTGAGATGGACATCAAGCAATTTGCCGGCATCCAGGGCTTGAGCAAACTCGTGGTAGGGGTTGAGGCCGGCCATCTTGATATGGGCCGTCTCGGGGTTGACGCCCACCATGTCGGGATGGTCCAACGTAGCAATAAAGGCCAGCATGCTGCCGACGGTCGGCAAGTATAGGTCGCCGCGCGGTTCGTTCGGCTTCGGTTCAAGACTGAACTTGATGTCGTAATCGTTTGCCAAAACATACTCGCACAGATAGTTGAGCGAATCGCGGAACCAACCGCCGGCATGGATCGGGTCCTTGCTGGCATCGACTTCCACGCCTTCGCGGCCGCCCCAGAAGACGAAAACCTGTGTGCCCAGCTCGGCCGCTATATCTACGGCATTCATGACCTTCTGAGTCGCGTAGGCGCGGATCGCCGGATCGGTGCTGGTAAAGGCGCCGTCTTTGAAGACCGGGTGATAAAACAGGTTGGTCGTGGCCATTGTGGCCTTGATGCCCCAATCGGCCATGGCGCGTTTTACGTCCTTGATTATTTGATCGCGTTGCGCCGCTGAGGCGCCGAACGGAATGATGTCATTGTCGTGAAATTCGAATCCGTAACAATTGCGCTGAGCCAGACCCTTGATGCATTCAAGAGCCGGCAATTCCGGGCGGGTCTGGTCGCCAAACGGATCGCGCCCGCGATTTTGCAGACACCAAATGCCGAAGGCAAACCTGTCTTCACGCGTCGGAGCGTAGTTGTGGGATGGCATAAGAATTTCCTGGGAGAATTGAATTACCGCATCACAGCCATGGCGGGTTTTAATTCCTTGGTCGCTTGAATGACATTTTGCATGAAGGCCGGGAGGTCGTCGGGCTTGCGGCTGGTGATGAGATTGCCGTCACGGACGACCTCGGCGTCGCTGTATTTGGCGCCGGCGTTGATGACATCATCTTTGATGGCGAAGAAGCAAGTCGCTTTCTTCCCCTTGAGCGCCTGGGTCGAGCACAGGACCCACGGCCCGTGACAGATCGCCGCCACGACCTTGCCTTGCTCCGCCATGTCGCTGACCAGGCGAATCATCGACTCAGTGCGGCGAATGAAATCGGGAGCGAAGCCCCCGGGGATGACAATCAGATCGAAATCCGTCGCGGAAACGTCCTTGGCGGCCTTATCGCTCTTGGCGGTATACCCTAGTTTGCTGGGATAGGTTTGACCGGCCTCGGGACCAACGAGCGTCACCTTACAGCCGGCTTCGCGTAGACGGTAATAGGGGTACCACACTTCGAGTTCTTGATATTGCTGTTCCACCAGGACGGCGGCGCGTTTGCCTGAAAGTTCCATGGTCCTATCCTCCTGTTGAGCGGCGAGCGCGTTGCTCTTTTTCCATGTTGATTCTACGCATTCTCGCGGTACCAGGCCATTGTTCGCCGGATGGCGTCATCGAACGGGGTGCTGGGCTTATAGCCCAGTTCGCGCCGGGCTTTGTCGATGCTGAAATCCAGGTTGAGACCCAGAAACTTCACGCGCGCTTGCGTCAACATGGGAGGTTCCTTGAAGCCCTTTTTGCGGGCCCGTTTTTCCAGGAAGCTTGCCAAGACGCGGGCTAACCAAACCGGCACGGGGGAGTTCGGCGGCCGGGGCAGATTGAGCCCGTCGGCAACGGCGTCGAGAAAGCGCCGCTTACTAACTACCTCTCCGTCGGTCAAATTGAAGACTTTGCCAAGGGCGTCGGGATGATCGAGGGCGAGCAAAATGGCCTCGACCAGGTTGCCGACATAGATGGTATTGAGCGCGCCTTTGCCGCCGCCCAAATAACGGATCTTTCCTTGCCGGAGGTTTTCGATCACCTGTGGCATCACAGTGCGATCGCGGGGCCCATAAATGAAGCCGGGACGGAGCACGACGACCGGCACTTCGAACTCGCGATAGTAACGCAAGGCAAGCCGTTCGGACTCGACTTTCGATTGCGTATACCCATCGACATGCTGGTCCGGCAGATTCTCGCTCTCGTCGGTGCCGTAGTGATGGCGCGCTACGTAAACGCCGAGGCTGCTGACATGGACAAAACGTTGCAGCATGCTCCCCTTGCACGCATCAAGAAGGTGGCGCAGGCCTTCGACATTGACCGCCCGATACTCATCGACCGGTCCCCAATCGCCGACTTTGGCTGCGCAGTGAACGATGAGATCGACGTCTTGCACCGCCTGGCGCACCGTGGCCCGATCGGTCAGGTCGCCGCGGTGAATCATGACGCCCAGCTTTTCTAGACGCGTTGTATCGCTGTTGGGCCGGGCGATGGTGCGGACGTCCATCCGACGTTCACCGCATGCCTCGGCCAAATGACCGCCGACGAAGCCGGTAGCGCCGGTAATAAGGCAAGACTGCGGCATCGTTCACGACTCAAATGCAGGTAGCCGCCGCGGCCGATTTGTTCGCAAATCGGGGTAGGCCGGTTACTAATCTTCATCGTGATTGGCGGATGGGTTGACAAGGGGGACGGGCCGTTTAGCCGCGAACGATCGGTGAGCGTTGCGCCGCGCTTGGTAATGTCTCGCCGCTAAGCGATTCCTTTAGTGGGCCGCTTGTTCGACGGCGCTAAAGCGCAGGGCTTGCCTACAATTTGGACAGGGGGCGGGTTGCCCGGGCAATTCGTCTTCCAGCTCGGAAGATTTGCGGCAGACGGGACAGGTGTAACGAAAAGTGTGTTTGATCCTGGATTTGCCTAGCATCCGCAGCAATCCGGATCTGTTTTGCCGAGTGGTTTGCGTTGCCGTAACCGGAATGGGGGCCGGTGCGATGCCTTCCACCGTTATGAACATAATCCGGCCGTCCTCACCGCCTAAGCCGATGCATGTGCCAAATGGCGACAATTCGGCACATTGGACGGCTAGTTGCGTATCCACCTCTTCCTCGGTTTCCAGATCGGGAATGGCAAAGAGAGTCAACCAGCCCTCTTGGTCGACCGAAATGACCCAGTTGGCGTCCGGCAGCG
>JBJMQT010000019.1:0-10573 GCA_045802525.1 Gemmataceae bacterium
AACCGTCCGGAGCTCCGAAGAGGCGTTAGCGGTCAGCGAAAGTTCCCCCGGCGATGTCCAACCGCAACCGGCCCGCTTTCGCTGCGTAAACAGGCACCGGCATCCCCCCAAAAACTGACCTTGACGTGTGGAGGACAGGGTCTTCACTTGGGCCACAGGGTCGCAATGCCGCCTTGTGACGGCCGAAATGAGCAACCGTTTTCCGTTTTTCATCCCCCACCCACCCCTGATGAAAAACGGGGGCTAGGCGTGAAAAACGGAACCTAAGGGTGAAAAACGGAACCCACGGTCTAGCTCGCTGGGAAGCCCGTCGGATTTGGTTCTCTCCATTTCCCCTGACCCCCCGTGGAGAGAAATGGAAAGCATTCTGGCGCCAATGGGCTGGAGCGCCGAACGGTGCAATTACTCTTGAAAGCGCGCTGGTGCCAAGCAAGTTCAAAGACCAGAAGCAAATTCGGCCAGCAACGAATAGACAAGCAGCCAATGGCACGGGTATTATGCATAACTTCAGCTGCTTTTTCCGTTCACGCTGATTGTCCTGAGCGGATAGCAGGGGTTAGAATTCTGCCGCAATCCTTGCTCACGTTCTGCGAAAGCTCTTGGCGCTCGGAGATCAAATATGTCTACAACGCTCACTATTCGCAACGAAACGCCCGGCGGCGAGACACAGCAAGGTTGGTCGCTGGATTTCCTTACCGAACGCATCACAGTGCGGGAGTTGATTCGCAGCCGGGTTTATCAGGAAGTGCAGGATTACAACGTGAAACAGGGCCAGATCTTTCACGGCCTGGTCCAACCCGAAGAAGCCGAGAAAACACTCAACGGCTGGAAACTCAATAAACCGCGCCTCCTCGACTGGAAAAAGCAATTCGACCGAGCCCTCGAAGGCTTCGAAGGCAATCAAATCCTCATCCTCGTCAACGACCACCAGGCCGAATCGCTCGACGAAGAAATCGTCATCGAACCGCAGACGACGGTGACATTTCTGCGCTTGACGCCCCTCGTGGGGGATGAACTGGGGCAAGGCGTCACTAGGTCGAGGCAGGTATGCCCAACAGTATGCGCGATCGACTAGCCGGTTTCCAGCAAGCAGAATTTCGCGGTGAGCTTGACTCTTTGGTTTACCATGTTCAGGAAATGACGCGTTCCCCTCAAGCGGCTTTTAAGGAAACAAGTCTCGGTAAACAAGTCGTTTGGTATGACGGGAAATCGCGCCGCCGCCTGGCCTTGGCCCTGATGGCAATTCTTAAGACTTGCCATGATGTCAAAGACGAATCTATTTCAGTCATTTTTAACGACGCCCTCGCTGTGCTTTTAAAGCGAGGCATTCCCTTCACACGAGACGACATTGCTCATTTGTTGGGGGCTTTGTCATCAATCGAATCTCCACAGCGGCGACTGTCCTTAATGCCCGGAATTCTCAATGCCGTCGAGCGAGCTATCGGATCGCACAGTCTTGATTTAGATCACCGACAGACCCTCCTTGCTCTTCTCGCCGACTTGGCAACTGTCGACAAGAAACAACAGAAAGCCGCGTCAAAATTTGCCAAGCAAATTGAATCGATATGTAATGACTCCTTTGTTGGCCGCCTTCGTCCTGATGGTGGCTGGGCTGACAAAGTCCGGCAGTGGCTTGAGACTCTTGAGCCGTCTATCAAGGACCGCTGGTGCGCCTTCCTTTGTGAGGCCGCCGACGTACGGGCTCGACCTCCAGCAACTGATTGGAGAGTCAGCATAACGGAAATCGGCTTGGATTACTCCGGAGATATGGCAGTTCAAGTGGCTTCCCTTCAGCGTCAACTTGCTCGCTCTCCCTGCGATTCCTGGAAAGAAAAAATCGCTATCCACTTGAAGTTACTTGGCCCGGATAAAGTGGCGGACAAACTGAAGCAATGGCTTCTTGTTGTCGCGACGTCGAAGCCGAGTACCGTTGTTCGAGAATCGCTCAATAGAGATCTGCTTCGAGGTCTTCTTTTGGTATCCGTCGATATTGCAAATGATGAACTGACTATTGCCATCCAACAAGCAACGAAGTTCTTTTACAAGAACAACTCGCCCCTTGCCTTAATCGGCGTAATAGTTCTTCACCACATGGGAAGCAAGGCAAGCGGTGCTGCGCTTGCAACGCTGGCTCTAAGCGTCAAGGCGGTGTCGCAAAGGTCATTTATTGATTCAGCATGTGAATCGTTGGCAGAGAAACTTGGCCTGGATCCAAGCGAGCTCGCTGACGGCACGATACCAACATTTGGGTTCACTGAGTTAGGCAGCCTACGGCGCGTATTTGGCGACACTCATGTTGAATTAAATGTTGAGCGAGGTTTCAGACCCAAGCTTGTTTGGAGTAAGGCCGACGGCAAGGTTTTGAAAGCCATTCCTGCCAGAATTAGGCGCGATTATGGTGGCGAGGTTGACTCATTGAAGCTGGCTGCGAAAGGAGTCCGCGAGGCACTTTCCGGGCTTGCCTTGAGATTAGAATCAAGTTGGTTGACGCAAAGGCGTATGCGATTCGAGGATTGGCAAACTCAGTTGATCGATCATTATGTCGCCTCTCTTGTTAGTCGAAAGCTAATCTGGAAACTCGATAACGGAAATGAAGCGGTTTGTGGGTGCTGGCACGATGGCCAATTGAGAGATTCCGCAGATCGTCCGATACAACTGCCTCGCCATGGCCAGGTTTCGCTTTGGCATCCACAAGAGGCAACGGCAAATGAGGCGCTTGCCTGGCGCCAATTCCTTGAATCCAACGGCATTACGCAGCCTTTCAAACAGGCTCACCGAGAAATCTATCAGATTACCCAAGCCGAATTGGCTACTCGGACTTATTCAAACCGTTTTGCGAGCCATATCATTCGCCAAGCCCAGTTTAGACAACTTGCCAAAGCGCGCGGATGGAATGTTGGGTTGGTTGGTCCATGGGGTGGAGAAAACACCGCTGCCGAACGGAAGCTCCCTCGTTGGGGCTTGCGCGCTGAATTCTGGGTCAATGGCACTGGGGACGAGTATCAGACAGGCTATACCTACCTTTCAACTGACCTGGTGCGATTCTACCGAGGCGGTGAAGCCGAGCCGCTGCCCCTCGACTCCATCCCGCCGCTTGTCTTCTCCGAGATCATGCGCGACGTCGATCTCTTCGTCGGCGTGGCTAGCGTCGGCAATGATCCGAACTGGTCCGATGGAGGACCCAACGGCCAGTATCGTGAATACTGGCACAGCTACTCCTTCGGCGAACTGTCCGCAACAGCCCAGACGCGCAGGGCTCTCCTCGAACGTCTCATTCCCCGCCTCAAGATTGCTGACCGTTGCACGCTTTCCGACCGATTTCTAGAAGTACGTGGCGCCATCCGCACCTACAAGATCCACCTCGGCAGCGGCAACATTCTTATGGCGCCTAATGATCAATACCTGTGCATCGTGCCAAAACAAACCGTCGCAGGCAATGAACGCGTTCATCTGCCGTTCGAGGGGGACCAGACCCTGTCGATCATACTCAGCAAAGCGTTCCTGCTGGCCGACGATGCCAAGATCAAGGATCCGACGATTGTTAGCCAGATTGCTCCCCTCTCTGCTGTACTCGGGGAGAGACATTAGGCTGAGAGGTTCAGAACGCTTGCAACAACCGCAGGCCCAAAAACAAGCCGGATCAGGGTCAAGCCAACACCTCTTCGATCACACAGCGCCCTTGATGGACGGCTATCGGGCGGCCTGTCAAATCGGGGACGGTCATTTCTGGATTGACGCCCTTTCTGCGTCCTTTCGACAGCGAAATTCGTGTTCTCGTGATTTGCCTTTTACTGGGTGTGCCCGGCTGCTGCCAGTCCCAGCCGGGGCCTTCGTTACAACCGGACATGGTTTGGGCCGTCCTAAATGACTTTGGCGAGGCATTGCCTGGGCTGCCATGCTAAAATGCCCTCAAAGTTTCGTTAGATCGCCCAGACTCATCGGGAGGTGCCTTTCCTTGGAAAGGACGGCCCAAGCGGGCAACCACAATCGAACGCGAGACGGCCAGGCCCGAGCCCTCTTCGACGGCATCGAAGACTGCGTCTTCGTTCACGACCTGGAGGGCCGTATTCTCGATGCCAATCCGGCGGCGTGCCGGCGCTTGGGCTATTCCCGCGAAGAAATGCTCCGGCTCAGCACTAGCCAAATCGACGAACCGGAATTTGCCGCAGGCTATAAACAACGGCTGCAGCGGCAACAGCAGGAAGGCAAGCTGGTTTGTGAAGGCCGCCACGTCGCCAAGGACGGTCGAGTTATCCCTGTCGAGATAAGCACCTCAGTCATCGAGATCGAAGGGCAGTCGGCTGTTTTAGCGGTAATTCGCGACATCACTTTCCGCAAGCTCAGCGAGCGCCGCCAGGAAACTCTTTATGCGGTCACGCGCATTTTGGCCGAGGCGCTTACCCTTGAGGACGCGGCCTGGCGAATCCTGCAAGCCATCGGCGAGGGATTCGGTTGGGATCTCGGAGCCGTTTGGCTGGTTGACAAGCATGCCACTCAACTGTACTGCGTCGATTGCTGGCATGCCTCGTCGGTCAACGTAGGCCCTTTTGAAGCGTTGTCTCGGCGAACGCGTTTTGAGCCGGGCATAGGCCTTCCCGGCCGAGTTTGGCTCGACGGCCGAGCCGTCTGGGTTGCCGATGTCGTGGCCGACGCGAACTTCCCCCGCGCCGCGGTCGCTGCGGAGGCCGGGCTGCACACCGGAATTGCCTTCCCCATTCAGACCGCCACGGAAACCACCGGCGCTATCGAGTTCTTCATCCGCGGCCTCGATAAGCCTGACGACCATCTGCTTTCCCTGTTGAGCGCCTTGGGCAGCCAAATCGGCCAGTTTGTCGAGCGCGTTCGTTTCGAAGAGGCCTTGCGCGAGTCCGAAGGCTTTTACCATTCCCTGGTTGAGAGCCTCCCCCAAAACATCATCCGGAAGGACCGCCAAGGCAGAATTACGTTTGCCAATCACCGCTGCTGCGCCACGATGGGAAAGAAGCTCGAGGAAGTCGTCGGCAAAACCGACTTTGATTTGTTTCCCAAAGAACTGGCGCAGAAATATCGCGACGATGACTTGCGCGTCTTGGAGACCGGCCAAAACCTCGAGGCGATTGAAGAACACCAGACCGCCTCAGGCGAAAAGCTTTATGTGCAGATCATGAAGACGCCGATTCTCGACTCGGGAAACGAAAAAATCGGCACGCAGGTCATTTTCTGGGACGTCACCGAACGCAAGCGCTGGGAAGAGGCTCTGAGCGATTCGGAGCGCCGTTATCGCCAACTGACCGAGGCCGCGCAAGATGGAATCATCGTGGCTGACGAAGACGGCAAAATAACGCTCTTCAACCCGGCTGCCGAGCGCATTTTCGGTTACACCGACGAGGAAATCATCGGGCAGCCGTTCGATTCCCTGGTGGCGCCGGCCAACGAACAAGATCTCCGCCGAGGCATGCGCCGCTATCTTGAGGCAGGCCAAGCCAAGCTCATAGCCCGGCCGACGGAGATGATCGGCCGGCGTAAAGACGGCGTTGAGTTTACCCTGGAACTGTCCGTTAGCGCCATTGATTTCGGCAGCGAGCTTCGGTTCCTCGCCACCATCCGCGACACTACCGAGCGGACGCGCATGCGGACCGCGCTCATCCAGAGTGAAAAACTCGCTTCCATCGGTCTTCTGAGCGCCGGCGTGGCCCATGAAATCAATAACCCGCTCGCATACGTCGCCAACAATTTAGTGGTGCTGGAGCGCGACCTCAAAGGGCTCATGGCTTTGCTGGATCTCTATGAGAATGTGCGCACGCGCCTGGCCGAGGTCGATCCCGAGGTGGGCCGGCGCGTGCAAGCGCTGGCCGAGGAAATTGATCTCTCTTACGTGCGCGACAACCTGAGCCGCGTCCTGGCGCGGACACGTGAGGGCGTGCAGCGGGTGGCCCGCATCGTACACAATCTCCGCGGCTTGGCGCGGACGGACCGGCCGCAAATGGAAGAAGCCACCGTGGCGGACATTGTGGACATGAGCCTGGAGCTGGTCCGCGGCCGGCTGCAACGCCGCGGCATCCTGCTCCTCCAAGATTACCAGGTCCCCCGGATCCGCTGCGTGCCCGCCCAAATAGGGCAAGTTATCCTCAATCTGCTCGTCAACGCTCTCCAGGCTATCGAAGCCAAGGGCGAGGCAGAAGGCGGCCAGATCCGCATTGTCTCGCAGGCCGTTGGCGACAATACGCTTATTGAGATTTCCGATACCGGTTGCGGCATCGATCCCAAAGACGTGACCCGACTCTTTGACCCGTTTTTCACCACTAAGCCGGTCGGCGAGGGGACGGGGCTGGGACTTTCGATTACCCACGGCATCATCACCGGCCATGGCGGACGCATTGAAGTGTCCAGCCAACTGGGGCAGGGCAGTTGTTTCAAGATTTATCTCCCGCATTGCTAGAGGGTCAGACACTAATGAGCGCGCCGACCAAACATTGCTTGCTCGTGGTCGATGATGAACAGGACGTCTGCGATTCCGTTCACGATTTGCTTCGCCGGGAGTTTACCGTGCTCAAGGCACGCAGCGCCGCCGAAGGATGCAAGCTTCTCCAGCAAAACGCCGTTCACATCATCATGACGGACCAGCGCATGCCGCAAACGACGGGGGTCGAACTTTTGACCAAGGCGCGCACGCGGCATCCGCGCGCCGTGCGGATGCTATTCACCGGTTATGCGGACTTAGAGGCCATCATCGCAGCCATCAATCAGGGCCATGTGTATCAGTTTCTGAAGAAACCGTGGCAGCCGGAGGACTTGGAGGCGGCAGTCCGCGCCGCCGCCGCCGAGTATGACCGCCTCGTTGAAGAAGCGGAGCAACATGCCCACGTCCAAGAGGAGGTCGAAAACCTGCGTAAACGCATTACCGCCTTAGAGGAGGAGGTCGGACGCTTGCGCGGCGGTTTGAAATGACGCTTCCCTCTTCTAAAGGAGCCGTGCCAGCAACGGAATTGCCATGCCCCGCCTGATCGACGTCAGCCATACGGTCGAAAACGGCCTCATCACCTATCCCGGACTGCCCGGCCCTCTAGTTTGCGATTTTCTCTCGCGCGAAGCCTCCCGGCAGTTTTATGCGGAAGGGACAACGTTTCAGATTGCCCGCGTTGAGATGGTCGCCAACACCGGCACTTACGTTGATGCGCCATTTCACCGTTTCGAACATGGCGCCGACTTGGCCGGCTTGGAGTTAGAGCAGCTAGCCGATTTGGATGGAGTGGTCGTTGATGCCACCGATCGAGGACGGGCTATCGGCCCTGAAGCATTTGGCAAGGCGTTGCTTAAACACAAAGCCGTCCTGATCCGCACCGGTTGGGACCGGCACTGGGCGACGCCCGCTTATTTTGACGGCCATCCGTATCTGACGCGCGCTGCCGCCGAATATCTCCGGAGCGCGGGAGCGACCCTGGTGGGCATCGATTCACTCAATATCGACGACATCAAAGACGGCACGAGGCCGGTTCATACGGTACTGCTCCAAGCCGGCATTCCGATAACGGAACATCTCTGCAACCTTGGCAATTTGCCGCCATCCGGTTTTCGGTTTCACGCCGTTCCCGTTAAATTCCGCGGCGTTGGCACGTTCCCGGTCCGGGCGTACGGAGTGCTGCCGGATTAAGTTGTGCTTGTTCGAGTGCCTTTCCTTCATTCGTCTACTTCTTGCAACCGCAGAGTTGCTTCACCATACTCCCATGCGATAATCATCGGGACAGTATTCCTCTCCGGAGTCATTGGTTGATGTTCAAGTTTCTTAGCTGCCCGCATGGCCACGATTGGAAGATCGTCGCTCTCGGCGACTATGCGGTTTCGGATAAATGGATTGTTTGTCCTTTTTGCGGAGCGCGGCCGGCGATTAAGGACCAGGGCTCCTCCGAAGAGTTGCCGCCCCTTGCTAGCGGTCCGGACGACGATCTCCCGCCTCCCGAGCCGCCCATTCGCAGGGGTCCCAATCCGGCTCTTATGGCCCTCTTGGGCGCTGTCCTGGCAGCATTGGCGGTGGGCGGCGTGGCGTACTTAATCATGCAAGGCCTGCAAAGCGACCTGGCCCAAATAAAAAGCCGGTCGGCCGAGGTGGACGTAAATCTCAAGGATCTTGAAAAGAAGCACAAGGATGTTGCTTTTCAGGCTCAGAAAGACCTTCAAGAAGAAAAGAGCCGGGCCGCAGCCAAACGACAGGAGATTGAAGAGCAACGCGAGCAGGCTCAAGATGCGCGTCGCCAGGCTCAGTTTTTTGGCAGCCTACTGGCCCTGGAGCGTGGGTTAGAGTTGGGCCGACAAGGGGAATACGGACCGGCTATGCTCTGGCTGGTCAAGAGTCTTGAGGTTGTGCCTACTGAGGCTAAGGATTGGCAGGCGTCGATCCGCAACATTCTGGGCGGGATGAACAGCCCGCTTTTTCCGAGCCGTTTTAAGTTCCCGCACGCGGATAAGGTCTTGGCGATTGCAATAAGTCCGGACGGCAAGACGATCCTCACCGGTTGTGCGGACAAGACGGCTCGCCTGTGGGACGCGGCGACCGGCAAGCCGATCGGTCCGCTACTGCAACACGATGGCCCGGTGAACGCGGTGGCCTTCAAGAAAGACGGCCAAATGATCCTCACCGGCAGCAGCGACAAGACCGCTCGAATTTGGGAGTTTCCCTCCGGCAAACCGGCGGGCAAGGTCATGAAGCACCCCGCCGATGTTCTGGCGGTCGCCTTCAATCCCGAAGGCGGCAGCATCTTGACTGGCTGCAAAGACGGCGGCGGCCGTCTCTGGCAACTGGCCACGGGTGAAACGTTCGGCGAGCAACTGTCCCACGGCGCGGCCGTCACGGCCGTTGCCTTTAGCTCCGACGGCAAGACCATCTTGACCGCGAGCGCCGATAAGACCGCCTCGCTCTGGGATGAGTACGAACGCAAGGGAAAAGGCGAGACGATGCATCACAAGGCGCCGGTTACGAGCGCGGTCTTTAGCTCCGACGGGCATACGGTTCTCACCGCCAGCCAGGATGGAACGGCTCAACTATGGGACGCGTCCTCAGGCAAGCCGAGCGGCGAGCCGCTGCGCCATCCGTATTGGGTCACCGCGGCCGCGCTTAGCAAGGACGGCAAGACTATCGCAACGGGGTGCTGGGACAATACCGCTCGCCTCTGGGATGCCCAGACGGGTAAACCGATCGGCAAGCCGATTCAGCACGGCGATGTGGTGTCCGGCGTCGCTTTCACCCCGGACGGCACGGGTCTCCTTACTTGCAGCTACGACAAGACGGCGCGAGTCTGGGAGACCGTAACCGAGTGGAAGCTGCCGCACCAGCAAGCCGTAAAGGCCGTCGCACTAAGTCTCGACGGCACGAGAGCCTTGACAGCCAGTCAGGATAAGACCGCCCAGCTTTGGGATACAGCCAACGGCAAGCCGGTTGGAGAGCCCCTGAAGCACGACGGGCCGATCATAGCGGTCGCTTTTTCGCGAGACGGTAAGACGGTCGCGACAGCCGGGGAAGACAATACTGCTCGCCTTTGGAATGCCGCGACCGGCAAACCCATCGGCGACCCGCTACGCCATGGCGATCAAGTTCAGACGGTGGCCTTCAGCTTTGATAGCAAGCTGGTCGCGACAGGAAGCGCGGATAAGCACGCCCGCGTCTGGGACGCCGCGACGGGCAAACCGATCGGCAAGCCGCTTGCTCATGACGGCCCGGTGCGCACCGTGGCCTTTAGTCCCGACGGCAAAATGCTGGTCACAGGCGCCGCCGACGGGACCATCCGCCGCTGGGAATTGCCTTCGACTCGCCCGTTCGGCCAGACATTGGCTCATCGGAGCGCTATCAACGCCCTGGCCATCAGCCCGGATAGCCGCTCCATTTTGACGGGCTGCGCGGACAATCGGGCCTGGCTTTGGGACGCACAAACCGAGGGATCGTCCGGCAGATCGATGGTCCATCGCGGGGAAGTCTTGGCCGTCGCCTTCAGTCCGGACGGGAAAATGGTTCTGACCGGCAGCGCCGACGGCACTGCCCGATTGTGGGATTTGTCTCAACAGCCTCACGGCATACCGTTGGTTCATCAAGGCCCCGTCGCTGCGGTTGCTTTCAGTCCAGATGGGCGGTTGGTTTTAACCGGAAGCGCCGACAAGACCGCTCAACTGTGGGACGTTTTCCGTTGCCGACCGGCCGGGCTGCCATGGCTGCACGAGGGGCCGGTGACAGCGCTGAGTTTTGATGGCCAAAGCAAACGGATGCTCACAGGAAGTGCCGACGGCACGGCCCGGCTGAGGCAGGTTCCAACCGCGTTTACAGGACCAGAAGAGCAAATTCGATTACAAGTAGAGATGACGACGGGGACGGAATTGGACAGCGAAGGCTTGGTGCAACCGTTAGCCGAAAAGGATTGGCTGGCGCGCCGGCAAACGACGCGCGTGCGATGAGCGAGCTGACTCACGTGCCAGCGCTTGTCTGGGCTGTGCTGTGGGCGGTGGTCGCGCTGGCGCTGATCGGTGCTGCGCTTTGGCGGACGTGGTTGGCGCCCAAGCCATTGGTCTCGTCCTCGTCGATCGAGCCCGTCAGGTAGAGGATGTTGATCCA
>JBJMQT010000020.1:0-44231 GCA_045802525.1 Gemmataceae bacterium
ACACACAATCCAAACACTACACTCTACAGAAATGAGTTACCCGAGGCCGAGAAGTCCCGATCGTCCCCAGCCCCGCAACCGTCCGGAGCTCCGAAGAGGCGTTAGCGGTCAGCGAAAGTTCCCCCGGCGATGTCCAACCGCAACCGGCCCGCTTTCGCTGCGTAAACAGGCACCGGCATCCCCCCAAAAACTGACCTTGACGTGTGGAGGACAGGGTCTTCACTTGGGCCACAGGGTCCAGCTGCGGCAACGACACTATTCGGGTATGTATAAATAGGCGGTGTACGAGAAAGGCTCGTCAAGCCGACTACGGCACTCTCTTTATTCCTTTATTGAAGCCCGTCGTTGGGCGGTTACCTTTGGCGTGCGGGTGATTTCCTTAATTCGACATCCCTCAAAGCGAAAGACTGAGGAATTCGAGAGGCAGCCAGAAGCTATCTTGCGTGATCCGAACTCCGCTTTGGATTGCCAACCTTTCAACAACTCCTTCGATCCAAGGCCAGAAGAAATGATCGTGCTTCTTCCGGAGAGATAGCCATACCGTATCTGTATCCTGCTTTATTACACGCTTCTCCTTTCTTGCGATTTCCCAGTGGATATCCTCCGACCTCTTTAGTTGTTGCTTGAGAAGCTTGGCGTTGCCAGCCATAAATGATTTGATGAGGCCCGGACGGGCCCACCAAAAAATCTTCGATGGGGTGAATCGGGACAGGATTGCAAACTGCTCCTCTGCCTTGCTTAGATCACCTAGGACATGGTGCTTAAGAACGCCGGTAAGGGCGGGATAATACTGATACTTATCGCTCTTAACATCAGCACAACGTACCGCTTCAGCTGCGCGACGCGCAAGATCTTGATCGCCAGACAAGACTGCAGCAGATAGTAACCAATTGTCGTGCTCTTCCCACATTCCTGTCGTTACTTCAAGGCCGCAGATTGATATTCCTCTCTCGATAATTGGCAAGATTTCATTTCGAATCAGTCGAAGATCCTTGCATTGATGCCATTTAAGCCATATCCAGCATAGCAGCCAACGCATATAGTGAGCGGGCCAAGTTAAGCCGCTGCCGCCTTCTGTATTCTCCAAGAGTCCAGGAAATGCTCGTTCAATCGGTTGACCAGGACGCATTGGGATCCAGAAACGTTCCAATGAAGCATCAATATCGCTCACGATCGTAATCATCCGAGTTTCTTTCAGGAAAACACGTCTCCACGTCCCATTGTTTTGCCTTTTGCTTAGCTCTTCCTAGTGGCTAAGGCCTGCCGGACATTCGTATAATGGCATAAAACAAGAACAAAGACTGCGTCACTGAACAACTGGTGATGCGATGCAGCTATTCTGTCGAGCCTGCCGCGTTCCCATTCCTGTAGACGAGGTCGATGCCGACCGGGCTCACCCGACGTGCCGCGCCTGCCTCAAAAGCGTGGATCGAGTCGGCTCCGAGACGGTCGCGACTGGAACCCCGTTATCGCCGAAGCAGAATCGGCGAGAGATTCCTCGCCCGTGGCACATTTCCGTCAAGGATGACGGGAGTAGTTTGCGCATCCGTTTTCGTTGGATCTGGCACGGATCCATGACAGCCGCCTTGTTCTGCTTAGTTTGGAGCAGTTTTTTGGCCATTGGGTACTGGCTGGCCATGAGGAACCGCGATTTGCTCATAGTTATCTCGTTGATTCCATACGATACTGTCGGATTGTTACTTATCTATGCGACTCTTGCAAGGTTTATCAACCGAACTGTTATCACGGTGACGTCTCAATGCCTCACCGTTAGGCATGGCCCAGTGCCATGCGGGGGGAACCATGAGGTCCCTATTGACGACCTTGAACGGCTGTATTGTCGCAAGAATACAGATGGTGAAGACACTGCCTCAGGTGGGGATGGAGGGACGTACTCTTACTGTGTCACTGCACTAACAAAGAGCGGGAGCAAAATCGATCTTGTTACAGTTCTCCGGACCAGCGCTGAGGCTCTATTCATAATTCAAGAACTCAACCGTGGGCTCACAACCCTCGGGCGTACGCGTTAAGCGGGAATCGAAGCGTCAAGGGTCTCCTACTCCTTCGGTCATCGCAATTCATCCCTGATTTCCTCTATTTTTCGCCTCACACTAGGCTTGCCTAGCCATTTCTCCAATGCCGACTTAGCAAAACCGGCCAGATTAGGGGTACGACTGCTATCGAGCACCCATTCGACTTGTCCGTTGGGAGATTTAGCCAGGACTTCGCTAATAGTTTCGCACAGTATTTCCGCATTGCGCATAGCTGGTCTGGCATCGCTTTTGGGAATCCATGCCTTTTCCCTTATATCGAACTTTGACGAAAAGGAACTCCATATATGAGACCTCGTGCCAATACTGATCCCACACTCATTCTTTGGTACGCCTGCGCAATGGTAAATTACTTCTGCCAACGGCACGAATACGTCGTAGGTAGTATGCTTTTCCTGTAGAAACCAGCCGTCCTCCAATTGACCTAATGCATTAATATAGGAAGCCCTCGTCAATCCCCGAAATACGACGAATAACGTAGTGCGATTCTCAAGCCCGAAACCTGATTCTTCGCGAAACGCACGGATCTTGTTCAAGACGGCCGGCAAGTCATCCTCAACCTTTAGCCAAGAACCCGATCCATTTAAGACAGTCATCCCGATTTCGTCTCTCAATTCTTCTCCAGGCAGTAAGTCATAATGGCAGGGAGCCTTACCCCACCCTGCTTCGGGATGGATCGATCTTTCGACCATAAATGTCCGGCTAACCCTTGGTTGTCCAAAATAAACAACCCTTACTTCCATTGAACGAGTTTTGATAAGCACGCGCGAAAAAACGCTCAAGACAGTTTGCAGGGTGAGATCCGGATCAACACCAGCAAAAGTAAAGTGAAAGGTTGCTTTTGCTACGCCCATCGTTTTCTCCAGGTCAACCGACCGTCCGCCTCTTGTCTGACGGGCTTCTTCTATGATTTTACCATATCCCTATCACTTGTCGCTTTTCCTTGAGGGACGCTTACTTCTCGACCAACTGGGTCTATCGGCAAATGTGTGGGTCGCCGAAGAACGGCATTGAAGGTTTGCGCTAAGATCGTTGCGCCACCGGTGCCTTTGGTCGAGGCATTGGCCTTATGCTCGACTGTTAACGTGATGCTAAAGGCGCCGGACAAAGTATAGGCGTGCGTGGCGGTCACCATGCCGTTGCCGCCGGATTCCGTAACCGTGCCGGTGCTGAGCGCGCCGTCGGCCCAATTTACCGTTGGCGTATGGGTGTCATGAATCCCCGTGCGGCGTTTTTGGCGGGGCTAAATTGAGGTTGCTGACCGCAGGGCTCTCACAGTAAGATTCGCCTTCACGGCTAGAAGGATTTAAACCTGAAGAGGATTGGCATGAACCAGGATAACCGCCGCGAAGCACTGTCGGAAGAACACCGCAAGGAGGTCTTTCTTGCCCTTGTCGAGGCCCAGGATCACGAACTTGACGTCGCTCAATCGCGCAAGCTTATGGTCGAGCGCTTTGGCGTAAGCGTCAGCGAAATCCAGCAAATCGAACGGGAAGGCCTCGACCGCCAGTGGCCGCCTTTGTAAGCCGGATGCGGTCCTGGCTCAGTCGTCGGCGACCCCTACTTAACGCTCCAAAGGAGACGATTCCCCAAAGGCGGCGCCTTCAGCACCGCTGATAGGAATATCCTGCGCAGTCTGTGCATATTTCCTTGACAACCTATTCTGTCTCTTCTAGAGTCGGGCCAAGTCCTTCCCTTCAATGATGCAGGCTGTTCTGAAAAAGGGGCCCGTAATGAACACTCGACGTAGTTTCCTGGCTGCGCTCGGATTGGGCGCGAGTGCCTCCGTGTTGGGGTTGCCGGCGACGGCCCAGGCGTGGGGGAGAAGGCGGAGACGGAGAGGCGACTGCTGCAACCAGTGCGGAGAGGCCAGCGGCGAATGCGCTTGTCCAATAGATCAAAACAAGACCGGACTTCCGTACTCTGGAGCGGCGTCTTGTGATTGCTGCCGCCCAATAGCTTTATACGCTACCGGGAATAACGTTTGGTACTACTACTGCGTGTGTTGCTTGTCTACCGGCGGAAATGTGTTTGCTGCAAGCAGCAAAAACTACAACGGTGTGTACCCGCCCGACTGTTCGGATCCTACGAAATGCATCGGGAGCGGCTGTAGCCGGCCTTCCCCAGCCCCCTTCTTGCACATGACCAAACGGAAGATTCTATTCGACAATCTTTTACTCGACCCGGATGCGAAATACAAGAAACCAGACGGTCCTACTGAGTACTTCCACGCAGATGCTTACATGAATGGATTAACGGCGCCACGGACCGCGAATCTCATGGATGGTACAGGCGGCCTGATCCCTCCTTCTCTCTATGTAAGTTATGGAGGCCGGTACGTCGCTCTGTACTCGATTTCTGGGCCGACTGACACGCTGCGAATCGGAATCGAGATTACCGACCTCCCCCCGACTTTATTCAAGGAGGTTTTTGTCTCGGCTCCCGAGTTGGTAAGACTCCCCTACTACCATCAAGTGCAACTGGCGGAAAACGGCGACATATTCCATGTAGCGATAAAGAAATAGACTGTTCGACCGCTCTATTGCGTGGCACTAAAATTTGTGGCTCATTGAAAGCCGGAAGGAATCGAAAGCGCCCCGAATTCTAGCGTTCTTATTTCTTGGCATTCTGCGGAAAGCGAGCCGCAAGACTACGGGCACACCGAAATCCAATTCCCGGCAAGGCTTCGTCCCGGGCAATTCCAGTGCGGTCGTGAGCATTCCACCTTTGTTCGCTGTCTTTTCCCAAGGGCTGGGGGTCGCCGTTTATCACACACGAAGGCCCGCCGCGCACAATTCGATGCTTTAGAAACTCGGCCTTCCACTCCGGCGGCTCTTCGACGATGGAGTTAGGGTACGGCCGGTGCCAAGAGCTAGTCCACTCCGCGACATTGGAGTACAGTCCGCCAACGGTTGGATTAGCCAATGCTCGGTCGTATTCGGGAATGCCCGCTTGGCCAAAAGGCCATGAAGTGATTCCCTGAAAGTCGTCTCCCCAGGGAAATCGATTTTTTCCGCCGTTAGTAGCGGCGAATTCGTATTCTGCCTCGTCCGGCAAGCGCTTGCCCAACTTTTCCGCACAACAGACTGCTTCATCAAAGCTGACGAAACGTACGGCCTCACGCTCGTCCGGCGCGGGACTCAGCATTCGCAGCTTATCGGGTATTCCCTTGTAAGCTTTGCGGTAGGTGGCGACCGTAACTTCCGTCTTGTCAAGATAGAAGGGGTCTACGGATCGTTGGTGAGGTGGAACAAATATAGATTCGAGGTCCGCCGTGCCCATGGTGAATTCACCCCCTGGGAAAAACGCCATATCCGCGGTGATTTCGGTTTTAGGCACCGTTATCGACGGCAGATTGATGCTCTTGTCTTCGCGCTCCTCGAAGATCGTGTGCGGAAAGTTTTTCGACATAAGCGATGGACTTTTCTCTTCCGGCTCGGGCACCCGCCGAAACACTTCGTGAAACCCATGATCCTCGACTACGACGATGACTAGATAGTCGCCCGGTGGAACCTTGGAGACAGTGATTGGCGTTACGCCGCTAGGTTGTATGGCCTTGTCGAATTGCGGCGTGCCGTCTTCCGTGCTTAGCGGAACGAGGGCGACTTTGGCGCCGGCGGGTTCGGTTGCTAAATGAACCGTGCGGACGATTTTGGCGGGCGGCGTCAAAAGGATTGCCGCTAAGACGGCGACCAACCCAATGGCCAACCCGGCCACAATCTGGCTGCGTCTTTGCCGCGCGCCGTGTAGGATCTTTCGACCCAAGGGGATGGACGCCTTTTTCGGCAAGCGTCCCGTTCGGACGGCATGCCAGTCATCGCGCAGGTCGGCGGACGTTTCATAGCGCCCGCGGCGGTCGGGCTGGATCGCCTTGAGCAGGACCGCATCGCTATGGGTCGGCAAAAACCGCTGCTGCGTCTTGGCGATGACCGCGGGCGGGGTGGCGGCGGTGATTCGCTCCTTGCCATAGGGCAATTCCAGGGTCAACGCTTGAAAGAGCGTCACCCCCATGCCGAAGACATCGGATCGGCCATCGCTGTCCTCGGCGCCGTCCCATTGCTCGGGACTCATGAAGCCGGGCGTCCCCATTCCGTGGCCGGATTCGGTTGCGGTTTCTAATGGACCGAATCGGGCCAGACCGAAGTCGGTGAGCCAGCCGTTGCCGTTCTTGTCCACCAGAATATTGGAAGGCTTCAAATCCCGGTGCAAGATCCCCGCTCCGTGGAGACACACCAGGGCGTCAAGCAGCTTATCGAAGAAAGGCAAGATCTGCGTGAGGTAGTCCGCGATGCTCAGGGTCGCCCAGGGATGCGGGTCGCGAACCTCCTTGCCCTCGCGCAGAGTCCGGCGCTGGTTGAGGATCTTGGACAGGTCGCTGCCTTCAATAAACGGAAGAACGAGAATGGGCGTATTGCCGACCTCAAGGACGTCATAGACCTGAAGGATCCCATGCTCGGTGAGTTGGGCTGCCAGTCGCGCTTCTTGGCGAAAGCGCCACAAACGTTCGGAATCTTCGGCAAAAGCGGGCGGCAGACATTTCAGAGCCACCCAGCGCTGTAGGCGCTCTTGCCAGGCCCGGTAGACGATTCCCATGCCGCCGCGGCCAATTTCGCCGGCAATCTCGAAGCCTTCGAGCTTGCCTAGAGCGGCAGGAGGTCCTTCTTCTTCGCCCTCCGCGCGAGTTGGACTTTGATCGAACGTGCTTTTCGGCGCCGGAAGCGTTAGCGCATCCCCGCTATCGGCGCCATTGGCCGCCGGACCGCCCAAGACCCGCTGACGAACGACCGGCGCTTCTTCGGAACCGGCATCGCGGCGTTTTAGGGTGTAAGCCGAGCCGTGATCGGGCGTCGATAAAGCGCCGTCCTCCAGTCCAGCCTTGCTTCGCTCACCGGGCAAGGTGCGCGTCTCGTAGAGCATTTCCTTGAGCCACGCTTGCAGGTCCGCGCCCGAAATGCCTTCGAAGGCAGGCAAGGCGTTCCGAATTTCGCGCAGGGCCCGGTTGGCCAATTCTTCGGCCTGAGCCGGCCGGCCCGGCCCATCCAGCAATTGTTCCGCCGCGATCTCCACTAAATATTGCCGGCAAACGGCTAGCGCTTTACTAAGGCTATCGCTCGACCCGGCGCGTGCCTCGTTTAACCAGCGCTCCAACTCCGGAGCCGATGGCCTTTGCGATAGGGAACTCATTTCGCATCTCCGCCAAGGGCGCGCCGACCGGTCGCAGCCCGCCGAATTCCGGTCGGGATCGTTTTCAGAGCAATCGGCTAGCCGGTGGAAACGCCTGTAAGCATACCACATCGAGCGGGCAATACGAGACTTCGCATACGCGTCAAATCGACGGCGGCTAGCAGATCTCTGCAATGAGAGAAGCTTAGTGCCTAAACGGTTTTGGACATTTTCATACTGATATTGAAATTGTGCAAAGAACTTTGTATAGCAAAGGACGCTCCCTATCAGCTTCAGTCTCATACAAGGAAGGGAATGTTTCCATGGCGATTGATTCTGGCGTTTACGCGCGATCAACTCGTCAGGCGCTTCCGCGACCTGTTAAGGCAACAAAGCCGCCCGGCCTTTCCCGGCCGCGGAGCACTGCTGATTGGATCGCCTATTTTCAAGGGAATGCATCGCGGAATCGTGCCGTCCCGTGGACCCGTGGTGAGATGCGCCCGGAAACGACGGCCATCGCTCGGTCCTTGCAGGCCTGGCAGCTTGGCGAAACCTCGGAGGGCCGCCATCTCCTTGCCGTCGCGACACGGTACGCCGCCCGCAATGGCGACCTAGAGTTCCCGGCGTTGATCGGGCTATTTATTCGTGAAGAACAGCGCCACGGCGAACTTCTAGGCCAATTCCTGGACCTTGCGGGCATTGGCCGGATCCAGGCCGATTGGGGCGATTCCCTTTTCCGTGCCGTGCGCTATTGTCTCACCAACATGGAGATTTGGACGACTCCGGTTGTCATGGTGGAAACCCTTGCGACGATCTATTACAACGCCATTCGCCGCGCAACTGGGTCGCGGGTGCTTCAGACGATTTGCTGCCAAATCCTCGCCGACGAAATCCCCCACGTGCAATTCCAGTGCGAACGGCTCGCCCAGATTCTTCGGCATCGGTCTCGATTTGGATTTCAATTAACGCTCCTGGCCCAACGGCTCTTGTTTCTGGTTATCGTGGTGCTCGTTTGGAGCGGCCACCGATGCGCTCTCCGCGCCGGTGGTTACTCTTGGCGGCACTATTGGCGCGCCTCTTGGTCCAAAATGAACTGCTCTTGGCGAAAGATGGATCCTCAGAGATATGCCTGGAGAACGGAGATAGATTCCGTTGTTACCGCTTTCCAGGCGACCGGCTGGAGCGCGTCTGGTCCCCGTTCTTAGCATCGTGCAAGGCCAGCGCTAGCCCCGCCCACGGGCTGAGTCCGTGCGGGCTAAAGCCAAGCGTGTGGGCCGGGGCGTCGCCGAAAAGGCATTCGATGGTCGTGCGCATATCTTCGGCGTCGAGGAAAGGGACCAAGACTTCGCGCGTGTAAGCAATCTCTTCTTCATCGAGGACCGGACGGGTGCAGCCCGCCCGCGCCATGACGGCGCCTTCCTGGGCAAGCTTTTCGCCGAGCGTGCGAGGACGGCCGTGGAGTTGGAGAAATGCCACGCGATAAATTGCCGTGAGAATTGCCTCGCGCACGGCTTGCTCCGACGGCACTTCGCTGCTCCAGACTACGCTGGTTATCCACAGATCCGTCAACCACCTGGGCATGCCGGCGCCGGCCCGGGCCTGGGGGAAGCGCAGGGAAAACTCGTTGGCGTACCGATTCGTCCACCCGCCCATCAAGTCGTCGGCAATCACAAGGGCGACTTTGAAATCTCCCGGCTCCTTGGTGAGCTGGTCTCTAGCCTCGGCGACGGCCCGAGTCGCGATGCCATCGGCGTCCAGCGTGAGCAACGCATCCAGCAATGCCGTCACGTGATCCTTGCCCATCGGATTCATCATCAGGAGCGAAGGCAGCTTCAGGCCTGCTCCGCCCTGGCTGGTAATCGTGCGCAGGTATTGGCGAAAACGCTTGTAGTTCCGCGGCAGACCCTGAATGTCTCGCTGAAGTTGCAGCAGAGGCACGTATTCGAGCTTCATAACCGATAGCCGGATAGGAATCGATTTCCCCAACGAAACCTATCTTATAGCCAGGGAATCCTGGCTGACTCATTATTGCCAAGACGAGGCTCTTGTGCCGTGGCCGCTAGGCCCATAAACTCATCGGTAATGCACCCTGCCCTGCCTGCCTTGCTTCCCGCCTGAAGGAGCCTCTTCTAATGAAACCCCGGCAATCGTTGGCTACGCTGGCGTTGATCATCGTTTCGCCCTTTCTATATTCCGCAGATTGGCCGCAGTTCCGCGGGCCCAGCCGCGACGACGTATCGAAGGAGACCGGGCTTCTCAAGTCTTGGCCCAAAGACGGTCCAACACTGGTCTGGCAGGCCAAGGGCTTGGGCGACGGTTATTCCAGCGTCAGCGTCGCCGGCAATCGCGTTTACACGCTGGGTAATAAGGACAACGTCTCCCAAGTCATCGCGCTGGACCGTGACAGCGGCAAGCCCGTCTGGACGGGCGAAGTCGGCAGCGCCGGCGGCAATTTGGGCTGCACGCCCACCGTAGACGGCGACCACGTCTTTGCGCTCGGCCAAGAAGGCGATCTTGTTTGCCTGGAAACTAAAGACGGCACGCGCGTCTGGTCCCACAACCTTCTGAAGGACTTCGGCGGCAAGTACGGCGGTTGGCACTATTGCGAATCCCCGCTGGTCGACGGAGGCAAGGTCATCGTCACCCCGGGCGGAAAAGACGCCACCATGGTCGCGCTCGATAAGAAGACCGGCGAAACCGTATGGAAGTGTGCCCTGCCCTTGGAGCATACCGAGGCCGGCTATTCGTCGGTGGTGATCGCTCAAGTCGGCGGAGTTAAGCAATACGTGCAATTGCTCAACGGCGGCGTCGTCGGCGTGTCAACCGACGGCAAACCCCTTTGGCAATATGAGAAGCTCGGGCCCAACACCGCCAACATCCCAACGCCGATCGTTCTAAAGGATCGAATCTTGGCAGTCGCCGGCTACGGCAAAGGCGGGGCGCTTCTGAAGCTCACTGCCCAGGACAAGGGCGTCAAGGCAGAAGAAGTCTACTTCAAGGGTGAACTGACCAACAAGCACGGCGGCGTCTTGGTGGTCGGCGACTACGCCTACGGCGACACCGACGACCAGGGCGCCCCATTTTGTGCCGAGGTAAAAACCGGCAAAGTGCTGTGGAAGCGCAAGCACGACCAAGGCCAGGGCCGGGGCTCCGCCTCGGTCACTTACGCCGACGGCCGGCTCTATTTCCATTACCAGAACGGCGTCGTGGCCTTGGTGGAAGCGTCTCCCGACGGCTACAGGGAAACGGGCTCCTTCAAGGTCAAAACCGACGGCAACGCCTGGGCCCACCCCGTCGTCGCCGGCGGCCGGCTTTATCTGAGAGAAGGGGATGCGCTGTTCTGTTATGACGTGCGCGAGAAGAAATGAGGTTGAAAAACCTTTCGCCCTGGCCTCCGCCCCAGATCTCATGCCGGTTTCCGTCAGTCGGTGTCGACAGCCTTGCCTTTGAGCAGCGCGACGAGTTGCGCGATCTGACCACGGTGATACCAAGCATGGCCGAACAGCTGAGTCAGCACGCCTTCGACATCCCACCGATCGTGGCGGCCGTCATTCGCATCCCGTAAGCAAGCTCTTTTACTGTCGCCTGCTACACGCAGCCCCCGCTTTCGCCTCCTTCTTCTCCGTCAAATTGCCGCCCGCCGGTTTCAACTCCTCGACCCGCTCCGCGTTGAGTTCCACGAAATGCGTCCACGGGCTGGGGACATTGCCTTCGTGGAAGATGGCTTCGACGGGGCATTCGGGGACGCAGCCTTCGCAATCGATGCAGGAGTCGGGGTCGATGTAAAGCTGCCAATCGTCTTCGTAAAAGCATTCGGTGGGGCATACGACCACGCAGTCGGTGTACTTGCAATCGTGACAGGGCTCGCAGACGACAAAGGCCATAAATCGCTCCTTTGGAAAAAGACGGTTGATCGCCAACGCCATTGCGAGCGGCGTGCCATGATGGTTGGAGTCCCGCCATTTGACGGAAATGCGGGGAAAACCGCCCAGGCGGGAACTCCAAACGTTGATTCGTCTTTTTTGAAGAGCGAAAATCGCTTGAACCCACCAAGACGTCGATAGGTCGTCAGAATGACGATAGGAAGTCACTGGCGGAGTGCGAAAATCGAGCATGAGCGCCATTTGCGTGCCCGCCGCATGCGACCGACAAATCGACGGGTTAGCGAAGGATTTGTATAAGCTGGCCGAGAAAGAGTTTAGAATAGTACAAGCAAGGAACGATGTTTTCCAAAGTTGTCGATGAGAGAAACGCAATGACCGTGAAAGAAAGTTTGGACAGGGTATTGGGAGAACTGCCCGAAGAACGCTTACGCGCAGTTCTCGATTTCGCCATGTTTCTGTCATGGCAAGAGGATCGCGAGGGCTGGAAGCAATTTGGCCAAGTGCAATTCGCCCGTGCCTACGGACCCGATGAGCCGGATTATTCGGTCGCCGACCTCAAGCCGGAGCTTAACCCGTGAAGCCGGGAGACGTCGTCCTCATCGCCCTGCCCCAAATCGGCGCGGGTATGCCCAAATTAAGACCCGCACTGGTCCTTACCAACTTGCCTGGCCCTTATCAGAACCTTCTGCTTTGCGGAATAAGCACTCAGCTTCTGCAACTTCACGCAAACTGGGATGAACTAATGCAGTCCGCTGATAAAGACTTTGCTTCTAGCGGCCTGCGCCGGGACTCGATTATTAGGCCCAGTTACCTCTATGCCGCGGAGTCCAATGAGATCGCAGGAGTGATTGGCAAGGTCGATGCGTTGCGCCTGCAGAGGCTGCGTCGGCGCCTTTCGGATCACCTAAGACCGTGATTAGCAAACAAGCCCGTGATATGCCGCTTGCAAATCCTGCCACGACCGTATGGTCTAGCTCCTTAAGCAGCGACGGGAGCGGAAAACGTAGCCTGAGGAACTCAAGAGGACGGAGGATTCCTGGCGACCTGGAGCTTGCGCATTTTGCCGTACAAGGTTGTGGGCTTCAGACCCAAGACAGCAGCCGCGCCGCTGGGGCCGTAGATCTTGCCGTTGCAGCGTTTGAGCGCATCGCGAATGGTGCGCCGTTCGATCTCGGCCAAGCCCGATCCATCGTTACTTGCGGCGGAGCTCGACGGAGCGGGGCTCAGCCAGAGTGGATCAATCTGCACCGTCTCACCAGCCGTAATGACCATGGCCCGCTCGATGATGTTTTCCAGCTCACGCACGTTGCCGGGCCAATGATAGTCGGTCAGCAGTCGCAGAGTGGATGGAGTCACTGAACAGCCGACTTTGCCCATGCGCCGGCCGAAGTGCCGGACGAAATGCTTTACGAGGTCGGGAATGTCTTGGCGGCGCTCGCGCAAAGGCGGAACAACAATAGGAAACACATTGAGCCGAAAGAACAAGTCCGACCGAAACCGATTCTGGCTGATGGCCGTGGGCAAGTCCTGATGCGTCGCGGCAATGACGCGGACATCAACCGCTATAGACTGGCTCGCGCCCACGCGCTCAATGGTTCGCTCTTGCAAGACCCGCAACAGCATCACCTGCGTGTCGGCAGGCAGTTCGCCGATTTCATCAAGGAAGATGGTCCCGTGATTGGCCAGCTCGAAGCGGCCCGCACGTGCCCGAAGCGCGCCCGTGAAGGCGCCCTGCTCATGTCCGAACAGCTCACTGGCCACGATGCCTGGTGCCAAGGCAGCGCAATTGACCGTGACAAGCAACCGATCGCGGCGTGAGCTGAGTTGGTGGATCGCTCGCGCCACTAGCTCCTTGCCCGTGCCGGTTTCGCCGTGAATCAGCACCGTGCTTTCGGTTCGGGCAACCTGCTGAATGGCCAGGCGTACGGCTTTCATAGCCTGGCTCTCGCCGGTTAAAAAACGCAGGTCCCGCTCGATTTTCGCTTCGTCGCGCAGGTAAGTGGATTCGCGCTGAAAGCGCTCCAACCGCGCGACCTGCGCTTCCAACTCGGCAATGCGGCCTTCGCGTTCACGGCATCCTTGGCAAGATGATAGAGCCATGCTGACATGGTAGCAAAAACGCTTGCCTCGGCCTTTCACGCAAGTTGTGGGAGTGGGTGGCCGGGCTTAGGTATTAGGAATCGCCGGAAGGGCGCGGGCCGGCCCCACTGTTTTCGACGTCCCAAGTAGTATTCAGGCCCACGCAAGAATGATAGAATGCGGTCATTACCGATCACGGAGTTTTCCATGACCCTTCCCGATTTCTTGGCGACTGACGCCTACGGTTACATTCATCTGGCGGGACACCGTATAGGCTTGCGGCACGTAGTTGAACTGTATCAGGAGCGCTACACGCCGGAAATGCTATTGGATTATTACCCTACGCTGTCGCTGGCTCTTATCCACAAAGTCATTGCTTTTTATCTGGAGAATCAGGCCGAGGTCGATGCCTATGTGAAGACGAGCCAAGAAGCCATAGCCAAGCTGGCGGCTACCCCCCAACCTGGCCCGGACGCGGCGGAGTTGCAACGTCGCATGGAGGCTCTCCGCAACCGAGAGAGTGCCTAGGCCATGCCTTTGCGTTACGTGCTGGATGAGCACCTTCGCGGTCCCCTTTGGCGAGCTTTGCAATGGCATAACAGACAAGGAGTTTATTCCGTTGACGTCGTGCGGGTCGGCGATTTCACCGACTTGCCGCTCGGGAGCCAAGATCCAGCGATACTGTCTTGGGCCGAACGCGAGCAACGCATCGTTGTTACGCATGATCCGGATACGATGCCCACGCATGTCACCGATCATCTAAAAGCCGGTCATCACTCGCCCGGAGTGTTCATGATTCGGCCTCGCAGCACTTTTCCTCAAATTGTCTCGTTTCTAGTCGATGCCGCATACGCCAGTGACCACTCTGATTGGCAGGACCGGGTGCTCTTTATTCCGTGACCGTTACACAACTTTGGGTTAGGCGACCGGTAGCGGTCCCAACTTCGACGACATGGACTGTTGCCGAATCCGGCGGCGCGCGAGTCCAATGCTTTTGTCGCCCAGAGATGACGGTACCATGTCACGCCTGGATCGGACTCCGCATAAACACGGTGGGGGGCGACTCGCGTTCACCACTTGACGGCTGCCAGAACGGAATGTCCAATCAAGAGAGACGCCGGGTTCTGTCCAAGGCGTCCGGACCAGGCGGCATCAGGGAACACGCATCGTCGTGCGCGACCGGCGCCGGTCGGGTTAATGACAGTTCGGCGGCTTGGGAGGCGCGGTGTTGCAGGCCGTGATCTTCCTCCTGATGGCCGCAGAAGAAAGAAGGCGCCCCAGTGAGTAAGCCAGCCAAAGTGTTGCGGGCCGGGATCTCCTTGCTAATGGCCGCAGCCAGTGCGGCGTTCGTCGTCCTGGCGGTGCTCGGCGCGACCGGGCGGGCGAACCCCCGGCTTGCCGCGGCCGCGTTCGGCGTCGCCGTGGTCGCCGCGGGCGCGAGCGAGATCGCCGGCGCCGTGGTCGCCGACTGGCCGCGTGTAGCGTTGAATTCGCCCCCGGGCAGCCGCCCGGTCCCGGCGGGGCGACTGTCGTCGCTCGGATCCGGTCTCTTGCTCGGGTCGTGGGGGGCGCTGCTCATCGGCCTCGACGGGGTGCCGCTGCCTGCCCGGCTGGCGGCCGTGGCGTTGCTCATGGTGGGGCTCGTCCTCGCGCTGGTAGGCCAGTCCCAAGACCGGCGGCGAGCCGAGGCGGCGCGGGGCAGCCCCGCCACCGAACAACCCGCTGCAACAGACCCGGCCCGCCACTTCGGTTCCAGAACTTCATAGCCCACTAAGTCGGGCCGGGCTGAAAAACGGCCACGGCCTTTCGTCCTCTACCCCTTCCGCGGTACTCGGCAGATAGCCAGGTGCAGGATTGCTCTCTTGTCCCGGAGGGACACCTGACAATAGCCCATCGATTTTAGCTGGGTAAAGTCAGCTGCCAAGATCTTTAAGTCCTGTAGGGACGACTGAACCGAAGGCTCAGACCGAAATGCTCATCGAGACGAGGAGAGCGAGGCCAATCAGTTTACGTTGGCCCCTTTTCCGTTTCCTGTCAGAACGACGTTGTCGAGGTTGATTTAGGAGCCGAACAGGCGTCATGGCAGGCTGTCCGGCGGGCAGAAGCAAGACGGGATCGCTTGCCGCACTTTGTCAAGCCATACTTGGCGCTCACCTTTCGGCGCCGCGCTCGAGTTAACCGAGTTCCACTCGGCGTACCATACCGCTGCGACAAAGTTCATGTGTTGCGGCAGAACGCCTTCTAACATTTCTTGACCAGCCACGGAAGCCCTCAAGACCTCGGCAGCTCCTTCTAGCAAGTCGTTTCGGAAGTCCGTGTCATCCGCAAAGGGATGAGCCCAGTGGCGAAGCATTAGCTCGATTAGGAGTTCCGCTTCAAAGAGGCCGGAAAACGCCAGACATTTCTTAGCGACGGACATGAGCAACCCACTTGACTAATCAATTCCCGCCACATTGAACAGGGGTTTCCGAGAAAGGATCAACTCCGCTTCCATTGCTTTACGCTCCCGAGTCGACAAGCCTTCCGGCAAGACATGATATTCGAGCTTCAAGTTGTCAGTCCCATGTTCCCAAAGCCAACGGGCCAGACCTTTGTTATCGGAATGGTCCAGATGCTTATGGAACCGTTTTCGCAGGCTCTTGCATTCTCCTACATATAGGACCGCGCTCTGGCCAAGAAACAGGTAAAGGCCCGGCCGCATAGGCACTTCATCTAAGTTCATCTCTTTGACAGGCCGAATTTCAACCGCTTCCGCCCGAACGACTCTTCCTAGTGATTCGGGCTTTAGATATCTTCTTTTTCTAAGATTGAGCGCGGCCCATCGATATTCAAAGGGGCTAAACTCTGGCGCTATTTGGGCTGCGATATCCTGGAATTCGTCAGCAAGCTTGGGATCACATAGAATGGCGTCTAGACTAACTCGATGTCTGCGCTCTAAGAATCGAACGGCAATTTCGCTTGCAAAGCGATACTCATCCTGATCCCTAACTACAGTTCTCTTGGATTTTATGCCTTTCAGGTCACCGCTCTTTCGCAAGTTTAGCAAGCAGAAGTTTAGTATCCGTGGACCTTCTGTTAGGCCGCGCTTTTGACATTCGTTTAAGAACAGTCCATTCAAAACAGGGTCAGCAATTACGAAATCTGGCGAGCGCTCGTCCCGCACAGCAAAGAACGCTTCGCGAACAGTTTGTCTCATGCGGCTGCAAACTTTGAGTAATTGCCAACTGGTTCCCAGCGAGCGATCCAACGCGATTGGTTGCCGCTCAAGGTAGCCCTGTCGTCACATGTGAGTGAAGCATATCGGATCTCGAGGGCTTCCTTATCGGTTTGCCAGAAATCAAAATTCGGTGCTTGAAACTGAAGTCGAAGACGATGGCGAAGGTCGATCGTCTCTCCCACATATAGCTTCTTATCTTCAAGGCTCCTGAGCCAATATATCCCGGGAGAAGGTGGCAGAGCGTCCCAAGTCAACGAGGACACTGGATGTCCGACTTTCGGCAATGGTTGGAAACTGTTAAGTTCGCGTCCAGCCTTGCGAATATCCTTGGCACGCTTACGAATGTACATTGCGACCCAGCGAATCTTGAAGGGGGAAACGCTCTCGGAGATCATTGATTGGACGAAGCGATCAAATTCAGCAGCCTTGGCTGGTTCGCAGAGAACGTGGTCAAGAGTCTGGCCTTCTTGTCTTAGGTGCTGTATACCTATTTCGCACGCATAGCTGTAGCGATCAATTTCCTTTGGTTCCAGACTGCTCCTTTTGGCTCTAGGCAATCCACTGAACTGACCGGCCTTACGCAGATTTAGCAGACAGCGGTTCCAAGTCTGAGGAACGCCGCCTAAACCGAACCGTTGACAGTGTTCTAGAAAACGCTGGTTCAGTTCCGGATCCGTGAGGACTCGATCGGCGGAGTAGCCGTCGCGCGCAATGAAGAAAGCCTCTATGATGCCGCGTTTAATTTCCGCGGAATCATTGCGCCGAATCGATGGGACTCTTGTTTCCTCAGCATCTCGCCGTCTTTTCCCCGCCGCCGTTGGCGGGGCGCTCAGCTTGGGATCTTCGGCGCCTTCGAGCGGTTCGCCCACGGTTGTGGACTCCAGCCGTGCTCGGGCTTTGGCGGCGTAATTAGCCGACAGCTCGAAGCCGATCCAGGAGCGTCCGAGCTTCTTGGCGACGACCAGCGAGGTTCCGCTGCCGGCGAAGGGATCGAGCACAATCTCGCCGGGATTGGACGAGACGCGGATGATGCGGCCGAGAAGCTGCTCGGGCATTTGACAGCCGTGCCAACCGGCGCGTTCTTTGAACGTGCCACAGACTCGACTAAAGTACCAGGTGTCTTCGTCGGCTTTGAAGCCTCGGGGCAGGTCTTGTGGCCGCAAGATCCAGGTGTCATCGGGCAGCCGGCCGTCAGGATTGCCTCGTGCATCGGCGTAGACCAGCTGCCGCGCGGAGGGCACGCGGACGGCAGGGTCATGGGCGTTGAAAGTGAAGCGCTTGCCGTCCTTGACGAAATGGAACAGGTGGGCGTGGCTACGGCTGAATTTCTTCGTGCAGTTGACGCCGAACGTGTAATACCAGATTACCCAGCTGCGGCAGGTGAAGCCGAGTTCTTTTTGGAAGATGACCTTCAGCTCGGCCGCATATTCATCGCCTATAGCCAACCAAAAGCTGCCCGTTGGCTTGAGGACGCGCTTGACCGCCTCGCCCCATTGCCGCGTCCAGGCGAGGTATTTTTCGTCGTCGGATCGGTCGTCGTAGACGTCGTAGTCATAGCCGATATTGAAAGGCGGGTCGGCGAAGACGAGATCGACCGAGCCTGGGTCCACCTGAGAAAGGCCCTCCAGGCAGTCTCCGCGGTGCAAGCAGTTTGGCTCCACTTTTCGTCCTTCGGTACCTTGTTGGGGACTTCTCCCCCCGCTAACGCAGGGGGCTCGCCGAGCTAACGCGGCACGCTCGCCGAACTCGCGAACACTTTATCAATATCAATGCCATTTAGGCGATGAACTATACGGATGTCAAGCTTATTCGGTGGCGATGGTCAGCGTAGTTTCTATGCCCCACTCCATCTCTTTTGCAATTCGTTTTTTCCGCAGTCAGGCCGAAGGAAGACGTCTCGCCTCTCATGGCTATCGCCCCCCCTACCGGCCCTCGACACCCAGCCCCACTTTAGCCTCCTTCTCTGTCAACTTCCCGTTGAATTGCACAAACTGCATGCGCGACATGGGAACACTGACTTTGTGAAAGATTGGTTCGCCGCATGCTTCGCAGCCAATTCGGGCTCCGGGATTTATGTAAAGTGCTCTACGGCTCCCCCGTAGCTCGCGAACCTTCCATAGGCGCCAGGCCGAGCAGCGGTTCGTGAAGGATTTGCGCCTTTCGCGCCGCGTCCTCCTCTGCTTGTTTCTCGCTTTGCTGTTGCTGCAATTCGCGCTTGCTAGCTCGCTCGGCGGCCAGCATTTCTTCGTAGAGTTCCGGATTGTGGACAAAGAGCCAGGGGTCGGCGAGCCATTGGTCGAGTTTGCCGGGGAGCCAATAGCGGAAAGGAGATGTGCGGCGGCCGAGGCCGTCGCGGTGGAGCAGGCCGCGCTCGCTGGCGGCGTCGAGCCAGCGCCAGAGAGTCTGCGCCGTCGGCTTGAGGAAATCGGGCGGCCAATCGTCGAGGGCTTGTTGGCGCGTCAGCTTGGTCTGGGCGTCTTCAAAAACCAGGCGCAGGACGTCCCAGGTTTGATCAAAGCCGTCTTCTTGCGGGATGCGGACGTCATAGTCGAGGCCGTCGGCGGTCCATTCCAGGACGAGATCGCGCGGCGTCAGCGTGTGGCGGGAAAAGGCGCGCAAGCGCCGACGGCGGTCGTCGGGCGCGGCGGCGGGCAGGCCCTGCATCTCGACCAAGATATCCACGTAAGCCGGCAGTGCCCCGCTGCCGCGCGACGCCTGGCCGGGGACTGTCAGCCCTTTGCGCGGGTGATGGTTGAGCAAGACCGCCAAGCCGCTTTGAGTCAGCCGCCGCAGCGCCCCCAGGCATTGCAGTGCTCGCCCGGCATTGTTTTCCACGCCGACCGGCAGAAACGAAGCGATCGAATCGATCGCCACCAAGCTCAGGCGGCGCGTGGCGTGCAGGGCGAGGATCCAGTCCAGCAGAACAAGCCAGCGCTCGGGGCTAAGCGCCTCGGCAAAGGGTTGACTGAGAAGGCCGACGTGGCCGCGTAGGCGGAGGCGCCCATCGCGTTCGTCCCAAAACGCGGCCCCTTCCTCCGAAAGGACCAGAACGTTGCCCGCCGCCACCGGGAAGCCAGCCAGGGCGCCGCCGGTCCGCATGCGATCCAGCAGCAGAGAGAGCAAGGTCGTCTTGCCGGTCTTCCATTGGCTGGTGAGCAGCGTGACGTTGCCGGTTGCCAGGTAGCCTTGCCAAAGCCAGGTGATCGGAGTTGCCGGAGCGACCGCCGGGAAGTCGAGCCAGCGTGGCGGGCCCGTAAAGAAATCCGGGGTCGGCAATGCGACGTGCAGCGGCGGGCTTAGCAAAGAACTCCCCTCCGACGCGACAAGCGAACTCATGGAGGCCTCCTTCGATTCATAACAAGGATCTGGTCCAGCGGATTCGTAACATTCGTCAACATGTTTAGCATTCGGGAGTTGCGTCAATACTGGTAGGTGCGTGTTATGAATGTTATGAAACGAACCTTTCAAAATAGTATACTCATGTACAGTATTTGGATGCAAGCTAAGTAGATTTGAAGTGACGGAAATAGACAAGAGCCGTCCTGCCCGACATGCCAAAAAAAACGCTTCGGGGAGGCGACAGAATGGCCGCTTCCCCGAAGCGTACAGGTTAGCTCAGAAGGTAATGGGAGAGAACAACCGTTACTTTCTGTTGTCCTGCGAAGAAGAAGAGCCGGAGCTCGAGGCCTTGCGCAGGATCAGGACAAACGGAGAGGTCTGCGGTTGACCGCCGAGCAAATCCGCGCCGGTGCCGGACGAGCTGCCGATGCCGGTGCCAGTGCCACGGGGCGTTGCCGCGCCGGTGCCCGTTTGCCGATCGGCGGCGCCGCCGGCCGGAGTCGCTTGGGGTCGGTCGTCGTTGCCGGCGCCGCCGCCGGTACCGGCTCCCGTTCGCGCTCCTGCTCCAGCGCCCGTGGGCCTATCGCCTGCTGCCGGCCTTTCGCCTGCTGCCGGCCTTTCGCCGGGCGTGCTGGCGCCGGAACCCGTGCCTGCTCCGGGTCGAGCGGCTGGGCCGGTCCCAGTCCCGGCGCCTCCGCTCATGCCGGTATCCATGGAAATGACCAAGTATTCCTGGGACAGAACATAGACGCCGCGGTGACTGCCTTGCTCGGCCCCACTGCTCGTGCTCGTCCCGGCGGCGGCAGTCCCGGCATTACGGTTGCCGGCGCCTGTATTGCGATCGTTGGTTCCAGTATTGCGATCAGCGGTTCCTGTATTGCGATCACCGGTTCCCGTGGTGCGGTTTCCGGTTCCGGCATTGCGGTCGCTGCTGTTGCGATCTGTGGAACTTCGATCCGTCGAATTGCGATCGCCCGTCCCCCGGGAGTTGTCGGCGGGATAGGAGACAATCGTATGCATCGGGCCAAACTGTAGACGCAGCGTGTGCTCCTTGCCGCCATCTGTGAAGGTGACCGTATTGTTGCGGATGGTGACTTTAGCGTCTTTGCCCGCGTCGGATTTGTGGCCTTCTCTCTCCATGTAGACGACCGTCCACTCGCCGTCAATCTTGGCGGACGTGGATGTGACCCGGTTTGCGCCTGCCCTGTCGTTGTCTCTTCCGCCAATCTGACCGCCCGTCTGAGCTTGACCACCGGCTGGCGTGCCTCTGGTCTGGCCGGCGGTTTGAGGATCAGCGCCGAGGGCCAATAGGGACGAAAGAAGAATCGCGTTCATAGAAGCCTCCTCAGGCCCAGAATAGTGACGAAATGCCGGTCCGTGGCCCGGGCCAAGATGACCGCGAACACGGCTGCTGAAACGTCGGCTGCCCACGGATGGGGCCTCCTTTGCCGACAACACCGTAGGCGGGCAGACATTGCTCCGCCTGAATCACCCAAACTTGACGAGGTTGGGAATCAACCCCGCAAGCGGTGGTAAGCGAGCGGGCTTGTCCCGGTGGTAAGCCGGCGGGCATGAAGCCCGTCGCTCGCTAGTCAAAACTGTTGTTGTTGGGTTCTTTGGTATAGGAGAATGGAGGAAAATTCCTCTAGGCAACCTTCACTTCGCTTCCATTGCGACAGGCACCCCGCGACGTGCCTGGAGAGGCTGAATGATTGTGCAAATGATGTGCCTTGGAAGCGGGCCCAATGGGCTTTCGTCTGGGCACGCGGCGGCACCAGACTAAGAAGTGTAGGGATTCCGAATTTGATGACGCCCCAAGAAAGACGGCACGGTTCGCGTCCAACACGATTCTATAAACGAGGATTTCGTTCCCTTTCCGCTCCCGGTAGGGCGATGGTGGACAGGATATCCCGCGCGGCGGCGAGAGCTTTTTCGGCGGCCTCGCGCGTCAGCGGCTCGGTGCTAACGGCCACGTTCCATTGCCGCCGCAATTCTTCGATATGTTCTCGATTCTTTGCCGTCAGGATGCCCGCTCGCTGGGCCGCATTGATGAGGCCTTGGGCATCAAGATTGCCCGGGGCCACGCCGCGTCTAAGGAGACTTTGGCGCATGCGAGCTTCGAGTGCCTTCCATACCTGGACGACAGCCAGATCATAATGATTGCTGAGCGCCATCTCGCGAGCCTGATTGAGGGCGGCCACTTCCTCTTCAGCGAGTTCGCGGACCTTTGCCGTTCTATCCCGATCGCCCAGGCGCGTGCGTCCGCGCCAGGCGAGCACCTGCGAAGCCAGAAGCCAAAAGGCGCCCAGCGCCAGAGCCATCATGGGCCCGATCCCCGCCAAACGATCGTGAGAGATCCAAGGATCCAGGACCCGCGATTCCTCCAGCCAACGCTCTCCCAAGCTGGAAAGATAGAACACGCCATAAAGCGGGAAAATGAGAATGCCAAGCGCGTACAAGTAATTGCCGGCGCGCTCGGCACGGGTCGAGGTGCGCTCGCTTAGCAAGGCCGTGGCATAAAAATAGACCGTCAAAGCCAGCAGCCCGCCGGTCAGGGCATAAGCGTGGAAAATCTCCAGTCGGTAACCCAGGTAGACAAAGCCGGCGTGTTCCCACTGCTCGACATACGGATGTACGGCAAACAGAGTTCCAAGGAGGGCTAGTGCAAAATGGATCTTGGTCTTGGTGAATTCCGTCATGGCAGTTTACCCAGAATTAGCAGCTTGGACGATCTACATCTGTACAGAAGGCCAGTTCGTTTGCCGGCCTGGGCTACTGTCCTTTATTCGTTCAATACGGCAGTCCGATTTAACAGAGCAAACAATTGTCGGAATTGCCGTCAGTCCGCCTTGCTCGCCTTCCAAGGTCTTGTTATCTCCGCTTTTCGCACCTAAACCGGCCTTCCGGCTTACCGTTAGAAGAATGAAGGAGGGTCCATGGAACAAGACACTCTCATCTATCGAAATGGATCCGGCCGACCTTAATGCGATGTCCCGTTGGCTCACCGTTCCGAGGATCAAGCAATGATTTCCCCTGAGTCTCCGTCCCATGCCATTGCGCAGCGCCATCGAGGGCGCGGCCTTACATGGGGCTTAGGCGGCACGATTTTGAGCGTCATCGGGTTTATTGCGTTGGCGCTCTTCGAGCAGTACAACAGCATGGTCGGCGAACTGCGCAGCAACCTCAAGCACTTCAATGAGACTTCCAGCGAGTTTGTGAAGAAAGAGAACGTTCAAAGATATCGTGATGAAATGCGCGAATGCCTAAAGGAAATCCATGTGTCCAATGCGGCTCGGTCACGTTTGGAACAAGAGCTGCGAGCCAGCGAGAACACGCGCGAAGAGATGGTTAAAGAAGTGCAGCGCATGCGTGAGCGCCTCGCGTTTGTCGAAGGACGTCAAACGGCCGTGCCGACCAATGTTTCGACCAGCGCCGTTGATAAATGAAGAACCTGAATAAAGGGGAGTGTGAGAGAGGAAGGCAAGCAGCTAAACAAACGGCACCGCGGTTTTCCATTAAATGAACCTTAATCTCCCCACCGCTCTATCCCGCCGGCTCTTCAACCGGCCGCCGGCCTTCGGCCCAGGATATCGCGAACCATAATGCTGCATCAGGTAGGCGGCTCCAACGTTGCAGAGCGGTCATGGCGTCGGCGAATGATCCGGCATCCAGAAGGCTGTTATTGAGGACGACCGCCCGCGCCCCTTCAAGAATTCGAACGAGATTCTCCACGAACGCATCAAACCTTCCGTCGCCCTGGCACCCTCCGAAAAAAATCCAGCTATTTCGAACCGGGGTAGCCCCGGCTTCATGCAACAACGACACCAGGCGATGACCGATGTAAGGATCGTTTGCCAGGCGATCATAGGTGCGCATGTAGGCTTTCCAAAGAGCATGAAAACCCGGCGGCTCAGGGGTCAGACGCAAGATGTCGTGGCTGTCGTCCTCGAGAACGATTCGTCCGCCCGGTCGAACGGATCGGACCAGAACACGGACAACGGCCAAAGGGTCCGGAACATGTTCGAGCAGGAAACGGGCATGAGCTAAGTCGAAAGATCCCCACTCCTCATCGCGCAAAGGAAGCGCAAGAGCGTCGCCTTGGCGGAAGTCAACGAGGGACGCCTCGCCGGCACCGTCCGCCAGGCGCCTGGCTTCCGCCAATTGCTCCGGACTTCGTTCCACGCCAATTACGAATACTCCCTTTCCGGACTTCCGTGCTAGCGCCCGCGTCAACTGGCCCAGTCCGCTGCCGACGTCGAGGACCCTTTCGCCGCCGGCCATGGTGATCTCCGCGAGGGAACCGGCATTGATGAGATCATTCATCCGCGACAAGCGCGCCTGCTCCGCAGGGCGTGTGCCGTGGATATATTGAGAAGAAAAAATGGGGTCTCTTTTCGAATCTGATCCCATGGCAATTCCCACCTTTTCGAATCACAACTTCAATTCTCTAGAATATCGCCTTTGATTATGGATTGCAGTCCAAGGGAAGGACTGGGTGTTCGAGGCTCCCGCATCACGAGGTGGAATGATACTTATGCGGCCCGGTCTCGCTGGTTGCATCGCCATTTTGCTGCTGCCCGTAAACGCCAATGCCGCCGGCGGTCCCAATCTGGTATTGCCCTATTGGAGCCTCACGCCCTTCGTCTTGTTGCTCCTGGCCATCGCGGTGTTGCCTTTGGTGGCCGCTCGGTTCTGGCACAGCAATCGCAACAAAGGCGTTGTGGCTGCGATTTGTGGCGCACCTGTTGCTCTGTACTTGGTTTACTTGCAAATAGCGACGGGCCAGCCGGCTATGGCGGCGCTAGCTCATGAATTGGAGCAGTACGCCGCGTTTATTGTCCTTCTTGGAAGCCTCTACACAGTATCCGGAGGCATAATCTTCTCAGGAGACGTAGACCCAAGGCCGCTCAACAATACAGTCCTATTGGGTTTTGGCTCTCTTCTCGCCAATTTCGTTGGCACAACGGGCGCCAGCCTGCTTCTCATCCGCCCGTTGCTTCGCATAAACAAAAAAAGGCGCGTCACCGGTCACTTGCCGGTTTTTTTCATTTTTACGGTGAGCAATTTGGGCGGGCTTTTGACGCCCTTGGGCGACCCGCCGCTTTTTCTCGGGTTCCTCAATGGCGTACCTTTCCACTGGACCTTAAGGCTCTGGCCCGAATGGCTGCTTTCTAACGGTATGGTTCTGGCCGTTTTTTTCGTCTGGGACAGAAGAGCCTATCGAAAAGAGCCGGCAAAAGAAACAACACTGAAGGAAACCCAGAATCCCCCGAGGCTTGTGCGCGGTCTTATTAATTTTCCTTTGTTGATTGGGATTTTGGGCGCAGTGATACTCCAGGGAACCTTGCCCGGTTATTGGGGCGGATTGGGAGGCCCGGCGATTATGTTGGCGATGGGGATCTTGTCCCTGTACTTAACCCCCGCCGGTCTCCGGCAAAGCAACTCCTTCACCTGGGAGCCAATTTCCGAAGTGGCGATCCTTTTCGCCGGCATCTTCGTTACCATGATTCCCGCTTTGGCTCTTTTGGCCACCCAAGGCCAAAACCTCAACATCACCAAGCCCTATGAGTATTTCTGGTTGTCAGGCGTCCTGTCCGCACATCTGGATAACGCGCCGACGTATTTGACGTTTGCGACGATGGCAGCCGGATCGGATGACTTTGGACTCTTGGTGAATAACCGAGTCGCGGGCCTAGACGGCCCTCTAGTTTTGCAAGCGATAAGTTGCGGGGCCGTGATGATGGGAGCGCTGGCCTACATCGGAAATGGTCCGAACTTCATGGTCAAAGCCATCGCGGAACAGGCGGGTTTCAAGATGCCTTCGTTTTTCGGTTATCTGGCTTATTCTTACGCGGTTCTAATTCCCGTTTTCCTAGCGATTACCTTATTCTTCTTTTATCCGCGGTGAGACATCCACAAAAGACTGACGGCAACGGCCGCGTTCGTCAACGAAGCTCGGCTTACACGCAACAGACCTGCAGTGAGCTTGTCGTGACCGCTTCTTCTAAGATCTGTGGGAAATAAACGGAGAAGGCGCTTCCTTTGCCAAGCTCGCTGGAGACGATAATGTGTCCACCGTACCGCCGGACAATGCCCTGGACGATCGAAAGGCCTAGGCCAGTTCCTTTGTTGCGTTCCTTAGTCGTATAAAACACATCGAAGATGTGGGAGCGAGTTTCCCCGTCCATGCCTATGCCGGTATCGGTGACATCCAAGCGAACGTAGGCGCCCGGAGAAACAACGCCGTGGGCATGAGGGATGGGACTGGTTTGAATGATATTAGCGGTGGATACGATGATCCAGCCGCCCTCGGGCGGCAATGCATCACGGGCGTTGAGTACAAGATTCATCAAGACCTGCTCAATGTGGCCCGGGTTGGCCCAAACTGGTTTAAGCCGCGACATAGGCTGGGTCGATAGTTTGATGTGCGGACCGATCAAACTCCGAAGCATGCTCTCCGTTTCGCCAAGGAGATCGTTAAGGTTGACTGCGACGGGCTCGGGAGGTTGCTTACGGGTGTATTCCAGAATCTGGGCGACTAACCGCGCGGCCCGCTGAGCCGCCTGGCTGATCGCCTCGAGATCCTTTCTTTTGGGATTATTAGGTCCGCATTCGAGAAGCAATTTGTCGGAGCAGCCCATCATTACTGTCAACACGTGGTTGAAATCGTGGGCAACATGAGCCGAGACTCGTCCCAGCATTTCCATCTTGAAAAACTGTTGCAGCCAGGTTTCGGCCTCTGCTTGCACGGAAGGACAAGATCCGCCTTGGCGGCGCAAAACGGCGCCCTTAAACGAGTCAAGAATTTCTTCATAGAAAGATTGGTTCATCATGTCAGCTAACCTATTCCTCCAAAGCAAAGATCCGCCTTAGCCGATTTTGTTGCGTGTTCCCAGCAAGTTCCACCAAAGAGGGCGGCTAGTCCGCTAATCGCGTCGGGCAAGGCCAGGGACGGCCTTGCTCGACTCGCTGAAGACCTTTCTTGGAAAAGTCCTCAAAAGCTTGTCAAAATCTCAATGGGATTCCGTTCCAGAAGGCGAAACGTTGGAAGGTGGACCAAGCAGCAAGCCTGATCCGGAGTTTGAGCCGGGTCAGGGCGCCACGATGGCTTCGAGGCGGTCCTCCTTCCAAAGGAATTGCTTTATCGCCTTGGCAGCGACAATCTATCCTGCCGAATAATCAGGCCACTACTGTTTCGAACATCCCGGCCGCCGGCGCCAGACGGGACAACCGATTGCTAAGCGAGTCCGAGAGCCGTCCAGCCACTTGCCTCGCCAACTGATCGCGCTCAATCAAGGTAGCCTGGTTGGCTTCGGAGAGAATACGTCGAGACAAAACCGATTGGCCAACCGGTCCGCGTAGGGTTCGGCGGACGATTCGAGCGAGCTGGGGCTGCAGGGCCCGGCGCAAAGCGTCTGCCGCTTTCACCTCCCCTTGCCCGGCACGCTCGGCCAAGTCCTTCAAGTCTGGGTTTTGATCAAACATCATTTATCCTTTATGTCTTTAAGCTTTGTAAATAATCGGTTTATCTAGCCGCCGCCCGTGGGATTGCCGCCGCCGACAATCGTGGTAATCATCTCCCAGTCAACGTTTGATTGAAGACCCCACCAGCTCGTGGTCTGAGCATAAATGTAGCCCGATTGGCCTGGCGTTATGACCACCGATAGGGAAAAGGTTCCGTCGGCTTGGACGATAGCCGTTTTGCCATTCACCGACGGAATGTCGGTGCTGCTAAAAACGACCGTTAAACCCGCAGGATGATCGCAGCCGCTGACGGTTCCCGTGATGGTCCAGGTATAAGAGTCGCTCGTTGATGCCGTGAGGTTCGCGACAACCGGGGCGCTGTCCGAAGCCGTGACCGTAACAATGTTCGAGACCTGTCCCCAGCAATCTTTCGCGCTTCCTGAGATATTGCCAAGCTGAGTAGCGGTGAGCGTTGTCCTATAGTTGCCGGATCCATCGGGAGTGGCGGATCCCGATGCTACACCGGTAAAGACCACAGTAATTCCGGCCGGATACTGGTCAGCCATGGTCCCGCTGAGGATGACCTGGTGACCGGTGCCATAGCTCAAGGACATTGTTATTTGAGGCGGGGCCTGAGTAATGGTTGCTGTGGCGGTTGGAGAGGTGAGGCCCATTTGGTCTCTGGCAATCGCTGTTACATTGCCTAACGCTGACGCGGGCAGCGTAGCGGCAAAATTGCCTGAGCTGTCTGCTTGCGCTTGGCCCGCTACCTTGCCACCGAAGGTAACGAACGTCGACGCCGGGTTGGTGTCGGTGAGCGTGCCATGAAGAGATACCATCTTGTTTGCCAAGGCAGCCACCGAAAGCGAAGTTATGACGGGAGCGGCAGGGCAATCGCGCGTCTCCAGGCGTTCGACGCCGAGACGGGCACGATTTCGCCACACGGACAAAACAGGCTTACGGGAGCGGGTTAAGAGTCCAAACATCCAAGTTCTCCTTGACCACGAGGGGTTCCACTGAAGCGGTGCGCACAAAGCCACGTTGCATTTGGGCGCGTGGCACCCGGACTGTGCCGACTCTGAGTTTGACCAGAGGGGGAAGGCACAATCTGCCGGCGTTATCCGCAGGCTAACGGTACGTGACCGCGCGATGCCGCTACCAATTCCATCGAGATTCCGTCCTAAAACTGGACAAATAATCTCGGTAAAGTTCTGAAGTCTAAAGTGCTGGCAGAATTAAGTGACATTTACAATTCTAAAATCAGAAGACTGCGCAGAATGGGCGGAGGTATTGTTCCCCAATCGTTTTGGCGAACCGGACGGACACGGCATAAAGCGTTGCTCGAGTGAGCTTGCCGTGGCGAGATATGAAATACCAATCTTGAAGAGCAACCCTGCTCGGCGTCCATGCGAATTCTCGGGGAGGACAGAATTCTCTCGGCCCGCGCGGATCAAACTAGATTCCGCGCTGCGATCCACCCCGAACCGCTCGCTAAGGTCCTTCGGACAATGGATCGACTAGGTCGAGAGCTAGCTTCAGAGGTTTAGGAGGCATCTTAAGTCGTTTTTCCGACTTGGCCAGTCGAAATTCGGCAATAGCGTAATTGTTTGCGGCAGTTAGGAATCCAGGAGCCGTCCGAGAGGCTTTTTGGAAGTGGCCTATGGCAGCGGGCAAGTCGCCCTTGGTGTTGCGTTGCACGAGGCAGCAACCTAAGTTGTTATGATCGGTGGCCACGATAGAATCTTCGTCTATTGCCGTAAACCAGGTAATAGCCTGGTCCAGGTTTCCAAGCCAGCCGTAACAATATACTAGGCACCTGGCGCTATCGGCATCCGGATCAAGCCGATACGCCTGCTGAAAATCGTTGACAGCTTCCTTCATGGACTGGGCGTCTCCCATCTTCAGTCGCACTCTGCCGCGAATGAACCAAGCCTGTTTAAGCTGCGGATCGGCCTGCAATGCCTGATCCAAATCACGAATGGCAGCTAGATAATCCTGCCTCTTAAATTCCTCCACCCCTTGATTGAATTTCTTTACGCTCAATGGCTCCGCCGCGGGCAAGTTGAAAGAGGCGGCGATGATTGTTCCGGCGGACAAAACAATACTTGCCGCGACGGCCTTGATGTGAGAACGAACCCACGGGTAAAGCATGCCCGCAAAGGTTTGGCTGTGCCGCAAAGCGCTGGCGACCTTGGCGGCGCTGGCGGGACGATGGGCGGCATCGAAGGCCAGGCACTGCTCTATGATTTGAGACAAAGAGACGCCGACTCTTGGATTGAGTTTGCGTAGAGAGCGAGGGCCCGATTGCTGACGCTCCAGCAACAAGGATCGCACGGCATGAGTGGGCAGCTTAAGCGGAATCGGGCCAAAAGGGTGCCTGCCGGTCAATAGCTCGTAAAGAATCACCCCCAAAGAAAATATATCCGCCGGCGCGCCAACGAGACAGGGATTGGCTGAACGCCCTCCCTCACATGCTTTGAGTTGTTCCGGCGCCATGTACGGCAAGGTGCCGCCTAGCCGTTGCTGAGCGGTCTCTTCGTCGAACGACAAATTGAAGTCCAACAGCCGGGGTTGGCCGTCGGCGCCGAGCAAGACATTGGACGGCTTCAAATCACGGTGGTAAATTCCGCGTGCATGAACGAATGCCAGGGCGGTAGCCACCTGAGCACCGATCTCCGCCACCGCCTCAACGTAATTCTTACTCGCCATCTTGGCAAGCGGGCTGAACGATTCAGCGGGAAGATCGCAATCGAACCCTGCCGTTCGAATTATGTCGGCAAGTATGGAGCCGGAGGCTGGAACCTTTTCCGAAACGGCGACACAATCAAGCAGACGCGTCAATGTCGCACTGCCCAGGTAAGGCATGCATACAGCGGTCAGGCCGGTTCTGGGATCTTGGTGCACTGAGTGAACGGGAACGATATGGGGATGCCGCAAACGGCCCAGTGTTTCCGCCTCGGCTGCTCCCCGGAGAGCGACCTTGACGACAACGCGCCGGCTACCCAGTGCGGGTTCGTTGGCCAAGAAGACTCGAGCAAAGGCGCCACGACCCAACTCACGAATAAGTTCGAAGCCAAGAAAAGTATCGCCGGGGGCCGGCCAAGCGGGCGCGGTTTCCTCGGCCAATAGCTGGGAATTTTCTTGGAGAAACTGGTGTGCCTCGAGCAACCGATGGAGCGAATTTTGCAAGCCGGGATAGCGTTCGCAAAAAGCATCAGGATCAGGAGGCGTGCCGGCTTCACATTGCTCGCAATACTCCTCGTAAGCAAGATCGATTAGAACCGATTTGTCCGCAGGAGGAACCGGCGGAGATATCGGATGGATTAGCGCCGTCGGAGCATGGCGCGCCTCCTGGGACAACGATACCCCTTCGGTCAACGCATCGTCGCTTGCGTTGCGATCTATTTCGGCTTCCAAAGCCTCATGTGTTGCCATGCTTATTAACCTAGTCCTGGATGTAGTTGCCGGACTAACCGGCGAATGGTCTTCTCATTGACCCCAATCTTTTCGGCGATCTCTTGATGCGTGTAACCCTGGCGGAGCAGGCTTAGAATTTGCCGCTTGTAAGGCGGTTGTCCTCGAGCCAAGCGGTTCCATTCCTCTTCCGCCATGACAAATTGGCTGGCTGTCGGCTGCATTGCCGGAACTGGCACGGGTTCGCTGCCTGGGCGCTGAAGAGGAAGCTCCTTGTTGACGTCGAATTTGCCAGTGTGGATTCGCTGGCGCACGGCCTCGACGACTTTGTTACGCGCCAGGGCGCCCAGATATTTCGTGAGCGTCTCCGGACTATCAAACGATTTCAGCCGCGCCTGGTCGGCAAAAAAAGACGCCCATACTGCCTGCGTAAAGTCGATAGAATCAAACTTGGGCCGCAGTTTGCGGTGGAGTCTCTGGCGGATCACTTGCTGGATGTGCGGCCCGTAGCGGTTTAACAACTCCCGCGCTGCACCATCCGAGCCTTGGCGCAAGCGCTGCATCAACTCCTGGAATTCATTCCGGGTTGGCGACATGCCGATCTCGCAGGGGAAGATTAACCTAGAAAGTATGGCGCGCTTGAGATCGTTTCTTCAAGCATAATTCCCAACAAATTGCAATCCTTGCCGGAGCAGCCAGTCCTTTTGTCCGGCTCGGGCTAAAAAGGAATTCTAAAACTAAGCCAATGAATAGTACCTAGGAACTGGCCGGAATAACAAAGAATTAAAGCGCTTACGTCCCCACATTTGATTTCTTTCCTTATATTTCAATAGATTCTTAGCGCGAAACCAAAAAAAAGGCCCCCGGACCGGTCGGATGGCCAGCGCGGGGGTTTAATGCAGCTGACAAATATCTTTTACTTTTTGGCGTCGAACAGCTTTTTTAGCTCCTCGTCTGTCATCTTTTCCTTACCCTCTGTCGTGTCGATAACTAATGCGGTTCCATTAGGGGTTACCCACACCAGATGATTGCCTAGACGTAAGACTTCCTTTATTTGCGGCTGTAGCTCGAGCAACCGGAAGTAGGCATCGCTTTGAGCCTTGATTGTTATGGTGGTCATCTTGGCGTCGAAGCCGTCATCGATCCAGACCCCGCCCAATTCGATAAGATTTCGGCCCGCCACATTGCGCGAAGCGGTGGCTTCGATCCGATTTTGATTGCGGAGGTTATTGGTTTGCACGGAGAGGTCGACCCCCAGCTTGCCGCTTTGTACGCCTTCCTTGTCGCGCTCGCGAAATAGCTGTTGAGCGCGGTCATAGGCTCTCTTTTTATCTGAGGCTTCGTCGCTCAATTTTCTCGTAGCCCCATTCTCGCTCTTATTGGCGGCGCTCCGGGCGAACTCATCGTCCGCGCGATTGCCCCGCGCTTTGCCGAGGTCTCCATCTTTTGCTTTGGCCTCCTTAGCATATTCGGCGACCGGCTTGGCGCCGCCGCCCGGAAATCCCGCCGAGGCCTTCAATCCCGGAGGCACATACCCTGCTCCGCCCCCGCCAAGCCCGTAGTGTTCATTCGCCGCGCCTAGCCGGTCAGCCCCGCCGCGGACTACCGGCATTGGGCCGTCAGGAACGATGAGATAGCTGGTGTACGGCGTGGTTATCCCATATTTCTTGGCAAGCGAAGTGACTTCTTCGACTAATTCCTTCTTTTCACCATTAGCCCGGATTTGGTCGAGCAAATAGCCGACTTTTCGCCGAGCCCAAAGGTGCTCCACGAAGTCCTTGCCGTCATTAGTCTTGTCCGGAAAGCTAGTCTCATAAACAAAGGAACGCTGCTCCATGCCGACCGCGCCGGTCAGCGTAATCGCCGCGGGTCCCTTGCCGGAGTAACGACCAAGAATGACAAGCTCGCCGCCGTGGAAAAGATCGGGTAGTTGGGGCGGATAAACTTCGAGGAAGCTGACGTCTTTCCCGGCTGTCAGCTTCAAATTAGTCAAAACCGGATTGCTGATCTTGCTGTAGAGCCCGCTGACTTTGGATTCAATATCCTCGGCAGGACGCACATAGGTGCTTACCGCACGAGTCTGCTCCGCAAGCGTATCGAGCATGGTGGCGTTGACGTCGTCGCCGACCCCGAACGTGAAGATGCGGGTATTGGCCGTATTGCGGCCGGAGACGTTCTTCAGAATCTTATCCCAGTTCGTCTCGCCCACGGTCGGCATGCCGTCCGTGAAAAACACGATCGTAAACGTACGGCTCATGTCGCTCGTCCGCAGGTCCAGGGCTTCCTTCAATGCCGCGTCAATCGCGGTGCCGCCGGTCGCGTCGAGATTGTCCACCCATTTCTTGCCCTGTTCGATTTGGTCTTGGCTCGCATCGAGGAGTCCGTCTTTGTACTTGTTCACGGCCGTGGAGAAATTGATCAGAGCGAAGCGATCCTTGCTCGCCAAATTGCCCAAGCAGTATTTGAGCGCTTTCTTGGCCTGATCCATCTTTATGCCGCGCATGCTGCCCGACGTGTCGAGCACCATCACCATGTCGCGCGGAATCTGATACTCCTTGGCCATCTCGACTTTGGGTGCAATGAGCAGCGTGAAGTAGCCGTTTTCGCTGCTAACCGGCCGGTGCATGATGGCCGTGAGTCCCACGTCCTTATCACCGAGCGAGTAGAAGAGCTGAAAATCTTTGTCGAGCAATGCCTGGCTGCGCTGAAAGTTAATCTCCACCTCTTTGTCGTTGGTGCGCTTGATGTCGACAGCGTGGGTGGGGCTGTAAACGTTCTGAATGGCGTGCTGGGACTTAAGGGTCGCTTTGATCGAAAAGTCTTCAAGGGTGCTGGTCGCCTTGCCATCGGTCTTGAGCGGATAAATGTATTCAACTAATCCGCCTTCTTTCTGGGCCACTGAGGTGTAGCTTAGCGTGACCTTTTGATCGCCGTGGGCCTTGATGGGAAAGACCTTTAAGCGAAAGAGATCGTTGCCCATGTATTCGAGGAGGCCCGGATCCTGCGTCCGCCGAACAATGCTGGTGTAGACTTGCTGGGCCTGCTTGGCGTCGAGCAGTTCGCCTTTCACTTCTTTGCCATCGACGACCATCGTGAACTTGTTGACGCCGGCGCCCTTGGGGACGGGAAAGACATAGGTCGCTTCGAGTTGCCGATCCGTATGATTTCGAAAAGTTTGTTCCACCTTGGTCACCGCCACTTGATCGTCGAGAACGATGCTTACGCGGTGGTTTAGCATCGCCAGCGGTGGCACGGTCTTCTCTTCCGGAATCAACAACCCGGCGGCCGGAGCGGCGCCGCACCAGGCGAGCAACAAAGCGATACCAGGCAGAATGCGGCCCATGGCAACTCCCTTTCAACAAAAACAGCAGAGTGGAGAGCATCACCACTTTAAAGACGAGTGCTGGGTGCCTTTCGTTTGCTCGGACCGTTCAGTTCCATCGCTCTGTTACGGGGCAGTTACGCATGGTGCAGCCAGAGCCGAGATTCCCACCGCTGTATTTTTTGTGAGATTCGTTTCATAGGCCGTGAAACGAAATTACGTTTGATCACTAGGAATCAAGTGCTGAAATCGTGAGACTTACGTATCCAAGACTTTCCATAAGCCGTTTCATTCAACCCTCGGATAGGACACCCCTAAACAATTTGAGGATCCTGCTCTTGACGGATTGACCTATTGCTATAATGTTCTAGTTATATAGAACAATGATCACATTCATCCTTGACTCCAAGTCTGGTGTGCCGATTTACCGGCAAATTCAGGATCAGATCCGCTACGGCATCGCGGCGGGCCTCCTGATGCCTGGGGAACAACTGCCGACAGTTCGCGCCCTGGCCGTCGAGTTGTCGGTCAACCCGAATACCGTGATCAAGGCCTACACGGAATTGGAGCGCCAGGGGATCGTAACCACGGAGCAGGGCAGCGGCACGTTTGTCGCGGCCCCCTCGGGCCCGGCGATTTCCGAAACGGAGCGCCAGTCCAAATTGGCCGCGCTCGTTGCCGAATTTCTGGGACAGGCGGGCCGCTATGGGTTTTCCCCTGAGGAAGTGCTGCGGGCGATTGGCGCCCAAGAAACACGGAGTACCCCGTCATGAACGCTGGACTCGAACTCGAACCCGAACTGGTTTTGGATGGCAGCGAAACGGTGCCCTGCCAAATTCGCGATCAGCTACGGAGCATGATCCAGGAAGGAAGTCTTCGTCCCGGCGAGGAATTGCCAACCGTCCGCGCGGTAGCAGTAGGTCTTGGCGTGCCGCCGGGGGTCGTCCAGGACGCGTACGATCACTTGGCCGGTGAAGGCCTACTCGACTCCATCGAACGGGCCGGTCCGCGGGTTTTAGCCCATGCCCACGCCGGCCACTCGGAAGAACGACTCAGTGCGTTGACGTCCTTATGCCAAGAATTTCTAAGCCGCATGCAAGTCTGCGGTTTTACGACTCCTCACGTGCTGCAAATGCTGCGAACACTCATCGAAAGAGAGGAACGCCATGGCTAATCGACCCGATCCGGAAATCGCTTTAAAAAGAGAACACGCCACGCGCGAACTACAGCGCAATGGCATGTTTATTCTCAACTTTGTCCTGGCCGCGCTGATCCTGGGGATCGCGGCCGTGCCGCAGCTCCTCTCGGGCGAGGTTAACGTCTGGCTGACGAGCCTCGCAGTGTTTTTTGCCGTGGCGATCTTGCTGACCTTAAGGGTGGCTTTGCAATGGGATCGTGCCGTGGTTCTCCGGCTAGGCAAGTTTCATCAATTGAAAGGCCCCGGCGTCTATTGGCTCGTGCCTTTTATCGACCGGGTGGCCCGCTCGGTGGACATGCGCATCCGTGCGGCCGAGTTCTTCTCCGAGAGCACACTAACGCGCGATACCGTGCCGGTCAGCGTCGATGCCATCTGCTTCTGGCTGGTTTGGGACGCCCGCAAGTCGGTGCTGGAGGTCGAAAACTACTATCGCTCCATCGCCTTGTCTGCTCAGACCGCCCTACGCGACATCATTGGCACGCACACGCTCGAACAAATGCTGACACAGCGCGAAGCCCTTGGCAAAGCGCTCCAGGAAATGCTCGACCGCAAGACCAACCCCTGGGGCATCTCCGTGCAGTCGGTCGAAATCCGCGACGTCAGCATCCCGGACAACCTGCAAGACGCCATGAGCAAACAAGCGCAGGCCGAACGGGAGCGCCAAGCCCGCATCATCCTGGGCACCGCCGAGACCGAAATCGCGGCCAAATTCGTGGAAGCGGCTAAACCCTATCAAAACAACCCGGTGGCTGTGCATCTGCGAGCCATGAACATGCTCTACGAGGGTCTCAAGGAAAAGGGCTCGATGATCATCGTCCCGTCGTCCGCGGTTGAATCGATGAACCTCGGCGCCATGGGGGGATTGGCGGCGCTGGCGCAAAGCAACGGGTCGCCGGGGTCGTGAGATTTATAACAGACACAAGATGTGTGCCAGGGAGCGTACTAGACAGCCGGCTCGTCTTCATCCCCGCGCTCCGGCATGAACTCCACCGCCTCGTAAATCTCCGCGAGCGGCAAGTCGATGCCGATTTCGCTGAGGGGCAGGACATCGTCTAACCCCTGATAAACCTCGCGGACAAAAGTTTCGCCCACGCGGCGGAAGACAACGACGGCAGGCATTTCCTGTTCAATCAAAACATACACCCCCAGGGAAGGCAGGGTCAAATAGGCATCCTTCTTCTCTCCCTCGTCAATGCGGCGGGTGCGGCGGGACAGAACTTCGAAGATGGCGACCGGTTCGTCTTGAAACGAGTCGTCCTGGGGGTTGGCTCGGCAGATCACGGAGGCATCCGGGTAATAGAAGCGGACATGGCCCCGCAGGCGGATGCGAATCTTCGTGTCCGAGTTATATGGTAAGCAAGGTCCTCCACGCAGACGGGCTTGTAAAGCGCTTGTGGTGTTCGTGGCAATGCGGTTATGTACGTTACGGGCGCCGGCCATGGCATAGACGACGCCGCCCAGGTATTCGTGCTTGATCGGAGAGTCTAATTCTCCAGTCAAGTAGTCTTCGACCGAAATTAAGTTTAGTTTTACGGCCGTATTCATGATGTAAGTTTACTGAGACGAGCCTGGAGCTACAAGCAATAGGTCAGCTTGCGCTGGAGGGCAAAAGCCTTATGCCGCGTGGTACTTTACCGCGTAGAATAAGGTGCCCGCTCCCCAAAAAATCCAGCATCCTACGCTAGGGTCGTAATCGGAATCCCGGCGAGCTGGAAGACGTAATTCCCGGGAGATCAAAGGGCATCTCCGCGGGGGCGCTGGCGCAAAGCAACGACACGCCAAGGTCGTGAGGTTTATAATGACAGCGAGACGGCGGTGCGCATATCTGCGCGCTCAACGATCGCCTGGCGTCTGGCGCCATACCTTCCGGGCTTCGACGGATAAACTGGAAGATCGGTGTGTGATGTGTGCCAGGGAGCGTACTAGACAGCCGGCTCGTCTTCATCCCCGCGCTCCGGCATGAACGCCGCCGCCTCGTAAATCTCCGCGAGCGGCAAGTCGATGCCGATTTCGCTGAGGGGCAGGACGTCATCTAATCCCTGATAAACCTCGCGGAGAAAAGTTTCGCCCACGCGGCGGAAGACAACGACGGCAGGCATTTCCTGTTCAATCAAAACATACACCCCCAGGGAAGGCAGGGTCAAATAGGCGTCCTTCTTCTCTCCTTCATCAATGCGGCGGGTGTGACGGGACAGCACTTCGAAAAGTACGACCGGTTCGTCTTGAAACGAGTCGTCCTGGGGGTTGGCTCGGCAGATTACGGAGGCATCCGGGTAGTAGAAGCGGACATGGCCCCGCAGGCGGATGCGGATCTTCGTATCCGAGTTATACGGTCGGCAAAGCTGCCCGCGCAGGCGAGCGTACAGAGAACCGATAACATTCGTGGCAATTAGATTGTGAGAGTTGCGAGCGCCGGCCATGGCATAGACCACACCGCCCAAATACTCATGCTTGACCGGTGAGGCCAGTTCTCCAGTGAGGTAGTCTTGGACCGACATTAGATTTAGCTTTGTAGCTGTACTCATAAAGTAACTTTACTATCAGGCTTGTAGAGGAACAAGCAGTGTCCAAGGAATGACCGAGGTCAAGAGACCTACGCCGAGTATAGGTTTTCCAGGTAGAATGAAGGTGCAGCCAATCCATCACTATATAGCAGGCAGCCTATGCAATACCTTCCCGCTATCGAGCTTCTCGAATCGACGCACCAATTTCCCGGTCCGTATCTTTTCAAAGTCATCGGCCGCAGCGAAAAGGGTTTTGTCGCCCGGACTGTGGCAGCGGTGCGCGATGCCGTGGCCGCGGAGGTCGATCCGCCCTTCCGTGTCCGTGAAGCAGCCGGCGGACGGCATGTCGCGGTCACGCTGGAAGTGCCCGTCGAGCGGGCCGAGCAAGTCATCGCCGTTTATAGGCGCGTTCAAAAGCTTGCAGGCCTCGTTTTACTCTGGTAGAGACCGCCGCCCTAGAGCTCATCAAGCACGTTGAAACGATGAAGAGTTTCCTTGACGTCCGAAAGTCCGGTTGCATAGTCAATAAGCTTGCCATCAAGAATTACTCCAATCACCGGCGTGCGATACACGCCATTGATGCCTGGAATGTATTTCTCGAAATCGCTCATCGACTTGCAGTCAAGAACGTCAAATACCTCAACGTCAGGCGTTTCAGACTTGCCATTATCAAGCGATTTTTCCAGCTGATCGAGCAGACTCATTTCGGTCGCTGAATAGATAGCGACTCCAAGGATAAAGCGCTTGCCGGATTGCGCGATTGGGTCGGACGGATCCCGCAGCTTGAATTTGCTTTCCGATACGTGACTGGGGAAATGCAAACGAGCCTTCTTCTGAGCATCGGCCGGCGCCCTGCCTCTTCGATACTTCAGCAAGGAAGCAAACCTATTCATGGCTTGGTGTACACCACAGTGCCGTCGTGCTGCCATTCGCCGCCAGAACGTAGGACTCGGCGTATTTCACTGCTATGCACCCCTGGCCCCAACCAGGTGTTGATATCTATCGGCACGCTGTTGGAAAAGACGTAGTCAACGGTCGTCTGGAAAAGAAAGTTCCGTATTTCGGCAAAACAGAAATGCTTCGCCAGACGCAATAAGGGCTACTAAGTGGGGTCCAACAATATTCCAGTGGGGCGGACGACTTGCCACCCACTCCGGTTGCTGGTTAATCACATCTCCTTCCTCGCCTTCCCCTCCAAGGTTCAACCGGATTTGGGTAGGTGCGGCCACTTTGCACGACCTTAGAACACAATTCCCAACGATTCTATAGCGAGATTATCAGCCAGGAGACGTTGTGTCACCTTCACCTCTGCTCCCGGCCGCTGTTCAGACCAGTTAGCGATTCACGCATTCTTTCGGCGCGTTCTGCAACTCGCGGGTCTCGTCTTTGTCTGGTATGCGTGGTAGCCTAGACTGCCATGGCGAAATTCCGCAAGAAAACCACGGGCCTTTTCCAGGCGGAGCAGGATGCCCATTTGAAAAAGGCGCAGCCGTTGGCCGCACGCATGCGGCCCAACCGGCTGGAAGACTTTGTTGGTCAGGAACACTTCCTCGGCCCCGGCAAGCTTCTGCGCCGCCTTTTGCAAGCCGATCGCCTAAGCTCGGTGATCTTTTACGGACCGCCTGGCACAGGCAAGACCGCGTTGGCTCACGTCATTGCGCAGCACACGCACTGCCGTTTTCGTGAACTTAATGCCGTAGCCGCCGGCATCAAGGAGGTGCGCGAAATCCTGGACGAAGCCCGATCGGAGTTGGAAACCGGCGGCCAGCGGACTATTCTCTTCGTCGATGAGTTGCATCGCTTCAACCGGGCGCAGCAAGATGTGCTTCTGCCGGATGTCGAGGAAGGGCGCATCATCCTCATCGGCGCCACCACGCAAAATCCTTTCTTTGCCGTCAACTCGCCCCTCTTGAGCCGCAGTCAGATCTTCCAATTCGAGCCGCTTTCGCGCGAACATATCAAAACCCTACTGATGCGGGCGCTAAACGATAAAGAGCGCGGACTGGGGACGGTGCCCGTAATCATGGCTGAGGATTCTTTAGCTTTTCTGGCCGAAGCGTGCGATGGCGATGCCCGACGGGCGCTCAACGCCTTGGAAGTGGGCGTGCTTTCTTCCGAGCAAAGGCAGGTCGACTTCACCCTGGAGGTCGCCCAAGAATCGATCCAGCGCAAAGCGCTTGATTTCGATCCAACCGGAGACACGCATTACGATATCGCCAGCGCGTTCATCAAAAGCATGCGCGGCAGCGATCCGGACGCGGCGGTTTACTGGCTGGCCCGCATGCTTGAATCAGGGGAAGATCCGCGCTTCATCATCCGCCGTATCGTTATTTGTGCATCCGAAGACGTGGGCAATGCCGATCCGCAGGCGCTGGTTGTAGCAGCGGCGGCTTTGCAAGGCGTGGAGCTTGTCGGCTTGCCGGAATGCCAATTGATATTGGCGCAAGCCGTAACCTATATTGCGGCCGCGCCCAAATCAAACGCGTCCGCCATGGCGATCTGGAAGGCCAGTGAAGATGTGCGCTCCGGTCGGACTTTGGCCGTGCCGAAGCATCTGCGTGATGCGCATTACCAGGGCGCCAAGCAATTCGGCCATGGCGAAAGCTACCAATACAGCCACGACCATGAAGGCGGTTACGTGCAACAAGACTATTTGCCGGAGACGCGCCGGTATTATGAACCGGTGGACCGGGGGTTTGAGGCTGAAATTCGCAAGCGGCTGGAGGCGCTTAGGCAGTCCAAGCCGCCAAACGATGCAAGCAAAACAGAGCCGCGACCGTAAGGAGCGTTGACGGGATCGCTCCCTAACGGCCGCGGCTCTGACTGCTCGCGTCAACTCCGCCGGTCCGACAGCTTGGCCAGCAACTTTAAGACTTCCAGATACAGCCAAACCAACGTAACCAGCAGCCCGAACCCGCAGTACCACTCCATGTACTTGGGCGCTCCCCGCTGGGCGTTGGTCGATATCAAGTCAAAATCGAGGACTAGATTCAAAGAGGCGATGATCACCACAAAAATTGAGAACCCTATGCCGACGAGGCCGCTCCCGTGGATGTAAGGCACATCGGTGCCGAAGAAGCGAAGGACAATGCTCATCAGATAAACAAGGCATATGCCTCCCGTTGCCGCCACGACGCCTGCCCGGAATCCCTGCGTCACACGGACAAGCCCGGAGGCATAGACGACGAGCAGCATTACGAGAGTGCCCATCGTCAAAGCGACCGCCTGGAGCACAATGCCGTTGTAGGCACTTTCGAAGATGGCCGAAATGCCGCCCAGGAACAGGCCTTCGGCGGCTGCGTAAAGCGGAGCCGTATAGGGCGAGGCCTTAGGCGCGAAGATCGTTATCATAGCTAGGATAAAGCCCCCAAGGGCGCCTCCAAGCACGTACGGAATGCCCGCCGGATTAATTGTCTCGGCGCTCGTGTCGAGGGTCTGCGTCCAAGTGAATCCCGCCGTGACTAAGAGAATGCCGACGAGAAGCATTGATTTAATAGCGGTACCTTGGACCGTCATGATGCTGGATGAGTGAACCAGATCCTGGCTTGCCTCGCGAAAAACCGAGTCGCGGAAGGCCGGATTGCTGGTTCGCATGGCGACAGTGCTCATAATCTATTTTCCTTTGTGGTTGCCAAACCGTGACAATAAGAAATCCGAAATCCGAAAATCGAAATCCGAAACAAATTCAAATGTCTCAATAACGAAAACCTGTACGCGTCGGGTTTGGGATTTGCTTTTTTGGTCATTGGAATTTGTTTCGGATTTCGATTTTCGGATTTCGGATTTCGTTTTGATCCCCAGTAACATTATACGGGGAAAGCTTATCTTCGCTTCTCCGCCACTTCTGGGTTGACCCAGGCCGGCAGGTTTTGCCCGGTGAGGCCGGCGATCAGATTATTGGCGCAGATCTCGGCCATGGCGTTGCGGGTGCCGACGGTGGCGCTGGCAATGTGCGGGGCAATAATGATATTCGGCAGTTTCAGCAACGGATTGTCCATGCGGGGCGGCTCCGGATCGGTCACATCGAGGCCGGCGGCGAAGATCGTGTTGGATTTGAGGGCTTCGTAGAGCGCCTTTTCATCGGCAATGGGGCCTCGGGCCGTGTTGACGAAGACGGCGGTGCGTTTCATCTTCTGGAACTGGGCCGTGCTGAAGAGGCCTCGCGTTTTCTCGTTCAGATCCGTGTGCACCGAGATGAAGTCCGAGTCTTTCAGGAGCGTGTCGAAATCAACCTGTTTGGCGCCCAGATCCGTCTCGGCCTTTTCGCTTTTGTGGACATCATAATAGAGGATGTTCATGTCCCAGCCGGCATGACAGTGTTTGGCCAGGGCGTAGCCGATCCGACCCATCCCAACCACGCCGAGGGTTTGGCCGGCAAGGTCCTGTCCCAGATGGCCGAGCGGCTCCCAAGTTTTCCAGTGGCCCGAGACGGTGTACTGGTGGCCAGCGGTGAGATGGCGGGCGGCTCCGATTAGCAGGCAGAAGGCCATGTCGGCGGTGGCGTCGGTAAGCACACCCGGCGTGTTGCCGACAGCGACGCCGCGGGCCGTGGCCGCTGGGACATCAATGTTATTAAAGCCCACGGCATAATTGCTAACCACCTTGAGTCGCGGGGCGGCGTCAAGCAGGGCGGCATCGATTTTGTCGGTAAGCAGCGACACCAGGCCGTTACAGGCGGCGACCTTTGTGCGGGGCAGCTCATAAGGCGGCGGCATTTGGTCCGGCCAGACCTCGGCATCGCACTGCTCGCGAATGCGCTGTAGCCCGGCCTCGGGAATAATTCGTGAAACGAAGACCTTCGGTTTACCGGTCATGCTAGGGCTCCTGGAGGGACAATCTGTTGGGGATTGTAGCGAGTGAACCGACGCGATTCATCCACGAATCAAATGAATGGCCGAGATACGGATTAGCTCCAAATGACTCTGAGCAGTATTCTTATTTAGCGTTCCCTTCGTGAGAATTCGTCCGAATCGTGGATAGGTTTGTTTCAAGTCGGAGTTGTCACCGTGCCGGGAAACGTTCTCAAACACCGTGAAGACGCCCGCACCATCTGGCAAGCCGGGTTGGATGCCGTGCGGCCGGAAGTGCTCCTGCGTGAAGCTCTGGCCCACCAAAACGGTTCTCTCCGCCCTGCCCTGCACCAGGCACGCCGCGTTTTGGTAGTAGGCGCGGGCAAAGCCGGCGCTGCCATGAGCGCGGCACTCGAAGAGCTCTTGCCCGAGCTCATTTCAAAGATGGAAGGGATCGTCAATGTCCCGGCGGAGCTAGTGCGGCCTTTGCGGGCGATCCGGCTTCATGCCGCCCGGCCCGCGGGAACCAACGAGCCCACTAGAGAGGGCGTCGAGGGCGCTGAGCAAATCATCAAACTGCTTGGCGGCGCCGGCCCGGATGACGCGGCCGTGTGTCTGCTCTCGGGCGGGGGATCGGCGCTCTTGCCGGCGCCGGCCGAAGGTATTTCGCTCGACGACAAGCAACAGGTCACACGCCTTTTGCACGCTTGTGGAGCGACCATCAATGAAATGAATTGCGTCCGCAAGCACCTTTCCCAGACCAAGGGCGGCCGGCTGGCTCAGGCCTTCAAAGGCCGCACGCTCTTCAGCTTGATTATCTCAGACGTGATCGGCGATCCCTTGGATGTGATTGCGTCCGGGCCGACGGCGGCTGATCCAACCACGTTCTTTGACGCGTTCGAAGTGTTGAAGAAGTATCAGCTCGAAGGGCGCGTTCCCCATTCCATAGTGAATTGTCTGAAGAGAGGAATGCAGGGCGATATCCCGGAAACGCTCAAACAGCTTCCTCGCCATGTTCACAATCAAGTCATCGGCAATAATGCCCGTGCGTTGCAGGCGGCCGAGAAAACAGCGGAACGCCTCGGTTATCGCGTGCTGAACCTCGGTTCCTTCCTCGAAGGCGAGACTCGGCAAGTGGCGCTAGTCCATGCGGGGATCCTGCGCAGCATTCGCTCAAACGGGTTGCCTTTGACCCCACCGGCATGCCTCCTCAGTGGAGGCGAAACGACTGTCACCCTGGGCAACTTTCCCGGCAAAGGCGGACGCAACCAAGAATTCGTCCTGGCAAGCCTGGTAAAGCTGGCACAAGCGGGTAGTGCTACTGCCCGGGGTACTGGCCAGATTTCTCCCCTCTCCTCCGTAATCGGGGGAGAGGGGCTACAAGACCTGCCTGCCCATACTCCAGAGGTTTCCAGCGCGATGGAGGACGTGATAATCCTGAGCGGGGGCACGGACGGCGAAGATGGTCCCACGGACGCGGCAGGCGCCATCGCCGATGCCCGGACCTTGGAGCGAGCACATAGCTTGGGCCTTGAACCCGGCGATTTCCTGGCTCGCCATGACGCCTATACCTTCTTTGCCGCGACGGGCGACCTGCTGAAAACGGGGCTCACTCAAACCAATGTCATGGACGTGCGCGTCTTGCTCGTACTCTGATTGGCAGTTTCTACTGCATTAGGCCTACCTCTTGTAACAATTTCATGCACAGCGCTGCCTCGAAGTTTTAGCTTCCGTCGCCATACATGATCCGCAAGACCCTATGCCGGTTGTGTTTCTGCATTATGCCAGTGGGTTTGACGCGATTGG